>NZ_CP071463.1:2400000-3000000 GCF_017352095.1 Natrinema longum
ACGCAGACGCTGGTCGAACTGATCGGGATGGTCGTTCTCACTCGAGTCGTGCCCGCCTGGCTCGTCCCCGATGCCCCTGCGGGGCTCCCAGCGCCGACTCTCCGCCGAGACGAGTGATGGTTCGCTGGTGAGCGAGGCTGCCGCCGAATCCGTTTTACGGGGGCTGTTTCGGCACTCTCGAGAGACGGTTCACCCGTCTCGAGCGCTTCGGTGACTCCGTCGCGAACCGATCAGTAGAGTGTAGAGAGTCCGAGGACGACGGCGACGGCGAGGACGGGGTAATCGACTCGAGAGAAAGCCAGCGGCGGAAGCGTGGGGTTCCACGCGAAACACCGTGCCTGGAGCGCGAGTGAGAGCCGATCGGCGCGGTCGAACGCGCGGGTCAGCCCGAGGATGCCGATGGTGCTCGCGCGCTCGACCGCGCCGCGTTCGGTCCCCAATCGCGCGGCCATCGCCTCGCGGATCGTTCGGAGATCGTTCCGAACCACGGGGAGAAACCGGAAGACGAGGCCGACGCCGAGGCCCAGTAGCTGGCCGGGTTTCCCGGGAATCGTCCGCTGGATCGCGGCTCGAGACGCTCGTACCGGGGTCGAGCGGACGTAGGCCGCGCTGACGAGCAGGATGAGCAAGACTCGGTAGCTCGCGAGCCCCGACGCGACGGCGGCCGATCGATCGAACCAGGGCGGACCGAGCGTCACGCCCGCGAGCAGCGGCGCGAGGACGAGGACGAACAGTGCCATCCGATAGGCGACGAGGGTCCGACGGAGCGACACCCGCGCCGTGGCCATCACGAGCGCCGTCACTGCCGAGAGGACGACCAGCGCCCGCGGCGACGTATGTGCGAGGGCCGTCGCGGCGAACCCGATCTGGACCGCCAGCTTGGATCGAGGATCGACCCGGTGTGCGAACGTATCGTCGGGTTCGTACGTTAGCATCGCTCCGGTCCTCCTTGCCGTCTGGGTACCCCTGATTCGTCGCTCGCCATCATCGGTCGGGAACGCGGACCTCGAGTCCCTCGAGTTCTCCGAGCGCGTCTTCGGGCGGGCCGTCGACGGCGACCTGTCCGTCCCGCATCGCGATCACCCGATCGGCCAGTCCAAGTACGTCCCGGAGATCGTGGGTCGCGAGCAGGACGCCGGTCCCGTCGGCCGAGAGGGCCTCGAGCCGAGCGAGGACCGACCGGCGCGCGGGCTCGTCGAGGCCGGTAAAGGGTTCGTCGAGAACGAGATGCGTCGGCTCCATCGCGAGCGCACCGGCGATAGCGACGCGGGACTGTTCGCCGCCGGAGAGGGCGTCGATCCGTTCGTCATCGCGGCCGGCCATGTTGACGGCCTCGAGGGCGGCTTCGACGCGGCGGTCGATCTCGGTACGCTCGAGGCCGAGGTTCTCGGGGCCGAACGCGACGTCCGCGCCGACGGTCGCCGAGACGAACTGATCGCGAGGATGCTGGAACACCATGCCGACGCTCGAGCGGGCCGCGATCAGGTCGTCCGCGACGGATGTCTCGTCGACGAGAACCTGACCAGTGTCGGGCGTCAGTAACCCGTTGCAGTGACGCAGGAGCGTCGTCTTCCCGCTGCCGTTCGCGCCCGCGAGCAGGACGAACTCGCCGTCGTCGATCGTCAGCGAGAGCTCCCCGAGAACGGGGACGTCGTCGAACGCGTAGGAAACCGATCGAAATTCGATCATCGTCTCGTCGGGATCACGCACCGACAGGCGTGATCCGCCCGGATCTCACGATCGCGATCGCGGCGGCCATTTTGAAGATCTCGCCGGGAACGTACGGGAGCACGCCGGCCGTAATGGCTGCCCAGGGCGCCAGCTCGAAAAGCCACGCCAGGTAGGCAGCCCCCATGCCGTAGATGACGATCGTCGCCATACCGAGCGCGACGACGACGATCGGAAGCGGGGCGGTACGGAGATCACGCAGCGTCGTTCCGCGGTGAACGACGAGGCCGGTCACGGCCGCAGCGACCGGATAGGCCCACAGATAGCCGGCCGTGTCTCCGACCAGGATGCCGAATCCGGACTCCATCCCGGCGAATACCGGGACGCCGACGGCACCCGCCGTGAGGTACAGCAGGATCGACGCCGTCCCCCAGACCGGTCCCAGAACGAGCCCGGCGAGGAAGACGAACAGCACCTGAAGCGTGATCGGCGGCGCCCCGGAGATGGGAACCGGAATCGTTACTAGTACCGACGCGCCCATCAGCGCCGCGAGCATCGCCGCCCGAGCGAACTGCCGGACGACGGTGTCGTCGACCAATTCGACCGAATTCCGTTCCGTTGCCATACCCTCGCTCTCTCGTAAACCGGGATCAACACTTCGGTTTCCGAAGACAGTGGCGAGTGGATTGACAGGTCCTCTCGAGGCGTGTCCCTCGCGAAATCGATTTCCGAACGGTCCGAAACAGCGTGCTTCTACTCGGAACGTGCAACTATCACGGTTCCTATCAGGTGTTCCGTATTCTCCGGCTGGAAGCCACCACCCTGCCGTCCACGCCGATCTCGAGTTCGGTCGAAGCGGGTAATGGTTGCTTGTCTCGGTTCGGAAACCGAAACGAACGGCGGTCTTATGCGCTCTTTCGACCCCGTGATGGAGAAATGCGTCTCGGTAGTAGGTGGACTGTCGATCGGGGGAATCGCGTCGCGAAACCGGGTGTCAAACGTGCCGACGACGTGACGACGCTTCGTTGGACGGGATGGCGCGTCCGCGAGCGTCCGGTTCGAGGACGCCCGGCCACGGCAACTGTAGCGGAAACGGAGGGAACAGCGGGAGGGCCGTCCCGATGAGCTGGAGTCGAACCACGATCGCGGTCGTTCTGGTCGCGGCTGCGATGGTCGGAAGCGTCGTTGCACTGCCGGTCCTCGGCGGCGGCCTCGAAACCGCCGAGCAGGGCGATCGCGCGGGTGCCGGCGCGGCCGTCGAACCCGTGCCCGCCGATGGGACGGCCTCGCCCGCGGGTGGGACAGGACCGTCACAGGCCGCGTTTCAGGTGGATCAGGCCGATTCACAGCCGGCAGCCGACGCCGCGTTCGATCCGGTGGACCCGCCTGCGACCGGGATGGATGACGCTGCGACGGCTGACGACGGGAACGAACGGGCCGTGGTGCAGGCTGACCACGAGGAAGCCCTCGAGGAAGGGGTCAGCGAGGGAGTCGCGCTCGTCCAGTCACAGGGCGTCGAGGTGACCCAGGAACAGCGGGCGGCAGCGCTCGAGGGTGCGCGAGAAGCGGCCGCGCAGTATCAGACCGTCGAGGCCGAGCAGGTCCAGGCGGCGACGAAAGGTGCGGTTCACGGCACGTTGATCCAGAAACAGTCGGTGAACGCGACGCAGATTCAGTCCGCGGTGGGCGGCGCGACCGACGGCGGGCTCTCGCAGTCCCAGTCGGTGAACGCGACCCAGCTGCAGAGCGCGACCTGGGGTGGGGCACACGGCGCGATCGCCCAGAGCCAGCACGTGACCGTCGAACAGTTGCAGGTCGCGACCAGCGGCGCGGCCGCGGGTGCCGCGAGCGAGGCCGGCGCGAAAGACGTCGGTGCCGTCGGGACGATTCAGGAAGCCGCGCAGGGGGCGGCGTACGGCGTCCTGACGCAGTATCGGGCGATTTCGGTCGAACAGCGCCAGCGGGTGACCCTCGAGCACGTCCAACACGCGGCGGCCGGAGCCGCGGCGGGAGCGCTCGAGGGGAGCACGCGTGCGGTGCTCGAACAGGAGCAACGAGCCGACGTTCGACAGGAGCAACGAGCCGACGGAGGGCAGGAGGACGGCATCGAGGTCGAGCAACGCCAGCGGGTGACGATCAAACAGGTGCAGACGGCCGCAGCCGGGGCGGCGAAGGGGGCGCTCGTGCAGGAACAGGCGGTCTCGGTCGAGCAGACGCAGGCCGCTGCCCGCGGTGCAAGCCGCGGCTCGCTGAAACAGCTCCAATCGGTCAGCATCGAGCAGTTCCAGCGGATCTCGATCGGGCAGGTCGCGGAGGCGTCCTCCGGTGCCGCGACGGGTTCGATTTCCCAGAGCCAGGACGCAACCGTCGAGCAGATCCAGGCCGCCGCTGACGGGAGCGCGGGCGGCGTGCTCCAGCGGCAGTCGGTCTCGATCACCCAGATTCAGTCGGCTGCGATCGGTGCCGCGGAGGGTGCGGTCACCAGCGCGGTCCAGCGCCAGGAGGTGTCACTCGAGCAGGTACAGGCCGCGGCGTTCGGTGCCGGTTCGGGTGCGGTGACCCAGACGCAACTCGTCGGCGTGACGCAGGTCCAGCGCCTCGCCCAGGGCGGCGCGAGCGGCGCGCTCGTCCAGTCACAGGCGGCGACGGTCACGCAGGTCCAGACGGCGGCGCGAATCGCGACCGTGGAGACGGCTCGAGTCGTCCAGTCCCAACGGATCGGTATCACGCAACTCCAGACGTTGACACAGGAGACGGCGGCCACCGCGACCGCCTATGCCATTCGGGAGGATACCGACGACGTCACGGTGATCTCCCAACGCGTCGAAGTCGAAGTCGTCCAGCGGATCGAGACGATCGATCGGATCGAGGGAACGGCTTCGATCGACTTCCGTGACCAGGAGTCCGACAGCGAGACCGTCACGATCGAGGACGTCTCCCTCTCGGAGGGCGGCTTCGTGGCCGTCTATGGGGGGATCGCCGTCGACGCCGATCCCGACGATATCCTCGGCGTCTCGAGCTATCTCGAGGCGGGCGATCACGAGAACGTCACGGTCGAATTCGACGAACCGCTGGCGGAGGACACGTCGCTCGTGGCCGTCGTCCATCACGATACGAACGACGACGAAACCTTCGAGTACGCCGACTCCGGTGGCGAGGAGGATGTCCCGTACGTCGCCGAGAGCGGGGCACCGGTACTCGACGGCGCGTTCGTAACGGTGGCGGACGAACCGGGCGACGCTCCCGAGGCGACGCTGTCGGTCTCGGATCAGGTCGGCGACGGTGAAACGCTCGAGGTCGAGGCGGCGAACGCCTCGGTCCCGTACACCGTGACCGCGGAGTACGACGGGAACGCCGTCGAGAGCGACACGTTCGACGCCGACGAAGGGGTGACTAACCTCACGCTCGACCTCGAGCCGCCACTCGAGGCGAACGCGACCGTCGACGTCTCGGTCGTCGGCGAGGACGGGACGACGCTCGCGAACGACTCCATCGAGTACACCGTCGCGGACGACCCCGTCGACGAACCGACGGCGACGCTCTCGGTCGACGATCAGGACGGCGAGGGAGAGACCCTCGAGATCGACGCGGCGAGTGCGTCCGTGCCATACGTCATCGCAGCCGAGTACGACGGTGAACGGGTCGACAGCGAACGGTTCGAAGCGAACGAGACGGTCGCGGAACGGACGCTCGACCTCGAGCCGCCACTCGAGGCGAACACGAGCGTCGACGTCTCCGTTCGCGCCGTGGCCGACGACGCGGTGCTGGCAGCCGACACGATCGAGTACACGGTCGTCGAACCCGATCCCACGGACCCCACGGCGAACCTCACGGTGGCCGATCAGACGGGTGACGGCGAGACGATTACCGTCACCGCGGCCAACGCGTCGGTCGAGTACGCCCTCACGGTCACCGACGAGAACGGCACGCAACTCGCCGAGAGCGAGACGTTTGCGGCCAACCGGACGATCGGTCCGACGGAGTTGGCTCTCGAGCCAGCCCTCGAGGAGAACGCGACGCTGGACGTCGCCGTCGTCGCGGCCGAGGACGGAACGCCCATCGAGACGGACTCCGTCGCGTACACGGTCGACAGCGAACTCGAGTCCTTCGACGTCGAGTTCGAGAGTTGCTCGCGGGCAGTGGTCACCGCCTCGCTCGAGGAGGGCGATCAGGTCGCCGCGAGCACCGGTTTCTACGATCAGGCGGGCTTCGGGAACACCATCATCGAAGATTACGTCACCGTCGGCGAGGACGTCGACGCACCGTTTACGGGTACGATCGTCTTCGAGATCGGCGAGGAACGCAACGTGACGACCGACGGCGACGAAGTGCTCGTCGAGGTGCCCGATTACGGCACGTTCGGCACGTACATCTCCGGTATCAGTTCGCCCGAGGCGATCCCCTTCGCCGGAATCGACTACCCGAATCCGTCGGCGAGGGCGTGTGACGAGGAGGCTCGTCCGGAACTCCCGTCGCTTTCGGTCGAGGAAACGACACCGACCGACGACGGCATCGACGTGACGTTCGGCTACGAGAACCCGAACGATGCGGCGATCGCCGGAAACAGTCAGTTCGTCGAGGGAACGACGACCGACGAACCGCCGAGCGAACTCGAACCCGGCGAGGGAACGGTCACGGTCGAGTGGACGCCCGAGAGCGACGACGAACGGCTCGTCTGGGAAGTCGACTTCGCGAACTACGGCTACGACGACCCGGTGACTGCGGCCACGCCGCCCGCCGGCGATATCGAACCGGCCGATCCCGCGAATTTCAGCGTCTCGATCACCGACGTATCGAGTCCCATCGAACAGGGTGAGCAACTCGAGGTCGAAACCGAGATCGGAAACGTCGGCGGCGAGGCGGGCACCCAGAACGTCTCGCTTGCGGTCGACGACCGCACGGTCGACTCGGAACCGATCTCCCTCGAACCCGGTGAGATCCAGGCCGTCTCGTTATCGACCGACACGGACGATCTCGAGCCCGGCGAGTACACGGTCGAGGTCGCGACCGACAACGAGACTGCCGAGGGGACCGTCACCGTCGAGGAGAGCGGTGAGCCGGCGACGTTCGCCGTCGCCGACGTGTCAGCGCCTACGAGCGGGGAGCCCGGTGAAGAAGTGACGGTGACTGCGACGGTCGAAAACCGGGGCGACCTCGAGGGAACGCAGACGGTGGCCTACAGCGTCGACGAGCAGCCCGTCGCCGAGGCCACCGTGACGCTCGCGGGCGGGGACGCGGCCGAGATCGAATTCTCGTCGACGTTGCCGGCGGGCGCGTCGACGCACACGATCACGACCGACGACGATCAGGCGTCAGTGACGATCGAAGCGACTCCACCGGCGGAACCTGGACCGCCCGCAGAACCGGGTCCACCCGACGAGCCGGGGCCGCCGGCGGAACCTGGGCTGCCTGCAGAATCGGACGCCCCCGACGAATCGGGATCACTCGGCGAAGCCACTGCGTCCGCGCCGACCGAGACAGCGCCCGGTGGCGGTGACGGATAGCCGTTGCTGACGCTCTCGAGTCGCCGTTCTCTCGTTGACCCGTTCGCTACGATCGCTCGGTGTAGGTGGCTACTCGAGCGCCGAAGCGTGTCGCGGCCGTCAGTGCTGGTGGCCGGTCGCTTCGCCGAACGTGACGCCGAACCGTTCCTCGAAGAGATCCATCACGCGGGCCTCCTGAGCCTCGAGTTCCTCGTCAGCGTCCTCGCCGTGGTGGACGATGTGGTGGGCGCGGCTGGCAAAGGAGAGCAACACGACGTCGCCGACCGTTTCGGTGTCGGTCTGATCGCCCTCGGCGACGAGGTCGATGAGGCCGGATGGAACCGTCACTTCGTCGGTCTCGCCGTCTTCGGAACTGATCGAGAAGGTCGTCGTCTGGACTTCGTCTGTCATACTTCTACGGTCGGGAACCCTCCGTAAAGATGCTGTGGCTTGCACCGGAGCTGTGGGGGGGACCGCGTCGGGGGCCAGGCGACGCCAAACTGGCGTGATACGGTCTACTGTCCGTCATCGCCGGTGGGACCGAGACCGCCCTGCGGTCCCACCGGTAAATCGGTACAGCAAACCGTATGAGACGTCGGCTCCCGTGGCGTTTTTGCTCGTCGACGACGAACGCTCGACTATGCCATCCGTCGAACTCGAGGAAGAGACGCTCGAACGGCTGGATGCACTGCGTGTCGACGATGAATCCGACGACGAACTCATCAACGAACTCATCAACATCTACGAAACGAGCGAGTACACGCTCTTTCACGCCGGGGACTGAGGAGCGCGCCGGCCGGTCGGTCTCCGACTGACTGGCGGCGGCTTACTCGTCGCCAGCCGTGCGCCGGATCGTCTCCCACTTCCCCTTCGATTCCAGGTGGGACTGGAGTTCGTCGGCGTACTCCTGTGTGAGCCGCTCGGCCGCCTCGCGTTGTTCTCTCTCCGACGGACCGCTGTTGCCGCCGATGCCGAGTGCACCCATGATAGAGTCGAACACGCCACCGCCCGACGAACTCGAGCCACCGCCGTCCCCCTGTCCGCCCATCGCACCCATCCCCGTCTGTACGTTCTCGAGTTCGGGGATGATCCCGTCTATCTTGTCGGTGTTGGCCACGATTCGTGCCCGATCGGGATCGGCGGGGTGCTCGATCTCGAACTCCGTGGCGGTCATGATCAGGCTCCACTGCTGGTTGGAAAACTGCGACGACTCGATCCGCGTCGAGAACTCCTGATCGACGGTCATTCGCTCCCCGACGATCCGGTCCGTCCACGGGTTGTCGCTCATGGCCCCCGGTTCGATCGGTGGCTGTATCAGCGTTTCCCCTCGCCCTGCCGGCGGACGCTGTCGCTCGCGTTCACCGGTCCGTAGGGGATGATCCGCCGTTCGCGTTCCACAACCCCTCAATCCGCTCGACATTCTTTCGCGGTAGAACAACGTTCATATGGTGTCTTGTTGTATGATACCACACATCATAATGTACGACCGCATTCTCGTTCCCACCGACGGCTCACGGGAGGTCGAGCGCGCACTCGAGTACGCGTTCGATCTCGCGGAGCGACACGACGCGACGGTTCGCGCGCTCTACGTCGTGAACGCGGCCGGATACGGCGGGCTACCCATGGAAACAGCCCTCGAAGGAGTCAGTGATGCGCTTCGCGAGGAAGGTCGGTCGGCGATCCGGCGCGTCGAGGAACTCGCACCGGACGACGTGACGGTCGAAACCCAGGTTCTCGAGGGGACACCGAGTCAGGTCATCGTCCGGGAAGCCGATCCGTCGGCGTGCGATCTGATCGTGATGGGGACCCACGGCCGCGGCGGAATCGATCGACTGTTGCTCGGCAGCGTCACGGAACGGGTCGTCCGACGGGCCTCGGTCCCCGTACTGACGGTGCAGGTCGATCCCGACGAGATCGACGAGTGGGACGACGAGCCGCGACTCGCCGTCGAGTGACGAGACCGAACCGGTCCGTCTCCGCCGACCGGTTCGACCGGAATCGGATTCGACCGGCCGCGGTACGCCGCCGGAACTGAGTGGGACCGCTACTGGCCGTCCGACAGCGCTGCCGGGAGAAACGGTCCCACGTCGTCGTGGACGAACTCGACGTAGTCGTCGTTCAATCGCCTGCAGAACAGCGTGAACGTCCCGTCGGAGTCGATGGTCTCGAGTTTCGACTGCCCGGAGGAGGGGTCGTAGTAGGCGGGAACGAACACGGCTGTCCGTCTCTCGGGATCCTTCTCGACGACGAGCAGGTAGATCATCCTGCCGTCTTCGGCACGGAAGACGTCCACGTCCGCGAACACGCAGTCCGCGGTCAGTGACTCGAGGTCCTCGTACTCGGGGCCCGGGAGGACCACGTCGAGGCCCGTCCGCATCTCGGAGTCGACGAGGACGGAGTCCCCAGGATGGAGTTCGAGGGTCGTCCAGCCGTCGTCGCGGTACTCCGCTGCAGTCGCCGCCATGTCCTCGATGACGGACTCCCAACCGGACTGTGCCGGACCGTTGCTGGTGGTTTCAGCCGTCGGGTTCTCGCTCATGTCTGCATCGCGTGCATCACCGGAGATAAACGTTCCCCAAATCCCGCAAACTATTTCATTATTGACTCAAGAACTCCTTTCAGTGAACGATCTTCTATCCGTCTCCGGACTTCGCACGCAGTTCGATACCAAACGTGGCGCAGTGAAAGCCGTCGACGGTGTCGACCTCACGATCGAGGAGGGCGAGACCGTCGGCCTCGTCGGCGAGTCCGGATCTGGCAAGAGCGTGACCGCACTCTCAGCAATGGACCTCGTGGACGACCCTGGCGATGTCGTGGCCGGGCGCGTGTCCTTACGGCGCGCGAACCTCGCCGCCGAACTCGCAGTCGAGTTCGACGACGCCGTCGTTCCCTACCCCTTCGAACTCGTGGACGCCGTTCGGGAACTCGTCGCGGACCTCCGCATCGACAAGGGGGTGGAGTCGGCCGGGTCGGAACTGCGCGGCATGGCCGCCGACCTCACCGACCACGACGACCCTGCGGCGCTCGCGCCGGCCCTGCGCGACGCCGCCGATCGACTCGACGACGGGACGGACGAGTCGACGGTTGCGGACGCCCTCGAGGAGGCGGTCGAGGACGCCGCCGACGGGTTCGTTTACCTGGACGAGGCGGCGCGCGACCGACTCGAGCGCGACTCGAACGGCGACCCACCCGCGGTCGAGGAGGGCGTCGTCGATCTGACGGCCGCGCCCGAGGAGGCGATGCGGAAGGTCCGGGGCAGCGAAATGGGGATGATCTTCCAGGACCCGATGACGTCGCTGAACCCCGCGGTGACCGTCGGCGAACAGGTCGCGGAGTCCCTGCGACTCCACCAGTACGGCGAACGGAAACGGGACACGTGGGTAAACGCCGTCCGGGAGATCCTCCCGAAGTTCCGTGGCAAAGAACACGACGAGGAGGTCATGGCGGACGTCGTCGAGATCCTCACCGAGGTCGGCATCCCGGAGGCGACAACGCGCCTCGAAGAGTATCCCCACGAGTTCTCCGGTGGCATGCGCCAGCGCGTCCTCATCGCGATCGCGCTCGCGTGCCAGCCGAGCCTCCTCATCGCCGACGAGCCCACGACCGCCCTCGACGTGACCATCCAGGCCCAGATACTCGACCTCATCGACGATCTTCAGGAGGAGTTCGGGATGTCGGTGCTGATGATCACCCACGACCTCGGCGTGGTCGCGGAGACCTGCGACCGAGTCGCGGTGATGTACGCCGGCGAAATCGTCGAAGAGGGGCCCGTCGAGGAAATCTTCACCAACCCGAGCCACCCGTACACGTACACGCTGCTGGAGTCGATCCCAACGGAGGAGAAAGACCGTCTGACGCCCATCGAGGGCAACGTCCCGGACCTCATTGACATGCCCGACGGCTGCCACTTCGCCGACCGGTGTCCGTGGGCCCAGCCCGAGTGCCGCGACGGCGAGATTCCGTTCCGCCAGCACGGTCCGGACGACATCGACCACCGCTCGAAGTGTATACTCGAGTCCTTCGACGAGGACGAGTACGGCGACGAGGGCGTCGCCTCCGCGGTCGAGCACGACGTCGGCGAGCCCATCGTCGAACTCCGCGAGATGCGGAAATACTATCAGCAGGAAGACGGCGTCCTCGACCGATTCCTCGGCGAGAAACCGAGCGTGAAGGCCGTCGACGGCGTGAGCTTCGACGTTCACGAGGGCGAGACGCTCGGACTGGTCGGCGAGTCCGGCTGTGGCAAGTCGACTGCCGGTCGTGCCATCCTCCACCTCAATCCGCCGACGGACGGGACGGTGGTGTTCGCCGGTGAAGAGCTCGGCGACCTCTCGAAGTCGGAGCTCCGGGAGAAGCGCAAGGACATGCAGATGGTGTTCCAGGACCCGATGTCGAGTCTCGATCCGCGGATGACTGTCGGGCAGACCATCATGGAGCCGCTGAAGATACACGGTCTCCCGGAGACCGATCCCGACGTGGTGACGCGCGCTGCGGTCTCGACGACGGGTATCTCGGCGGATGCGGTGTCGGTCGACGTCGCGGACAACGTGGACGCGTTACTCGGGAGTACCGACGGGGAGGTCGTTGTCCCCGTGGAGGTCGCGGTCGCAGACGGCGACGTTACCGTCGACGTCGAGGGCGCACTCGACGTGACGACGGACGTCACGCGCGAGGACGGCCGCATCACGAGCGTACAGGTGGACGTGTCTGCGGGGGGCTCGAAGCGCACGCTCCTCCGTCGCCGCGTCTTCCAGCTCCTCGAGGAGGTCGGGCTCGACGAGAGTCAGTACGGCCGCTATCCCCACGAGCTCTCCGGCGGGCAGCGCCAGCGCGTCGGTATCGCTCGCGCCCTGGCGGTGGATCCGGACTTCATCGTCGCCGACGAACCGGTGTCGGCACTGGACGTGTCGGTCCAGGCCCAGATCATCAATCTCCTGGAGGACCTCCAAGAGGAGTTCGGGTTGACGTACCTGTTCATCGCTCACGATCTTTCGGTCGTCCGGCATATCTCGGATCGCGTGGCCGTGATGTACCTCGGCGAAATCGTGGAGATCGCAGCGACCGACGACCTGTTCGCGGACCCGAAACATCCGTACACGAACGCGTTGCTGTCGGCGATTCCCGAGCCGGATCCCCTGGCGGACACCGACGACCGCACCATCCTGAAGGGTGACGTCCCCTCCCCCATCGACCCGCCGTCGGGCTGTCACTTCCGGACGCGGTGTCCGTCGATCATTCCACCCGCGGACCTCGACATCGAACAGGAGCGCTACCGCGAAGTCATGTTCTACCGGCAGCGCGTGGAGTCCCGAGACATCGATCTCGAGGCAGCTCGGGAGAAAGCCCCCGATGAGGAACCAGTGGCCCGCGCGGTCGCAGATGGCGGCAGTAGCTTCGCGGCGGCCCTCGACGCACAGTTCTTCGACGGACCGCTGTCAGGTCGGGCTCGCGAGGCCGTCGACGCGTCCTACCGCCACCTCGACGACGGCGACTGGGACGCCGCCGCGGCCGTCCTCGCGGACACGTTCGAAAGCGTCTGCGAGCGGTCGAACCCCACACTCGAGGACGGAGACCATCCGGCAGCCTGCCATCTCTTCACCGACGCCGAGTAGACGGACCGAGCCCACGCCGCTGTGCCAGTTGTCCTCCGGTACCGTCTCCGTAAGCGGCCAACACGGCACCGAGATAGTTTCGGACAACTTAATTAAATATTTACCCCAATATGGGGAAAACTTGGTCGATTTTGACTTCTTTTGTCCGTCAACTGTTTAATTCCCATGCGCATCCGTAAGTACTATATACATCGATGCACGCCGTAGTGTTATGTCAGGCGATAGTGGCCAATTTGACAGACGCAGTTTCCTGAAGTCCGCCGGAAGCGCGACGGTCGTCGCAACCGCAGCGAGTTCTCTTTCCGGCTGTCTCGGCGGTGACAGTGGCAACGGAAGCACGCTCCGATACGGTCGCAGTGCACACTCGAAAACCCTCGACCCACAGAACACGACCAGTGGCGAGGTTTCGAAAGTCACGAACCAGATTTACGACGGACTCATCGACTTCGAACCCGGCGAGGCGGCCATCACGAAGAGCCTCGCGACCGACTGGTCGATGGACGGCAAAGACGTCACGCTCGAGCTCCGCGAGGACGCCCAGTTCGACGACGGGACCGACTTCACCGCCGACGACTTCATCGCGACCTACCGGCGGTTCGTCGACGAGGAGTACGAGTACTACGTCGAGGAGAGTTCCGTCTACGGGCCGTTCACGCTCGGTAACTGGATCGACTCCGTTTCGGCCGACGGCGACTACACGCTGAACATCACGCTTACGGATCCCTACGCACCGTTCCTGCGAAATCTCGCGATGTTCGCTGCCGTCGTCCTTCCCAAAGACGGTATCGAGAACGACTTCGACTTCACCGCAGACGCTAACGGGACCGGCCCGTTCCAGCTCGACGAACTCGACGACTCGAACGGCCGTATCCTGCTGACCCCCAACGACAACTACTGGGGCGATGGCCCGAACGTGGACGAGCTCCTGTTCCTCGAGCGCGGCCAGAACTCGACGCGCACGCAGGCGCTCGTCGAGGGCGAACTCGATATCATCGACAACCTCGGTCCCGACAACATCGGCACGGTCGAGGAATCCGATGCCGCAGAGATCCAGTCCGGACAGGGTATCAACGTCGGCTACATGTCGATGAACCAGTCCCGGATGGAGGCGTTCCGCGATCCCAAGGTCCGGAAGGCGATCAGTTACGCCATCGACACCGAATCCATCGTCAACGAGGTCTACTCCGGTATCGCGGAACAAGCCGATCAGCCGTGTCCGCCGGCTCTCTTCGGGCACAACGACGATCTCAGTCCGTACGCCTACGATCCGGAGGAGGCCCAGTCCCTGCTGGACGAAACGGAGTACAGTGACGGCTTCTCCTTCGACTTGACGACCTTCCAGAACGCCCGTGGCTACAACCCGGCACCGCTTCCGACGGCGGAAACCATCCGAACGAACCTCGCCGAGATCGGCATTGACGTCACGATCGACGAACGGCAGTTCTCGGACTACCTCACCTACACTTCCGAGGGGAAACACGACGCGTCCCTGGCCGGTTGGTACACGGACAACGCCGACCCGGACAACTTCTACTACGTCCTCCTCCACCCGCAAGTCGAGTCCCCCGACGGACAGGACTGGGTGGACTGGGGAACGGAGGGATTCAACACGTCCAACCGGAGCGCGTGGGCGAACCAGGACTACATGGAACTCGTCGAGGAAGCCCAACAGACGTCAGACGAGGACGAGCGTACCACCCTCTACCACGAGGCGGCCCAGATCGCTCGCGAGGAAGCGCCGTGGGTCTTCATCGACTACGCCGACGAAATCCGGGGCGTTCGTAACAACGTGAACAATTACACGATTTCGGCTATCGGTGGTCCACACCTCCACCTGGTCGACCTCGAGTAGGCGTCCAGTTGACGGAAACGTTTGAAAATCCTACACGTACATCCGAATAATGGTCTCAAAGCGGTTCGTAGCCAAACGTCTGCTGTTGCTCGGTCCGGTGTTGTTCGGAGTGGCAACAGTCGTCTTCGCTATCCTCCACCTCTCGCCGGGAGATCCTGCGGTAGCCATCGCGGGCCAACGGGCGAGCCAGGAGTTCATCGAACAGGTTCGAACGGATCTCGGACTCAACGATCCGTTGTGGCAACAATACGTCCGATTCCTTCAGGACACTGCGACGCTGGATTTCGGACAATCCTACCAGGTCCGGCGTGGCAGCGATGTGAGTGACATCCTCGCCGACCGGCTTCCGATCACCATCGAACTCGCAATTCTCGGCCAGGCTGCGGGCCTGCTGTTCGGGCTCCCGCTCGGTATATTGAGCGCCGTCAAACAGGACACGCTGACCGACCACTTCTCTCGGGTCGGGGCCCTCGCAGGTATCAGCATCCCGATCTACTGGAGCGGTCCGCTCCTCATACTGCTGTTCGCCCAGATTCTGGGCGTGCTGCCGACGAGTGGCCGTCTCGGGTCGACGTACTTCATCGATTCGACGACCGGGTTCATCCTCGTCGACACGCTGCTGGCCGGGGACATGGCGGCGTTCCAGTCCGCTGCTCGCCATCTGCTCATGCCCGTCGTCGTCCTCGGTGTCTATTCGATGGCGTTTATCTCCCGAATGATGCGGTCGTCGATGCTGGAGGTCGTCCGACAGGATTACATGCGGACGGCCCGCGCGAAAGGGCAGGGCGCGAAGACGACCATCATGAAACACGGGCTCCGGAACGCGTTTATCCCCGTTATCACCATCATCGGTATCCAGTTCGGCTCGATGCTCGGCGGCTCCGTACTGACCGAGACCGTCTTCGAGATCAACGGCATCGGGACGCTGCTCGTGTCCGCGATCAACCAGAGCGACTACCCGGTGGTACAGGCGACCGTTCTCGTGTTCGCGTTCATGTACACGATCGTGAATCTCCTCGTCGACATCACGTACTCCATCCTCGACCCACGGATCGACCAATGAGCACGGAAACCCAATCGTCAGACATCGAGCGCAGTACTGTGGATCGCCTCCGCGCCAGTCCGTTCCTCACGGAACTGCTGTCGAATCGCATCGCCGTGATCGGCCTCGCCATCATCGGTGGGATGTTCGCCGTCGCCATCTACGCGCGGTTCGCGTACGATCTCGGCGCGGTCGTCGACACACAGTTCGGATCGAACCCGACGCAAGCAAGTCCGAGCGCCGAGTACTGGTTCGGGACCGACGGACAGGCCCGCGACATCTTCCCCCGTGTTCTCTACGGCGCGTGGTTCGCACTGAAGTTCGGGACCGCGACCGTCCTCGCGTCGACGATCCTCGGCATCACTGCCGGCATCGTCGCCGCCTACTACGGCGACCTCACCGACAATGTTATCATGCGGACGATGGACGTGCTGCTGTCGTTCCCGTCGCTACTACTGGCGCTTGCACTCGTCACGATCTTCCCCGATTCGCTGGGGTTGTGGCGTGCGGTCGCCGCACTCACGCTCGTCTACACGCCGCGGTTCGCCCGCGTCGTCCGTGGCGCAGCGCTCAAAGTCCTCGAGGACGAGTACATCGAGGCGACGCGCGCCCTCGGCGCGACCGATCCGCGGCTGTTGATTCGGCACGTCCTGCCCAACTGCTTGGCACCGATCACCGTTCAGTCGACGCTGAACTACGGCCTGGCGATCATCGACATCGCGGCGCTGTCGTTCCTCGGGTTCGGCGCGAGCCCGGGCGACCCCTCGTGGGGGATGATGCTCTCCGAGGGCGTCCAGCGGGGCCTGTTCTCGGGGGCCTGGTGGTGGTCGTTCTTCCCAGGGCTGTTCCTCGCCCTCACCGTGTTGGGATTCAATCTCCTCGGTGACGGGATGCGAGACGCCCTCGACCCCCGCATGAGGGATGCCGTCGACTGATTCTCGCGTCCCCTCGGAGCCCCTCCTCGAGCGCACTCTCGCGCTCGTGGTCGCCGCTGCTCGCTGGGCCGCCGTCGGCGGCGTCGTCGGTGTCGCCGTCTCGCTCGCGCTGCTGACGATCTGGTCGCCGCGAGCCGCGACCGACACGGCGTTCGCACTCGGCGCGCTCGTTCTCGGGTTCGGCGTCACCGCGTGGTCGACGGCGGTCGGTCTCGGGAGAACCATCGAGGGGATGAAGGACCGACTCGAGGTCAGCTCCGGCTGGACGGAGGCCGGTGCTCGCGAGGCGTTTTTCGTGCTGTCGTGGGTGGGTGCAGGGTGGGTCGTCGCCGCAGCCGCCAGTTCGATCCTCCTCGTCGTCTAAGCGGCCCTCGCGTCGCCCCATCCGCCACGCCCTGCGTTCGGCTCGTCTCTCAGACGGGACGCAGGTGTTCGCAGTCGCCCGCCGAGACCGTCACCCGCTCGTCGTCGTCGGTCTCGATGACGAGCGCGCCGGAATCGGTCACGTCGATCGCCTCGCCGACGACCTCGCCCGCGGAACGCTCGACTCGCACGCGCTGGCCGAGCGTCAGCGCCAGTTCGCGCCACGCGGGGACGACCGCCTCGAGATCGGTCCGGTACCGATCGAACTCCTCGAGGAGCCGCTGGACGAAGTGACGGCGGTCGACGTCGCCGGCCTCGTCGCGGATGCTGGTCGCACCCTCGGGGAGCCCGTCGGAATCGAGGTTCGCGTTGACACCGATACCGGGAACGAGCCAGTCCACCCGATCGGTCTGGCCTTCCATCTCCGTGAGAATCCCCGCGAGCTTCCGGTAGTCTCCGTCCTCGCCGACCGGGACGACCACGTCGTTTGGCCACTTGATCCGGGCGTCGACGCCGGCCTCTCGCGCAACCGTCGCGATCGCGACCGACGCTGCGAGCGTGTACAGCGGTGCCTGCGCGGGCGTGATAGTCGGCCGCGTTACGATACTCACCCAGACGCCGCCCGCGGGTGCGGACCACTCGCGCTCGAGGCGGCCGCGACCGCCCGTCTGTTCGTTCGCGACGACGGCGACGTCGGTCTCTCCGTCGTTCGCGAGTTCGCGCGCTCGGTCGTTCGTACTTCCCACGGAGTCGTGGTAGTCGATCGAAAACGGTGCCTCGAGTTCGAACTCGATCGCCGGGGCGTTGTAGGCGTCGACGGCCGTGAGTTCGTACCCGTTGGCCCCGCTTTCGATCTCGAACTCCGCCTCGCGAAGCCCCTCGATGTGCTTCCAGACGGCCGCCCGCGAAATATCGAGCGAGTCGGCCAGTTCGGGTCCGGACACCGGGCCGTCCGCGAGTGCCTCGAGGATCGCTCGTCGCGTCTCGTTCATAGCCTCGCAAGGGGCCCGCCCGTACTTCAATCGGCGGGATCCGTCGATCTCCGGCCCCGTTTTCACCGTCGTAACGTATCGGTCTGTCTGCCGGTCCCTGGGCTTTTGCCGGTCGTACTCGGTCGTTCGTACGGGGTGGAAAGCTATAGTAGCAACTGAAAGTCATTGCGTTCCTGATCGCACGACAGCGTTGCGATCAGTGTGTCAATCGTTTCAGTTGCTACTATAACAAGACCCATGAGAATCGGAGAGCGCTGTACGGTCTGTGAAACGCGCATCGGCAAGGGAGAGATCCGGTACTACGAGACGTGCGGTCGGGGACTCCACGAGCCGTGTGCGGAGGACAAAACGACGTTCGAATGTCGCCACTGCGGGGACGAGACGTGGATCGGGGCGGTCGAGTTCTGACGGGGGCGGCCGTATTTCGACGCGTCTAGAGCAACTGCTCGGCGATGATGCCCTTCTGGATCTCGCTCGTCCCGTCGTAGATCTTCGTGATCCGGGCGTCCCGGTAGAAGCGCTCGACCGGGTGATCCGAGACGTAGCCCGCGCCTCCGTGAACCTGTAGCGCCTCGTCGGTGACGTCGACGGCTCGCTCGCTCGCGAACAGCTTCGCCATCGAGGCGAGTCGCGTCGCGCGGTCGTCCTCGCCCGACTCGAGTGCAGCCCCCGCCCGATAGGCGAGCGACCGCGCCGCCTCGACGTTCGTCGCCATCTCGGCGATCTTGTGCCGGATGGCCTGGAACTCCGAGATGGGCTGCTCGAACTGTTCGCGCGCTTGCGCGTAGGCGATGGCTTCCTCGAGGGCGGCCTGTGCGACGCCGGTCGCCTGCGCGGCGACGTCGGCGCGAGCGGGTGCGAAAAAGCGCATGAGCTGGTAGAACCCCTCGTCGACCTCGCCGACGACGTTTGCCTCGGGGACGCGGAGGCCATCGAGGACGATCTCGGCGGTATCCTGCGCTTTGATCCCGAGCTTGTTCGTGATCGCCGTCGCCTCGTAGCCGTCGACGTCCGTTGGGGTGAGGAACGCGGTGATCCCGTTGTGGTCCTTCTCGGGCGACGTTTTGGCCATGACGATCGCGACGTCGGCGACGGTGCCGTTGGTGATCCACATCTTCCCCCCGTCGATCACCCACTCGGTCCCGTCTTTCCTGGCGCGCGTTTCCATCCCCGCCACGTTCGACCCGTGTGCGGGTTCGGAAATCCCGGTCGCGATCGGCGTCTCGCCTGCGGTGACCCGCGGCAGCCACTCCTCGCACATCCACTCGTCGCCGTACTCGACGAGCATTCCCGTACCGAAATCCGCCGCGGCGATCGAGCCGCCGACCCCGGGATCGGCGCGCCAGAGTTCTTCCGTGACGATGATCGTCGAAATCGGATCCATCCCCGCGCCGCCGTACGCCTCGGGAACGTGGGGTGCCACGAGGTCGAGATCGGCTGCTGCCGCGAGCAATTCGGACGGATAGCGGTGTTCGGCTTCGTACTCCGCGGCGACTGGCCGGATCTCTGCATCCCCGAACTCCCGGACCGCGTCGCGGATCGCTCGTTGCTCCGCGGTGAGCTGAAACGACATACCACGACCTCGGGCGGGGGGATGGTCAATCCATCGGCGAGCGCCGGTGAAACGGCATCAGTGACGGAGCCCAGACGCGGCATCACCGTTCGCAGAAGCGACATATCGTCTCCGAATACGAGCGTCTGTCCTTGCTATCCAAGGAGAAACGGGCCAGTGCTGTGGAGTCGATAGTCCCGTATGGAACGCGGAGGCCGTCGGCTGAAAAACGCCGTCGAAGTCGAGTAACCTCGAGCGTCGAGGGGACCGACCGGTTAGTCTCGAATCTCGCGTAGCTTCTCACGGCCCGGCGCGATCAGCTCGTCGAGGTAGGTCGCGAGGGTCCCCTTCGCGTCGGCGGGGTGGAGCTCGCCCGACTCGAGGTCCGCGGCCAGCGCCTCGTACTCCTCGTAGGTCAGGTCGCCGCCGTACTTCTCGGGGCGCTCGACGACGATCTCGTCGAATCGCGGGAAGACGTGGTACTCGAAGAGTTCGAGGACGGGGTTCTCGAGGTCCCCCTCGGGGTCTCGCGTCGGCGGACAGAACGCCGCGTTGACCTTCTCCTCGAGCTCCGCGGTCGAGTCTTCCATCGAAATCGTGATCCCCTCGCTCGAGGACATCTTCCCCTCGCCGCTGGTGAGGTCGGCGACGATCGGCGTGTGAAGCGCGGGTCGGACCTCGTACTCGAGATCGGGCAGTTTCTCGCGGGCGAGCATGTGGACCTTGCGCTGGTCTAACCCACCGACAGCCAGATCGAGATCGAGGTACTCGATGTCCAAGGTCTGCATCAACGGGTAGACGAGGTGACTCACCTTGGCCGTCTCGTCGCCCTGGATCTCGGCCATCGCGCGCTGGGCGCGGTTCATCGTCGTCTCTCGCTCGAGGTGGTGGAGATCGAGCGTGTACTCCTCCTCGAGTTGGAACTCGGAGCCGTAGACGAACTCGGCGTTGTCCTCGTCGAGCCCGTAGGCGAGGAACTGGGCTTTCATCTGCTCGGCGGTCTCCCGAATCTCCTCGAAGGTCCCCTTCTCGTTGAGGTAGGCGTGAACGTCCGCGAGCAGGATGACGACCTCCATCCCCGCGTCCTGGAGGTCGATGAGCTTGTTCGCCGTCAGGAGGTGGCCGAGGTGGAGCACGCCGGAGGGTTCGTAGCCGACGTAAGCGCGTTTCCCCGCGGGATCCTCCGCGAGGTCGCGGACCTCCTCGTCGGTGACGACCTCCTCGGCGTTTCGCGTGAGTAGCTCGTAGCTGTCCATACGTGGCAGGAACCGGAGGAGGAATTTATAGCTCCTGATAGCCGCTCCGGCTCGAGGGAGTCGACCCCGCTACTCGGAACGGTTTCAGTATCGAGTCGACCCGATCGCGCGCCGTGCCAGCGAGGGAGCCGGCCACTGCACCCACCCCGGCCCGACGGACCCGCCGGCAGGGCCGGCGACGCCGCCGACTTTCCCGCCCAGTTTCGCCCCCTCGCCGCGCCGCGCGAGGCGTGTTCCGATCGAAGACACGGTGGCTCGAGCGATGGCATCGGCAGACGATTCGGGCCAGTGACAGGTCCTTCTTCCTCCGTCGGTCGCCGGTTCACGTATCGTTTTGCTCGACGCCGTCGTACGCTCGAGACGATGATGGCGACTACCCACGTGTTCGCCGGGCTCGCGGTCGTCGCGCCGGTCGCATACGTCGCTCCCGAGTTCGCGGCCGCGCTCGCGGTCGGTGCGATTCTCGGCGGGCTGGCACCCGATTTCGATCTCGTCGGGACACACCGGCGGACGCTTCACTTTCCGGTCGGCGGGCTCGCAGTCGCCGGCCCCGCCGTCGTCGTCGCCGCCGTCGCTCCCTCGAGGACGACCCTCGCCGTCGCTGCCTTCGCCGGGACCGCCTGGCTACACGCTGCAAGCGACGCGATCGGCGGCGGCCCCGAAATGGACCCGTGGAACGAGCGGACCGAGCGTGCGGTCTACGACCACGTCCGCGGGCGATGGATTCGACCACGGCGATGGATTCGCTACGACGGCGCTCCGGAAGACGCCGTCCTCGGTGCCGCGCTCGGAATACCGGCGCTCGTCGTCTTCGACGGCTGGCTCGCTGCCGTTGTCGTCGGGAGCCTCGCCGTCTCGGTGGTCTACGCACTGTTCCGTCGTCGCCTGGTTGCCTGGACGCCCGACTGGCTCGATTGACTACGAGGCCGACCCGTCGGTCACGACGACTGTCTCTCGTCTGGAAGTCGGAACGCTGATACGCCCGCTCGCCAAGCGATCCCGTATGGTCGACGTGCTCGCCGCTCGAACGATACACCTGGTCGTTGCGGCCCTCTGGGCCGGCAGTGTCTGTTTCGTTGCTGCCGTCGTTCTGCCGTTGGCACGCGACGGCGCGTTCAACACGACCCACCCGCTCGAGGTCATCTCGGGGAAGTTGACGACGATTTCGCGGGTGAGTTCGGTCGTTCTCTTGCTTTCGGGCGGCCACCTCGCTGGGAACGCCTACACGTTCGGGTCGCTCTTCGGGACGACCAACGGTCGGCTGGTCGTCGCGATGGTCGCGCTCTGGTTGCTCCTGACCGCGCTCGTCGAGATCGGCACGAAGCGGTTCGAAACCGGGCTCACCGGGAAGAAGATTCGTGAGCCCGCTCGCGATTCGCTGCCGACGTTTCGGGCGGCAGCCGTTACGGCGATCGCACTGTTAGTCGTTGCAGGCCTGCTCTCGGCCAACGTCGGCCTCCTCCTGTGACATGCAAGACGGCTGTCCGGTGTTTCGACGCCGAACCCGTTCGAAATCAACATTCTTGCGAAAGATACTTAGTCAGTTGCTGTAAGATAGTCGGTAATGGTTAGGGGTAAAGATCTGACCCTGTCGCTTCTCGCGGTAGGGATGGCTGCCGTGGCTGGCTACGTCCTCCGATCGGAACGGTCAACGGCCCGCACATCGCGATCGAAGGCGAACCTCGGCGCACGCGTCATCGTTCCGGAAGACGTCCCGACGGACGCGACGGTGATCGACGCGTCCGCACAACGCCTCGGCGAGATCCCCGGCGCGCGGCAAGCACTCGACCGGGCGATCCACAACAGCGCACGCGACGAGTGGGAACACGTCACGCTCGAGCGCGATGGCGCTTGGTCTATCGTCGACCGCATCCGGCAGACGTTACCCTACTACGACGCCGACGAAGACGAGTACAACGGCGTCTACGTCCAGTACAACGATCGAATCGTCGTCCTCGATGCGATCGGCTGGGCGCATCTCGAGGAACCCATCGCGTAGCTTTCTGTGCGGTCCTGACGGTGACGTCTCACCCGTCGTAACATTAATCACCACCGGCTACCTCCGTTGGTCTGTCAGTGAGCCGCTCAGGCCAACGTGTCGTCTTCGTCGGTGCCGACGCGACGCTGCCGCGCGATCTCGCGGTCGCGTTCGACGTGGTCGCAGTGCGTGATCGAACGGCAGCCGTCGACTCCCTCGAAGCGACCGCCGTGAGTTGTGTCGTCGTCGACGGAACCGAGGCCGATCGCGTCGATACCGTCGCGGCGATCCACGAGGCTGCACCGTCGGTCCCGATCGTTTACACGACGGCGCGGCCGGACGGAACCGCTGCGGCCGCGGCGACGCGTGCTGGGGCGACCGAGTATCTGGTCCGGACAACCGACGTGACGCTCGTCGATCGCGTCGTAGCGTTGTCGCCCGACCCGCTCGCAACCGGATCGACCGACCCAACGTCACCCGATCGCGAACACCCTGCTGGCGGGCATATCACTCCCAGCGATGCGATCGTCGGCCCCCGCCATGCGGCCGTCGTCACCGAACTGCTCGAGACGACGCGAGCGTTGTTTTCCTGTGAGTCCCGTGTGGCCGTCGCAGATGTCGTCGTCGACGCCGCCGAGCGGGTTCTCGGGTTCGACGTCGTCACCGTTCGGCTCTTCGATGCGGACACGGCGGAGCTCGTCTTGACCGGCGCGTCCGATCCCATTAGCGAACTGTTCGACGAACGCAAACGCGTCGGGACTCACGAGAGCGTGATGGGAGAGGCGTTTCGCAACTCGGAGCCGGTCGTCATCGATGACGGGCCGCCTCGCTCGTTCGGTTCACAGTGGGCGACCGAGCTGTTCCGCAGTATCATGTGCGTTCCGATGGGGTCCCTGGGCGTCCTCAACGTCGGCTCGCCGATCAGCGGCGCATTCGACGACTACCACGTCGAGCTCGCACAGCTGTTGACCGCCAGCGCGGCTGCCGCACTCGAGCGATCCGACCGCCGCGAGGAACTCATGCGCTACGAACAGGTCCTCGAGACACTCGAAGGGATGGTGTACGCGGTCGATACGGACGCACGACTGACGCTGGTGACCGAACCGCTCGCCGAGCGGCTGGGATACGACCGCGAGCAGCTCATCGGCGAACCCGTCTCGCTCGTTTTCGACGACGAATCCTACGAGCGTGCAGTAGAGCGCGTCGCTGAATTGCTCGCGGAGCCACAGTGCGATAACGCTCCCTTCGAGGCGACCTACGTCACCGCCGACGGCGAGCGGTTTCCCGTCGAAATCGAGTGGTCGCTGTTACCCCGCGACGAGGCGGAGATCGAGTCCGAGACGTTTCGTGGGACCGTCAGCGTCGTCAGGGACATCACGCAGCGAAAGGAGCGCGAACAGTACCTCCAGGTGCTCAACCGGGTCCTCCGACACAACCTCCGAAACGATCTCACCGTCGTCATCGGCTACGCCGAACTCCTCTGTGAACGACTCGACCATCCGGAGCTCGCGACCGCCGCGGACACGCTCCGGGAGACCGCGACCGAGCTCGCCCACACCAGCGAGAAGACGCGCGCGATCCAGTACGCGCTAGACCGGGACAGCGACCTCCAGCCGATCGACGTCGCCGACGTCCTCGAAGTGGCCACCGACGAGGCGGATCTCGACGGCGGTACCCTCACGGTCACGACGCGTGGCGACTGCCGAGCCTGGGCCGATCCCGGATTAGGGCTCGTCGTCGACAACCTCCTCGAGAACGCGGTCCGACACACGGGACCCGAACCGACCATCGATGCCGCTGTCGTTCGGGAGGGCGATCGGGTTCGGCTCTCGGTCTCCGACGACGGCCCCGGCATTCCGCCCGCGGAAATCGGCGTCATCACCGGCGAGAGCGATATCACACAGCTCACCCATAGCAGCGGACTCGGCCTCTGGCTGGTTCGGTGGATGGTCGACAGCTACGGCGGCACCGTCTCCTTTGCACAGTCGACGCTCGGCGGGAGCCGCGTCGAAATCGCCCTCGAGGCCGCGTCGACGGATGCGACCGACTCGGCGTGAGACGGTCTCCTGTCCGTCAGTGCCGGTGGGACCGGGACCGCCCCGCGGTCCCACCGGGAACTCGGGACAGCAAACCGTTTGACTCGTGGACGGCAGACCGCCGCTCGGACTGCCCTCGAGCCACGAGCGGGTCGTCACCGGCTCCATCGAAGAACCGCAACCACTACGACAGCGGCCGGCCGACGCCTATCCATGCAACTGGGCGTAATCGGACTCGGACGGATGGGACAGATCGTCGTCGAGCGGTCCCTCGCAGCGGGCCACGATGTCGTCGCGTTCGATCTGGACGAAGAAGCCGTCGCGACGGCTGCTGACGCAGGTGCCGCCCCGGCCGCCTCGATCGACGACCTCGTCGACCGGCTGGGCGCGGACAAACGCATCTGGCTGATGGTCCCCGCCGGCGAGGCGGTCGACGTCACCCTCGAGGAACTCGAGGCTCACCTCGACGGCGACGACGTCGTCGTCGACGGCGGGAACTCCTACTTCGAGGACTCGGTCCGCCGGGCCGAGTCCTGTCCCGCGGCCTACCTCGACTGTGGCACCTCCGGCGGCCCCGCCGGCGCGGAACTCGGCTTCTCGCTGATGGTCGGCGGCCCCCAGTGGGCCTACGACGAGTTCGAGCCGGTCTTCGATGCGGTCGCGACAGGTCCCGACGGCCACGGTCGGATGGGGCCCGCCGGCTCGGGCCACTACGTCAAGATGATCCACAACGGCGTCGAGTACGCCTTGATGCAGACATACGGTGAGGGCTTCGAGTTGCTCCACGAGGGCCGGTACGATCTGGATCTCGAGAACGTGGCCTCGGTCTGGAACAACGGCGCGGTGATCCGCTCGTGGCTGCTGGAGCTCTGCGAGGAGGCCTTCCGCGAGGAGGGCACCGACCTCGGCACCGTCGCCGACCGTATCGAGGGCGGCTCGACCGGGACCTGGACCGTCCAGGAGGCCCTCGAGCAGGAAGTTCCCTTGCCACTGATCTACACCGCGCTCGCCGAACGGTTCGGCTCGCGGGCCGACGACGGCCGCTTCTCGCGGCGACTCGCGAATCGACTCCGATACGGCTTCGGTCGCCACGAAGTCCCACGCCGCGAGTAGCGACCCCTCGAGCCCGTTTCGGATCCACGGCTCGCAGGGAGACTGTCGATACGGTATGGGGCCGCCCCTCCAATTCACGGTCCCGCGTGTGATCGGTCTATAGTAGCAACAAGCTATTCGGCAGTTGCTCCCAAAGTGACCGCTGATGAGTGAATGGATTCCCACACGCTTCCCGTGAGTTCGGCCGAGTTCTATCGAACGCTCGTCGAAAACGCCGCCGAGGGAATGCTGACGATCGACGAAGACAGCCGGATCGTGTACGCGAATCCGGCTATCGAAGATATTCTGGGATATACGCCCGACGAACTCGTCGGGAGTACCAAGATGAAGATCATTCCGGAGCGCCTCCGTCCAGTCCACGCTGGGGCGCTCGAGTCCTACGTCCAGACGGGAGACCGAAACATCGATTGGAGCGGCGTCGAACTCCCGGCGCTACACAAAGACGGGCACGAAGTGCCGACGCTCATTAGCCTCCGGGAGCACGAGCACGACGGCGAACGCTACTTCACTGGCATCGTTCGAGACATCACGGAACGGCGAGAACGGGAAGACGAGATTCACGAACAGAAAGAACGGCTCGACCAGTTCGCTGAGATCCTCGCTCACGACATCAGAAACCCGCTCTCGGTCGCACAGGGGTACACGGACGTCGCCAAACAGACATACGACGCGCCCGTGTTAGCAGACATCTCGGACGCACTCGATCACATCGATGAACTGGTCGACGACGTTCTGGTGCTCTCGAAGACCGGACAGACGGTCGGGGAACTCGGTCCGTGCAGTGTCGAACACGGCGTCCGCGAATCGTGGCAGGCCGTCGAAACACGGCACGCGGAGTTGCGAATCGAAACGCCGATCGGGACGATCAGGGCGGACGAAAGCCGGTTCCGAGAACTCCTCGGGAACCTCTTTCGGAACGCCGTCGAGCACGCCGGAGCGGACGTGATCGTCCGCGTCGGTCGACTCCCCGACCGCGATGGCATCTACATCGCCGACGACGGACCGGGCGTTCCCGACTCGGTCCGGAGCGACATCTTCGAACACGGCTACTCGACGCGGGAGGCGGGAACCGGATACGGGCTCTCGATCGTGAAACAGATCGCGGAGGGCCACGGCTGGGACGTCTCGGTCACCGAGAGCGAGCACGGCGGCGCACGGTTCGACATCCACGATATCGATTTCGTCGACGGATGACGGAGCCAGACCCTAGAGATCCGCGTCGCGAAGTTCGAGGTCCGCGACGATCTCGTAGGGGTGGGCGTCCTTCCGGATGCCGTCGAGGATGGTAAAGGCCTGCCCGGGTTCCAGGAAGTGTTCGGTGACGACCTGTCCCAGCGGCGTGGGTTCGAAGCCGTCGATGAAGTCGTACTCGAGAAGCTTCCCGATGGCGTGTTTCGTGGGGACCTCGCCGAGCATGCGGTCGTTGAGCGCCTTCGCGGCCTTGCCCCCGACCGTGATGTTTGCCAGCGTCTCCTCGACGGCGGCGGCCTCGTCGTAGTGGGTCATGACCGACTCCATCTCGCCTTTGAGGAGCTTGAACGCGACCTCGTCTTCGGTCATCTCCATCGAGTTGTGGTAGGCGGTGTCGGGTTCGACGAGGACGTACACTGTCCCCTTGTCGTGGTAGTCGGGCCGACCCGCGCGGCCGAGCATCTGGTGGAACTCCTGGACCGAGAGCCACTCGATGCCCATCGCCAGTGAGTCGAAGATCACCTGCGAGGCCGGGAAGTCGACCCCGGCCGCGAGCGCGGCGGTCGTGACGACGGCGGAGAGTTCTTGCTCGCCGAACTTGCGTTCGACCTCCTTCCGGCGCTTGTAGTCGAGGCCGGCGTGGTAGGGCGCGGCCGAATAATCGAGCTTCCGGCTGATCTCGTGACACCGCCGCCGTGAGTTGGTGAAGATGATGGTCTGGCCACGATACCCTTTCGAGGACTCGCTGTCGAACTCGCGTCTGACGAGTTTGTTCTCGACGCGGACTTTCTCCTGGCCGTCCGCGAAGGTGACGTGGCGCTCGATCGGTACCGGCCGTTCCTCGAACTCGATGAGCGTCGCCTCGAGCGCCTCGGTGAGCTGTTGGGGGTTCCCGACGGTCGCCGAGAGGTAGACCCACTGTGCGCCGCCGTAGTCGTCCCGCCGCTTGGCGCGTTGTTCGCAGGTGTACTTGAGCCGCGAGATCAGGCCGTCGAGCCGGTGCCCCCGATCCTCTTCCTTGAGGGTGTGGACCTCGTCGATGACGACCGTCCCGATGTCGCCCATGTCCTTGCCCGTCCGCAGGGCGTGATCGATCCCCTCGTAGGTACCGACGATGACGTCGGCGTTGGGGTCGAACCGCTCGCCCTCGTCGGCGACGCGGCTCGCGCCCACGCGAATCGAGACGTCGACGAGGTGGCCGTACTCCTCGGTGAAGTCCTCGTACTTCTGGTTGGCCAGCGCGACCAGCGGGACGAGAAAGAGCATCGTCCCCTTGTTGTTCAACACGCGATTGATACCGGCCAGCTCGCCGACGAGGGTCTTCCCGGTCGCCGTCGCGGAGACGACGAGCTGGTCGTCGCCGTCGAAGAGGCCGTGTTCGACCGAGAGGCTCTGGACCGGCAACAGGGTATCGAATCGATCCTCGAGCAGGTTCTGCAGGCCGGGATGGAGGGAAAGCGAGTCGGTCCGAACTGGGTCGACCTCGTCGGTCGTCGCCGAGATGGTATCGAACTTCGTCAGGTCCGGATCGAGCTGTCCCTTGAGCAGGTTGACGATTCGCTCGAGATCTTGAACCTCCATCATGAGGTCCTCGAGACGATCCTTTGCGGCACCCGAGACCTTGCCGCCGCCCGAAAAGGACAGCTGGCGCTCGAGTTCCTGTCGAGCGCAGTCCCGGCAGATCCAGTCGTTGTCGTCCTTGACAGCTGTCTCGGTCGTGATCGGCGAGTACCGGCCCGCTGAGGCGCAGTACCGGCAGGTCCGGACTGTCTTGACCTTGTCCTCGAGCTGGTACCCCTCGAACATCTCCCGGAGATCGCGCCGTCCCTGCGCGGAGGTCTGTTCGGAGATGCGCAGCCGCTTCGCTCGGCGGGCGAGCTCGACGAACTCGTCGGGCTGGCGCGGTTCTTCGCTCGAGCCCTGCTTCAGTCGGAACTTCGCGGGGCGGGGCCCGGCGGACGTTTCCGAAAGCCCGAGTTTCGCGCGGAAGAGCCGTTTGCCGTCGCGCTCGACGACCACGAGATAGTCGTCGCCCGTCTCGTGGCAAAAGATCGTTTCGACCTGCTGGACCTGCTTCGACACGATATCTGATAGACGGGTGGCGTACTTGAGCGATTCGGACTCGGACGGGTGGTGGCGACACCGAGTTCGTGAGGAGAGCAACTTGCGGTGTTCGACCGTCTAGAAGTCGCCGTTGACGATATCGCCGACCCGCTGCCGATCGAACAGTTCCGTCTCGACGCCGTAGACCTGTTCGGCCGCGCGTTCCGTGACGACGAGGTTCGTGATCGGGCCCTGGTAGAGGGGGCCGCCGCGGTAGACGCTGCCGTTCTGGACGGCCGTTAGCTCCCGTGCGGTGTCGTCGTCTTCCATCTGCGAGACGATCGCGTCCTGGAACTCCTCGGCGGTCTTGGCTTCCTGTCCGCGAAACAGGATGATTTCGGGATCGATCTCGAGGAGCGTTTCGTAGTCGACCGCACCGCGCGTACTGTGGAAGTCGCGTACGTCCGTGTTGGCGAACGCGTCCTCGACCCCGAGGTCGCGCCACTGCTTGAAGCTCGTTCCCTCGCCGATCAGATACGGAGAGAACGAGCCCATTTCGCTCTCGACGGCCCACATGATCGCGACCTCCGGCCGCTCGTCCTCGGCCGGAACGACTTCTTCGACGTTCGACTGGAACTCGTCGTGGACCTCGACGAAGGCCTCGTAGCGCTCGTTCTCCTGGAACACCTCGGCGAGCTTCTCGAACGCCTCGTACAGGGACAGGTACGGGTAGTCTTCGTGCCACGAGTAGCCGGTCGAGAAGATACTGTTCCCGAAGAACGGCGCGATGTCGTTTTCGATGTCTTCGACGTCGCTCTCGGTGACATCGTCGCCGAACCGGTTCGTCAGGAAGTTAGGGTCGATGACGTGGACGTCCCCGTCCATTTCGTAGAACGTCTCCGGATCGACGCCGTCGTCGGAGATCCGCGTCATCCCCGATTTGTCGACGCTGACATCGGGAATCTCGTCGTAATACTGCGTGTGGTATCGGGACGGCAGCCAGACGCCTTCCGGCGGATCCTGGCCCAGTGCGACCCCCATATCGGCCCAGCTTCCGTTGTTGGTGACCCACGTTTCCGGGACGCCCGGGAACTCGACTTCGCCGACCGGCGGCATCGACACGGTGTATGCGGCCTCTCTATCGGACGATCCGAGGGAACCGAGACAGCCGGCCGTTGCACCGACGCCGGCCATCGCCCCTCCCGTTCGAAGCACGTTGCGTCTCGTCCAAGTCCGGTTCTCACTCATCGGATTTTAGGTTGACCTAAAAACTGAAAAGTGTTCCGAAGTACACTCCCTCTGCCGGTCAATCTCAGTACTCACCGGTAACGATGGCGGCGACGCGTCCGCGATCGAAGAGTTCCTCGTCGTCGAACTCGTTCGGGTATAATCCCTGCGCCGCCCGCTCGAGTTGAAAGAGGTGGATGATCGGCCCCTGGTAGGTCATTTCGCCGTAGATCACCCGGTCGTTCTGGACCGCCCGAAGTTCGCTCGCGATGTCGTGGTTGCGCATGAACGAGACGATCCCTCGTTCGAATTCCGACTCCGAGACCGCGCTCTGCTGTCTGATCGCGATGACGTCGGGGTCGATATCCAGAAGCGTTTCGTGGTCGATGGTGCCACCGGTCGCCTGTGCGTCGGCGATCCCGTTCGCGGCGACCGCTCCCTCGACCCGCAGGTCGTTCCAGTGTTTGGACTGCGTCCCCTCGTCGATGTGGTAGGGATAGAACGCCTCCGGCTCGCCCGACTTCGGAACGAGAACCGCGACCTCGGGTCGCTCGTCGGGCAGCCGCGAGCGGATGTCGGCGAGTACGTCTTCCTGGAGCCGCTCGAACGCATCGAATCGGTCTCGCTCCTGAAACACGGCCGCGATCTTTTCGAAGGCCTCGTAGAGGGTATACCGCCTGTAGTCGTGCCAGTCGTAACTGGCCGAGAAGATCGTGTTCCCCACGAACGGCCCGACGCTCCCCACAATATCGTCGACGTCGTCGCGACTCCAGCCCAGTCGGTTGATCATGAAGTTGGGATCGACGATGTGGACGTCTGCCTCGAGTTCGTAGAACACCTCCTCGTCGGCCCCGCCGTCCCAGAGTTCGGTCAGGTCGTCCGCTTCGACCCCGACGCCCGGTAGCTCCTCGTAGTGGTGAGCGGCGTACCGGCTCTGCAGTCCGATTCCGACGAGCCCGTCGCCTCTGACCGAGTGCAACGCCTCTGTCGGCGTAGTCGTCCGTGTATGCGAGCCACCTCTCCGGGACGGCGTCGAACTCGACGGTGTCGACGGGCTCCATCGTCATCGAGTATTCGCTTTCGTCGTCGCCCGACACGAAATCGCCGAGGCAACCGGCTGTCGTGCCCAGTCCCGCGATCGCTACGCCAGTCTTCACCACGGCTCGTCTCGTCCGCTGCGCATCGCTCGTCATTGTTTTTAGGCCGGCCTAAAAACACAAAGTACTTCGGATCGATCGTTCCTACCGGTCGGAAAGCGCCCGTTTCGGCAATACCTGTAACTCGGGTTCGTACTTCACGGTCGCTTCCACACCGAAGACGTCCGCGAGGAGTTGCTCGGTGACGACTTCCTCGGGCGGCCCCCAGTCGTACAGTCTTCCGTCGTGCATGGCGACCAGATAGTCCGCGAAGCGGGCCGCCTGTGCGATGTCGTGAAGGATGACCGAAACGGTGACGCCCTTCTCCTCGTTCAACTGGCGGATCGTCTCGAGGACGCGGAACTGGTGGTGAACGTCGAGAAACGTCGTCGGCTCGTCGAGCAGGAGGACATCGGTGTCCTGTGCGAGGACCATGGCGATCCAGGCCAGCTGTTTCTGCCCGCCGCTCAGCTGGCCGAGTTCGGCGTCGCGGATTCCTTCGATTCCGGCTAGCTCGATCGCCCGTTCGACCGCTCGATGATCCGCCTCGTCGGGGCCGTCGAAGAACCCGCGGTGTGGATAGCGGCCGTGATAGACGAGGTCTTCGACGGTGATCGAACCCAGCGAATCGTTTTCCTGCGAGAGGACTCCCAGTTCGCGGGCCAGTTCCTTCTGACTGAACGAGTCGAGATCCTCGCCGTGTATCCGGACCGTTCCGGTGTCCGGCTCGAGGTGGTTCGAGAGCGCCTTGAGGAGCGTACTCTTCCCGCTGCCGTTCGGTCCGACGAGTGCAGTGACCGCTTCCTCGGGGATGTCGAGGCGGGCACACTCCACGACGGTTCCGTCGCTCGACGGATAGCTGAGTTCCAGCTCGTCGCCGACCAGCGCGCTCTCGATTTCGACGCCCTCGTCGTCGGTGATTCGTGTCCGTTCCCGGTCCGTGTCCCGCTGTGTGCGTGCCATTATAGCTCACCCATCGATTGCTGTTTCCGCATCAGGAAGAGGAAGTACGGGCCGCCGATCAGGCCCGTCACGACGCCGACGGGCATCTGCGTCCCGCCCAGCGCGAGCCGGGCACCGACGTCGGCGGTGACCATCAGCGCGGGGCCGGCGAAGACACAGCCCACCATCAGCCGTCGGTAGTCGCCGCCGACCGTGTTTCTGACGATGTGGGGAACGACGAGGCCGAAGAAACTGACGACGCCGGCGACGGCGATGGCGACGCTGGCGGCCAGAATAGCGACGCCGGAGAGGAAAAAGCGGACTCGTTCGACGCGCATTCCGAGCGACCGGGCGGTGTTCTCCCCCAGCATCAGGACGTTCAGCTGGCGCGCACCGGCGAGCGCGATTCCGATCGCGATGACTGCCGGCAGGACTGCGATTCGGACCTCCTCCCATCCGGTGCCCGTCAGCGAGCCCGTTATCCAGGCGATCGCCGTCTGGACGACACCCAGATCGTCCGCGAAGAAAAACAGTCCCTGCTGGAGCGACTGGAAGACCATATTGACGATCACGCCCGCGAGTACGAGCCGAACGGGACTCGTGCCGCCTTTCCACGCGATCACGTAGACGATCCCGAACGCGAGAGTTCCCCCTAGAGCCGCGATCAACGGGAGGAACGGTGCGAGGCCGCTGAACACGACGAGCGTCGCCAAAACGGCGAACCCGGCCCCGGAACTGACACCCAGAATGAACGGACTCGCCAGTTCGTTTCGCGTCACGGCCTGGAACACCGCACCCGAAACCGCGAGCGTCGCACCGGTAATGATCCCGACGAACACCCGCGGTAGTCGGAGGTCCCAGACGACGATGCTGTCGGTACTCATGTCCGGCCGCTCGGTGCCGAACAGGAACGACGCCCAGGCGTTGAGATCGAAGATTACTGCGGGGTTGAACACCGCCTTCCAGGCCTCGAAAAACGTCATCGAGTACTCCCCGAAGCTTACCTGGATCAGACCCGCGACGATCGTAACGACCGTACTCGCCAGACAGAAGACGACAAGGGTCCCCGTTACCCAGCCGTCTCGCTGTCCAGTCGTCGCGTGCCCACTGACCGATGCTGCTTCTGCCATCTTTGTTTAGGTATCCCTAAAAGAGGTATAGTAGTTGTGGTCCGGTGACGCCGTGCTAGTGGCTCGCGAGGAACGATCGAGAGGTCGGCCAGCCCGACCGGCTCTAACCCACTGAACGACTCACTCGAGCAGTTCGATCTCGTCGTCTCCGTTCGGGACGGCACAGATGAACGCGCCCCGCTCGTCGCTCTCGTTGCGGTACCAGTGGACGGTCCCGGCGGGAATCAACAGCGAGTCACCGGGCTCGACCTCGTACTCCTCGTCACCGTCGACGGCTTCGCCGTCTGCTCGATGCGCCTCCGGCGCATCGCTGATCCCGACCGTGTACTCCCCTTCGAGGACGTACTGTTCGTGCTCGACGTCGTTGGTGTGTTTCGGTACCTCGCCACCGGGCTCGAGGACGAACCGACGAATCGCGAAGTTCGGCGCGCCGTGGTCGTCGGCGATGAGGACGCCCTTCGAAAGGGCCTCGGCAGCGTCGACCGTCTCGTATTCGATTTCGTTGCTGCGCCGCAGTACTGGCTCAGTCATACTCCAAGTCGGTTCTCGAGCCCCAAAACTGTCCGGTTGCAGCTCACACTGCACACACCCGGTGCCTCGAGGACCCGCCTGACGCACGGGGACGACCGCCGCAGCCGACAGACCGCCGGCGCGGAGCCGATCTCCAACTGCTTACTGTGCGATCGAGGCGACGCTGCTCGTCGTCCGGCTCGCCGGCCCGGTGATAGTGCTGTCGCTCAGAAATGGATAAAATACTGCAGTCAAGTGCCGATACCGTTTACGAATTCCGCCTTACAGGCGCTCGACGTTCGTCGCGCGCGGGCCCTTGGGGGCCTGCTCGATGTCGAACTCGAGCTCCTGCCCTTCTTCCAGGTCCGGGCCGCCGATGTCTTCCATGTGGAAGAACACGTCGTCGTCCGCGTCCTCAGTCTCGATGAATCCGTAGCCGCCAGTGTCGTTGAAGAAATCAACGGTTCCTTTCGCCATTGCTTCTAAAGAGAACGGCCGGGGAGTGATAAACCCTGCGACTCGAGACGAGCTCCGAAATCGGTCGATACAGTGCGTGACAGTCGACAGATACCGCGATGTGTGGCGGAATCAGATGCCATCCCCGCCCTCGAGTCGCTGGACGGAGATGGCAATGAAATACACGAGCATGAACAGGAAGAATCCGACCGAGAGCCCGACCAGTTCTACCGTTCCCACGCCGTCGGGATCGATGAGGGCAAAGGCCGCCAGCCCGACGACGAACACGGCGGTGATGAAGCCGCCGATGGCGTAGTAGAAGCCGATGTCCGACTCGAGTCGTTCGCGCATGCCTGCCCCTTTCGGCTCCCAGTATAAGTATTCGGAGTTTTGGGAGCCGAAGTACCTTATAGCCGCCGCGGCAACGAACGCGTATGGCGGAGTACGAGCCGGACGCGGTCGACCGGGAGATCCTCTACGCGTTACAGGAGGAGGCGCGAAACCTCTCCTCCAGCGAGATCGCCGACCGGACCGACGCCTCCTCGAGTACGGTCCGCAAGCGCATTCAGCGACTGGAGTCGGAGGGCGTCATCAAGGGATACAGCGCGAACATCGATTACACGAAGTCCGGCTACCCGATCCGGATGCTGTTGTTCTGTACGGCACCGATCCCGGAGCGGGGGGAGTACATCGACGACCTGCTCGAGATCTCGGGCGTCGTCTCGGTTCAGGAATTGATCACCGGTGAGCAGAACCTCCTCGTGACCGTGGTCGTCGAAAACGACAGGGAAATCACGCCGATCGCACAACGGATCGCGGACATGGGACTGACGATCACCGACGAAGTACTCGTTCGCAGCCACCGATCGACCTCGTTCGACGAGTTCTCTTCCTAACCAGTCCGTCGAGGGAGCCGATCCCGACGAACGGCTCGGCAAGTCCGGGCTCGCGGCCCTCATATCGACAGCCGGCGGCGACTCCGTGATGTGTTTTCCCCGAAAGCCGCCCGTTCGACCCTCGAGCAGTCGTTTGTGAACCTCGTGGCGTTCCGCGCTGGCGGGCGACGAACGATTTGTTCGTACCGAAGGCTATAATAACCGCTCTGGTCATATTCGGAGTAGAGACGACCAGTTGAGCAAGTGTTGCCGCGAACGATACGTCGCGACGGGACCCGATCCCGCGCTGGTCGACTACGATACATGACCGAGGACACAGCAACGATCGACGACGATGTCGCACAGCGCCCCGAACCGACGCCACCGAGTTCGGCCGTGCCGCGAGCGGCGACCTGGACGGTCTGGACGCTCTTTCTGGCCAGCCTCGGGGTTCTCGCGTTGACGGTTCGAGGGGGAGCCGGCTGGGAGTTTTCGACGCTCCTGCGGATCGACGGGCTGACCGCAGTCATGTGGGTCGTGGTCACGTTCTTCAGCGGGATCGTCCACAGCTACTCGCGGCGCTACATGGCCGGCGACCGCGACATCGAGCGGTTCTTCGGCCGCGTGTTCGGCTTTACCCTCGCCGTCATGACGATGACCGCGGCGAACCACGTCGCGCTGTTCGTGGCCGCGTGGCTGGCGATGGGCCTGCTGCTGGCCGGCCTCATCGGCCACGTCCGCGACTGGCCACAGGCCGGAGCCGCCGGCCGGGTCGCCCGCCGCTACTTCCTCGCCAGCAGCGCCCTGCTCGCCGGCTCCGTTGCACTGCTGGTTTGGGCGACCGGCGCGACGACGCTCACCGGTATCATCGCGGGGCTCGAGGGCGTCTCGCGGACGGTCGTGCTCGTCGCCGCTGCGGGGGTCGTCCTCGCGGCGATCATCCAGTCGGCGCTCGTGCCGTTTCACGGCTGGCTGCTGTCGTCGATGACCGCGCCGACGCCGGCGTCGGCCCTGATGCACGCCGGCTTCGTCAACGCGGGCGGGGTCCTGTTGACCAGGTTCGCGCCGCTGGTCGGCGACGAACTCGTGATCATGTCGGCGATCGTCCTCGTCGGCGCGGTCAGCGCCCTGCTCGGGCAGGCGATGATCCTCGTCCAGACCGACGTCAAGCGCAAGCTCGGCAGCTCGACGATCGCCCAGATGGGCTTTATGATACTCCAGTGCGGGCTCGGCTTCTTCGCCGCGGCCATCGCCCACCTCATTCTGCACGGCTTCTACAAGGCGTATCTCTTCCTCTCGTCGGGTGCGGGCGTCGAACGCGCGGCTCCCAAAGACGCGGGCCACACCGAACTCGGCTTCTCCGGGATCGCCGTCAGCCTCGTGACGGCCGTCGGCGGCGGCGCGCTCTTTGGCGTCCTCACCGGGAAGGCGACGAGCCTGACGCTGAACAGCGGTACCGTCCTGACGCTGGTCGTGGTCCTGACGACGCTGACCGCCGCCCGGGACATCCTCCGGCGCTCGACCCTGCCGACGTCGGTCAGGTTCGTCAGCGTCCCGCTGGTCGTCCTGACCGCCATCGGCGGCTACGCCGTGATGTTCAACGCCGTCTCGTCGATGCTGTCCGGCGTCCCGATGACTCACGTCTCGACCGAGATGACCGTCGTCCACTACCTCGTCGTCGCCCTCTTCGTCGGGGCGTATCTCGTCGCTGAACTGGGCTGGTATCGCTCGAGCGAACGCCTCTACGTCGCCCTGCTGAACGTCTCCCAACCCGATCCGTCGACCGTCCTCACCAGCACGGAGGAATACAATGACGCGTAACACCGACGACGCCCGTCGCATCGAAGCGAGCATCGACCGCGCGGCCGAGCGCATCGGCTCGGTCTGGCCGCTGCACTCGTTCGTCACGGCCAACCCCCTCTCGGGGTTCGAGGACGAGCCGTTCCACCGCGCCGTCGCGGAGGCCGAGGAACTGTTCGGCGGGCGGGGCTACCCCCACCCGTCGGTCTTCCGCCGCGCCTGGGAGTCGGGCCGGATCGACGCCGAGACGCTCCGAGCGGAACTCGCGGCCCACGGGATCGACCGCGACCCCGAGACGCTGCTCGAGGAACTGGCTGAGACCGAAGCGGCCCGGGACGCGGCCGATCCCGGCGACGCGACCGAGGCCGTCGATCGGGTCCTCTCGAAGTGGCTCGCGGCCTTCCTCGACGAGGGCCAGGCCAAGTGGCCGATGCCCAACCGCGAGGACGGGTTCTACCGAGCGTGGCGCGCGGTGGCCCCCCACGACGGCGACGTGCCCGGCCCCGCCGACGCCGACGACCTCCCCGAGACGGCCATCGACGCGCTCGAGTCGGTCCTCGGTGACTACCCCGAGGGGCGCTGGGTCGACATCCTCGAGGCCCACCTCGCGGCGCTGCCGGGCTGGAGCGGGTTCGTCGTCCAGCGGACCGACGACGACGTCGACCCGTGGCAGGCGCAGTACCCGATCACGCTGGCCCAGTACCTCGCGGTGCGGCTGACGATCGCGGACCTGCTCGACGCGCCGATCGATCTCGACGCCGGCGACGGGACCGACGGCGACGACGCCGACGCGGTCCCGCTGCCCGAGATCTGGCTGACCGCCTGGGAGAAGAGCTACCGCGAGCGGCTCCTCGAGGGGATCGACGACGCCGTGACCGATCCCGCAACCGCCGGGGACGGCGGCCATCCGGCTGCCCAGCTCGTGTTCTGTATCGACACCCGCTCGGAGGTGATCCGCCGCCACATCGAGGCGCAGGGTCCCTACGAAACCCACGGCTACGCGGGCTTTTTCGGCGTGCCGATGCGCCACCGCGGCTACGAGGCCCCGGCCGACACCGACGCCTGCCCGCCGATCGTCGACCCCGAACACCGGGTCGTCGACCGACCCGCCGACGCCGAGTCAGCCACCGCCCGCGACCGCTGGACCGGGCTCGCCACGGCCGCGCGCAACCACTTCACGACGCTCAAGTCCAACCTCGTCGCCGCCTTTACCTTCGTCGAGGGGGCCGGCAGCGCCTACGGCTCGGCGATGGCGGCCCGGACGCTGTCGCCGTCGACGATCGCCACGCTCGAGTCCGCCATCGCGGAGCGCGTCCCGAGCCGCCACGAGGCCGCCGCGCCCGCCGTCGACTACGACGCGTACGACGATCACGACCACGCCGACCACGACCTCCCGCAGGGGCTGAGCCACGAGGCGAAAGTCGAGTACGCCCAAAACGCCTTCGAACTCATGGGCTGGACCGAGTTCGCCCGACTGGTCGTCTTCGCGGGCCACGCCAGCGAGACGACGAACAACCCCTTCGGCTCGAGCCTCGACTGCGGGGCCTGCGCCGGCAACCCCGGCGGGCCCAACGCCCGCGTCCTCGCGGCGATCTGTAACGACACCTCTGTCAGAGCGACGCTCCGTGAGCGCGGGATCGACATCCCCGAGGACACCGTCTTCCTCGCGGGCGAACACAACACGACGACCGACGAGATCACCCTCTTCGACGACGACGTGCCCGAGAGCCACCGCGAGGACCTCGAGTCCCTGCGCGCGGACCTCGCTCGCGCCCGCACCGGGGCCGCCGCCGAGCGCACCGCGTCGGCCGACGACGAGGCGGCAGTCGACGAGGTCGAGCGCAAGGCGGCCGACTGGGCCGAGACCCGCCCCGAGTGGGGGCTGGCCGGCAACGCTTCCTTCGTCATCGGGCCGCGCGAACTCACCGCCGACCGGAACCTCGACGGCCGCGCGTTCCTCCACTCCTACGACTGGTCCGTCGACCCGGACGGCGACGCCCTCGAGGCGATCGTGGCGGGACCGCTCGTGGTCACCCAGTGGATCAACAACCAGTACTACTTCGCGACGGTCGACAACGGCGTCTACGGGAGCGGCTCGAAGGTCACCCAGAACCCGGTGGGCAACGTCGGCGTCGTCCAGGGCAACGGCGGCGACCTGCTGACCGGCCTGCCGCTACAGTCGCTCAAACTCGACGACGAGCGTCCGTTCCACCAGCCGCTGCGCCTGACCGCGGTGATCCACGCGCCCCGCGAGCGCGTGACCGAGATCCTCCGCGACCACGAGGACGTCCGAGAACTGCTCGACAACGGGTGGATCGGCGATCTGACCGTCGTCGATCCCGAACGCGATAACGAGTCGTTCCACTACGCGGGCGACCTCGAGTGGGCGAGCCATCGCGAGGAGGCAACCCCGGAGGCGGCGACGCCGACGGAGACGACGCCGGTCGCGGAGTCGACGGCCGACGACTGACGCTCCTCGCGGTCGCCGTCACTCCACCGATTCGTCGCCGTACAGCAGACTTTTCACCGCCGACTCGTCGCCCGCCGGCACCCGATCGGCGAGGACGTCGGGGTCGGTCTCGCCGTCGACGCTGACGAGATACGCGCGCCCCGGTTCGTCGCCGTAGACGCCCTGGAAGTCGTAGACGAAGCCGTAGACGTCGACCCGGTCCGGGACCTCGTCGGCGGCACACAGCGAGCGGGCCTGATAGTCGACGTTGTACTCGACGAGCCGGTTGATGACGGCCTCGTCGTCGGCATCGCGGTCGATATACTCGCTCTCGAGGGCCTCCTCGACGACGGGGACGAGCATATCGACCCACTTGTCGACGCCGCGCGGTCCGGGCGGGTCCTCGCCGATCGCGACCCGGTAGGCGGCGGTGACGGCTCCGCAGCCGGTGTGGCCGACGACGGCGACGGTATCGGTCCCGGTGTGGTGAATCGGGTAGAGGACCCCGCCGTCGACGATCCGGTCGCCGCCGTCGTCGTCCCAGACCTGATTCCCGATGTTGCTGGGCGTGAAGACCGCTCCCGGCCGATCGACGTCCCACATTCCCTCGTGGGAGACCCGCGAGTCGGAACAACAGACCGCGACGACGGACGGGTGCTGGCCGGTCTGGACGTCCGCGAAGTACTCCTCGGGCAGCGACTCGACGTGGCGGCGGTTGCCGGCGAGTAACCGCTCGAGGGTATCGCGATCGGTTCCCATACTCGAGCTACATGAACGGTGATGAAAAAGGTTCGACCCCAGTGTCCCATCGTGGGAAGACGGCTATCGCGCCGACGCCTCGAGGTTCCGCGAGCCAAATATTCACCTATGACCGTCTCGATAAGTGGGTATGGAAGAAACCAGACAGTGGCAACTTGCAAGTCGACCCGTCGGCGAACCAACTCACAACAACTTCGAGCTCGTCACCGTCGACCGGCCCGAACCGGACAACGGCGAGGTACTGGTCGAGACGCTATATCAATCAGTCGACCCGTACATGCGCGGGCGCATGCGCGACGCGGAATCGTACGCCGAACCCTGGGACGTCGGCGACCCGATGAAAGCCAGCGTCGTCGGCGAAGTCCTCGAGTCCAACAGCGGCCGGTTCGCCGAGGGCGATATCGTCACTGGTGACCTCCTCTGGGCGGAGCACGCCGTTGCGGACGCGAACGAACTCCAGCGAGTCAACCCCGACCACGGACCGATCTCGACCGCGCTGGGCGTCCTCGGAATGCCCGGCGTCACGGCCTACTGGGGGCTGAACGACGTCGGTGATCCGAAACCCGGCGACACGGTGGTCGTCTCCGCCGCTGCGGGCGCGGTCGGCTCCGTCGTCGGCCAACTCGCCCGCCTCGCGGGTGCACGAGTTGTCGGTACCGCCGGAAGCGAGGCGAAGATCAACTGGCTCACCGACGACCTCGGCTTCGACGCCGCGATCAACTACAAGGAGACCGACGACCTCTCGGCCGCGATCGACGAGGCCTGCCCCGACGGCGTCGACGTCTACTTCGACAACGTCGGCGGCCCGATCACCGACGCCGTCTGGCCCCGGTTGAACGTCGACGCCCGCGTCGCGGTCTGTGGCCAGATCGCGCTCTACAACGCAACCGAGGTCCCGACCGGCCCGCGGAAACTCGCCAAACTCATCGAGTCCCGCGCGACGGTCCAAGGGCTCCTCGTCAGCGACTACCAGCCCCGGTGGGGCGAGGCCCTCGAGCGGCTCTCGACGTTCGTCCAGAACGGCGACGTGCAGTACCGCGAAAACGTCGTCGAGGGCTTCGAGAACGCACCCGACGCGTTCCTCGGCCTGTTCGAGGGCGACAACATCGGGAAGCAACTGGTTCAGGTCGCCGAGTACGACCGCTAACTCCGATTCCCGTCTCGACTGTGGCAGGCGCTGTCGCCGGGTTCGGTCCCATCACGTAGACCGGAATCGGACTCTCGTTACCGAATCCAACGGGTTCGCGAAGCCTCTCCTTGCCGTCCGTTTCCCGAACGGCTAGCGACCTCTAACCGGTATGGCTCATGCGTCTCGCTCGCGACACGATTGTCGGTGCCTCGAGCCTAGATTAGTTACGATACCCGTCCCATCGAGACGACCAGCTGGCCACTGTCTCAAAAGTACCCTACCTTGGCCACCGACACGGTATCGCGTCGATTTCCCGGGATTCATCGTTGACGATAAATATTCCTCCGATCGGGTTGCTCGAAGAGCGACCGAACACGTCGATCGATATCCCACTTGGAACGTGACTCTCAGCGCTTTCAGTGAGCGGGCAGGCGACGGTCGTTTGCTAGCGTATCAGATACGACTTCTCTGTATCCTACTCTTTTTTCCACCAGTTCTCGGAATGTTTATATTATGGTGGCCCGAAGCACTGATATGTACGATCTCACTGGCTTCCAGCGTGATCTGCTGTACGTAATCGCCGGGCAGGACGACCCACACGGACTCGCGATCAAAGCGGAACTCGAAGAGTACTACGAGAAAGAGATCCATCACGGCCGACTCTATCCCAACCTCGACGATATCGTCGACAAGGGCCTCGTCGAGAAAGGGGAACTCGACCAACGGACGAATTACTACACGATCACGGCTCGTGGCCGGCGTGAACTCGACGCCCGGCGAGAGTGGGAAAACCAGTACGTTGGCGATCGTCTTTCAGACTCGGAGTAAGGGCTGCGTACCCGTTCTCAATCGATCTTCTCGAGTATATCTACTCGTGTCCTCGTGTGGTATTCCCTCTCTTTGGATCAACGGTTCGTAGCCCTTAAGTAGTGGTCGGCGATTACAGATATATCCGAAGAAGACGTGATCGATGGAACGTTCAACTCGTTCCGTCATCCCGGATGGATCGAACCCGAAGGGGTTATGTACCCCGGACGGCGTACGATTACATCCGCAAGAGATGAGGATTCCACCCCTGCGGTCCGCCGTACAGATGGGATCTGATGTTAGCCTTGGTAGTTCGGTGACGCTCGATCGGTCGACGATCCGTGTCATCGAACGTGGACCCATTATGTGTGAGTGTGTACTAACATTCACCGCCAACAGACCCTCCCCACACGGGGAGTAATATAGCATTCCGGTTGATCCTGCCGGAGGTCATTGCTATTGGAGTCCGATTTAGCCATGCTAGTTGCACGAGTTCAGACTCGTAGCAGATAGCTCAGTAACACGTGGCCAAACTACCCTATAGACGGCGATAACCTCGGGAAACTGAGGCTAATAGCCAATACGGTTCGACACCTGGAGTGGTGTGAACCGGAAACGTTCAGGCGCTATAGGATGTGGCTGCGGCCGATTAGGTAGACGGTGGGGTAACGGCCCACCGTGCCCATAATCGGTACGGGTTGTGAGAGCAAGAGCCCGGAGACGGTATCTGAGACAAGATACCGGGCCCTACGGGGCGCAGCAGGCGCGAAACCTTTACACTGCACGCGAGTGCGATAAGGGGACTCCGAGTGCGAGGGCATATAGTCCTCGCTTTTTGCGACCGTAAGGTGGTCGCAGAATAAGTGCTGGGCAAGACCGGTGCCAGCCGCCGCGGTAATACCGGCAGCACGAGTGATGACCGCTATTATTGGGCCTAAAGCGTCCGTAGCTGGCCACGCAAGTTCGTCGGGAAATCTGCGCGCTTAACGCGCAGGCGTCCGGTGAAAACTGTGTGGCTTGGGACCGGAAGATCCAGAGGGTACGTCCGGGGTAGGAGTGAAATCCCGTAATCCTGGACGGACCACCGGTGGCGAAAGCGCTCTGGAAAGACGGATCCGACGGTGAGGGACGAAAGCTCGGGTCACGAACCGGATTAGATACCCGGGTAGTCCGAGCTGTAAACGATGTCTGCTAGGTGTGGCACAGGCTACGAGCCTGTGCTGTGCCGTAGGGAAGCCGTGAAGCAGACCGCCTGGGAAGTACGTCCGCAAGGATGAAACTTAAAGGAATTGGCGGGGGAGCACTACAACCGGAGGAGCCTGCGGTTTAATTGGACTCAACGCCGGACATCTCACCAGCATCGACAATGTGCAGTGAAGGTCAGATTGATGATCTTACTGGAGCCATTGAGAGGAGGTGCATGGCCGCCGTCAGCTCGTACCGTGAGGCGTCCTGTTAAGTCAGGCAACGAGCGAGACCCACGTCCCTAATTGCCAGCAACACCCTTGTGGTGGTTGGGTACATTAGGGAGACTGCCAGTGCCAAACTGGAGGAAGGAATGGGCAACGGTAGGTCAGTATGCCCCGAATGTGCTGGGCGACACGCGGGCTACAATGGCCACGACAGTGGGATGCAACCCCGAGAGGGGACGCTAATCTCCGAAACGTGGTCGTAGTTCGGATTGAGGGCTGAAACTCGCCCTCATGAAGCTGGATTCGGTAGTAATCGCGCCTCAGAAGGGCGCGGTGAATACGTCCCTGCTCCTTGCACACACCGCCCGTCAAAGCACCCGAGTGGGGTCCGGATGAGGCCGACGGAACGTCGGTCGAATCTGGGCTCCGCAAGGGGGCTTAAGTCGTAACAAGGTAGCCGTAGGGGAATCTGCGGCTGGATCACCTCCACAGACCGGGACTGGGGCGTCGCCCCAGCCCACCTTAGCGGTTTCACGTTCGATCGACCAGCGTCTGGCCGATCGGGCACCTTTGAACTACCGAGGCTAACATGATACGCTCTGTCCGCCCGAGAGGGTGGACGTGGGCCCATAGCTCAGTGGTAGAGTGCCTCCTTTGCAAGGAGGATGCCCAGGGTTCGAATCCCTGTGGGTCCATGTCTCGGAGGACGATCGAATCGTGCCCCTTAAGTGGGTTAGCCGATTTCGATCTAATCCGAACAACGAACCGATGCACCACCCCGTGTAAACGCGGGTGGGAAGGGTTAATGCATGCCGCGTCTACGGCGTGCAGATGAGACCGTGTGTACGTGTAGTCCAGGCGTCCACTGGACCCGTTCCCGGGTCACTACGTGGTTGTAACATCCGTTACGACTGCCGATCCGATGAACGTGGCTACTGTGCCAGCTGGTGGATCGCTCGGCTTGAGAGCTGATGAAGGACGTGCCAAGCTGCGATAAGCCTGAGGGAGCCGCACGGAGGCGAAGAACTCAGGATTTCCGAATGGGAATCCCCACCGCAATTGCTTCGCGCAATGGGGAACGTCGAGAATTGAAACATCTTAGTATCGACAGGAAAAGAAAGCAAACGCGATGTCGTTAGTAATGGCGAATAAACGCGACAGAGTCCAAACCGAAGCCCTCACGGGCAATGTGGTGTTCGGACTGACGATCACTTTCCGAAAGCCGACACGAAGTCTCTTGGAATAGAGCACGAAACAGGGTGACAGTCCCGTATTGTCGACGAGTAAGAGACGAGTCAGTTCCAGAGTATCGGGGGTTGGATATCCCTCGTGAATATCGCGGGCATCGACCGCGAAGACTAAACACTCCTCAAGACCGATAGCGAACAAGTAGCGTGAGCGAACGCTGAAAAGCACCCCACGAAGGGAGGTGCAATAGGGCGTGAAATCAGTTGGCGATGGAGCGACAGGGCACACAAGGTCCCGGACAAAACGAGCGAGGCGCGAGCCTCTAGTAGGAAGTTTGGGAAGCCGGTGTTCTGTCGTACGTTTTGAAAAACGAACCAGGGAGTGTGCCTGTTTGACGAGTCTAACTCGATTATCGAGGAAGGCGCAGGGAAACCGATATGGCCGCAGTGCTTTGCACCAGGGCCACCGTGTTCAAGCGCGGGGAGTCAAACGGGCACGACCCGAAACCGGACGATCTACGCAAGGGCAAGATGAAGCGTGCCGAAAGGCACGTGGAAGTCTGTTAGAGTTGGTGTCCTACAATACCCTCTCGTGACCTTTGTGTAGGGGTGAAAGGCCCATCGAGTCCGGAAACAGCTGGTTCCAACCGAAACATGTCGAAGCATGACCTCTGCCGAGGTAGTTCGTGGGGTAGAGCGACGGATTGGGGGACCGCACTCCGAGAGGAGTGCGCCCCCCTGTCCAACTCCGAACCTACGAACGCCGTTTGACGCAGGGAGTCCGGTGCACGGGGTAAGCCTGTGTACCGTGAGGGAGACAACCCAGAGCTGGGTTAAGGTCCCCAAGTGTAGACTAAGTGCGATCGAAGGTGGTCTCAAGCCCTAGACAGCCGGGAGGTGAGCTTAGAAGCAGCTACCCTCTAAGAAAAGCGTAACAGCTTACCGGCCGAGGTTTGAGGCGCCCAAAATGATCGGGGCTCAAGTCTACCACCGAGACCTAGCAGTGCGGCTCACACCGCAATCTTGTAGGTTGGCGTTCTGTTCGGGTGGAAGCACGGAAGAGATTTCGTGTGGACCGTTCAGTAACGAAAATCCTGGTCATAGTAGCAGCGTTAGTCGGGTTAGAACCCCGACGGCCGAACGAGTAAGGGTTCCTCAGCAATGCTGATCAGCTGAGGGTTAGCCGGTCCTAAGTCTGCCCGTAAGTCGAAGCAGACAACAGGGAAATAGGTTAATATTCCTATGCCAGTGTGCACTCAAAGCTGACGCTTTGGGGCCGCCTGAGCCGGGCTTTCGCCCGGTCGAACTGTCGAAGAGCGTGGAAGCCGTAATGGCACGAAGCGTTCGAATGGCAGGATCGCGTAAGTCAGGTCTACCCAGAGCCCGTGAAAAGGCGAGCACACTGTCCGTACCGAGATCCGACACAGGTACTCATGGCGGCGAAAGCCAAGGTCTGTCGGGATCAACCGACGTTAGGGAATTCGGCAAGTTAGTCCCGTACGTTCGCAATAAGGGATGCCTGCCTCGCGAAGAGGCAGGTCGCAGTGACTCGGGCGCTCCGACTGTCTAGTAACAACATAGGTGACCGCAAATCCGCAAGGACTCGTACGGTCACTGAATCCTGCCCAGTGCAGGTATCTGAACACCCCGTACAAGGGGACGAAGGACCTGTTAACGGCGGGGGTAACTATGACCCTCTTAAGGTAGCGTAGTACCTTGCCGCTTCAGTAGCGGCTTGCATGAATGGATCAACGAGAGCGCCACTGTCCCAACGTTGGGCCCGGTGAACTGTACGTTCCAGTGCGGAGTCTGGAGACCCCCAAGGGGAAGCGAAGACCCTATAGAGCTTTACTGCAGGCTGTCACTGAGACGTGGTCGCCATTGTGCAGCATAGGTAGGAGGCGGTACACAGGTACCCGCGCTAGCGGGCCACCGAGCCAGCATTGAAATACTACCCGATGGTGACTGCGACTCTCACTCCTGGCGGAGGACACTGGTAGCCGGGCAGTTTGACTGGGGCGGTACGCGCCTGAAAAGATATCGGGCGCGCCCCAAGATTTCCTCATCCGCGTCGGAGACGCGGAAAAGAGCGCAAGAGCATATGGAAGTCTGACAGTGTCCGGCACAACGACGGACGCTGACGCGAAAGCGTGGTCTAGCGAACCAATTAGGCTGCTTGATGCGGCCAATTGCTGACAGAAAAGCTACCTTAGGGATAACAGAGTCGTCACCCGCAAGAGCACATATCGACCGGGTGGCTTGCTACCTCGATGTCGGTTCCCTCCATCCTGCCCGTGCAGAAGCGGGCAAGGGTGAGGTTGTTCGCCTATTAAAGGAGGTCGTGAGCTGGGTTTAGACCGTCGTGAGACAGGTCGGCTGCTATCTATTGGGGGTGTTACGGTATCTGACGGGAACGATCGTATAGTACGAGAGGAACTACGATTGGGTGCCACTCGTGTACCAGCTGTCCGGAAGGGCACGTGCTGGGCAGCGACGCACCACGGGGTAAGAGCTGAACGCATCTAAGCTCGAAACCCACCTGAAAAAGAGATACCACAGAGATCACTCGTAGAAGACGAGTTCGATAGACTCGGGGTGTACGCACCAAGGCAACGAGGTGTTGAGCCCGCGAGCACTAATCGATCGAGCCACACATTCATACTACATCGCATTGGATCCGTGACGCGAGAACGGGTCCGGACGCAAACTGGACTACACGTATACTACGGTCTTGGACACACCGACCGATATTGGAATGACGACGGTTCGATTCCGTTGATCGGCATTACGGCGGCCACAGCGGCGAGGAACCTCCCGTACCCATCCCGAACACGGAAGATAAGCTCGCCTGCGTTACGGTGAGTACTGGAGTGGGCGACCCTCTGGGAAATCCGTTTCGCCGCCACCACTCATACTACTTTCAACCCCACACAGCGCCGGCTGTGTGGGGTTTTCTGCATATACTTGCAGTATATTCCTCTCCCAACGATTGTGCCGTACCGCTATGCTTAAACGAACGCAGTAACAACGATAAAACGCGCCAAGGTGGCAGAGTCCGGCCGAACGCAGCGGCCTGCAGAGCCGCCCACCGCCGGTTCAAATCCGGCCCTTGGCTTCACTCGGTTCTCTCTTGCAGAGTAATACCGCTAGTCGTTGCTTCGATCGTGCTTTCCCGGATAACAGTTTTTAAACTCGTCACGAACTAGCCCTCGATCCATCATCTAGTTCGTCGTATTGATGACGAGCGGAGGGAGCAAAACACGTCGTACGCTTGCCCGTTCCCCCGCATCACGTCATTTCTGGACTACGACCAACCGTCGCGATCACTACGCTCGTCACGGGTTGTTCCTCTCAGAAGCGTGCCGGATGCGTTCGAACTACGCGCCGAGATGTTCCGGTTCGTTCGCTTCGCTCACTTCTGGGCTCCGACTCATCTGCTTCAAATCACGCGTAGCCGTTTTGTCACCCGCGAGTTCGCTCGTAGTAACAGCGGGCCGGGCGCGATTTGAACACACGGTCGCTCGCACTGCGTGTTCCCTGCGTTCAAATCCCTTCGGATCCGTTGCTGACGGCTCACGAATTTGTTCGCCGTCAGAAAGCGGGCCGGGCGCGATTTGAACACGCGACCGTCTGGTTAAAAGCCAGACGCTCTGCCAGACTGAGCTACCGGCCCCGTGGTTTCCCTTTTCGGGGAGTCGCGGTTAAACGTTTCTTTCTCCGCTGCCGAGAGAGGGTATCGGTCAGAGACTGTCTTACTCGAAGTACTGTTCGAGTGCGTCGGTGACGAGTTCGCCGGGAGTGATTCCGTCGATGGAGGCACGTCGGCGGAGATCACGGTAGGTAGTCGGTGAGAGGGTGATCTCGAGTCGGCCGAGGACGACATCGTGTTCTGCGAGGGCCTGATCGATGGGGGTTCCGTCGTTGATGGCGCTGGCGGCGCTGCGGACGTCGCGGACGGTAAGGTCGCCGTCGAGGATGGCCCATGCGAGGAGGAGACGCGCTTCGCCGCCGACACGGGCGATGTGTTTGGCGGCGGTCGGAGCGATCCGACCGAGGGCGACTTGTTTGCGAACCGATCGGGGAAGATCGTGGACGCGGGCCCACTTGCGGATAAACGAGACGGTGGCGTCACCGCCGGCGCGTTCGGCGGCGGCTTTGTAGGAGCCTTCGCCGCGCACGAGGGCGGCACAGGCGGCTGCGCCGCGGAGCATGTACAGGTGGTCGTCGTTGGTGTTCCCGGCAGCGAACTGACGGACGGTTTCGGCGGCGTCCGCGAGGCTCTCCGGGTTATCGGGATCGAATTGGACGGCTTCCCGAGCACGGGTCCCGGCGACCGATTCGTCGCCCCGGATAACTGGTGCACCGACGGGGGATTCGCGGTCCGTCGGGATCGATCGACCGGTCTCGCCACGGCGGGGCGAACGATCACCGGGCCGGTTGTCAGTCATGGCTCTCGGTACGGGGTTCGTTGTCAAAAGGTCGTTGCCGTGGCGAAACGCTCGTGTTACTCCTCGCGCTGCTCGGCGAGGTGCTCCCAGATCTCCGTACAGCCGGCCCCTTCCTCGATATCGTCGAGGTGGGCGTCGTCACGCTCCTCGGTTTCCTGCTCGATCGGCTCTGGTTTGCATTCGGCTGCATCACTCATAGATAGCCGTTCGAATCCCGCCATCATAAGTATCGCTTCGGCCGCAAGCGATACCCCTGCTCGGTCTTACGGGAGGATTATGCCGCTATCTCTGACGGATTTTCCTTTTGACACGTCCGGGTGACGAGTGGGGACCGTTCGAGTCGTCCGCTCGTGACCGATAGCTCCGGGATCGATTCGTGTGGAACGAACGGATTCGTCCGTCCGAATCAATGGGGACCGCGATCATCGCACGACACAGAGCGATCGAAGACGAGTCGCGGTCGGGACCGTCCGTCGTCAAATCGTCGGTTCGTCGCCCCGCTCAAGGAAGCGGTCGTTCGAGGGCGATCGAGTTGTGGCAAAATAGGCCGATACGTGTGGCACTCGGGTCGGTGATTTTCGGAGTTGATAGTAAATATATGATACGGTTGGGTGTATCCGGGGACGCTCGGGTGGGAGTCGAGTCGAAGACGGTTCGATCGAAGTCCGGTTTCGACGACTCGTGACGGCCGCCAGTATAAGTGATCGGGGTGCGAGGATCGAACTGACATGTCCGATCGATTGATGACGGTCAACGCGCGGACGACGCTGGACTACGTCGAGGGGAAAGCGATCGGCGAGAGTTTCGAGTGGGAGTCGGTCGCCGTCGTGAACGCGACCGCTGACCGCGAGAATCCGGACGGTGTTCGTCTCCAGTTCGAACTCGACAACCTCTCGGAGGCGCACCTCCCGAAGCATATGATCGAACTCGAATTGACTCCGGCACAGGCTCGTGCGGTGGCCGCTGATCTCGAAACGCATGCCGACCGTGTCGAAGACGCTGGGGGCGATAGCAGCCACTGACAGTCACTGCACACCTGACCGCACGACAGCGTTGCGATCCGTGTGGAAATCGTTTCAGTGGCTCCTGTTGGTCTCGAGGCGTCACGATTCGGCCGCTGGCACCTCCCGTCGCAGACGACCGGCTTTTTCACTCGGCGGCTGAACGGCGGAGCTGGGTATACCATGAGTATAGACACGATTCAGGACCTGTTCCAGCACGGCCTCGAGGACATCTATCACGCGGAGGACCACCTCGTCGACGCACTCGAGTTCCTCGAGTGCGATACCGAGAGCGACGACATCTCACAGGCGTTTTCCGAGCACTGTGAGGAGACCCAGGGTCAGATCGACCGTCTCGAGGAAGTCTTCGACGTGTTCGGCGAGCCACCCGAGAGGAGTGTGAGGTATCAAAGGATTACTCGAGGAGTTCACGTCGATGGAGTCCGCCCAGGAGGTGATGGACTATCACAGCCGCCGAAAAGACCGAACACTACGAGAGCGCTGCCTACGGCAACCTGATTCCGCTCGCGGACCAACTCGGTATGGACGAGGCGACCGATCTGCTTGAGGAAACCCTTCGGGAGGAATAGGCTGCCCTCGACGAGCGCAAGGAGTTGACTGAAGGGTTCGAGATGGCGGCGATCCCGGCGGAGTGATCCATATCGTCGACGACAGCGATGCCGTGGACGGCGAGGAACAGATCCAGTACGCTGGTGAAGACGAGGAGTCGACGACTACCATCGGCGAGGAGGGGAGCGAGGAACGATTCGAGGAGGAGTAGTTCCGTTCAACCGTCCGTTTCGCGCCGGCTCGAGGCCGGTAATCGGTTTCTGGTTCGAGGCTGCCGGGACGCGTACGGCTTTTACTGTTCGACGCGTAACTGTCACGTGTGACAACGCCCGTACCGGAGGACGGTGAGGGGCTGTCGATCCGACCCGCGGAGCGTGCGGACCTCCTCGCGGTCGTTCGTATCGAGAACGCCTCGTTTTCTCAACCCTGGCCACACGATGCCTTCGATCGGTTCCTCGGCGAGCCGGGGTTTCTCGTCGCGGAGGCTGACGGCGAGGTCGCCGGCTACGTCGTCGCCGACGTGACCCAACAGATCGGCCGTGCGCTGGGCCACGTCAAAGACATCGCCGTCCATCCCGACCACCGCGGGAACGGCGTCGGATCGCGACTTCTGTCTCGATCGCTCGGCGTGCTTGCTGCCCACGGTGTCGGGACGGTCAAACTCGAGGTACGGTGCTCGAACGACGGGGCGAAACGGCTCTATCGGGAGTTCGGTTTCGATCCCCTCCGTCGGGTCCCCGAGTACTACGGCGACGGCGAGGACGCGATCGTCATGATTCGCAAGTTAGGATAGCGAGTTGCGGGACGTTTTCCCGTTTGCAACCGTACGTCGAGCTATGGGATACGCCTGTCCGGTCTGTGCTGTCGAAGAGGCTGACGCGGTTCATCTCGCGAACCACCTCGCGATAACTGCGTCACTCGGTCGCGAGGAACACCGCGAGTGGCTCGCGGAACACGCCCCCGACTGGGGCGAGTGTACCCCCGAGGAACTCGGCGAGATCGTCAGTCCACACGCGACGGAGATCGACACCCCCGAATTCGAAGCGGGGAGTCACGGCCACGACCACGGCCACGAGCCCGGTCGACCCGATTCGCTCGAGGATGGAATCGCCCGCCAGAGCCGCCAACCAGGCCGCGGATCGATGACGACTGAAACCGAGACCGTACTACGGGAAGCCGCGGAACTGACTCGCGAAATGCAGTCCTCGAGTGACGAGGCCGACGGAGCGAAATCGGACGCTGACGATCCGGACGACCCCGGCGGGAACGAAAACGCGTAACTGCCCGTCCACCGACTGTTCGGGTATGCACACGGTGGGGACGTTTACGTTCGAATCGGCCGCGGACGCACGAGCACAGTACGAGTCGGTCGGCCCCGCGGCCCAGACGGTCGTCCGGGAGGTCACGAAGGCCATGGCGTTCGACCGCGCGGAGTACGACGACCGTGTCACGAGCGAGGTTGTCGAAACCGCCCGGGACGCCCTCTTCGCGAGCCTCCTCGAGGTCCGCGTCGGAAACCGCGAGGAGTTCGAAGACTGGCGCGACTCCTACGACGGCGAGGTGACGACGGTCGGCCACGAGGACGTCGACCACGTCGTCTGGCATGCGGGACCGGACGGCGAGGCCGTCGCGGCGACGTTCCAGAACGAGGAAGCGGCGGCGGTGGCGACGCTCCGGCGGCAGGCGTTCGGACGCTTGTATCGCGACCTGGTATAGGTGACAGTTCGAACGCCGATCGGACCTCAACGGTTCGGACCCGGACCGGTTCGGCGGGAACGACTGGACGACGTGGTGGTGACATCCGTGAGTGGCTCGAGGTGACTGAACCGGTTGCCAGCGAGCAGTGCGTTCGTGACCGATCCCAGTAGTGATGGGGCGACCATCACCTATTATCCCCTCGAGCCCCCACTCTCGCCCGATGACAGTACCCGACGACTGGGAGTTACTCGAGGAGCGGACGGAGTACGAGACGGGCTGGTACGACGGCGGCTACGACCTCCTCAGACAACCCGACGGCAGCGAGAAGCGATATTACTGGGCGGACCTGCCCGCCGCCGTCGTCGTGGTCGCGCGGATCGACGGACGCGTCCTCGCGGACGCGGAGTGGAGTGACGACGGCGGTGCTGGGACCGGGACGGACGAAGACCGTCTTTTGTTCGTCGAACAGTACCGACCGACGATCCGCGAGACCCATCTCGAATTGCCCGCGGGAATCGTCGAGGACGGGGAGTCATACACGACAGCGGCCACCCGAGAACTCGAGGAGGAGACCGGCTTTCGGCCGTCGAGTACGGCCCTGCTACAGGAGTACGCCGTCGCGACCGGCGTCTTACGACACGATCGCGCGATCGTCTACGCCGAGGGGCTCGAGCCCGGCGACCGGGAACTCGACAGCAACGAGTTCCTCGAGGTGACGACGGTGCCGGTGGGCGACGCCCTCGAGCGCGCTCGCGAACAGCCGTCGAACGATGCGACGCTAGGAGGGTTGTTGGTGGCACAAGCGGACGGGGTACTCTAACCTGCGACCGATGTCGGCAGCCCTCCACAGGGGGAGAGACCGCGTTCGCCCCTAAAATTGGGTGCCGTGCCCGGACCGTCCACCGGTCCGTCCACGACCGAGGAGGACGTAGAGTAAGAGGCCGAGGAGCCCGCCGAAGAACACGACGAGCGTCCAGAGCGCTGCACTGTGTGGACTGTTCGTCTGGGCGTCGGTGTACACCCACACCAGCGCCGCGATCTGGATGACGAACAACACGAGCGCGAACAGAACGATCGCACCGCCACCGCCTTGCATCGGAACGAGTACACTCATTGGGACCAGTATGTGAAAGAGACGACAACTCCAATATATGTTTTCTGTTCTGGCTACGGGATCGATAGCCGACGAGCCGTAATCGAACTGCCAGCGGCTCCAGTAGGGGGCCAAATCCGTATTCTTATTCACGTCGATACCCACTGTCACGGTAATGGACGGCGAAATCTCCACCGACGAGGTCAAGGAACTTCTCGAGGCGGATGCCGACGTTCGCATCGTCGACATCCGAGACGAGCGGAATTTCGAACACAGCCACATTCCCGGCAGCGAGAACATCCCCTTCCACGAACTCACGGAGCGCATCGAAGAACTCGAGGACGACGACCACATCGTCACCGTCTGTCCCCACGGGAAGGCGAGCGTGCAGGCTGCACAGCTCATCGGCTCCTACGAGGGGACCGCCGACGCACGCGTCGAGAGCATGGCGGGTGGTCTCGACAAGTACGGGATGAAGTTCGGGCTCGTCCGTGAGGCGGAAGACGAGGACGAACCGGCCGGACGCGAATCCCCGTTCTGACGCCCCGAGCGGAGGTCACGCCGTCGTTTCGAGCCAGCTCCTTGCGAGGGTGATCGACTACCTGTGAGACGAGCGACCGCGACTCTCCGGGAGGGTCGCGACTGGTCGAGATGCGAAATAAGAAACGATTCGAGAGCGGCGGCGCGGTCGTGGGTTCGGAAGTCGTCTCAGAGCATTGCGGGCATTAGGCGACGTTGAAGCCGCGGTCCCGAAGGAACTCCTCGATGCGGCCGGTGTGGTTCCCCTGGAGTTCGATCTGGTCGTCCTCGACGGTCCCGCCACAGGCGAATTTTGACTTGAGATCCGACGAGAGACTGTCCAGATCGACGTCCTTCGGATCGAATCCTTCGACGATCGTTACCTCTTTCCCGTATCTGCGCTCGTCAATGCGGATGTTGAGTTGCTGTTGGCCCTTGGCCACGTCCTCGCAGACGCAGAGTTCTTGGGGCAGCCCGCACGTCGAGCAGACTTCCGACATTACGTTCGTTGCTATGAAACGGGCATATTAAACACTATCGGGACCCGCATGCCTTCGCGTGGTTCTTTTTCAGGACCCGACGGGTTCTGTCGGTGGCTGGCCGTCGTCGAACGGACGCGAACTGCGGGTCGCCGGACTCGTCTCGGTCGGGCGGGTTATCTGAGGCGACCGATACCCGGGAGTCGCTTCCGAGCGAGGTCGTCGACGATTGCGATCGCTTCGTCGGCTTCGGCTCGGCTAACCCCGTTGCCGTAGGTCGCTCGCTCGTAGTACTCGAGGACCTGCTGGGCCCGTGGATCGAGTCGGTCCCCGTCCGTCCGGGCTGGCGTCGACAGTGCCTGCAGGTATGCCCGCGCCGATTCTCCGCGACTGCGGGGGCGGTACTGGCGTCCGAGGAGTCGCTCGAGGCGGTCGAAGGCGCGTTCGGCGTCTCGATCCGGATCGGCCCGGGACCCGTGCCAGTAGACGCCGACTTCGCGACGGAGACGGGTCGTCGCGTCGATTCGGCGCGCGCCGGCGGCGAGGCCGACGAGAACGACGAGTCCGAGTACGGCCGTCTCGCGGGTAACCGTATGGAGGGATTCGATCAGTGAGCTGTCATCGTCGGCCGTGCTTCCGTCGGTTCGGTCACCGGAATCCGACGGGTTCGATTCGTTGTTCGGATCGTCGGCTGGCTCCGTTCCGTTGTTCGGATCGTCGGCTGGCTCCGTTCCGTTGTCCGGATCGTCGGCTGGGTCGTTCGGGTCGTTTGGATCGGGAGCGGACGGTTCGAGGGGGTCGTTCTCGTCTTCGTCGCCGATCGAGACATCCTCGCTCTCGTCGGTATCCGCGTCCTCGTTACCGTTCGCACGGGCTTCCTCGAGACGCTCGGTGTGGACCTCGCTGCGTGAGCCGCCGGGCGTCGGGTCGAACCGGACCCAGCCGTGGTCGGGGAAGTAGACCTCGACCCAGGAGTGAGCATCGAGTCCGCGAACGACGTACTCGTCGTCGTCGACTTGTTGGCCGCTCGTGTAGCCGGTGACGTAGCGGGCGGGAACCCCCTCTTCCCGGAGCATCTGTGTCATCGTCGTCGCGAAGTAGACGCAGTAGCCTTCGTCCATCTCCAGCAGGAATCCGTCGGCGACGTTGCCAGCGGGCTGGGAGACCTCCAGCGAGTAACCCTTCGAGGAACGGAGGTGTCGCTCGATCTCGATGGCTTTCTCGTATGGGTTCTCGGCGTCGGCCGTGATCTCCGCGGTGCGTTCCCGGAACTCGCTCGAGGTTTCTTCCGGCGTCTGGAGGTAGTATTCGGTTACTTCCTCGGGGTAGTCCGTCCCCGCGTTTCGGAGTGCGGTCGGGCTCGAATCGACGACCGCGCTTTCGACGGTGTACTGATCACCCTCCTGCAGGGGGGTTTCGGGCCGTGGCTGACCGTCCCTGGAGACGGTCGTTCGCTGTGTCACGTCACCACTGAGGGCTAGGGGTTGTGGTGCGACGGGCATGATACCCAGTTCCGTCTCGGCAGTGACCGTCTGTCGAACCGTCTCGTAGTTCCCGGGGGGATTCGCGAGTCGGCCGTCGTACCGGTTGCTCTGTCCGGTCCGGATCCATTCGTCGCCCGAAAAGCGGTCGTAGACGCCCGTTCGCCAGTAGGACCGTCGATCGGACTCGACCGTAAACCGAACTTCGGGTGAGAGATCCACCTGCCCGGAGATCCCCGATCGCTGCGGGGCGGAATCGATCGTCGCCTCGAGCGAGCCGTCTTCGCCCTGGACGAGGTGTGTCGGCCCCGTCGGCTCACCGGGGACGACCGTCACCGACAGCGAGAGGGCGACGATCACCGCGAACAGGACCGCAAGCAGGTCCGCTTGCGCGATCGAACCGCCACGACGCTCGAGTTCGCCGACGGCGATGGTCCCGATGGCGGCGAGCGTGCCGATCAAGGTGGTGAGCGTCCCGGCGTCGCCGGTCAATACGAGAAAGCCAAGCGCGATCCCGCCGGGAACGACGCTGAGTGCGTACCGGCCCCGCACGGCGAGATACCACGAGAGGAACACGGGGGCGGGCACGAATCCCAGCGTCCAGATCCCCGCCTGGACCATTCGAAGCACCGGCAGCCCGGTCGCGAGCGCGACAGTATCGGAGATGAGGGCACCGCCGGCCGTGAAGACGACGCCGAGTTCGACGCCGGCAGCGGTGAGATAGTAGGCGAACCCGAAGCCGGCCGCCACGATCGCGAGGGCACCCGCGGTCCAGGGACGGATCACCCGTGCGAACAGCGTCGCCGTGAGAAGCATGCATCCGACGATCGCGAACAGCGATCGACTACCGCCGACGACCTGCGTTATCCCGTACAGGACGCTCACGTACGAGGCCGTCAGAACCAGTACACAGCCCAGTGCCAGGGGGCGGAGGACGTCGGAGCCGACCCGGCGATCCCCGTCGAGGGTGACCGTTCGATCGCCGGCATGACTGGACGATTGCGTACTCATACGGTCACCCCCGGGGAGTCACCGGTGTCGTAGTCGGTTCGATCGTCGCTTCCGCTCCGTTCGCTGGGCTTGTCCGTCCGCTCCGCCCGGTCGCGACCGCGGAGCCGGTCGAACGGAATCTCCTGGTCGTCGATGACGACCGTCGTCCCGTCGGTCTCGGTCCGGACCACCACGTCCGCATTCCGTCGGGTCTGCTCCCCGAGCGTCCCGGGCCCGGCGACGGCAAGCATTCCCAGGAGTTCGCGGTGGTGGGCCCGGCCCGATCCCGGGGGCCGTCTCCCGTCGGGGAGAACCAGTCCGACCGTGGCACCCCGCTCGAGGAGGTCGGTCGCGACGGTCGCGGCGGCCGACGCCATCTCCCCGTCGCGGTCGGTGAGACATTCGGCGACGACCGTGACGGCCCCGGCCTCCTCGCCGTCCGCATACTCCGTGACGACCAGGTCGTCGTCGGGCCGTTTTGCCGCACTCTTCCAGTGGATCTCCCGTAGCGGGTCCCCGCGCCGGTACTCCCTGAGGTGATCGAACTCGTCGTGAGCGTGGCGATCCGCGACGCTCGCGAGCAGTTGGACATCGGCCGCGGGACCGCGACCCAGCTCTCGGACCCGCGGATAGACGAGGACGGATGTCGTCACCTCGTCCTCGAACCGCCGTTCGACGAGTCCGACGACGTCCTCGACGGTGATCGACAGCGGGCCGACTCGGTGTTCGCCCCGTTCCTCGAGTCGAACGTCGTACGTGAACGTCTCGTCGCCCTCGAGGGTCGTTTTCGCGACCGGGTCCGTGGCTGCAGCGAGGCCGTCGCCGACGGTATCGCGCACCGTCGCGGCGACGGGGCGATCGGTTTCGATCGTGAGTTCGACCCGTCGCTGTTCCCCGATGAATCCCTCGGGGACGGGCTGGCGGGTGACTCGCGGTCGGTTGACTCGGCCGATCGTGAGCAGGCCGGCCAGGAGGACGACGACGAGGGGAACGACGACGGCGTTTAGCGCCCGCGGACCGAACTGCCAGCTCAACGCGACGGCCCCGAGCACGACGGCGACGACGATCCAGCCGCGGCGTGTGAGTCTCATTCGACGGCGGTGTGCTCGAGTGCGTCCTCGACGACCGCGGTGCCGTCCCGGTCGCGACCGGTCGTCTTGATCCGGTGGCTCATCACGACCGGCGCTTCGGTCTGTACGTCGTCCGGAATCACGTAGTCCCGACCGTTCGTGACGGCGCGAGCCTGGGCCGCTCGGAGCAGCGATATCGTCCCGCGGGGACTCACACCGATGCGCGCGTTCTCGCGAGTGTAGGCCGCGAGTCGCGTGACGTACGTCCGGACCGGCTCCGCGACCTGGACCGTCGATACGGTTTCGCGGGCGGCAACGAGCGTGTCGCGATCGGTTACCGACTCGAGGGACTCGATGGGGTGGTCGCCGACCGTCCGGCCGAGGAGGTCGGCTTCCTCGTCGGCGTCGGGGTAGCCCAGATGGAGTTTCTTCATGAACCGATCGACTTCGGCGAAGGGCAGGTCGTAGGTACGGTTCGGTTCGACGGCGTTCTGGGTCGCGATCACGGTAAACGGCGTCGGGAGTTCGCGCGTCGTGCCGTCGACGGTGACCTGTTCTTCTTCCATGGCCTCGAGCAGCGCCGCCTGGGTCTTCGGCGGCGCACGATTGATTTCGTCGCCCAGCACGATGTTCCCGAAGACGGGGCCGGGTTGATAGTCGAATTCGCGGCTCTTCTGGTTGAAGACGTTCACGCCGGTGACGTCGGAGGGGAGGAGGTCGGGCGTAAACTGAACGCGGCTGAATGTGCAGTCGACGGATTTGGCGATCGAGCGTGCCAGCATCGTTTTGCCGACGCCGGGCACGTCGTCGAGAAGGACGTGGCCGCGTCCGAGGACGGCGGTGATCACGTGTTCGATCACGTCGTCGTGGCCGACGATCACGCGCGAGACGTTCGTCTCGATATCGTCGCACAACCGCTTTATCGTCGAGATTCGGAGGGGAGCGCTGTCGGCCGCCGGCTCTGTACTCGCTTCCGCTGTCGGGTTGGCATCAGTCATAGTCTCGAGGCTGTCCGCGGGGACCGGACGAACCGTTCTTCACATCCTCATCGGGTTCTGCGGAACATATGTTTTGTGTCATACGAGTTATTCGCTTCTCGAGACGTGTCGGGTCGTCGTCGAGCGGCCGATTCGCGTGGCTCGAGCGAAACGAGAGCCCGGGCCCGACAGCGTACGTCCGCGAGGAGAGCGGCCGCTCGTGAGCGTGGACGACGCGTCGGCGCTCCGTGAGCCGACGGTCAGACCGTTGCAGCCGCTATCGATGTCGATCGGAAACCGATACCACTCCCAGGACAGCCTAGAGCCGCTCGACGTTCGTCGCGCGTGGCCCCTTTTCGGCCTCCTCGATCTCGAACTCCAGTTCCTGGCCCTCCTCGAGGTCAGGACCCCCGATGTCCTCCATGTGGAAGAACACGTCCTCGTCCGCGTCGTCGGTTTCGATGAATCCGTAGCCGCCAGTGTCGTTGAAGAACGCAACCGTACCTTTCGCCATTGCACTTGAACAAAGCCACGACGAAAGTATAAAGCTTCGGGGCCCACTCGCAGGCTCATCCCCGAGAAAACGTCTCGTATCGGTGGTAATAGCCGATTACCACTGTTTGCAGTCGGGACAGACCAGGTCGCCGTCGGCTCGCCAGACCCGCTCAGTCGGACCCCCACAGCGTGTACACGTGTAGTCGCCCCACGCGTACGTCGAGCGGTCAGCGCCGATCGAACCGCCATCCGGGTCGTCACTCGGTTCGCCGCCGTCTCGAGATGGGGCTCCCGTCGTCCGATCGTCATCGCCGTCGGTGGAACCGAAATCCGAGAGCGTCGCGTCGTCGGGCACGGGCACCGATACGAACGGACGGGACTTAACCGTCCGCATGCGGGACCGGCACCGCCAAGTAGGGCCGGTAACAACCCCCGTATATGGTTACGGTCACACCCCTGAACATCATCGTGGACAACATCGTGGAAATGATCGGCCTCTTCAGCGACGTCGCAATGGGTGCCGGACTCGCACCGCTGCTGGTCCTGATGGGGGCGCTTCTCGTCGCCGTCTCGATGGGCGTCTTCGGCATCCTCACGCTCGGTGCCGTCGGGAACCTCTTCACCGCGAACTGAGACCTCCTTCTGCGACTTACGTATCCCGACTGCTCGCACGCGAGAGCGCCTCGCTCGCCCGTTCGACGGCGTCTTCCAGGTCCGGTCCCAGCGGCGAGCCGACGACGATCCCGTCGACGTACTCGAGCGCCCGGGCGAACCGCTCCGCGACCGTCTCGGTCGTCCCCGCGATACAGAAGGCGTCGATCATCGCCGGGGTGACGCGGCCGAAGGCCTCGGGAAGATCGCCCTGCTCGAGCGCCTCGCTCACCGCGCGTGCCGCGTCGCGGTCGATATCGTGCCGCTCGAGGACCGGCTCCGCGGCCCCGCCGACGATGAAGGCGACGGGCGGCCGGGCCGCCTCCCGGGCCTCGGTTTCGTCGCCGGCGACGCTGACGCTCGCGAACGCCAGCGACTCGAAGGGGTCGTGGTCGTCGGGCCGTTCGGCCAGTCCCTGCTCGAGTTGGCCCGCGGCCCACTCGAGGTCCCGCGGATGGGCGGCGTTGACCAACACTCCATCGGCGCGTTTCGCGCTCATCCGGAGCATGTGTGGGCCCTGTGCGCCGACGTAGACCGGTATCCGATCGGACGGGGGATCGAGGTTGAGCGCCGCGTCCCGCGCGGTGAAGGTTCCCTCGTGGGTCACCGTCTCGCCGTCCCAGAGGTCACGAGCGACCTCGAAGGTCTCGAGGACGCGTCGGAGCGGGCTGTCCCGTTCGATGCCGAGGTTCGACAGGGAGGAGCGATCGCCCGCGCCGACGCCGAAGACCGCTCGGCCGTCGCTGAGTTCGTCGATCGTCGCCGTTCCCGACGCGAGTTTTACGGGGTGGGTTTCGTAGGGGTTGACGACGCCCGGCCCCAGCCGGATCTCGTCGGTCGCGTCGGCCATCCGTGAGCACACGACGAGTGGGTCGCGGTTGAAGTAGTGGCTGCTCGCGAAGGCGATCTCGAACCCTTCGTCCTCGGCGAGTGCGGCCAGTCCGGCGACACGTTCCGGCGGGTGTTCGGGAGTGAGTTCGATGCCCCAGGTCGGCTCGCCGCTGGTGGAAGTGTGATCTGTCATTCGTCGACCCTCCAGTCCCGTAGTGCCTGTCGCACGAGGTCGTTCTCGACCGACCGGAACAGTTCGTCGCTGCCCTCGTGGGTACCGAACTCCCAGTCCCGGACGACGACGGCGGGCGTCCCGCCGGCCCCCTCGCCGGTGACGAGGTTCGCGGCGGCGGCGAGTTCGTCGATCACCGACTGGACGGTGACGCCGAGTTCGTGGCCGTCCCGGTCCGCCTCGCCGCGCCAGTCCCGGCTGGCGGGCAGCCCGGCCCAGCCGATCGCGACGCCGGTCTGGCCGTGTCGGAAGGGTCGCCCGCAGGTGTCGGTCACCACGACGCCGACGTCCTCGTGGCCCCGCGCCGCGAGTCCCGAGCGGATCCGCTCGGCGCTCTCGCTGGGCTTGCGCGGCAACAGGAGGATGTCGTGACCGGGCACGTTCGAGCGGTCGATCCCCGCGTTCGGCGCGATGTGGCCAAAGCGCGTCTCGGCCAGCAGGAACGGACAATCGATCAGCAGCTCCGAACTCTCCTCCAAGACCGCCTGTGCGAACCGCGGGTCCTTCTCCTCGCCCGCGACCGCCTCGATCCGGTCGGCGATCTCCTCGGCCCGCCCGCTGACGGGGTACTCCTCGAGGTCCGCCGTTCGCCCCTCGGCCTTCGAGACGATCGTACTCGCGACGGTGAGCACGTCGCCGGGCTCGAGGGCGGCCCGATCCGCGACGAGGGCGGCGATGTCGTCGCCGGGGCGGATTTCGGGCAGATCCGCCACGCCGTTGAGTTCCATACTGGTGGGTGGGGAAGCGGCGTCAAAAACGCACCGTCACCGGAGAATGGAGCCAGCGATGGACGGGCTATAGCTCCGCGACGGTTGCACAGTCCTGACAGGAGATGACCATCTCGTCGGGTTCGGGCATCCGCTCGTCTTCCGGATTGACCGCTTCGATGTCGTGGACCGTTTCTCGTCCGCAGTCCGCACAGTCGAACAGCACCTTCGTGTCTGTCCATCCGTGGCGGGGCTCCCCGACGCCGAGCGCCACGGCGACGACTCGTTCGTCGCCTTCGTTACCGCCGGTCTGATAGGAACCGCCGCGCTCGAAGTGGATGACTTCGCCGGAGCCAACCTCGTGGGTTTCGGGCTCGGCACCCGGCCCCGATTTCACCTCGAACGTGGCCGTCCCATCGATCACGTAGAACAACTCCTCCTGATCGTGGTGCGTGTGGTGGCCGCCGGAGAACGACTCGCCGGGCTCGAGTTCGAAGTGGACCATCGCGAACCCCATCTCGTCGATGGCCCGCGAGAGCGGTTTGCGGTGGCTGTTGATGCCCATGAAATGGGGGACGTTCTCGATGTCGTCGACACTCCGTTTTTCCATGCTACCACTAGGCATGGTGTGTACCCTCTAAAACGTTCCCGCCGTTCGGAATATGTGGCTGAATATACAGTCAACACCCTACTGCGTGTCGGTTACGACCCGTTTCGGTCGATCGACTCGCGGTGCGTTCCGGCGGCTCGGTCGGTCTCGACCGACTCCGCGTTCCGCTCGCCCGGATCGCCGTGCCCGCCGCCGCCGGGCGTTTTGACGGTAACTGTCGTCCCAGCCGTCACGTCGACCGTCGTCTTCGCGGGAACCGCTTCGCCGTCGATCAGGTTCTCGCCGGTCGCGCCGTCCCCGCCGCCGGCGACGCCCTTCGGCGCGTGGCGGCGGCGCTCGGTCAGCAGCGACACCGTCGCCGGCGTCTCGACGGTCACCGACCGCTCGAGGCCGAGGCCCCCGCGAAACCGGCCGCGCCCGCCGCTGCCCTCCCGAAGCGCGTAGCGTTCGACCCGGAGCGGGTACTCCGTCTCGAGGGATTCGACGGGCGTGTTGAGCGTGTTCGTCATGCCGACTTGGACGCCGTCCATCCCGTCGCGGTCGGCGCGCGCGCCGAAGCCGCCGCCGAGCGTCTCGTAGTAGGCGAACGAGCCGTCGCGCGCGCCGATGGTGAGGTTGTTCATCGTCCCCTGGCCCTGTGCGGGGACGCGGTCGGGCGCGGCCTGTGCGAGCGCGGTGAAGACGACGTCGGTGACCCGCTGGCTGGTCTCGACGTTGCCGCCGACCACGGCGGCGGGCGGGTTCGGGTTCAACAGCGATCCCTCGGGGGCAGCGACGCTCACCGGCTCGTAGCAGCCGTGATTCGGCGGGATCTCCGGATCGGTGATACAGCGCACGACGAAGTAGACCGCGCTCGTCGCGACCGCCAGCGGCGCGTTGAGGTTCCCCGCGACCTGCGCTGCGGTTCCGGAAAAGTCCACGTCGATCGTCCCGCCGTCGACCGTGACGGCCGCGGCGATTTCGACGTCCTCGTCGGTCACGCCGTCGCCCTCGAGGACGTCGGTGGCCTCGTACGTGCCGTCGGGCAGGGCCGCGATTTCCGCCGCGATCCGCTCGCGGGAGTAGTCGATGACAGCGTCGAACCCCTCGAGGACCGTTCCGCGGCCGTGCTCGTCGAAGAGGGCCCCGAGCCGCGCTTCGGCGCGTTCGTTCGCTGCCTGCTGTGCGCGGAGGTCCGCCCGGCGTTCGCGGAGGTTGCGGACGTTCGCGAGAACGAGCGAGCGGACGTCCTCCCGGGGCTCGCCGCCCTCGACGAGCCGAATCGGGGGGAGCCGGAGTCCCTCCTGATAGATCTCCTCCGCGCCGGCGGGCATGCTACCGGGAGTCATCCCGCCGACGTCGGCGTGGTGGGCTCGAGAGACGGCGTAACCGACGATCGATCGGGCGTCATCCTCGTCGTCGCTCCCGCTGCTCCCGTCATGCCCGGGCGCGATCGGCGAGACCATCGTCACGTCCGGCAGGTGCGTTCCGCCGGTGAAGGGGTCGTTGAGAACGAACACGTCGCCCGGTTTCGGATCGTGCTCGCGTACGGCGTCGACCGCGGCCGGCATCGCGCCGAGGTGGACCGGGATGTGTTCTGCCTGCGCGATCATCCGCCCCTCGGCGTCGAACAGCGCCGTCGAGCAGTCCCGCCGTTCCTTGATATTCGGCGAATACGCCCCCCGGATCAGGGTCTGTCCCATCTCCTCGGCGACGCTCTCGAGTTGGTTGCGAACGACCTCGAGGGTCACTGGATCGATGCGATCGTCCGTCTCGTCTGTCGGGTCCGTCGTCATCGTCGGTTCTCCTCCGTTCGCGTCGCGACGAGCGTTCCGTCGGCCAGAACCTCCCCCGCCCAGGTCGGCGGGACGACGGTGGTGCTTTCGGCCTGCTCGAGAACCGCCGGGCCCGCGATCGACGCGCCCGCCGCGAGCCGCTCCCGATCGTAGATCGTCGTCTCCCGCCGGCCAGCGTCGGGAAAGGTGGCGTCACGAGTCCCGAGGACGGCGTCGCCCTCGCCGTCGTGGCGGATCGCCGGCTCCGATCCCAGGACGGTCGCCGTCGTGCGGAGGGTGACGACCTCGATCGATTCGTCCATCGCGTAGCCGTAGGTCCGCTCGTGGACGTCGTGAAACCGGTCGGCGACCGCGTTCGCGTCGAACGTATCGTCGACGGGAACGGTCAGTTCGAAGCTCTGGCCCGCGTACCGGCAGTCGGCTGCCCGCTCGACGCGTGCCGCGTCCGGAGCCGACGCGTCCGCGAGCACGTCGGCCACGAGGTCGTCGTACACGTCCTCGAGCGCCGCTGGCTTCGCTCCGTCGAGCGCGACGCCGACGGTCCTGGCGGCGTCGTAGCTCTCGTCGGCCGCGAGCAGCCCGAACGCGGAGAGCACGCCGCTCGGCCGCGGGACGACGACCTGCTCGACCGACAGGGAATCGGCCAGCGCCGCGGCGTGCATCGGCCCCGCGCCGCCGAAGGCCACGAGCGCGAAGTCGCGAGGGTCGTGGCCCCGTTCGACCGTCACGGACCGGATCGTCCGCGTCATCGTCGCGTTCGCCACCCGGAAGACGCCACGAGCCGCCTCGAGCGGTCCCGCGAGGCCGGCTTCTTGGGCCAGTTCGTCGAGGGCCTCGCGTGCGGCGTCGACGTCGAGGGTCATTTCACCGCCCAGCGCGGTTTCGGGGCCGATGTAGCCGAGCACGACGTTGGCGTCGGTGACGGTCGGTCGAGTGCCACCGCGGTCGTAACAGGCCGGGCCGGGCGCTGCACCCGCGGACTCCGGCCCGACCCGGAGCGCGCCGCCCGAGTCGACCCACGCGATCGAGCCCCCGCCCGCGCCGACGGTGGTCACGTCGACCATCGGCGTCCGGATCGGTATGTCGTCCACCTCGGCGTCGGTCGTCCGCTCGGCCCGTCCGTCCCGGACGAGGCTCACGTCGCTCGAGGTGCCACCCATGTCGAACGTCACGAGTCCGTCGACGGCATCATCGCCGACGGTGGCCGCTGCACCGACGACGCCGGCGGCCGGCCCCGACAGCGTCGTCGTCACGGCGTGGTCACGCACCGTCTCGGGATCGGCGATACCGCCGTTGGCCTGCATGATCCGCGGTGTCGGAATCCCGGCCTCGCGGGCCTCCTCGACCAGCCGACCGACGTAGCGGTCGATCGCGGGCCGGACGTAGGCGTCGACCGTCGTCGTCGACGTGCGTTCGAACTCGCGGAACTCCGCGAGCACCTCGTGGGAGGCCGAGACCGGGGCCTCGAGTTCCTCGCGTAGCGTCTCGGCGACGAGGCGCTCGTTCTCGGGATCGGCGTAGGCGTGTAGCAGACAGACCGCGACCGCCTCGACGTCGCGTTCCCGGAGCGTCGCTGCGAGATCGCGGATTGCCTCGGCGTCGACCGGTCGTTCGACCCCGTCGGCGGTCGTCCGTTCGTCGACTTCGAACCGCCGGTCGCGGGGGACCAGCGGCTCCGGTTTCTCGGCCTCGAGATCGTACAGATCGGGTCGGTCCTGGCGACCGATCTCGATGACGTCCCGGAAGCCCTCGGTCGTCACGAGCGCCGTCTTCGCGCCGTCGCGTTCGAGCAGGGCGTTGACCGAGACGGTCATCGCGTGGGCGAAGCCGTCGATTTCGGTGGGTTCGATGCCGGCGCGGTCGCAGGCCTTGCGGAGTCCCTCGAGGACGCCGATGTGTTGGTCGTCGGTCGTCGGGACCTTCGCGGTGACGAGTCGGTCGTCGACGGAGAGGGCCACGTCGGTGAAGGTGCCGCCGACGTCGACGCCGATGCGCGTGTCGCCATCGACTGGCGGCGTCTCACTGGTCATCCCAGGCTGGTCCCTCGAGTAGCGTGTCAGAATCCTCGTCGAGCGATACCGCCACGCGCTGTGTCATGGTCACAGGCGGGGGGCCGAGGTAGGTATAGTTCACGCACTCGATCCGTCGTCCGGTCGGGGCGACGGCTTCGAATCCCGAAAGCGATTCCCTGCGGGCGGACGTCGGTCACGTATGAGCGATTCACCGGTAGCCTCCGACGACCCGGGGAGCGACGACGGGGAGACGAGTCACGTCGTTACCGCCTTCCTCCGAAACCGGGGGGAGGTCCTGTTGCTCCGCCGGAGCGATTCCGTCGGCACTTACAGAGGCCAATGGGGCGGCGTCTCCGGCTTCGCCGAGGGCCAGCCGGACGAACAGGTCCGCGTCGAGATCCGCGAGGAAACCGGCCTCGAGGCCGACGACGTCTCGCTCGTCCGCTCCGGGCGGCCGATCACGTTCGCCGACCCCGCTCTCGAGCGCGAGTGGGCCGTCCACCCGTATCTGTTCGACTGCGAGACCCACGAGATCCGGCTGAGCGACGAACACGATGCCTTCGAGTGGGTTCCGCCGACCGCGATGCTCGCGTCGGTCGGCGACGACCGGGAGACGGTCCCCGAACTCTGGACTGCCTACGAGCGCGTGGCACCGACCGTTCGGTCGATCGCCGCCGACGGCGAGCACGGGGCCGCGTACCTGTCGCTGCGCGCGCTCGAGGTGCTTCGCGATCGGGCCGGAGTGCTCGTCGCCGAGCGCACGGAATTCGGGGCCGATCCGGACGGCGAGTGGGACGAACTCGCCGAACTCGCGGGCCGGATACTCGAAGCCCGACCGTCGATGGCCGTCCTCCGGAATCGGACCAATCGGGTGATGGCCGATGCGAACAGAGGGGCCGGGGATGGGGCGGCCGTCCTCGAGTCGGCGATCTCGACGATCGATTTCGCACTCGACGCCGACGAGGACGCTGCAGCGACCGCGAGCGAGCGATTCGAGGACAGCGTCGCGACCCTCTCGCGGTCGGGGACCGTCCTCGAGGCGCTCGAGCGGGGCGAGCCGTCACGCGTGTTCGTCGCCGAGTCGCGGCCAGCCCGCGAGGGGATCGACGTCGCCGAACGGCTGTCCGAACGAACCCCAAGCACCGTCACGGTCCACACCGACGCAGCGATCGCGCACGTGCTCGCACGCGAAGACATCGATCGGGTAGCGGTCGGCGCAGATACCGTCCTCCCGGACGGCTCCGTCGTGAACAAGACGGGCACGCGGGCACTGGCGGTCGCCGCCGACCGGGAGGGGATCCCGGTGTCCGTCGTTGCCACGACGGACAAGGTCTCGACCCGCGAGGGTGTCTCCCTCGAGTCCGGCGAGCGATCCGCGGTGTACGACGGCGACGCGTCCCTCGACGTGTTGAACCCCACGTTCGACGTGACACCCGCCGAGTGCGTGACCGAGTTCGTGACCGAGCGCGGGACGCTCGACCCGGTCGATATCGGTGCGGTCGCTGCGGAGTTGCGGGACCTCGAGGAGTGGTAATCGGCCGTTCCCTCGGTGCGATGGGCCACAGGCTGGCTCCCGTCCGTGAGGTTTTTGCGTCCGACTGGTCTACGACTGCCAGGTGGCGATGACGAAAGTTACCCCCGCTTAGCCCCTTGTGATGAAAGCCTTCACCGAGCCACCACCGTTCTGACGACCTGAGAGACGTCCGTCGCGTCGTCCCAGTAGCGCTGCCAAACCTTCAACCGTGATTCGCGCGTACCGACACCCATGCGATTCGAACTCGAGCGACTCGGCGTCCACGAGTCAGTCGAAGCGGTGTTTCCGCCGGCTGAACTGGCGGCGTCTCTCTCTCACCTGCCGGCGGAGGTCGCAGTAATCGGCGACGACGAAATCGCTGGCTGTGATGCAGTGGTCACGCTCGAGCACCGCGAGGCCTTCCTCGAGGTGGAGTGGGTCCACTCGATTCAGGCGGGCGTCGATCGGTTCCCGTTCGACGAGTTCGAGGACCACGACGTGATTCTCACGAACAGCACGGGCATTCACGACCGAACCGTCGGCGAGACGGTCGCGGGGTATCTCCTCATGTTCGCCCGGCGGCTGCACGATCACGTCGCGAACCAGCAAGAGCGCCGGTGGGACCGCCCCGAGTGGGACGCGGCCTTCACGCTACCGGGGTCGACGGCCTGCGTCGTCGGCACCGGGACTCTCGGCAAGGGCGTCGCCGAAACCCTCGGCGGGCTCGGCGTCCGCGTGACCGGGGTTCGACGCTCCGGCGACCCCGTCCCCGGCTTCGACGAAATCTACACGACCGACCGCCTCCTCGAGGCGATCGCCGACGCCGAGTTCGTGATCGTCACCGTCCCACTGACCGACGAGACCCACCACCTCTTCGACGCGGAGGCGTTCGACGCCATGCGCGACGACGCCTACTTCGTGAACGTCGCCCGAGGCTCCGTCGTCGACGAACCGGCGCTGATCGACGCCCTCGAGGCTGACGCGCTCGCGGGAGCCGCTCTGGACGTCTTCGAGGCGGAGCCCCTGCCCGAGGACTCACCGCTGTGGGGGATGGACGAGGTGATTATTTCGCCCCACTGCGCCGCCTACACCCGCGACTACTTCCGGGACACCGGCGATATCGTCCGCGAGAACGTCGATCGACTCGCGGACGGCGCGGAATTCCACAACCGCGTGGTCTGATCAGGGATTGACTCGAGGCAGTGGGGCTCTCGAATAAGTGCCGATATTAGACGGAACGCGTGGTGGCCGGGCGCACGACTCGAGTATCACGAGGGTCGTGCAACCCGGGGGAGGGCAGGCACTTACCCGACACGCACCGCGAGCGAGGTCGCAGGCCGAGCGAGCGGGCCGACGACCGATGTGGAGGGCCCGAAGGGGCCAGAACGGAGGGCGGAGTGCTTTTGATCGAAATTTTGCCGAGGGTGCGGCTTCGCCGCGCCCGCAGAGCAAAATTTCGTTAGAAGAACTTGAACAGATCGTCCCGCTGTTGCTCGTGCAGGTGGGATCGAACGGCCTCGGTGAGTGGCTCGAGCTGGCCGCGTTTGGCGCTGATGGGGGCGACGGTGTCTTGCCACTGCTTCCACGGCGGGTAGAGGCCGAGGCGGTCGCAGAGATCGTCGAGCCGTTCGTCCTCGTCGTCGACCTTGTCCATCTTGTTGACGGCGACGACCGTCGGCACGTCCAGCTCCCGCAGGAAGTGGAACATCTCGACGTCGTAGGGGATCTCGTCGGGACCCGAGTGGCGGTCGATGATATCGACGACGCTCTTGCCGTCGACGACCAGAATCGCGACGAGGATGTCGTCGGCGTACTCCTCGAGGTAGTGGACGATCTCGGTCTTGATCTCCTCGCGGAGGTCCTCGTCGACGCCGCTCATGAAGCCGAAGCCGGGGAGGTCGGTGATGACGAAGTCCTCGGGTGCCCAGTCGTAGTGGTTGGGCGAGCGAGTGACCCCGGGTTTCCCGCCGGTATCGAAACTGTGGCCGGTCAGCTCGCGCATGAGCGTGGATTTCCCCACGTTCGAGCGCCCGACGAGTGCCACTTCGGCGTCTCGGTTGGGCCGCGTATCGAAATCGATCATAGCCGACTGTAGGGTGGACCGACCTTTATACGCACTGTAACGGGAGTCGGCTGCCAGTGGGCTCGGTCGGCGTCCCCCCGTGGTCCCGTGGCGCTACACGCTCGTCGCGACGAACACCCCGATTCCGAACGAGGCTGCGACGAGCAGGGCGATGGCCACGAGCCGGCGGCTCGAGGGCGTCGCCTCGAGATCGACGTGGCGACTATCGCGGGCGGTCTGGACGCCGAACCAGGCCAGCGACGTACAGCCGATGGCGACTCCGCCGGCGAAGAGCCACGACCACGCGTCGTCCGTGACGAGGGCGGAACGGATCGCCGAGAGCGTGACGACGGCCGCGAGGAGGATATCACCGATTCCGACGACGACGTTCCACGGAACGGGCCGCCCGACGACCGTGATCGAGTCGACGAGTCCGCCGACGAGCAGTAGGATCGCCGAGAGGGCGAAGCCAGCGAGGAACGCGCCGGCCAGCGGACCGGTGAGTACGCTCGAACCGAACGCGGCGAGAGACGCGCTGACGAGTCCCAGCATACCGACGCCCAGTAGCGAGGCGAGCCGCCGTTTCATACGTGCCGTTTCTCGGCTTGATACAAGAAGTTGACTCGAGAGACGATCCCACGTTCGAGCCAAAGCGGGCGACTCGCGTGGAGCGAATGCCCCGAAGTTATGACCCAGGGGCGTCTCAGATCGAGACGTGCGTCTCGTACAGTTGACGGTGCCGACGGGGAAGCGAGAGACGATCCTCGAGATTCTCGACGAGCGGAAGATCGATTACGTCGTGACCGACGAGATCAGCAGCCGGGAGTATACGGCGGTCGTCTACTTCCCACTGCCGGATGCCGCCGTCGAGCCGGTACTCGACGAGATACAGAACGCCGGGATCGAGGAGGACGCGTACACGGTCGTCGTCGACGCGGAGACGGTCGTTTCCAGGCGATTTCAGGCACTTCGAGACGAGTACGAGGACGGTGACGTCGGATCGGACCGGATTTCACGCCAGGAGCTGCAGGCGGAGGCCGACGATCTGACGCCGAGCTTCCCCGTCTACGTGGTGATGACGGTCATCAGCGCGGTCGTCGCGACCGCGGGGCTGTTACTGGACTCGCCGGCGGTCGTCGTCGGATCGATGGTGATCGCGCCGCTGATCGGTCCGGCGCTGGGGGCGAGCGTCGGCACGGTGATCGACGACGAGGAACTGTTCGTCGAAAGCGTCACGTACCAGATCGTCGGCGTCGTGGTCGCGATCGCGGCGGCGGCGATCTTCGCGGTGCTAGTTCGGTCCCTGAACATCGTCCCGCCGGACCTCGTCCTCTCGAGCGTCGGCGAGATATCCGAACGGCTCGCGCCGGACTTGCTTTCGCTCGCGATCGCCCTCGGTGCCGGTGTCGCGGGGGTCGTGAGCATCGCGACGGGAACGTCCGTTGCGCTCGTCGGCGTGATGATCGCGGCAGCGTTGATTCCGCCCGCCGGCGTCGCGGGTATCACGCTCGCGTGGGGCCAGCCGACGGCCGCGATCGGCGCGACGGTACTCGTCCTCGTCAACCTGCTCTCCGTGAACCTCGCGGGCCTGTTGACGCTGTGGTACGCCGGGTATCGCCCGGAGAACCTGTTCGACCTCGGCGAAACGGAACAGCGCCTTCGCCAGCGGATCGTCGGCCTCGTCGTCATCGTCCTGATCTTCGCGGTGTTCCTCGGCGGGATCACGTACGCCTCCTACGAGTCGGGGAACTTCGAACAGGACGCTCGCGAGGAAGTGGAGACGGTCCTCTCACAGGACCGGTACGAGAACTATCAGCTCCTCGAGTTCCAGGTCGTGATGGACGACAACTACCCGTTCCGGAACGCCGAGCGGGTGATCGTGACGATCGGCGGCCCGCCTGATCAATCGGCACCCGAACTGGCCGACACCTTCCACGAGCGGATCAACGGCCACGCCGACCAGCCGATCAACGTCGAGGTCAGGTACGTCGGGGTCCTCGAGCGGGGGAACCAGTAGGACGAGCGGAGCCACCGGTCCCGTCGACGGCTGACTCCCACGGGCCGATCGTGAGTCGGGCGTTCGCAGTGACGGGGAGACTGCGACCGGGTGCTCGAGATGGGGTGGGTTGTGCTGGGGGTCCGTTATCGGCGAACACGGTCGAGAGAGGTCGGGAAAGAGCGCGTCTCGACACCGAGCAACAAAACCCTGGTCCGGCCACGCGCCGTCCGCTCCGGAGGAATCCGACGCCGACGACGAAGATCGGTCCCGTCGTCGACAGTCCCGCGGCCGTCTGGCGCATCCAGCGGAGACCGGCCCCTCTCATCGGCTCGCACGCACGTTAGCCGTCGAACGGCAATTCGGGCTCGTATCCGATCGCCTCGACGGCGGCATCGAGTACCGTCTCGACGTTCGCGCCGGTTTCGACGCTCATGGTGTAGTCGGCCGCGACGGCCTCGTCGAGGTCCTCCTCGAAGCGGTCGGACTTGTTCGCGATCGTGTACACGGGAACGGCGTCGAACTGGGCCGCGATCGAGTCCCGGAGCTCGAGTTGGGGGCCGATCGGATACCCGCATTCGCCGGTGGGATCGACCATCACGAGCATGCAGTCGGCGAGGTGCTCGATGGCACTGACGGCCTGGGATTCGATCTCGTTTCGGTCCGCCGGCGGGCGATCGAGCAGGCCGGGGGTGTCGACGATCTGGTAGCGGATGTGGTCTCGTTCGAAGTGGCCGACGCCGATCCCCTTCGTCGTGAAGGGATAGGAGGCGGTCTCGCCGCGCGCGTTGGTGACGTCGTTGACGAACGAGGACTTGCCGACGTTGGGGTAGCCGGCGACGACGATCGTCGGCTCGTCGGGGTTGATCTCGGGCAGGTCGCGTAGATCGTTGCGCGACTCGTTGATGTACAGCAGGTGGTCGTCGACCTGCTCGACGATGTCGGCCAGTCGGGCGAAGGCCTGCTTGCGGTGCTTGCGCGCGGTGTCCACGTCGGTCTTCCGGAGGCGGGGCTGGTACTCCTCGTGGATCTCGCGGGCCTTCCGGCTGGCCCACATGACTTCCGACAGCGCCTGTCGGAGCCGGTCGACGTCGACGATCGCGTCCGCCAGCTCGTAGTAGAACGGATGGACGTCGTCCTCGTACTCGAAGTCCGGCCACGCCGTGACCACGTTCTCGAGGTTGTCGGAGATGATGTTGGCCGCCGTCTGGAGCATCGACTGCTGGGCCTCGAGGCCGCCTTTGGCCTTGCCGGCCCGCGCTGCCCGCGAAAACGCCTTGTCGATCAGCTCTTCCGACGTGGGCGTCGTCGGAAGGTCTTCGAAAATCATGTCCCGGACTAGAGCCCCCGATCATAAAGGGCGTTCGTTATGGGTCGGTGTGTCGATCCCGGCGGTGTGTCTCCGGGAGCAGTCCGTCAGCTCGGGCGGCAAGTGTCCACCGCGGGCTTATTGCCGTCGCCGTCGTCCGATCCCGTATGACAAACTGGCGTGCCGTCTTCGTGGGCTTTCTCGTCGCGACGGTGCTCGGAATCGTCGGCCTCGTCGTGCCCGGAATCGGCCAGCTCGTCGCGGGGCTGATCGGCGGCTTCGTCGCCGGCTACATGGCCGGCGGCGGCCTCGGGAGCGGCTTCTGGCACGGATTGCTCGCCGGCTCGCTCGGCGGCATCATCGGCGGACTGCTCGTCGGCATCACCGTCGGCGTCGCCGGCCTCGCGCTCGGTCCGATCGGCGGGGCGATCTCCGGGGCTGCCGGGCTCGGAATCGTCGCGTTCGCCGTCGCGGTCTCGCTGATCATGGCCCTCGAGAGTGCGATTGCCGGCGTCGCCGGTGCTGCGGTCCGTTCCTGATGCGGTAGCTCCCCTCGTTACTGATAGTCGGTCCGTCCCCGCTCCGCGAGAAATCGATCGGTGACCGGAGTGCTCCGTTCGGTCGCCGGCCACTCGGGACAGGGGACCGTCTCAATCGTCGCTGACGACCGGCACGCTCGCGCGCACCTCGAGTCGATCCAGATCCCCGATGAAGGACGCCAACATCTCGCGGGTGACGTGGGGCATACAGACGACCCGGAGTTCCCCCGTGGCGGTCCGCGAAATCCGCCAGCCCTTGGCTCGCAGCGCGTCGAACGTCGATCGCGGCACGTCGGACGCGACCAGCGGCAGCGTCGGGTCGGCGACGTCGTAGCCCCGCTTCTCGAGGGCGTCGGCGAGCCACTCGGCGTTGTTCTGTGAGCGGACGTACTGGCGGCGATAGCCGCCGGGCCACAGCTCTTCCATCGCGGCGACGGCGCTTGCGACCCCAGCACCCGAACGGGTTCCCGTCAGCGTCGCCTGCGAGGTCGACTCGAGGTAGGGCGTGTCGACGGCGAGTTCGTCGAGCAGGTCCGGCGAGCGGACGAGCAGTCCGCCCGCGGGAACGGCGGCCTGGCCCATCTTGTGGGGGTCGATCGCCATCGTATCGACCGCGGCGTGGTCGAAGTGCCACTCGTAGTCGGTAAAGGGGAGGACGAACCCACCCCACGAGGCGTCGACGTGGAGGGCGGCGTCGACCGACTGTGCGATCTCGCCGAGTTCGGGAATCGGATCGACGCGGCCGTACTCGGTCGTTCCGGCGACGCCGACCACCGCGGCGGTGTCGTCGTCGACGGAGGCCCGGACGGCCTCGAGGTCGGCCCGATGGCGGTCGTCGGTCGGGACGATTCGCAGTTCGACGCCGAGCAGGTCGGCGGCCTTCTGGAAGCTGAAGTGGCCCGATTCGGGCATGACGACGTTGGGCGTCCGGCTCGCCGCTCGTTCGCGGGCGATCCGGATCGCCTGAATGTTCGCTTCCGTTCCGCCGCTGGTGATGTAGCCCGCCGGCTCCTCGAGCCCTGCGATCTCGCTCAGCAACGCGACGGCGTCGTCCTCGAGGGCTGCGACGTTCGGGTAGGTACCCGGATCACCGGGGTTGGTCGCGAGAAACCGTTCGGCCGCGTCGCGCGCCGCCGGGTGAGGATCCGTACACATCGACGAGAGAACCCGGTCGAACGCCTGCGGCTCGACTTGCATATCACGTATGTAATCCGTCGTGGGTTTATTTGTTGCGTTCGATAACCGCTCTCATGTCCCGGGGCGTCCCGACGGACCGGGCCGAAAGCGTGCCTTCAAGTCCGCCGCCGCGCAACGGCCACCCATGAACCCAGGCGACCGCGTCCGCGTCGATCGCGCGGACCGCACGTACGAAGGCGTGTTGCTCCCCTCGAGCACGGACGACCACCTCGTCGTGAAACTCGAGGGCGGCTACAACGTCGGCGTCGACCGGGAGGGAGCCGACGTGTCGGTCCTCGCGGAGGACGTCTACGAGATCGACGGCACCGATTCGACGGGAACTGAGGAAACGGGCTCGGCGATCGAGTTCGACGACGACCTGCCGACGATCTCGTTGATCTCGACCGGCGGCACGATCGCGTCGACGGTCGACTACCGCACCGGCGCGGTGACGGCCCAGTTCGACGCCGAGGACGTCCTGCGCGCCGTTCCGGACCTCGCGGGCCGCGCGAACTACCGCGGTCGCGTCGTCGCCAACATCCTCTCGGAGAACATGGAGCCGCCCATCTGGCAGGACCTCGCCCACGCGGTCCACGAGGAGATCGCGGCCGGTGCCGACGGCGTCGTCGTCATGCACGGCACCGACACGATGCAGTACTCCGCCTCGGTGCTCTCCTTTATGCTCGAGACGCCGGTCCCGATCGTCTTCACCGGCTCCCAGCGCTCCGCGGATCGGCCGTCCTCGGACAACGTGATGAACGCCGTTTCGGCCGTCGAGGCCGCAAAGAGCGACTGTGCGGAGGTCATGGTCTGTATGCACGCCTCCGAATCCGACGACCGCTGTGCGCTCCACCGCGGGACGCGCGTCCGGAAGAACCACACCTCGCGCCGCGATGCGTTCGAAACCGTCGGGGCGGAACCGCTGGGAGAAGTCGACTACGAGAGCGAAACCGTCGAGTTCCGCCGGGAGTACCAGGAGCGTGGCGCGGTCGACCTCGCCATCGAACCCGCCCTCGAGGACGACGTCGAACTCCTGAAGTTCACGCCCGGGATGGATCCCCAGTTCCTCGACGTCCTCGAGGGGTGTGAGGGAGTCGTCATCGAAGGCACGGGCCTCGGCCACGTCCACACCGATCTGATCCCCCGCATCGAGGAGCTCATCGAGGACGGAACGACCGTCGCTATGACCAGCCAATGTCTCGAGGGCCGAGTCTGCGATCGGGTCTACGACACCGGTCGGGACCTGCTCGAGGCGGGGGTCGTCGAGGCCGGCGATACGCTGCCGGGGACGGCGAAAGTGAAGTTGATGTGGGCCCTCGAGAACGCCGAGGACGTCGAAGAGGCGATGGGGACCTCGCTGGCTGGCGAGATTCAGGAGCGATCGGTACCCTGGGAGTAATACGGTTCGGTGTACCGATTTCCCGGTGGGCGGTCCCGGTCCCATCGGCACTGACGGACAGGAGACCGTATAAGAGACGCCGGGACACTATTCATATCGCCCTGCGTACTCGTGGACGTGCTCGAAGAGGTACGGGAGTTCGGCCCGGTCGTGTTGATTCCGGCAGCCTGGATCGCTGCGGGAGCCGCAGACGCTGGCTACCTGAGCGACGACGGTATCCTCGTCGCCCATTTCGTGATGGCTGGGTTCATCGCTTTCTTTGCGATCACGGGGTGGAACGAGATGAATCGGGGTGCGTTGCGAGCCTGGCGACTCGTCCTCGTCGCCGGTCTCGGTATTACGGTCGCCGGTATCGCCGGGTTCTTTCTTCCGTCGGTCGCGGAACCGTTGCTTGCGACGAGTCTGGTTGGCTGGATGGTCCTCCCCGCGGCGGGACTCGCGTACACCGCCCGGAAACTCCCGGATGCGGCGTTCGTCTACGGCGGGGGCGCTGTGCTCTCGATTCTCGGAGCTGTCCTCTTCGTAGGATCTCTCGTCGACGACCGGGGGTTGCTCGCGATTCTGGCTTTCGTCATGGTCGCTGTCGGACAGACTGCCGGCATCGTTGACGCTGCCCGGCGCTGACAGACCGGCGGGAGTGGTACCCACTCCTAACGCCCTCACACCACTCGGCACGGCTTAGCGTGCGCCACCGTATTGGACGGCCCGAGTCGATTCTGCGAAGGTCTTTCCCACGTGACCACGTGAGTCCTCACTGTTTGCCAGACGATGTCATCTGATGCCGACCCCTCCATCGAGATCCGCCGCGCAACTCACGACGATTACGACGCCGTCGTCGGATTCACCAGCGACCTCTGGCCCGAGCACGGCGGCGACTACATCCCGCGGATCTACCACGACTGGCTCGAGGACGAGCCCGGCCAGGGAAAAAAGACCCTCCTCGCGGAAGTCGACGGCGAGGTCGCGGGGCTCGTCCAGGGAGTCATGCTGTCGCCCGACGAAGCCTGGTTTCAGGGGATGCGCGTCGCGGCCGACTACCGTCGGCAGGGCGTGAGCCACCGCCTGAACGAGGCGATCTTCGAGTGGGCCCGCGAGCAGGGAGCGACGATCGGCCGCGTGATGATCTTCTCGTGGAACGCGGCGTCGCTGGGCGCAGCGCGAGCCAGCGGCTACGAACCGATCACCGAGTTCCGCTTCGCCCACCCGGAGCCGGATTCGGACGCCGAGGGGCCACATCGGGTCTCGAGCGATCCGACGGCGGCCTGGCGGTACTGGACCCACAGCGACGCCCGCGAACATCTCACCGGGCTCGGACTCGCGCCGGAGGAATCGTGGGCCGTCCGGGAACTCACGCGGGACGATTTCGACCGATTGGCCGACGAGACGGCCGTCTTCGCGGTCGAGGACGGCGACGGACTCGCCGGCACGGCCTACCGATCGCGAACGTACGACCGAGAACTCGAGGCGGACGCGGACGCCGCGACCGGAGCCGCGACGACGGAGACGTGGGCCGAATACGGCGTCGCGGCGTGGGACGACGTCGACGCCGCGCGGTCGTTGTTCGCCGCGATCGACCGCGACGCGGCCGACTGCGGGGCCGACGAGACGCGTGTACTAATCCCCGAAACGACCCGGTACGTGACCGACTCCCCCTACGCGAACGCGGATCTCTCCGAGGAGCCGGATTTCGTGCTCGGGATCGACCTCACGGGCGAGTGACCGCGGACGGTCTCACGATCGATCTCGGGATGGGAGCGACCTCAGCCGCCACTGACCGGCGGGAACAGCGCCAGTTCGTCGCCCTCCTCGAGTTCCGTTTCGAGCCCCTCCTCTTCGACCAGGACGTTGGTTCCGTTGCGAAGCACGTTGATCTGCGATCGCAGGTCGCCGTCGTCGTCGAGCACGCGCCCCTCGAGTTCGGGGGCCGCCGCGAGCAGCGATTCGAAGGCGTCCCCGACGGTGTCGCCGGCCGTGGCGTCGACGGTCACGTGTTTGTCACCGGCGCGTTCGGCGAGGTCGGCGAACAGCTTCCACTCCGTAGGCATACGTGGCGCTATCGGTGCCGACGGCAAGTAGCTACCGCTCCCGTGTCCGTTCGCGCTCCCGCATTGACGCGGGCTCCGCGTCGCGGTCCGAATCCCCGCTTCGTTCCGTCGGTCCGACCAGCGTTCGCTCCGTCACCCGCCGGAGGGCCTCCGGCCGACCGAGGACGTAGGCGGTGTCGCCGGCAGCGAGTCGAACGTCGCCCGCCGGCAACGGCAGGTGTTCGTCGCCAGTACCGCCCTCCGTCTCGCGCTCGAGGGCCAGTACCAAAACCGGCAGCGAGTCGATCGATATCCCGACGAGCGAATCGTCGGCCTCGATCGAGACGGTCGTGACCGTCTCGTCGGCCGCCCGGAGCAGGGAGACGAGTTCCCGTTCGGCGTCGGGACTCCCCGGCAGCGTCACGAGCCGGTACGTCCGCTCCGGCTCGAGGTCGCGGGCGTCCTCGGCGTCGATGGCGACCGTCACGGTGTCGGCGGCTGTCGCGCGCAGTTCGCCGCCGGCGATCCGTCGAGCGGTTCCGTCGGGGGCGTCGCGAGCCCAGATTCGGACCGCATCGCCCGGGCTGGCGTCGGCCGCGGGATCGCCCGCTAGCGCGACGGCGACGGTCCCCGGTGCGAGCGTCGGACCGATCCCCGCCGGTCGGCTCCCGACCGCGAGATACTCGACCGTTCCGTCCGCCGCGAGGTCGACGTCGACGTGTCCGATCCCGAAATCGCGCTCGAGGCGGGCGATCAATCGCTCGCGTAACTCCTCGACCGAGAGTCGCCGGGGGAAGAGGAACGTCTCGCCCACGAGCTCCGCTTTCACCGATTCGTCGACGGTGTCGTAGCCGTCGATGTCGCCGATTTCATCGGGCAGTTCGACGGTGACGACGCGACCGGCTGCCCGAACCAGCTGCGTGACCTCGGTGAGCGTCCGTGGGGTCGCGACCATGAACACGTCCAGCGCGAGGTAATCGCCCAGCCGTCGACCCGCGTCGGCGGCGATCGCGCTGGCGACGAACGCGGCGACGGTGTAGATGGCGGTGGCCGGTTCGGTCAGCCCCGTGTTACCGATAATCGCCTGAGACAACGCAGTCTGGGTGTTCAACCAGATCGCGACGAGCGCGACGCCACACAGGACCGCGATGCCCTCGGGGATCTCGTCGGCGCTGTACCACCGGTAGACGAACGCCACGCTGGCTCCCACGCCGGCGGCGAGCAGGGCAAAGCCGAGGATTCGAACGATCGCTTCGACCAGCGTCTCGGTCGAAACCAGCTGTGCCACGACGGGGTTGATCACGATCGTTCACCCCCACGATCGGGACGAAGCCAAGCGCCGACGGCGCAGTTCATCGCGCGATCGCCTCCGCAAACGCCTCGATCGCGTCGTCCGGCCCCGCGAGGAACGCCTCGTCGTCGGGCTCGAGTCGTCGTTCGATGCCGGGTCCGAACACCCAGCCGTTACTTCGGCCGCCCGTTTCGCTGCCCTGCCGTCGCACCGCGAGGACGCTCACGGTCCCCGTCGATGGGGGATCCTCGAGGTCGGCGCTCTCGTCGGCTGCGTCGCTCGTTCCGACGGTAATCCGGCGAACGGCGTATCCCTCGCGTTTGACCAGCGCGAACGCTTCGAACTCGCGGCTCGTGCCACGAGAGCGTACGACGAGTCGCGGCGAGTCGGCCTCGAGGACGGCTTTCACGTCCCGCCGGGCGACGGAGACCGTGACTCGCCCCGGGCCGCCGGCCGTCGCTGCGGTCGGTTTCGCCGTGTGGATCTCGGATTCGACGTCGGCACCGCCATCGGTGGCCAACTCCGCTGGCGGATCGTCGGGAACGGGAGCCCGAGCGTGTTCGTCGTCGATATCGGTCCGCGCACTCACCACCGTCCCGGCGATCGAGCGCTCGCCGGTGCGAACGGTAACCTCGTCGCCGCGACCGAGGCCGGTCGGGACGAGCGTGGCGATCGAGACCGCCCGCTGGCCCGCCGCGACCCGCCTCGAGAGGCTGCCGGAGGGCGGTGCGGCCGTGATCGTCGCCCGCCCCTGTTCGTCGATCGCGACGTCGACGTCGGCGAGGTCGTGGTCCGTTCGCAGTCGCTCCTCGAGGCGGGACTCGAGTTCCGAGAGCGGGAGATCGGCGGGGAGCCGCCAGGAGCCGCTCTTGAGGGTCTGTCGGAGGGTGGCCGAGAGCGGGGGGTAGCCCTCCATGTTCCGGATTTCGCCGGTCGGGCGGACGGTGACCTGACCGACCGACCCGACGAGTTCGACGACGTCGGCGGAGAGGGTTCGCTGTCGGAGGCGGGTAAAGGAGAGTCGGCGGGGGAGTTCGGCCCCGAGTTTGTCGCCCTGGTTGTGGGCATAGAGCGCGAGCATGAGGACGACCAGGACGGCGACCAGCAGCCGCGGCGACTGGGCGATCGTGGGTTCGACGAGGCCGAGCAATCCGCCCTGGACGCTGGCAATCGACAGCGCGAGGACGACGACACCGAACCCGGGCAGCGTGACGCCGGTGAAATACCGCACGAGAAATCCCAGCGAGCCGGCCACGAACGCCGGGACGATCCCGGTTAGCAAACCGAGATAGAGGCCGAGAAGCACCTCGATCAGCAAGTCGACCGGAAGCGATTGCATTGTGGGTCAGTGGGAGGGAATCGTTAAATTTGCACCGACACGCCCACCGTTCCGGCGGCAGCAATCGTCGGTCTCACGTCGATCGAGAGCCGACGCGACGGTTCGCTCGGTCCGGATCGGTACAGACGGAGACGTTTAACTAACACCACCGCCCAGCGGTGTGTATGGTCGAGGACCCGTCGCTTCGAGCGCGATTGCCGGAGAACTGGCAGCGGGTGTTCACGACGCGGATCGCCATCGTCCTCGTTCTGCTCGTTGCCTTGCTTTCGGTCGCCACTGCGGTCATCAATATCGGGACCGAGACCGTCTACGGGCCACTTGCGGAGTACATCCCCGAGGCCGTCCAGGACGCTGCCGGCTTCACCGGCGCACTCACCGGATTCCTGATGGTCGGCAGTGCGCTCGCACTCCGGCGCGGACTCAGAGCCGGCTGGTGGGCAACGCTCTTTCTCTTGCCCCTGACCGCAGCGCAGGGACTGCTCCAGACCAGCCAGTACTCGGTCCCGCTGGTCGTCGTCTCACTGCTCGCGATTCCGCTCCTCCTGCTTACGCGCAAGCGATTCGACAAACCCCTCTCGCTTACGACGACGCAGATCGCGGCCGGCTCCGCACTCGTCGGCGTGCAACTCTACGGGACCATCGGCGGCTACGCCCTCAGGGAGCACTTCGACGGGATCAACAACATCCTCGACGCCTTCTACTTCACGCTGATTACCTCGAGTACGGTGGGATACGGCGACGTGACGCCGAACGCGGAGTCGGTCCAGGGGATGTTGTTTACGATGTCCGTGCTCATCCTGGGCGTCGCCAGTTTCGGTATCGCGATCGGGGCGCTCGTCGGACCGGTAATCCAGGACCGCATCTCGAAAACACTCGGAAAAATGACTGAATCACAGCTCCAACTCTTGGACGAGCACATCCTCGTGCTCGGCTACGGCGAACTGACGGAACCGATCGTCGACGAACTCGCGGACAACGGCCGGGAGTTCGTCGTCGTCACCAGCGATCGCGAAGCCACGACGGAGCTCACCGAACGCGGCATCTCGGTCGTCGCCGGCGATCCCAGCGACGAGGAGCCGCTTCGCCGCGCGAAGATCGATCGTGCGGCCGCGATCCTCGTCGCGACGAACCACGACGCACAGGACGCCCTTACCATCCTCACTGCTCGCCAGCTCGCGCCGACCACTCGCATCGTCGCGGGTGCGACCGACCGGGAGAACACCAGGAAACTCGAGCGCGCCGGCGCGAACTCGGTTATCAGTCCCGCACAGCTCGGTGGCCATCTGCTGGTTCGCTCGGCGCTGGGCAGCGACGAGAGCGATCTGATCGATCGGATCCTCGAACGGGAGTAGCAGGCTATCGATGCCGACCCCGATGGACGATCGCGACGTCGGCCTCGAGATCGCTGAGTTTCCGGAACGTCGGCGGGGAGACGAATCGGGAGGCGGCCGACCGGTCCGTACTCGAGCCGACGAAACAGACGTCGTACCGTGGTGCGGTCCGCGAGAGGTAGGATTCGACCGACGCGGTGGCGACGTGGGTCTCGAAGCGGCCAGGGAACGCATCGACGAGGTCCGCAAGCGTACTCTCGGCCGTGCGGCGGCGCGATTCGCTGTCGATACAGGTACAGACGCTGACCGTCCGGCCGGTGTCGGTCACCCGGATCGCGAAGTCGAGCATCGCGCGGGCAGTGTCGCCGGCACCCCGGACTGCGACGAGGCTGTTCCGCCATCGTCGCCGGCGAGTGCCGTTCGACCGGAAGGCGATCACGTCGATCTCGCTGTCGAATAACCCGTTGATGAACGTCGAGAGACCGCCGCTCTCGCGTTCGGCGTACGGTGTGACGATGAGATCACAGCGCAGTTCTCGCGCGGTCCGGAGGACGAGTCCGGCCGAGCGTCCGTGGTCACCCGCGATGACGACCTCACAGGGAACGTCGTATGCAGTCTCGAGATCGGCCGCGAGCGACTCGAGGTGACGAGCGGCGTCGGTGGCCGCCTGTTCGGCTGGATCCGTTTCGCCTCGTCGCTCGTCCTCGTGGGCGTCGGGACGCCGCTGCTCGGCGTCGGTCTCGTCGACGATATCCAGGAGAACGACCTTTCCAGCGTCGTGTGCGCCGGCGATCGATGCGGCGAAGCGAGCGACGGTCTCGTCGCCGTCGTCCATCGGGACGAGGACGTGATCGTCCCCGCCCATCGTCCCGTAGAGATAGCGGGCACGCTGTTCGTAGAAGCGATCCCGCCAGACGACGAAAGCGGCCGCGACGAACGCACTCGAGACGACGATCCCGAGGACGTAGGCTACCTGCGCGTTCCCGGTCACGAGCACGAGCAGCGCGGTCGAAAACGCCGTCGGCTCCTCGAGGTCGAGCGCCCAGGTACAGCCACCGGTGAAGAAGACCCCGACGGCGGCACCGGCTGCGCTGACGCCGCCGCCGTCGAGACCGGCGGCGGCCGACAGCGCCAGCGCGAGCCAGCCACAGCACGCTCCGGCCGTCATCCCGCCGACGAACTTCCAGGGCGTCGAATACTTTCCCTCGGGATCGGAAAAGAGCGTGTACGTTCCGGATGCGAGCGGCGGGAACACCAGAAACGAGATCGCGGCGCTCGCGTTCGCCAGCCAGGTCACCGCCGCGATCAACAGCGGGACGAAGACGAGCACCGAGAGGTGGAGGAGGTTTCCGGTGTGCTCGAGCCACCGACGGAAGGAATCGAGTTCCCGTCGCTCGAGCCGTCGGAGCCGTCTCGCGACCCCGCGAAGCCACGCTCGCGCTCCCTCGAGCATAGCCGTTCGTTGCCCCCGGCGCGATCAAAACCCTTTGGCTTGGGTCGGGCCGCGTGCCGTGTCGGTCGGCGGTCCGATCGCTCCCGCCGTTATTCCGGTGCACCCTCGAGGATCGCCACGCCGCTCGAGGCACCGATCCGGTCGGCACCGGCCTCGAGCATGGCCATGGCGTCGTCGTAGCTCCCGATGCCGCCGCTGGCCTTGACGGGGAGGTACTCGGCCATGAGTGCGACGTCCGCGACGGTCGCGCCGGCGCTCGCGGCTTCGCCGTTCGCACGTTGGGCTTCCGATGGAACGCTGGCGAAGCCGGTCGAGGTCTTGACCATCGCCGCGTCGGCGGCCTGGGCGGCCTCGCAGGCCCGTCGTTTCTCGGCGTCGGTCAGGAGCGCGGTTTCGACGATCACCTTGACCGGGATCGGGACCGCGGCGACCAGTTCCGCGAGTTCCTCCCTGACCGCGGCGGTATCGCCCGCTTTCAGCCGGCCCACGTTGATGACCACGTCGAGTTCGTCCGCGCCCGCTTGCCAGGCCGTGACCCCCTCCCTGCGTTTCACCCCGGGAGCGTGCTGGCCGTGCGGGAAGCCGATCACCGTCGCCAGGGTCACGTCGGGGGCGTACTCGGTCGCGAGTTCGACTGCGTACGGAGGGATACAGGCGTTCATGCCGTAGTTCGTTGCTTCCTCAAGGGCGCTCCGAACGTCGGCGGGGGTCGTCTCGGGGCCCAGAACGGTGTGGTCGATCCGGGGAGCGAGTTCGCTGCGATCCATATACGAGCGGACTCACTGGACACGCAAAAAGCCGACCGGTCGCGGATATCCGAGTCACGCGATCGTGGCCTTTCAGCGAGGTGGATCCCGAATCGGTTCTTCTCGCCCGGAGGAGGAGCCGACACGCGTCTCGAGGGCCCGGGTGTCGGCGAACGCCATCGGGGCGGTCGTTACCGGGCGGAGGACGTTCCCATCGAACGATATCGTGACAGCAGTTCGATACTATCGGCCGTTACGTGATAGTTGCTCGAGGCGTATGCGGTGGATCGATCACCGGATTCGTTCGAACTGGCGCGGCTAATTCTCGATCGAACGCGTCGCCCTCCCTCCTTCTCGTAGCAAGAGGTATCAGTAAAATAATCGGACAATAACCGGAAAGTGTTAGTTCCTGGTGTGTCCCATATCAGCTATGGTATTACCCGAGGGGTTCGTCGTCCCGCCGTGGTACCTCCTGGTTCCGGTCATCGTGGTTCTCGCCGGTGTCATCTCGCTGCTGTGGACGCTCGAGCCGCCGGTGACCGACCGGACGGTTATCGCGTTCGCACCGTGGATGATGTTCGGCGCGACGCTGCACGTCCTCTACAAGATGGCCGCGTTCCCGGCGAGTATCGAGCCACTGTTTACCGCACCGATGGTCTACGCCGTCACGGCGGTCCTCGCCGGACTCGTCTGGATCGTCGCCGTGTTCCTCCACGTCGGCGGACTCCAGCGAACGACCCACCGGTTCGTCGGCATCGCCGGAACGGCGTTTTTCTCGGTCTTCGCGATGCTCGCACTGATTCGCAGCTTCGAAAGCGGGACCTTCGAGCCGTTCTGGCCGGTTATCTCCGTCGTCGTCGCCGGTATCGTCACCGCGATCACCTGGGTCGCAGTGAGCCTCTGGTTTACCGATATCGCCGCGACCACGAGCGCGACGGGCGCGCTCGTCGTCTTCGGGCATACCCTCGATGGGGTCACGACCGCGGTCGGCTACGACGTCCTCGCGGCCGGCGAGACCGTTCCGGTCTCGCTGTTGCTCCTCGAGGCCGGCGCGGCCCTGCCGACTGCCGAATACGTCGGGGCCGGCTGGCTGTTCGTCTTCGTCAAGGTCGTCCTCGCAGTGGTCATCCTCGGGCTGTTCCGGGAGTACGTCGACGAACAGCCACGGCAGGCCCGAACGATACTCGCGCTCGTCGCCGCTGTCGGGCTCGGGCCGGCCGTTCACAACGTCCTGTTGTTCACTGTGGCCTGATGCGGTCCGTCCGGATCACGGCGTGATCGAGCGCTGGCACCGCCCGTTCCCGGGAGTGGCGTGGCCGGGCACGACTGACTCCGGCTGACCGGGAGTCCACCCACATTTTTGCCCGCCGGGGCCGTCCCCGAACTCGTAGCCGATGAATCAGGTCACGGTACTTACTGCCGGCCACGTCAACTGGGACGTGACCCTTCGCGTCGATCGGCTCCCGGAACCCGACGGCGAAGCGTCGATCCGCTCACAACGCGGGTCCGGGGGTGGCAGCGCCGCCAACGTCGCCGCCGCACTCGCCGGCCTCGAGGTCGAGACCGGGCTGATCGGCAGCGTCGGTGACGACGACAACGGCCTGCTCGCCCGCCGAGAACTCGAGGGTGCGGGGGTCTCCCTCGGGGGGCTCCGCGTGGTCGAGGGAGCCGAAACGGTAGTCAAGTACCTGCTCGTCGACGAGACGGGGTCGGTCGCGGTGCTCGGCAACGACGGCGTCAACGAAGCCGTCACCCCTGGGGACCTCGAGCCGGCTCGGATTCGAGCGGCCGACCACGTCCACCTCACGGGGCAACGCCCCGACACCGCCGCTGCGATCGCCCAGGTCGCGAGCGAGGCCGGAATCACCGTCAGTTTCGATCCCGGCCGCCGGCTCGGGGACCGAGACTACGGCGACGCGCTCGCACTCGCCGACGTCGTCTTCGTGACCGATCGGGAAGCCACGGCGCTCCTGGAGACCGATCCGATAGGCGGGGGCGTCGACGACCGGGTCGTCGTCGTCACGTGCGGTGCCGATGGCGCGGAAGCGTACACGCCGGACGGTGCCGTCGTCCACGCGGGATTCGACGTCGAGCCGGTCGATACGGCCGGTGCGGGCGACGCCTTCGCCGCGGGGTTTCTCGCGACGTGGCTCGAGGACGGGGATATCGACCGTGCACTCGCGTACGGGAACGCCTGTGGTGCGCTGACCGCGAGCCGTGCCGGTGCGCGGAGCAGGCTGACGGCCACGGCGGTCGAGCGCGTTTTCACGGATTGATCCCGACCGCACCCTTCTTGTACTCCACGTGACTTCCGGAAACCATCGCTGTCGTGTGGTTCTCACCGGGTGCTGTCTGACGGTAGTTATATTGGCGGGGCCGTTGGCCACTCGAGTGAACAGTCACGATCCCGTGACTGAGAGACATGACGGAAGGAAGGGTAACTCACTCCCACGGATGTGGCCACGGACGGCCCGTCCGATACGAGCGACGATCGGACGAATCGCCGAGTATCGCCGCTGCAACCGCACTGGCTCAGTATTACGGCGACGACGTTACTGCGGCCAGTACGCAGTTGTACGACTACATCGACCCCGATGCACTCGACAGCCTCTTCGCCGAGACGAACCGCGGTCGGTCCAGATCGACGGGGATCGTCGAGTTCGAGATCGACGACGCGACGGTCACGGTCCGACCCGATCGCGTCGAGGTGTGTCCGGTCCAGTGACCGACGATCGGGCCGTCGACCGCCGGTCGGACGCGGCGGTCGGGTGGTATCGAGGATCGGTCGCCTCGTAGCGCTTCCTCGAACCTTTTTTCTCGCCGCCCGCGGAACGCGACGGTATGGCGACCCAACCACACCTGCTGGTCGACGACGGCGATCTGACGGATATCGCGCTCATTCCGGGCGATCCGGGACGGGTCGATCGCATCGCCGACCACTGCGACGAGTCGACGACGATCGCACAGAACCGCGAATACAAGGTCGTCAACGCCACCTACGGGGGCCGAGAGCTGACCATCTGTTCGACGGGGATCGGCTGTCCCTCCGCGGCGATCGCGATCGAAGAACTGGCCGCCGTCGGCGTCGAGACGTTCGTTCGCGTCGGAACGACCGGGGCACTCCAGTCGGAGATCGAGATCGGCGACATGATCGTCGCGACCGGCGCGGCGAAAAACGAGGGGACGAGCAAGCGCTACGAAGCCGCCGAGTACCCCGCGGTGCCGGACTACGACGTGTTGTCGGCGCTCGTCGACGCCGCCGAAGCGAACGACGAAGACGTCCACGTCGGGCCGATCGCGTCCGACGACGCTTACTACGCCGAGACTGACGACGCCGTCGACGACTGGGAAGCCGCCGGTATGCTGTCGGTCGAGATGGAAGCCGCCGCGGTCTTCTCGCTGGCCCGGCGCAAGGGGTTGCGCGCCGGCGCGATCTGTACCGTCGACGGCAACCTCGTCGAAGGCACGCAGAAGGGTACCGACACGGAAGACGACGAACTCCCCGAGAAAGCGAAGAACAACGTCGGCCGCGCGATCGATCTCTCGCTCGAGGCCGCGACCGAACTCTGACGGCTCCGAACCGAACGCCAGTTTTCACTCCTCGGAGCGCCCGAACAGTCGTTCGCGCAGCGACCGTTCGGTCGGGCGCTCGGCGAGCACAACGGAACACTCGAGGTCGTCGACGATGTCGAAGACGAGCGAGCCGCGGACGAGTCTGGAGAGCAAGCCGCGTTCGGTCGCACCGATGATCACGAGCGTTTCGTCGGTGGCTTCTCGAGCGATCGCACCCTCGACGTCACCAGAGGTGTCGATCGTCAGCACGGCGTCGCCGATGTCGTGGTCGGCCGCCCACTCCGTCAGGAACGCCTCGCCGGCCTCGCGCTCGCCCTCGTCGTCGACGACGTGGAGCAGGTCGATCGTGGCCCCCGTGGCGGAACGCAGCGTCCGTGCGACTTCCGCGCTGAGATCGGAGTCCGGGCCGCCGGCGGTTGGCAAGAGGATCCGGCTGAACTCGTCGCCGCGGTCTTTCAACACGAGGACGTCACACGGGAGGTCGTGACCGAGTTCGTCGAGCGGTTGCTCGGCGCGCCCGGCGGTCCACGGCCGGTTCTCGCCCCACCCCATCACCACCTGGTCGGCGTCGTGCTCGCGGGCGGCGTCGAACACCTCCTCGAACGAGCGATGGGAGACGATCGTCGTCGTCTCGATCGCCGCGTCGTGTTCCCCAGCGTGTTCGCGGGCCCGCTCGAGCAGTTTCGCCGACTCGGCGTCGATCCGGTCGATGTGCTCGGCACCGCGATCGAGGGGGGTCTGGTCGGGAACCTGCACGATGTGAACTGCGTGGACGACGCCGTCGCGTTCGGCGGCGAGCGTACTGGCGAACTCGATCAGGTGTCGTTCGGTACGGGGGTTGGCCAGCGGTACCAGCACGCGGTACTCGCTCGACCCGTCGGGTCTCGCTGCACTGGCCGCCGAAACCGCGACGTCGGGCATCTCCTCGGCGCGGTCGAGAATGTACTGGCCGAGGACGCCCTGCCGTGGCGTCCGCGAGCGGGCGTACAGCGCGTACCACAGCACCGCGACGGCGACGAAGGCGAGACCCAACCCGATCTCGATTGGATCCATGAAGCCGATGAGTCCGAAGGAGAACACCGCGCCGAGGATCGGCGTCACCGGGTAGAACGGCACCCGGAAGTCCGGCTCGTACTCGGGAACGTCGGCCTGCCGGAACGCGATCAGTGCGAGGTTCATCAGACCGTAGACGATCAGGTGGAGCACGCTCGCGGCCTTGGCCAGGACCTTGAGATCCTGTCCGAGCGCGGCGATGAACACGATGATGACGCCGCCGGTCAGCAGGATCGAGCGATATGGGGTCGCGTACTTGGGGTGGATTTCGTTGAGCGTATCCGTGACGATCTTGTCCCGTCCCATCGCGAAGTTGATGCGGGCCGAGGAAAGGATCGAGGCGTTCGCGCTCGAGGCCGTCGCCAGCATCGCCGCCAGCGAGATGAGCGTTACGCCGACGACGTCGAGGAGGGGGAGACCGGCGAACGTGATTTCGGCGACCTGCGAGACGGGAACGTTGTCGTCGAGCGAGTGCCAGGGGACGATCCCGACCATCGTGCCGACGAGGATCGCGTAGATCGTCGTCACGACGGCGACGCTGCCGATGACGGCGATTGGTAGGTTCCGACCGGGATCTTTCAACTCCTCGGCGACGGTCGCGATCTTCGCGTAGCCGAGGAAGGAGACGAAGACGAGGGCGGTGCCGGGCAGAATCGCGCCGTACCCTCGGTCGGTCGGCGCGAACCCGTCGGTCGTCAGTGTCCCCCAGTCGAAGTGCAGGAAGCCGGTGGCGGCGAAGACGGTGAGAATGCCCAGCAGGACCGTGACGATCACCGTCTGGACGCCGCCGGTCTCCTTCGCGCCGATGTAATTGACGCCGACGAACAACAGCCCGGCGAGCAGGGCCCCCAGTTGAACGTCCGAGAGCGCGAACAGGCCGAACTCGAGCGTCGGCAAGGCGAGCACCGTCCCGGCCAGCAGGTCGGTGAGATAGCCCCCGAAGCCGATGCAGTAAAACGCCGAGGCGAAGGCAAGCCCCATCCAGTCGCCCATCCCGGATATCGAGCCGAACAGCGGGCCGAGGCCCCGATTGACGTAGTAGTAGCCGCCGCCGGCTTTCGGCATCGCCGTCCCGAGTTCGCTCACCGCCAGAGCGTTGACCATCGCGATCGAGCCGCCGATGACGAACGAGACAACGACGATCGGGCCGGCCTCCTGAGCAGCAGCGCCGGGGAGGACGAAGATGCCGGCACCGATCATCGTGCCCATTCCGATCGCGAGCGCGGAGAGGAGCCCGAGGTCCTTGGCGAGTTCGTCGTCACTCATGGCTCTCTGCCCGCGGAAGGACTATCAGCGGCCGATCGGTGTTCGAGAGTAACTTCTGTGCGACGTCACCGGAAAGCAGCTTCATCCAGCGATTCGCCCCGCGGGGAGTGAAGACGATCGATGTCGCGTCGAGTCGTCGCCCGTGCTCGAGAATCGCCGCCGCTACGTCGGTTCCGTACAGGATCTCGGTCTCGAGTGAGACGGCTTCGTCGGCCAGTTGCGTCTCGACGCGTTCGAAGATGCGTGCAGCACGCTCTCGTCGCTGTTCGACGCCGGCTTTGTCGGGCGCACCGCCGGCTTTCTCGATTACGTGGACGACGTGAACGGTCGGTCGGTCGTCGTGAATCTCTCGCAAAATAGCCCGACACGTCTCATCGGCGTCTTGCTCGTTGGCGATCGGGACGAGAGCGGTCCCGAAGAGGGATCTAGCCATCGACTCGTCCTCCGTTCCGGTCGATCTCGATCGGGTTCGTTCCCTGTTCCAGCGCCGCCCTGTTCGAAACCGGCGTCCGCTGGTCACGCTCGTTCTCGGCCATCAGTCCGGATTTTATCTCGAGCAGATCATAAAGTTCTCGATAATATTATTGATACCTTAGTTTTAGGCGCATATATTGACGATCACTCAAAATAGTATACTATACAACATTAATTGGAATTGGGTGAGCATATGATGGAGGACGGAGTAGGACTCGGTATGGATACCCGGCTCGACGAGATCGATCGTCGAATCATTCACGCGTTGATGGACGATGCGCGGACGATCTCTGCCCCGACGATCGCGGAGGAAGTGAACGTCTCTCCCGGAACGATCCGTAACCGCATCGACCAACTCGAGGACAACGGCGTGATCACCGGGTATCACGCGAGCATCGATTTCGAGCGCGCGGAGGGGCATCTAACGAACCTCTTCATGTGTAATGCCCCCGTCTCCGAGCGCGAATCGGTCGCCAAACAGGCCCAGATAATCCCCGGCGTCATCAACGTCAGAGAGCTGCTGACCGGCCGCCGGAACCTGCACGTGCTCGCGGTCGGAAACGACACTGCTGACCTCCGCCGGATCGCCCGCTCGCTCTCGGATCTCGGGATCGAGATCGAGGACGAGGTGCTCGTCCAGAACGAGACGACGCAACCCTACTCGCCGTTCGGTCCAGCCGACGAGACGAGAGACGCCATGCTCACGGACTTCATCAGTCTCTCGGGCGACGCCGAGGTTGCGGAGGTAACGGTCGACCGAGACGCTCCGATCGCTGGAATGTGCCTACAGGAAGCAGCCCGCCGCGAAACCTTCCCCGACGATACGCTCGTCATCGCGATCGAACGAGACGATACCGTCCTGACTCCCCACGGCGACACGGAAATTCGACCGGACGACATCGTCACGGTCTTTTCCCGTAATGGCGTGACCGACGAGACGATCACGAGCTTCCGCTCGAGTGCGAGCGCCAGTTCCTGAAAGCGCCACGCACTCGCCGGCTGGTTCCCGATCCGTCCCGGTTATCCGGCCGTGAGCCGTTCCGCCAGCGTCGTCGTCCGATCGGTCAGCGTCTCGGTCGTTTCGGTCGCCTCCTGGAGGCCATCGTTGATCGCCGCGAACAACCGGTCGAACGCGAGGGGACCGTCGTCGCTCCGCCAGGTCTCCGTCTCGCGGGCCGCGAGCCCGCAGGTCTCACAGGTCTCCCCCTCGAGGGGGTCGAAACAGCCGTGACAGCGCTCGAGGCCGGTCGCGACCGTTTCACACAGCGTGACGACCTCACGGAGGGTCGACTGGAGCGCGGCCGCGGTTTCGGAAAACTCCTCGAGTGCGCTCCGAACGTCGGACGCGTCCGCGCCGTCCTCGAGCGTGGCGAGTCGCTCGAGGCGGGCGTCGACGACGTCGATGGCCAGCAAGAGGTCGCGGCGGGTCCGGCGGTACTCGGCTACCGATTCCTCGACGTCGGTGTTGGAGTCCTCCTCGAGGGCCGACTCGAGCGTTTCTGGGAACGACGTCGCCAGGGACGCGAAGGCGGCCACCTCCGAGATGGTCGTCCCCTGGAGCCGGGTGGTTTCCCGGACGAGTTGAAACAGTTCGTCGCTGTCGATCGGCTCGGCCGACGGTTCGGCGTCGAGGGTCGTGAAACACTCCCCACAGACGGTGACGAGCCCACTCTCGTGGACGTCGCCCTCGAGTGGAACGTCGCCGACGGGGACGACCCGGAGCGTCGCCGGTTCGTCGTCGCCGCCGACGGTTCCGCAGTGGCGACACGTGGATGCGTCGCGGTCGAATACGGCGGCTCGGTCGGCGCGCCAGTCGCGTGCAGTCACGGCCGAGGCAAGACAGTGTGGCGACAAAAACGCTCCGACAGTCCGCCGATAGACGAGGGGCAGGTCGGGCGGCTGGCACGAAACACTAACTCACAGCCGCCCATACACTCTCGCATGGACGACACACCGGACGACGCGGAGCGGGCGGCGGAATCCGATGGGAATCGAGCGGCGGAATCGGACACGGCGGCGTTCAGCCTCGAGCGAGGGTACGATCGCGACGACCTCGCCGCCGTCTTCCGGGAGTTCGCGACCGCCTTCGAGAGCGGCCGCCCGGTCCGGGTCCGCGGCGACGAACGGACGGCCACCGTCGAGGTCCCCCAGCGGGTCGTCGCCGAGTTCGAAGCCGGGCACGATACCGCCGTCGAACCGTCGGTCAGTGAACTGGAACTGGAACTCGAGTGGGACGACCCGGAGGGCTCGAGCGTGCGGCTCACCGACCGCGACGACGAGGCGGTCCAGGGACGCGAGGGGGCCGACGCCGCGGAGGCCGATCCCGAAATGGCGGTGCTGCCACTCGAGGGACTCGCCGACCGCGGGTCCGCTGCTGCCATCGACGTGGACGGGACGGCGGACGGCCCCGCCGAGACGGAGCGCGATACGGACACCGAATCAGCTGGCGAAGAGCAACCGAGCGACGCCGGTCGAACCAGCCGCTTCGAGGTCTACGAGGACAGGGGAGGACAGTGGCGCTGGCGGCTCGTCCACTGGAACGGCAACATCGTCGCCGACAGCGGCGAGGGGTACGCGTCCCGATCGAACGCCGAACGCGCGGCTCGGAGCGTGATGCGCACCGCACCGGCGGCGTCGATTCAGCGCCTCGAGTAGCGGCCCCGGCAGCGGTCACCGAACGCGCTCTCGGTCCCCACACTCGCCGAAGAATCACGATGCGCGTCCGAGTGGAACGATCCGTTTCGTGCCGGGTGAACGACGCGGGGCTACTCGGTGACGACGATCTCGCCGACCATCTCGGCACCCTCGTGGGGAATACAGAAGTACTCGTAGGTCCCTGGCACCTCGAAGGTGTGTTCGAACGTTTGGCGCGATCCCAGTCGGCCGCCGCGGTCCTCCCAGGCGTCGTATGCGGCTTCTTGGCTCTCGTAGCCCCCCGACGCGAAGTACTCGGCCTCGTCGGGAATCAGTCCGTCGTAGGCCGTGACGGTGTGGTCTGCCTCGCTCGTGTTCTTCCAGATGACCGTGTCGCCGACGGCCACCTCGTAGGACTCGGGGAGGAACTCGGTGCGATTCATCCCGATGTGGCACTCGTCTCCGCTGCAGGGATCGTCCTCGAGAACGCTGAGCGCGGACGAACAGCCGGCCAGACCGGCCGAGGCTGCGGTTCCGACGGCGGCGAGATAGACGCGCCGGTGCATGGAAGGCTCTTGGAAGAGTGATGGTATAATCGCCCCGGTTCACTCTTCGAAACTGGGAACGCTCCGAAAACGAAAACACGTAAGGTAGCTCCCCGTCGAATCCGCGATATGCTCCCCCGGTTCGTCGGTCGGCTCGGGGTCGCCGACGCGGTGACGATCGCCAACGCCGCGCTGGGATTCGTCGCCGTCGTCATCGCGACCGTCGACATCGAACTCGCCGCCCGGCTGATCCTCCTGGCGGCGATCGCGGACGGCCTCGACGGGATCCTCGCGCGCCGCTACGGCGGTACCGACGCCGGCCCCTATCTCGATTCGCTCGCGGACGTGGCGTCGTTCGCCGTCGCCCCCGCAGCCCTCTCGTTCGTCGTCGTCACCGACGGCCTCGGGGTTCGGTTCGACACACTCACGCCCGAACTACTGCTCGCCACCGCGGTCTGTGCGCTGTTCGTCGCCATGGCCGTCACCCGTCTGGGAATGTACACCGCCTACGACATCTCGGGCAGTTACACCGAGGGCGTCCAGACGACGCTCGCTGCCACGATCCTCGGTGCGGCGATCCTCGCCGGCGAGACCCAGCCGTGGCTCGTGCTCGCGGTCACCGGCGCGTTCTGCTATCTGATGGTCTCGCGGATCCAGTATCCCGATCTGCTGGCTCGAGACGCCGGGATCATGGGCGTCATCCACGCGCTCGCGATCCTCGTGCCGAATTTCGCCGGTCGGACGTTTCCCTACGCCCTCCTGACGCTCGGACTGGCGTACATGACGCTCAGCCCCTGGCTCTACTGGGGCCACCGGGAGCGGCCGTCGGAGGTCGACGTGCATGGAAACGCTTAGGGCCGTGCTGACACGAGAGTAGCGTATGTACACTGTCACGCGTCGGCGTCGTCCCCGGGTGGTACGATGAGCGAGGACGAAACGAACGGTGACGACGTGGCCGCCGAGGAGGACACGGAGAACCAGCCCGTCGACCTCGAGGCCATCCGCGAACGCCTCGCGGCGCTTGCCGACGATCTCGAGGGGCTCGACTCGACCCTCGAGGCCGCCGAGACCGAGGACGACCTCGACGTCGTCGAGGCCGACCTCGAGTCGTTCCGCGCCGACCTCGAGCGCGTCGAGGTGCCGGAGCCGCCGGAAACCGACGAGGACGAGGAGGAAGACGAGGAACCCACACCGGAAGAAGAACTCCAGGACGAGTACGACGAGATCGAGAGCGACCTCTCGGATCTCGAATCCGACCTCGAGGACCAGCGCGGTCCCTACGGCGAGGACGTGGTGAGCGAGATAAACGGCGTCAGCGGGACGATCACGGACACCCGCTGGACCGAGGAGGGCAACGCCGAACTGATCGAGGCGGTCGAGAACTTCCTCGACGAGCTCAACGACCTGCTGGGGAGCTCCGTCGCGCTGGTCGACGAGGGCGAGACGGTGTCCGACCAGCTCGAGGCGACCCTCGACAACGCGGCCGATGCCGTCGAGGACGCCGCGCTGGACGCGGACGACGACGCCGAGACGATCGCCGGCTTGCTCGAGGCGACCGACGACCTCGAGTCCGACGTCGACGACGCGACCGAGTGGACCGACCTCGAGATCCGCGAACAGCTCCGCCGCGAGGGCTACTACGACGTGCTCGACCACGTCAAGGACTTCCCGCCGGAGTGGCACGCGCTCAAGGTCCACGAGAAGCAGGGCAACGTCGACATGATCCTCCTCGCACTGGAGACGTTCGATTCCGACTTCATGGAGGACCACTGCATGGAGGCCTTAGAGCGGATGGGGCCCGCGGAAGCCATCGACCCGATGCTCCAGAAGGCTAACCGCCGCGACCAGGCCGCGATGCGAATCCTCGGAAAGATCGGCGTCGACGACGAGGAGGTCGTCGACACGCTCGTCGACTACGTCGACTCCAACCCGAACCTCCAGCGGCCCGCGTTCCGCGCACTCGGCGAGATCGGTGCCGAAGACGCGGTCGAGCCGATCGCCCAGCAGCTCGTCGCTGACGAGGCCGATGTCCGGAGCTGGGCCGCCCGCGCGCTCGGCCTGATCGGGGACACCCGCGCCGTCGACCCCCTCGCCGACGTCCTCGCGGACGACGAGTCCGACCGCGTCCGGGCCAGCGCCGCGTGGGCGCTCAACCGCATCGGTACCCAGGACGCCCTCGAGATCGTCGCCGACTACGACGACGACCGCGCCTACCTCGTGCAGGCCGAAGCCCAGAGCGTCGACCTCGAGCCCGCGGCCTGACGGTCGGCTCGGAGCGACCCGTTCGGCTGACTAGTTTCGACTGGACGACGGTAGGGGAGCCGATACGAGCGGTATCGACGCCACCGTCGCTCCAGAATGACACCGCCATCTGCGGTGGCGCGCGCTGTGGCGCGGTTCGCCATCGGCGAACCGCGGAACGAATCTGTGCGAGGTTTTCGCGAACTCTGCGACCGGGTCCAAAGCATCCGTGAGGAGAAATCGGCTGGGGAGGGCGTGGCGATTCCGTGGTGTCAGTACGGGCGGGACGCCGTTTGCATCGTTCTCGAGCGTTCCAAGGTTTCGGGCTTTCCGTATCGATCCCGAAGGGATCGACCCACGGCTGTGCCGCCACGACGGACTGGGCCCGATATTTTAAGTACTGAAAGGCGGCCAGCGGGAGCGATGGATCACCGACGGGTCGCCCTCGTTGCCGTCCTTATCTGTCTCGTCAGCAGTACCACGATACTCGCGGGGTTTGCAGTCGCCACCGGCACCTCGGTCACGGAACAGTCCAGCGCTCGAGCCACCCCGAGTGGCGACCCGAACGCGACCGCCCTCGCCTGTCCGCCCCAAGCGAGCCACACGGACCAGACAACCACTGACACACCGCAGAACCCGCGGATCGTCGGTCTCGCCCCGAATCCGCCGACCGAGGAAAACGCCGGCGAGTTCGTCGTCCTCGAGACCCCACCCGACACCCGAATCGAGAACTGGACGCTGACGGACGGCCACACGACGGCACGGCTCCCGAACGAGACGGTCTCCGGCCGTACCGCGCTGAGTACGTCCCCGAACGCCACGGAACGGCTGACCGACACGCCGGTTCTCGGGCTCGAGGGGCACCTGCAACTCGCGAACGGCGGCGACGATCTCCGGCTCCGAAACGCGACGACCGCGATCGATTCGGTCTCCTACGACCGCGCGCCACCAGCGGAGCGATGGTATCGGACGGAGACTCCGACCGCCGGGGTGAACGGCACCACCAGCGGCCAGTGGTGGCCCGGCGACGCGACCTGTCTCCCCGTCTCGAGCGCCGCCGTCGACGAGGCGACGGCGTTCGTCCTTCCGGACACGCCGCGAGTCCCCCGAGAAACGATCCAAAACGCCGACGAGCGACTCCTGCTCGCGGGCTACACCGTCACCTCCGAGCCGATCGCCGCCGACCTCGTGGACGCGGCCGAGCGCGGCGTCGACGTCGCGGTCCTCTTCGAGGCGAGCCCGGTCGGCGGCACGCCGGCACCGACCGCGGCCGTCATCGAGACGCTCGTGGAGGGAGGTGTCGACGTTCGGGTGATCGGCGGCGAGGACGCGCGTTACCGGTACCATCATCCCAAATACGCCGTCGCCGACGACCGCGTCCTGGTCACCAGCGAGAACTGGAAGCCGGCGGGCGTCGGCGGCGAGAGTAGCCGGGGGTGGGGTGTCCGACTCGAGGACGAGGCGCTCGCGAGCGATCTCGGGAGCGTCTTCCGAGCCGACTTCGAGGGGCGGGACACGACGACAGGGACGGCCTATCGCGGGAACGCCTCGTTCGTCGACGGCGAGCCGGACTTCTTGTCGTCCGATGCCGAAACCGAGTACCCCACGACCCACGAACCGGCGACGGTCCCCGTCGACTCGGCCGAACTGCTGTTCGCACCGGACAACGCCGATCAGCGGCTCCAGCAGCTGCTGGCCGACGCCGACGACGAAATCCTCGTTATCCAGCCGAGCATCGCCGCCGACGTATCGCTGCTCGAGGCGACCGTCGAGGCGGCCCGCCGGGGCGTCGACGTTCGGATCCTGCTCGGATCGACGGAGTACAACGCCGACGAGAACGAGGCCCTGGCCGCCGACCTCGAGCGGACGGCCGAGCGAGAATCGCTCCCGCTCGAGGTCCGCCTCGTCGAGGACACCGACCGCTTCGAGAAGATCCACGCCAAAGGGATCGTGATCGATCGGGAGACGGCGATCGTCGGCAGTGCGAACTGGAACTCGAACTCGCTCGAGAACAACCGCGAGGTGCTCCTCGCGCTCCACGGCGAGGAGATCGCGACCTACTACGCCGACGTGTTCGAGGCCGACTGGTCGGGCGACTCCTGGTCGGTCCCGATCGGGTTCGGCGTCGCCGTCGTCGTCGCCCTCGCGGGGGCTGCGGTCGTCGGCCGACGGTACGTTCGATTCGGTGACGGGGACCCAGCAGACCACACCTGAACGAGCCTGCCGGTGTTCTGCACGGACGGGCAGTAATCCGATTACACGTGGCGGTACAGCGCACATAGGGTGCGTATCGGTCGTTCTTCTCGTGTTCCTCCACGAAATGGTCCCGCAGTAGCTGCTCGAGCGGGCGGTGAGTAGAACGACGGACGGGAACGCCGGGTTTCTGTTCGAAGCGTTCGTCGGCCGCCGGACAGGGAGCGACTCGCTCGAGTGTATAGGTACGGCTAAACGTCTCCCGGCCTTCGTCTCGGCCATGAAACAGGCCATCGTCGCTCGAACGGACATCGGCATGGGACAGGGAAAACTCGCCGCACAGGTCGCCCACGCGTCGCTGTCGGCCTACGAGAAGGCGGACAGGCAGCTGCAAGACCAGTGGAAAAGCGGCGGTCAGAAAAAGGTCGTTCTGAAAGGGGAGAGCGAACGTCAACTGTACGAACTCTCCGAAATCGCCGACCGGGAGGGGATCCCCAACGCCGTTATTCGGGACGCCGGCCACACGCAACTCGAGCCCGGGACCGTCACCGCGCTTGCCGTCGGGCCGGCGGCCGACGACCGGGTCGACAGCGTGACGGGCGACCTCTCGCTGTTCTAGCTGTTCGAAACCGGAGGTCGCGGGAACGTCGAGACCGACGGGATGTGAGTGGAGGCGGTGAACGTTCTAGTCCGAGCGGTAGCCGCGGGGTTCCTCTCTGACGGCCGATTCCTCCTCGGAGAGGGAGAGGTCGGTCGGAACCGCCGGGAGCCGCGAACGGATGTCGATCGATTTGCTCCCCAGTACGGCGAAGCCGGCGAAGATCGTCAGGAAGCCGACGATCGCAACGCCGCCGATCGTCTCGTCGAGCAGCGCCCAGCCGCCAAGCGTCGAGACGACGGGGACGACGTAGAAGATCAGGTTCGCGCGGATCGCGCCGGCCGTGTCGAGCAGGCTGAAGTAGGCGATGTACGCGAAGACGCCGGCGAAGATGCTGACGTAGGTCAACGCCAGGACTGCTTCGGAGGTCCACGTGATCGCGGCCATCGATTCGCCGCCCGACCAGGCCAGCAGGTGACACAGCGCCGCGCCGAATGGCAGGCCCCAGGCGACGCGAACCGTACTCGAGAGATCGCTGTCGGCCCGCCGGATCAATACTGCCCCGAGTGCGGCGGTGACTGCGCCGGTAAAGAGGATCCCCTTGCCGAGGGCACCGCCGAGTAGGTTCGCCGGATCGGGGCTGACCACGAGGCCGACACCGAGCAGGCCCAGGCCCATCCCGGCCGCGCCCCGTGGAGAGAGGCGCTCGTCGGAGAGCAAGAGCGCGGCGAACACCGGCGTCATGATCGGGTTGAGGCTGTAGACGATCGAAGCGACGGCGCTCGAGACGTACTGCTGGCCGACGAACAGCAGGGCGTTGGTGAGACCGATCGCGAGCACGCCGGTTGCGAGGATGCCCGCAACGTCGCCGCGAGTCCGCGGGAGCAGGTCCGACCGCGACGATGTCAACCCGACGTACGTCAGCATGACGACGGCGGCAACGTCGAACCGGAAGGCAACGAATAGCAAGGGTGGGAAGTAGGCCAATCCGGCCTTCGTGGCGACGAACGTGCCACCGAAGAGGAGACTCGAGAGAGCGAAGAAAACGGTACTGCGACGGGAGAGCATCTATGCCGTTACCCCCGTCAGAATCGTGTGCGCCGAGCCGAGATCGGCCGACGCGCGAATAGCGGAAAGCATCGTACTCCATCGGAGGTGCTGCAGGGTTATAGTTTCGTTCAGAAAATATTTCACAGCAAGAAAGTGAGACGAACCGGGAAACCGTCGCGAGTCGGGAAAGTCCGACGAGCCACGAGGCTGCTGCAGGCTATGAAAGAGTTTCACGCTACGAAAACGGTTTACCGCGGCGGCGACGACTGGCCGTATGGAATCGGCACTCGAGGAGATCGAGTTTCTCGCACTCTCGTCGAACCGCGTCGAGGTGCTGCGACTCCTCTCGGAGGGACGGTACACGCGCAACGAGTTGGCAGCGGCGACAGGTGCTTCGCAGGCGACCCTGGGTCGGATCCTCGGCGATTTCGAGGAGCGATCGTGGATCCGCCACGACGGCAGCGAGTACGTCGCGACCGCGACCGGCCGGTTGGTCGCAACGGGGTTTACCGACCTCCAGGAGATCCTCGAGACCGAGGCGAAACTCCGCGATATCGTCGACTACCTGCCGACCCACGCGATGGACTTCGATCTGCGGCGGCTCTCGGACGCGACGATCACGGTTCCCAGCGCGACGCGACCGAACGCACCGCTGGGACGACTGCTCGATTTCCTGCGGGATGGCGTCGATGTCCGAACGTTCTCGCATACGTTCAACGAACAGACGCTGCGCGTCGTCCGGGAGCGCGTGACTGCCGGCGACCAGCGGTTCACGGGCGTTTTCGGTCGCAGCGCCATCGACGCGCTCGCGGACGAATCGGGGCTCCGAGGCCAACTCGAGGCGTTGCTCGACGCCGCCGACGCCGAGATCAGGGTCCGCGAGGAGGGCGTCCCGATCGCGATCATGATCGTCGACGAGGTCGTCTATCTCCTCTTGCGCGACGAGAACGGCATCTTGCGGGCCTCGGTCGACACCACCGACGACGCGGTCAGATCGTGGGCCGAGGACTCGCTCGATCACTACTGGCGGACCGCGACGCCGCTCGAGGCCGAGACGCTCTCCGAGTGAGAGTCGATCGGGCAGGGGCCACTCGACGCGTCAGATCGCCACCGGATCGGACGGTACCGGTGTCGCAGTGACCGCCTCGAGTGCGGGTGTCGGGCGGACGACGGCGGGTAACTCCCGTTCGATCGTGATCGACGCTGGTTCGGGCTGGGTTTCCTCCTCCCCCGTTTGCTCGATGACGTACTTCTGGCCGATCGTCGACGCCTGCAGGTTTTCGACCGGCGCGTGGTCTTCGGTCAGTACTGGAACGTCGTCGGTGGTGGGCTCGCTCAACGTGGTGTCGATCTCGTCGCTCAGATCGATCCCCAGGTCCCGGTTCTCGTTTCGCTCGGCGAGTTCGGCTTCGGTGAAGTCGGTGTCGGCTTTCGTGGCGACGACTTCGATGTTCTGGACCGAATTCCAGTTCGACGTTCGGTAACTGTAGGTCGATGGGAACGCCTCGTCGATGGTCTTGTACTGTGCCCGATAGAAATCCGAGCCCGCACCGCTGGGTGCGGAGATCACGTTCGCGAGGAACACGCCGTCGTCGGTCAGGCGTTGTTCGGCCAGTTCCATGAACTCGAGTTGGGTCAGATGGATCGGCACCTGATCCTTCTGGTAGGCGTCGAGGACGATCACGTCGTAGGTCCGGTCGGTATCCCGGAGGAACCGCCTGCCGTCTTCCGTGTGGACGGTCAGGTTCTCGCTTTCCTCGAGCCGGAAGTGGTCCTTGGCAGCCCTGGTCACCTCGGGGTCGAGTTCGGCGACGTCGACGTTGACGTCGTACTTGCGTTCGTAATCCTTCGGCCCGGTGTAGCCGCCCCCGCCGATGAACAGGACGTTCTCTACCTCGGCGGGATCCTCGACCATCAACATGGGGATGTGGAAGTACCGCGTGTACTCGAAGACGTGCCGGTCGGGCTCCTCGAGGTCCATCGCGCTGTGGCGAGCGCCGTCGAGATACAGCGTCCGTTCGTCCCCGTCGTCGATGACCTCGAGTTCCTGATAGGCCGTCTGCGTCTGGTAGACGACGTCGCCGCGATGGTCGAACGCGACCGGGCCGATGCCGGCCGCGACGACGAGCAACAGTGCGATGGCGACGCTGGCCGCCGCCGGTTGCGGCATGAGGGTCGGAAGCGTGAGCGCGAACGCGGTCCCGACGAGGATGAACCCGAACAGGAGACCGATCATGTCGATCCCCAGCGTCGGGATGAGGAAGTACGTGGTCGCACCGGCACCGACGATACTGCCGATCGTGCCGAGCGCGTAGACGTGACCCGAGGCCTCGCCGATCCCCTCTTTCTGAGAGAGTTCGGCCGCGTACGGACTGATGAACCCCAGCAGGTAGGTCGGCGGGCCAAAGAGGACGAGAACCGCGGGTAGCGAGGCGTACCGGGCCGGTAACGGCATCGCCGACGCCGAGAGCAGCAGTTGGTCGCTCGCGTAGATCACGATCGCGACGTAGCCCGCCGTTCCCAGCATGATCCAACTCATTCGTCGATTCGATGCCGTCTCGGCCCGTTTGCCACCTTGCCAGTAGCCCAGGCTCAGCGCAGCGAGAAAGACCGTGATGATGCTGCCCCAGGTGTAGATGCTGCTGCCGAACTGAGGGGCGATGATCCGGCCCGCGAGAATCTCCAGGCCCATACTGGTGACGCCGGAGACGAACACCGCACCCTCGGGTTTGGTCGGCCGGTAGGCAGTCAACTGCCGCATGCTCATTACGTGGACAAAGCGAGCCCGCGATGAGAACTTGTCGCCTCCCGGCCCCCGTTTCCGGTTCGGGGACGCTCGTCGTCGACCGGTACTGGAAGCGGTCACATCGACAGTGAGACGTTCGATACCGAGTGACCGGCGGAGGACCGAGTTCGCCCCCTCGAGTAACCCGAGCCGAGAAGTTACCAAAATAGAATGTAATGAAAACCTACTTGTATTGTTGGGAAGAAATGCGACCTGTATGCCACAGTGTCCCCGCCGTACCCTCCTTGGGAGCATCGGCACGACGATGACGATCGCGCTGGCAGGACGTACCGTCGGCGCGACGCAGACGGACGACCAGTCAGATGGCGGCTCCGAGTCGCCGGCGCTCGATACCCTCCTCGAGTACCTGCCGGCCTCGATCGACTCGGACTCCCTCGCGGTGACGACGATGGACTTCGAGGAACGACGAGTGGCCAACGAACCCTACGAGCCCCGTCCCAACACCGGCGGGTTCGGGATCGACCGCGAATCCGTCTCGAAGCAGGCCCTCGTCTACAGTACCGGCGACGACTATTCGACATCGATCACCGTCCTCGCCGGCGATTTCGACCTCGAGAGCGAGGGAGAGACCCGCGAGACCGACGGCGGCGTCGAGTACGAACGCCACGAGAACGATCGGGAGCAGATCGCCGCCGTTACCGACGACATCGTCGTTCTCGCCGAGGACGACGAGACGCTCACCGATGCGTTCGCTGCAAGTGCGGGCGATTCCGAACGCCTGCTCGAGGCCAAACCCGTCCTCGACGAGGGCTTTTCCGTCTTCGACGACGCCGATGCCGGCTACAGCGTCAACATCGGCGACGACTTCCACCTGCCAAGTACCGACGAGGACGTCGCCGTCGAGTACGCGGTCCGGGCGATGAGCGTGCTCGGTCCGGATACGATGGAGATGAAACTCGCGATTTCGTTCGAGGACGAGTCCGTCGTCACCGACGAACTGGTCGAGTCCCTCACCGGCGAACTGTCGTACATGGCGACGGACGACCCCACGGTCGAGGTCGACGGTGAACTCGTGACGGTCGTTACCGAGCGCGACCTCGCGGCCGAGCGGGCCGTCCGCGAACACGAGAGTCCGGGTAGTCTCCGGGTCGAGCGGGACGTCGACCTCGACGACGACGTCCTCGAGATCGAGGTCGGACGCGGCGACCCGACCCCGATCGAGGATCTCACCCTCAAAGTCGACGACGAAGAGTACGACCGCGAGGTCTGGACCAACGGTCACGGAACGCTCGAGGAAGGCGATACCATCGTCATCGACATGGACGACGTCGAGCCGAACCTGTCGATTACCCTCGAGCACGATCACGAACTCGGCTCGAGTTCGAGTGGGACCCGGATCCTCCACAACTTCGAGTTCGAGTTCGACTACGACGTCGACGCCGGCACCCTCGCCGTCGAATACGCCGACGACTTCCCCCTCGATGGGGACGAGGTCTCGATCGCGGTGTACGACGAGCGACCGGCCTACCGTCACGACGAGGAGGGTCCCGAACCACGGACGACCGTACAGCCGTGGACGGGCGAGACCATGAGCACGGGCGACGAGGCGACCGTCGACGACGTCCAGCCCGGCGATATCGTCCTCGTCTGTTGGGACGGGACGACCCACCAGGACAGCATCGGATACTTCCGTGCCCGGCCACCGGGCGACGTTCGCTTCGACTACGAGTTCGAGAGCAAGACGCTCTCGGCGACCCTCGAGTTCGAGGACGACGCCGAACGCCCGGCCGACGAGTACGAACTGTTGATCGACGAGGAACCGGCGGACACGCAGTGGGCCGACGAGAGCGACACGGTCTCCTCGGGATCGACGATCGAGATCGACGACGTCCAGGTCGGGACAGACGTAACCGTCGTCTGGGGCGACGACGACGTTCGCGTGGGCTGGACGAGCCCCCGACCACAGATCGAACTCGAACTCGTCGAGGACGGCACCGCGGTCGAACACGTCGGCGGTGATTCGTTGCCCGCCTCGGAACTCACGCTCCACGTCCGTGCGGAAGACGATTTCGACGAGATCGACGTCGACGAGAAGATCGACGGCGAGTTCGAAGACGGCGATACCATCTCCGTCGACGTGGACGACATCCAGAATGCCACGCTCCAGTACGGCGACACCCGATCGATCGGCTACGTTCATTCACGGAACTAACGAGCGCTCGACTCGATCGCCCTCGTGACGCGATCGTGACGGTCTCCGGCGGGCGGCGACGCCACGCCGGCCCCGAATCACCCTCCGCGTCGGTTGCCGCCGGTACTCCCGGTTTCGGTTTCGTCAGTTCGTCGTGATGACTTCGATCACGTCTCGAGACTCGACTTCGTAGTCCTTGCCCAGTTGGCGGTTCGTCCGACAGTCGATCGCGTGGAGGAAACCGTCGCCGATATCGGAGTGGAGGCTATAGGCGAACTCCTCCGCGGTCGAGTTCGGCGGGATCAGGTAGCAATCGGGCAAGACCTCGCCGCGTTCGTTCCCCAGTCCGTTCGCGCCGCCGGGGAACACGGGCGTGACGCCGAGGACGTCGAAGAGGGCGGTCTCGAGGGCCGCCTGTACGCCCGTCGCGCCGAACTCCTCGAGGAAGTCCCGGATCTGCTCTAAGCCCTGTTCTTGCTCGCCGGAGACGTCTCCCGTGATCTCGAACTCCCCGTCGCCCGGCCGGTAGTCGACGACGCCGGCCTTGTCGGCCGACTTCAGGGCCTTCTCGGCGTGGGCGCTGCAGGGAACGATCGTCAGGTGGTCGTAGTCGGGATCGTCGGTGATCTCCTCGTAGTTCGCTTGCGCCTCGGGGGTGTCCATCTTGTTCGCCGCGATGACCATCGGCTTGGTCTCCTTGCGAATCTCGCGGGCGAGCTCGAGTTGGTCGGCCTCGTCCCACGCCGCGGGGTCGAAGCCGACGTCGACGCGTCGAATGAGACGCTTGATCTCGTCTTCGCTGGTCTTGAACGCGCTCATCTGTTCGGCGAGTTCTTCCTCGATGGCGTCGTCTTCGGTCGTGTAGCCCGTCTCGTAGCGTTCGATCCCCTTCTCGAGAACGCCCAGATACCACTGGTCGAGTTCCTCCTCCAGGAACGCGATATCGTCCCGCGGGTCGTGGCCCTCGGTGGGTTCGCCCTCGGCGTCCGTTTTCCCCGAGAAGTCGACGACGTGGACGAGCACGTCGGTCTCGTTGAGGTCGGAGAGAAACTGGTTGCCCAGCCCGTTGCCCTCGTGTGCGCCGGGGATCAGCCCGGCCACGTCGACGAGTTTCGTCGGGACGAAGCGGGTCCCGTGGTCGCAGTAGCCAACCGACGGTGTGCACTCCTCGTCGAATTCGGGTGCCGCACAGTCGACGCGAGCGTAGGCCTCGCCCACGCTCGGGTCGATCGTCGTGAACGGGTAGGCCCCCTCGGGTACGTCGTTCATCGTCGCTGCGTTGAAAAAGGAGGACTTGCCGACGGAGGGTTTGCCGACGAGTCCGATCCGGTAACTCGTACTCATTATCGAGTCCTCGTGTGGCCCGCCTAAACGGGTTTCTGTCCGCTGCTGTAGTGGTATGCGTGGGCGTAGCAAGTCCGTGTGGCCGACTCGAGCGCGTCGACGCGGACCGTCGAATCGCACTCGAGTCCCACAGCCGCTGTCCCAGTTAGACGTGCGTCGGCGGCTCGGCCGCCGTTTCGATGTCGAGTTCGTCTGCGACGTCGGCCAGGAGGTCGCCCTTGACCTCCGCACTCCGCCAGCCGATTTCGGCGACCAGCGGTGGGTCGAACTCGGAGCGAATCGTCTCGAGACGTTCCGCTTCCGTCTCGACGCGCTCGCGGAGGTAGCGTGCGCCGCGGCCGTCCTCGTCGGGGTCGGGCGACGGCGTGAGTTTGTTGGCGACGAGACCCCGCACCGTGAGATCTTTCTCTCGGAGGGTGGCAATCGCGCGTTCGGTCTCGTTCAGCGAGAGTTCGTCCGGGTTCAAGACGAGGAAGAAGGCGGCGTCGTCGTGCAGCGCCGAGTCGGCGAACTCGAAGAACGCCTTGCGCTGCTGGAGTCGGGCGAGGACGGGATCGCCCTCCATCACGCGGCGCGGTTCGTTGTTTCCGACGGCGGCCTTCTCGAAGAGGTCGATGCTCGTCCGTCGCTTGTGCATCAGCCGGTCGATCCAGCTCTCCAGCAGATCGGGGAGGCCGAGGAGCCGGAGCGTGCTCCCCGTCGGCGAGGTATCGAAGACGACGCGGTCGTAGGGGTCCGCGTTCCGCATCACGTCGACGAAGCGGTCGAACAGCGCCGATTCGTACGCACCGGGGGTTCCGTGTGCCATCTCGAGTTGGCGGTTGATCTCGTTGACCATCGACGCCGACACCTGCTCGGAGAGATCCTGTCGGATCTCGTCTAAGTGACGGGTCACCTCCTCGTCGGGATCGATCTGCATGGCGTCGAGGCCGTCGATCCCCTCGACCGATTGCGGAGCGTCGTCGAACGGCTGGTCGAACACGTCGGTGACCGAGTGGGCCGGGTCGGTCGAGACGACGAGCGTCCGCTGGCCGTCCCGCGCACACCGGAGCGCGTACGCACACGAGACGGTCGTTTTCCCGACGCCGCCCTTGCCGCCGAAGAAGACGAACGGCTCCATCAGAAGTGGTACTGCTGTCCCTTGCGCTCGAGGTACGTGCCGCGGTCCCACAGCCGCCGCTCCCACGATTCGAACTCGTCTTCGAGGTAGGGCAGCAGTTCGGCGGTGTAGTAGGAAACCGGCGACGGGATGCCGAAGGCGTCCGGGAAACACGCCAGGATGAACGCGTCTTCGGTGTCCTCGGCTTCCTTCTCGATCTTCTCGTAGGCCGGATGCGAGATCATGCCGTGGTAGAGGCCCCGCAGCCACTCCTCGAGTATCTGGCGGAACGCGTCGATCCGATCGGCCAGGTCCATGCCAGTATCTGTGTATCGAACGCTAAAAACCCTCGTGGCTCGCTTTCAAGGCGCTCCGATCCCAGTGTTGGGGTATGATGACGGACACGGACGGGGAGATTCCGGTGACGATCATCTCGGGGAGCCTGGGTGCCGGCAAGACGACGCTGCTCAATCACCTACTCTCGAGTGCCGACCGGACGCTGGCGGTGCTGGTCAACGACATGGGCGAGGTCAACGTCGACGCCGAACTCGTCGCCGAGGGGTCGGAGCTCGACGTCGACGATGGCGTCGCGGAGCTCTCGAACGGCTGTATCTGCTGTGAACTCCAGGACGACCTCGAGACCGCCGTGGTCAGGCTGGCCCGCGATCGGTCGTTCGATCACCTCGTCGTCGAGTCCTCGGGAATCTCCGAACCCGCCCCCGTCGCGCGGCTGTTCACCACGGAATCCCGCGTCGCGGCGCTCTACGACGTCGACACGCTCGTGACCGTCCTCGACACGCCCGCGTTCCTCGAGGCCTTCAGCGGCGAGGGCACACCGGAACGGCGGGGAGACGAAGACGAGCGGCCGCTTTCGGACCTGCTCGTCGAACAGGTCGAAGTCTCGAACCTCGTCTTACTCAACAAGGCCGATCTGTGTTCGGACGCGGCGCTCACGGAGGCCGAGGAGCTCGTCCGTGCGCTCCAGCCGGAGGCCGAGACGATTCCGACGGAGTTCTCGGCGGTCGATCCCGATCGGCTACTCGCCGCTGGCCTGTTCGATCCCGGCCGTGTGAACGACCTACCGGGCTGGAAACGGGCGCTCGAGTCGGCCGACGACGATCACGGCCACGACGCCGAGGAGGGCCACGGCGAGCACGGACACGACGAGGACGGCGACCGTCACGGCCACCACCATCCCGACGAGGTGTACGGCGTCACCTCGTTCGTCTACCGGTCTCGCCGGCCGTTCCACCCCGAGCGGTTCGCGACGTTCCTCCGAAACCTCCCGCGGGCGATCGTCCGCGCGAAGGGGACCGCTTGGATCGCGGACACCGAGATGCGAGTCTCGATCGCGCAGGCCGGGCCGTCGGTCAGGGCCACCGCACAGGGGCCCTGGATCGCGAGCCTCCCCGAGGTCGAGCGCGACATGTATCGGTCGAACCGACCGGACCTCGAGTGGGACGAGGACCACGGCGATCGCCGGACCGAACTCGTCTTTATCGGGACTGACTACGACGAGGCGGCGCTCCGGGCGACGCTCGAGGACGCGCTCGTCACCGACGAGGAGCGGGAAACGGCGTTCGACGGCCCCTTCCCTACCGAACAGGGCGAGGAGGTCGTCATCCGGGAGCCCTGATCAACACGCGCAGTCGCGGCCCGTCGAGCGCTCGAAGCGCATCTCGGTGCCACAGTCCGGACAGACCGGTTCGCCCTCGAGTTCGACGTCCCTGATCCGGACGGCGCAGTCGTCACACCAGTAGGCGCCCTCGGAGCCGTCGTCGGGCCGGCTCTTCGGCGCGGGTGCGGAGAGGGCTGCCTTCATCGAATCGACGAGTCCCATGATCGATCGTTCGTCGGTGACAGTATTAATAGTGTGTGACCGTGTCGCACAACCACGAACCGATCGGCCAGTACCGCACGGAGGGTCCTATCCCAGAACTAACGGCACGGCGAGTCCGAGGATGAGCGCCGTGAGTATCGGGATGAGATAAAACAGCCGTTCCGCACGGGCGGTCGACGGGACGGCTCCGGTCGTCTCCGGACGGAACGTCCACACCTGTCGATAGAACGCGAGGACGGCTGCGACCGCGAACAACCCGGCGGACGCACCGATCGCCGTCTCGAGTGGCAGGCCGAGGGCCCGTCCGTACAGGGGGCCAAACGACAACAGGAGCATGAAGCTGAGACCGACGACCACGAGAAACGGGACGGGATCGACGTGGGTGCCGTGGCGGTTTCGAAGTCCCATAGTCGGCAGTCGCTCTCGAGCGGTAAAGAGCTAAGTGGCGGTGCCGTCGTTCCCCCTGTATGAGCGATGGCGATTCGGAACGCGACGGGTTCGAGGCGGGTGTCTCGTCGTCGCAGGGCGATCCCCGCGTCCTGCTCGCGATGAACGCCGTGCTGTCGACGCTGTTCGCCTGGACGATCGTCTGGGGATTGTCGTATCTGGGGGCTATCGAGTTCGGACTCGTCAACGTCGCGACGGCTGCGATCGTTCTCTTCGCGATGACGTATCTCGTGACGATGTCGTGATGGCGGCACCACGAACGGTCGACTGCAGGCGTGGACCGCCACTAGCGGCGATAGATGAGCCGCTGGCCGACGTCGTCGAGATACTCGGTAACGCGTCCGGCCCACGCGCCCGGCGAGACCCGCCGGAGCGTCTCGTCGTCGACCTCGATGGCGGCCTCGCCGAACGGATCCCGGCTCTCGTCGCCATCGCCCGCCTCGTCCGACGACGAGGCGACGTCGACGACCGTCGACATGGAACACCGACCGCAGGTTTCGGTTTCTCTTCCTCCCATGTGTGTGATCTACACGCTAGTTCGTCTCCGACGGCTAAAACCTACCGACCGACTCGACGAGTTACGACGCGCTCGGCCCGCCCCGGTCCACCGACGATTATTTGACACCCCGACGGTAATCGATGGTATGAGAGAACGGGTCACGGGGCCGGCCCGACCGGAACCCAGACGGAACTGCGAACGACGAGTACGGGTCGACAACACAGGATGAGCGACAAAGTGACGCCGGCGGAGCTTCCGGCAGAAATCCGCGAGGCGGTCCCCGATTGGGACGACGAGTACCTCGACCGGGTCTCCGATCGACTGATGTACAACTACGACCTCGAGAAGGACCGCCGCGTCGACGGCGAGCGGTGGGACCTCTACGGGGAGATGCGCGTGCGCAGCCAGAAGCAGTTCTTCCATCCCGCGTTGAGTTACGCCGATCACGAGGCCGAAGAGTACCTCTTCGCCCGGCGCGAGTCGCGTCCGACGGTCGCGCAACTCGAGGAATTCGTCGAGTACGGTCACGAACTCGCCGACGAGCGCGTCGTCCCCGACGAGGAACACTTCGGGACGGATTTCACGTTCGTGCTCGTCACAGAGGAGCTACCGGCTGCGGTCCGGGAGTTCGTGTCCGGCTTCCGCGATCGAACGTTGCTGAAGTTCGGCTATCACGGTCACTACGAGGTGAATCTGGTCGTCGTCGTTCCAGAGCGCCAGGAGCGAGTCGCGAGCGAGGCCGCCACCGTCGCCGAGGCGTTTACCCTCTGGGACGACGTGACGACCCCCGAGGAGGGTCTCATCTCGCGGTTCGCAAAGCGGTTTTGGCGATAACCGACAGCCCGGTGATCGTCGACGGTACTGCCGATGTCGGTTCGAGCCTGCAGACAGTTGCAGGGAGGGGGAGGACGCGCGTGCGTCACCGTGCAGAGGGGGAAGGGGTGTGTGCGTCACCGCGAATGGCCGACTCCACACGACACTGTCCAACAGCCGAGAGGACGATGTGACCCTTTGGAGAGAGTACCTGCTCCGATGGGGCAATCCCGGTGTTGATCGTTCGTTACGATTCGAGATTGAATCCTGTCGATCCGTCGCATAGCTCCCGACTTTTCGGACGAACAGTCGCCGAGTACGACGGCTGTCGGAGAAATGGCTTTCGGGCGTGCGGGTCAGAGTTTCCGGTACAAAAAATTATTTTTGCTATAGGAGACCGTATCCAATTGGATACGAAACCGTTATCAGTCATACGACCCACTGTCCAGACGACAGAACACTATGGCACGCCTCGAACTCAACAATCTGCATGCGGAAGTGGCGGAGGGCGACGAGACAATTCTCGAGGGCGTCGATCTCGAGGTCCAGTCGGGCGAGATCCACGCGCTGATGGGACCGAACGGCTCCGGGAAGTCGACGACTGCGAAAGTCATCGCCGGCCACCCGGCCTACGAGGTAACCGAGGGCGAGGTCCTGCTCCACCTCGAGGACGAGGAGTTCGGCGCGGACATCGAGATCGACGAGGACCAGCGCACCTGGAACCTGCTCGACCTCGAGCCCAACGAGCGCGCCGCACTCGGCATCTTCCTTGGCTTCCAGTACCCGGCCGAGATCGAAGGCGTCACGATGACGAACTTCCTCCGAACGGCGCTGAACGCCAAAATCGAGGAGCGCGAGGAGCTCTTCGAGGACGAGGACGTCGAGGAAGACGACGACGACGAGGGCTTCGAGTCCTCGCCGATGGAAGGCCCCGCGGACGAGGGCGAAATCGGCGTCGCCGAATTCCAGGGGATCCTTCAGGAGAAGATGGAGCAACTGGAGATGGACGAGAAGTTCGCCCAGCGCTACCTCAACGCCGGCTTCTCCGGCGGGGAGAAGAAACAGAACGAAGTGCTGCAGGCCGCCATCCTCGAGCCCTCGATCGCCGTCCTCGACGAGATCGACTCCGGGCTCGACATCGACCGACTGCAGGACGTGTCCAACGGGATCAACGCCCTTCGCGACGAGCAAGGCACCGGGATCCTCCAGATCACCCACTACCAGCGCATCCTCGACTACGTCGAGCCCGATCACGTCCACGTGATGCTCGACGGCCAGATCGCGAAAAGCGGCGGTCCCGAACTCGCCGAGAAGCTCGAGGACAAGGGGTACGACTGGGTCCGCGAAGAGGTCTACGGCACCGCGTAACCGGATTCGACTAGAACAACCGTAATAACGCTACAGCCGTAAACACAACCACATCAATATGAGTTCCGATCAAGATCACCTGAAAGAGACAGACACTGAGGCCCGGTTCGAGTTCAAGAAGGAGGAGAACGCCGCGGTCCGATCCGGCAAAGGCCTGACCGAGGAGGTCATTCGTATGATCTCCGAGGACAAGGACGAGCCCGACTGGATGCTCGAGCGACGCCTCCGCGCCCTCAAGCAGTATCACAACATGCCGATGCCGTCCGACTGGCCCGGCATGCCCGATCTCTCCGAGCTGGACGTCGAAGAGATCATTCCCTACATCCGCCCGGACGTCGACAAGCGCGAAGGCGTCGACGACTGGACGGAGCTGCCCGACGAGATCAAGGACACGTTCGACAAGCTCGGCATTCCGGAAGCGGAGAAGAACGCCCTCTCGGGCGTCGGTGCCCAGTACGAGTCCGAGGTCGTCTACCAGAACATGCAAGAGCAGTGGGAGGAGAAAGGCGTCATCTTCTGTAACATGGACGAGGCCGTCCGGGAGCATCCCGAGCTCGTCAAAGAGCACTTCATGACGACCTGCGTGCCGCCGAGCGACAACAAGTTCGCCGCGCTGCACGGGGCCGTCTGGTCCGGTGGGTCGTTCGTCTACGTTCCGGAAGACGTCACCGTCGAAATGCCCGTTCAGGCTTACTTCCGAATGAACTCGGAGGGGATGGGCCAGTTCGAGCACACGCTCATCATCGCCGAGGAAGGGTCGGAAGTCCACTACATCGAGGGCTGTTCCGCACCCAAGTACGGCACTCACAACCTGCACTCGGGCGGCGTCGAAGTCTTCGTCGGCGAGGACGCTCACGTGCAGTACTCGACCGTGCAGAACTGGTCGAAGAACACCTTCAACCTGAACACCAAACGCGCCATCTGCGAGGAGAACGGCACGATGGAGTGGGTCTCGGGCAGCATGGGATCGAAAGTGACCATGCTCTACCCGTGTACGATCCTCAAGGGTCGCGGCTCGACCGACACTCACATCACCATCGCCCTGGCGGGCGAAGGGCAGGACATCGACACTGGCGCGAAGGTCTACCACAACGCGCCCGAGACGAGTTCGACCATCGAGTCCAAGTCGATCTCCAAGGACGGCGGCCGCACCAACTACCGCGGCCTCGTCCACATCGCCGACGGTGCCGAGAACGCGAGCACCGCCGTCGAGTGTGACGCGCTGATGTTCGACAACGACTCGACCTCGGACACCATGCCGTACATGGAGATCGAGGAGTCGAAGGTCGACGTCGCTCACGAGGCGACCGTCGGCAAGATCGGCGACGAGGACATCTTCTACCTCCAGTCGCGTGGACTGGACGACGACGACGCCAAGAAGATGATCGTCGCCGGCTTCATCGAGCCGATCACGGAAGAACTGCCGATCGAGTACGCGGTCGAACTCAATCGCCTCATCGAACTCGAGATGGAGGGGAGCCTCGGATAATATGAGCGCAGGAACACAGGTACACGCCAATCTGACGGAGGAACAAGTACGCGAGATCAGCGACGGACTCGACGAGCCCGACTGGCTCACGGAGACCCGTCTCGAGGCCCTCGAAGCCCTCGAGGACCTCGACATGCCAGACGTCATCCGGACGCCGGGTCGTGACTGGACGAACCTCCACGATCTGGACTTCGAATCCCTCGTCGATCCGCTGAACGCGGCCGAAAACAAAGACCAGGTCGGTCCCGACGAGGCCGAGGTTCTGTCCTGGAGCGACGCCGTCGCCGAGCACGAGACACTCCTGAAGGAGCACTTCGGCACCGTCGTCGATCCCCAGGAGAACTACCTGACGGCGCTCTCGACGGCTCTGTTCAGTACCGGAACGGTCATTTACGTCCCCGAAGGCGTCGACGCCGAGGACGTCGCCATCCGAACCGAGCAGAACTCCCGCTCGCTGTTCAACTACACGCTCGTCGTCACCGAGGAGTCGTCCTCGGTCACGATCCTCGAGCGTCAGTCGACGGGTGCAGAGCAGGACGAACAATACTACAGCGGCGTCGTCGAAGTCGCCGCCGGCGAGAACAGCTACGTCCAGTACGGCAGCCTCCAGAACCTCTCGGAGGAGGCCTACAACTTCACCGTCAAGCGCGGGGTCGCCGACACCTACGCCACGATCGACTGGATCGAGGGCAACCTCGGGACCCAACTCACGAAGACCGAGGTCTCGACGACTCTCAGCGGCGATAGTTCCGAGACGCAGATCGTCGGTGCCTTCTACGGCCACAACGATCAGCACTTCGACCTCGACGCGAAGGTCTGGCACCGTGCCGAACACACGACCGCCGACCTCGTCACCCGCGGCGTCACCGACGACGTCGCCCGCTCGGTCTACGAGGGGGTTCAAGACGTCGGCACCGACGCCTGGGACACCAGCTCCTACCAGCGCGAGAACACGCTGATGCTCAGCGACGAGAGCGAGGCCGACGCCTCCCCGAAGCTGATCATCAACAACCACGACACCGAGGCCAGCCACTCCGCCACGGTCGGCCAGGTCGACAAGGAGGACCTGCTGTACATGACCTCCCGCGGTATCGACCCGCGCTCTGCCCGCAACATGCTCGTCGAGGGCTTCTTCGTGCCCGTCCTCGAGGAGATCGACGTCGACGAACTCCGTGAGGACCTCGAAGCACTGATCGGCGCGCGGCTTCGCCAGCGCGACTAACGCGGGTTCGATTCGCCGTCGCTCCGTTTCGACTGCTCGTTTTCGCCGTCGGTGCTCCGAGACGACTAAGTAACAGCGGCTCTCTTGTCGAGACATGAGTCTGGGACAGCGTGTCTCGAGCGACCACCAGCTGACCCGATTGCTGCAGATCGGGGTCGTGCTGGAGGAACTCGTCGAGTCACGCGCCGCCCACCACATCGAGTCCTTACCGCCCGAAGAGCGGGCGGACTTCGATGCGGAGGTCGAAGAGTTGCTCGCGGAGGCCGCCGCGGAGTCGGCCGATCACCGCGAGCGACTCGAGGCGCTGATCGACGATCTCGAGGCGGAGACCGTCGGATACGAGGAGATAAATGCCCTGGTCGACGCCCAGTATGGCCCGCCGGAGGATACGGACGGCGTCCTCTACGATCAGTTGGCAAACGAGGAGACGGCCTACAAGTTCTACGACGATTTGATCGAAGCGATCGAGGCCTCCGACGCCGAGTTCGCGGTCGACCGTGACCGACTCCTCGAGACGCTGACGGCCATCCGTGAGGAAGAAAAGGAGGGGGTCGAGGAAGTGACCGAGATCATGGAGCACAGAGCATGAGTCGAGTAATCGCAACGTCGGCGGCCGTCCGGGGCGGGAAGCGGCCGTCCGAGACGCGTATCGACCCCCGGGTTCGGGGACACCGGCGAGGGACCGTCGTAGGACGAAGCGACACCGATGGAGGGATCCGATGAACACTGCAGATCAATATCTCAAGGCGATCTACCTGGCACAGCGCATCGAGGACGGCCCCGCATCGACCGGCACGCTCGCGGACTTACTCGAGGTGAGTCCGGCCAGTGTCAACGAGATGATCGGAAAACTCGAGGACCGCGAACTCGTCGACCACGAGAAGTATCAGGGAGCCAGCCTGACCGACGAGGGGCTCGAGCGCGCTCACAACGCCCTCCAGACCTACTGCATCATCGAGCGGTTCCTCGCGAACGTCCTCGAGGTCCAGGAGTTTCGCGACGAGGCTCGTGCCCTCGAGAGCGTCATCGACGACACCGTCGCGGAGCGACTCGATACGATCATCGACCGGCCCGACCAGTGTCCCGACTGCTTCGACGCCGAGCGGGACTGCTGTGAACTGCTCGAGGTCGAGGCCAGCGGACGGGCGGACTGAGTTCTCGGTTGGCGCGTCCCCTCGACGCGCGATGATCTCGATGAGCCGGACCGCTCGCCGGATCCGCGTACCGGAGGTGTTTTGTAGCGATACGAGAAAGGACGAAGAGACGGCACGGTCAGACAGCTACCTTTCAGCGCACGTGGTTTCCACGCGCGTTCACCTGACTGACCTACCCCGTCTCTCAAATATCCACGAGCGGCTGCTATTTGGGTAGTTGAGAGACGTCGTCATCCGTCGTGAGAGACGTGTGAACGGTCCGCCCGTGAGCGAACCGGTCTCCGCGAAACCGCTCGTTGTTCAGCCCCGCCTCAATCGGAGCAAGGGAGGGGGCGTTTCGCTCATCCGTGCTAGGCATCACCGCGGGTGTCGAACTCGTCGGTGTCGAGTTCGCTGCCGTCGACTCCGACGCGGCCCTCCTGAATTTCGATCGTGACTTCCTCCACCTCGTCGCTCGTCCCGAGGAACTGTGTCGTCGCCGACTCGAGTTCGTCGTTGACCGACCAGACGAATCGCAACACCGACTCGAGTTCGGTGCCGGCCTCGCGGACGCCCCGCCGGGGTGAGAGGTCGCCCAGGCTTCGTGCCCCTTCCGGATGGAGGTACTGGATCGGGTGGTCGGTCGGTACGTCTCGGAGGTCGACGTCGAACGACCAGAGATAGGGCAGCAACTGGATGGCGTACCCCTGGGGTTTCGGTGCTCGTCGGCCGGCGGCGGTCAGGGCGACGTTGATCGCCGTCGACTCCGCGTCGGTATCGAAGTAGACGCCCGGTGCGCCCGGAATGGAGAGTCGCATACTCGAAGGGAGGGGGCCAGGAGCGGAAGCGTCCGTACCCGGCACACCAACCCCCGTTTTATACGCCCCGCGATCGATCGCTCCTGCTGTCATACCGACTCCCGTCCGCCAGTGACGGCGCACCCGCGAACCGCCCTGGGGTCCCACCGGGAGATCGGGACAGCAGCCCGTCTCAGTGGAAGGTGTCGGCGAACTTGTCCCGGCGATTGATGTCGAGTTCGCTCACGCTCGAGCCCTCCCGACTCGCGGCGAATCGGATCGCTTCGGCGACTTCGGCGGGGTCGCTGGCCTCGTCTTCGTCGAAGCGCTCGGCGAAGGACTCACCCGTTGCCGCTCCGAACTCCGAGCGGACCTCGGCGGGGTTGACGATGGTGAATCCGACATCGTCGTCGCCGATCTGGGCTGCGAGGCTCTTGGCAAAGCCCCGTACCCACCACTTCGTTGCAGCGTAGACGGGGTTGGCCGGTCGTGGGTGCTGGCCGGCGAAGCTGGCGACGAAAATCAGGTGCCCGTCCCGCTCGCGGACGTGTGGGATCGCCGCCCGCGTCGCGTAGAAGACGCCGTCGACGTTGGTCTCCTGCATCGTCTCGTAGTCGTCGGTCGAGAGCGACTCGACCTCGCTCCCGCGGGCCAGTCCCGCGTTGTTCACCAGCACGTCGAGGCCGCCGAAGGCGTCGACCGTGTCGTCGATGAGCGCGTCGACGGCGTCTTCCTCGCGGACGTTCGTCGGCACGACCAGCGTCTCGACGCCGTGGGTCGTCTCGAGGTCGTCCGCCAGCTCCGTCAACCTGTCCTCGCTGCGGGCCGCGAGGACGACGTTCGCGCCCGCAGCCGCGAGTTCGCGGCAGGTCGCTGCGCCGATGCCGGAGCTCGCACCCGTTACGACTGCCGTTCCCTGTTCGAGTGTCTCGGACATCGTTCGACGAGTAGGCGAGCACCGCTCCTAAAAACGAGGGTCGCGGAACGACAGGCTCCGAAAGCGGGCAACAGCCGGTGGGCAGCGACGCGTCATGCGGTCCCCCTGTCCCGAGTGGTCCGGAGCCGTCCGTAAGCTCGCCGGCGCTGACTGACAGCGGTCCGTCTCAGTACTCCTCGAGTTCGTACAGGTCGCCGTACTTCGACGTGACGTACTCGAGGAAAGAGTCCGCAGTCAGCCCCTCGCCGGTGGCCTGCTCGATCAGGTCGGGCGTGACGTAGCGTTTGCCGTGCTGGTGGACGTTCTCGCGGAGCCAGCCGTTGAGTTCGCCGAACTCGCCCTCGCGAATCTGCTCGTCGAACTCGCCGAGATCGGATTCCGCGGCGGCGTAGAGCTGTGCTGCGAGCACCGATCCAAGCGAGTAGGTCGAGAAGTAGCCGAAGTCGCCGTGGGACCAGTGGATGTCCTGCAGGCAGCCCGCCGCGTCCGTCTCCGGTCGCACGCCCAGATAGTCCTCGTACTTGTCGTTCCAGACTTCGGGGATTTCGGAGACCTCGAGGTCGCCCCGGATCAGATCGCGTTCGATCTCGAAGCGGACCACGATGTGGAGGTGGTAGGTGAGTTCGTCCGCCTCGACGCGGATGAGGTTATCGTCGTGGACCTGGTTGGCCGCCTCGTAGGCCTCCTCGGGTGTGACGTCCGCGAGTTCGGGGAAGCGATCGCGGGCGATCGGCAGGAAGTGCTTCCAGAAGGCGCGAGAACGGCCGACGTGGTTCTCCCAGAGGCGGGACTGGGACTCGTGGACGGAGAGGTCCCGCGCCTCGCCCAGCGGCGTCCCGTAGCCGTCGTCCGGAAGTCCGAGGGTGTAGTTCGCGTGGCCGAACTCGTGGATCGTCGACGTGATCGAGCCCAGGAGGTCGTCCTCCTCGAATCGGGTCGTCACGCGGGCGTCGAACTGCGTGCCCGACGAGAACGGATGTGGCGCAGTATCGAGTCGGCCACGGTCCCAGTCGTAGCCCAGCGAGTCCAGCACGTCGCGTGCGAGCGCTTCCTGATCGTCGTCGTCGAACTCCCCCGCGAAGGCGTCCGTGGCGAGGTCGGCGTCGCTGTCGTCGATCGCATCGATCAGCGGGACGAGTTCCTCGCGGAGTCGTTCGAGGACCCGCTCTGCGGTCTCGAGGTCGATGTAGGGCTCGTAGTCCGCGAAGAGCACGGCGTAGGGGTCGGCGTCGGGATCGATGTGCTCCGCGTACTCCCGCTTGAGATCGACCAGTTTCTCGAGGGTCGGCGCGAAGTGGTCGAAGTCGTCGTCCTCTTTCGCCTGCTTCCACTTGGGGTGGGCGTTCGACGCCGTCGCCGATATCTCCTCGACGAGTTCCTGTGGGACGCTCGTCTCGCGGTCGTACCGCCGGCGGATCTCGCGGACGACGGCGGCCTGCTCGTCCTCGAGGTCGCTCCCTTCGAGTTCCTCGAGCAGTTCGCCCGTCTCGTCGGCGGTCAGGAGTTCGTGACTGATCGAGGACAGCGTCGAGAGCTGTTGTGCTCGGGCAGGGGTCCCCTCGTCGGGCATCACGACTTCCTGGTCCCATCGGAGGATGCCGGCGGCGTTCCCGACGTTCGAGATGCGTCGCACTCGCTCTTCGAACTGGTCGTAGGTGTCGCCCTCGCTCGCGTCGCTTTGGGCCTGATCGGTCGCCATAGCCGTACCCTTTGCTCGGAAGTGCTATCAACGTCGTGGTTCCGGGTACTTCGTTCGCGACCGATCGGGAACGACGGTCCGGCGACCGGACTCGATCGGCGGACGTATCGACCGACGAGACGATCACGACGTCGTGATAACGACCTCGTGTGGCGCTATTCCGCTTCCCTCGGAAGCCAATGAGAGACATGCGGAACGTGCAAGCACCGGACTGTTCCACCGATCCGACGTACGTCGTCTCGCTATGGCCCTCGCTTCACCAGTCGCGTCAGTAATCGTGTTCGTCGTGAGCCTCCTGATCGGCGCGGTCGGCATCTACGCGGGTGCTCGAGTCATCGTCGGTCGCGCGGACTACGATCACGCCATCGTGACCGCCCTGATCGGCGCGATCGTCTGGGCGATCGTCGGCTTCGTCGTCGGCTGGATCCCGCTCGTGGGGCCGTTGCTCGCCCTCATCGCCTACGTCGCGGTCATCAACTGGCGGTATCCCGGCGACTGGACCGCCGCGGCGATGATCGGTCTCGTCGCCTGGATCACCGTGTTGATCGTCCTCTATGCCCTCGCCGCACTCGGCGTGACGGGCTTCGATGCAGTCGGCGTTCCGGGTCTCTGAGGCCCGCCCACCGATCGATCAGCGGGTCACGCCGGGTGCACTCACCGGGCCGTCAGCCACCGCCGTGCGACCCGCCGGTAGGTCTCTCGACATCGCTCGAGGACCTCGATCGAGACGCTCTCGTCGTCGGTGTGGGCTTCGCCGGGTTCGGACGGCCCGTAGATCACGCACTCGGTGCCGGCCCGTGAGAGCCAACCCGCGTCGGTCGCGTGGGGTTTCGTCACGAGTTCGGGAGCCCCCGCCTGCGACGCGGCGGCGGCCTCGAGAACGCACTCGGCGAAGGCCTCGTCCGTACAGCGCATCGGTGGCAGGTCCTGATCGACCGTCCACTCGATGCCCGCGGGTTCTGTGACCCGCTCGAGGGCGGCCCGTTCGCCGGGGACCGTCCGCTCGTCGACCGTGAACTCACAGCGGGCGGGAACGACGTTCATCGCCGAGCCGCCATCGATCTCGGTGACCGTGAGCCGTCCCTCGAGTGTCTCGCCGGCCACGTCGACCGACGGAGGCTGGAGGCTGCGGACGCCATCGATGGCCTCGGTAGCGCGATAGATCGCGTTCTCGCCGGTATCGGCCTCGCTGGCGTGTGCCGCGGTTCCGTGCGCGGTGATCGTGCTCCCGCGGCGACCCTTGTGGGCGATGGCCACGTCGGTGACGTCCGGCCCGGAGTAGTCGGTCGACCCTTCGCCGACGACGGCGTAGTCGGGTGCGAATCCGGTCTCGAGCGCGTGCTGTGCGCCGACCCCGCCGACCTCCTCACCGACGAAGCTCGCGACGACGAGTTCGCCGGCGGAGTCGGCGTCGCCGGACTGCGTCCGACCGCTCGAGGGCGTTCGCACCTCGCTGTCCCGAAACGCGAGCAGGGCGGCTGCGAGCGCCCCTTTCATGTCGGCCGTTCCGCGACCGTAGAGACGGCCGTCGCGTTCCTCGACGACGTACTCGTTCGGGTCGTCTCCGTCCGCGTTCGCGACCTGTGCCCCGGTCGGCTCGACGACGTCGTGATGACCGACGAACGCGAGGGTCTCCGGACCGCTTCCCTTCCGGGCGATCACGTTTCCGACAGCGTCTCGAGTCACGGTAGCGTCGGTCTCGCGGCGCAGCCAGTCCTCGAGGAAGTCGCCGGCAGCGGTCTCGTCTTCGTGGCTCGGGATCGCGACGAGGTCGCGGGTCAGATCGACGACGCTCATGCCGGGCGTATCGATAGCTGTCGTGTTCAGTGCTCCGAAACCGGTTGTGCCCGATCGGCCGATCGTACCTCGCGTTTGGACTCCTCAGACGGTCTCCTGTCCGTCAGTGCCGGTGGGACTGGGACCGCCCTGCGGTTCCACCGGGACAGCAACCCGTCTCAGTCGATCCGTTCGTACGCCGGTGGCTCGACCCCTGGGTCGTCGTCGGTGAGCCGCGTGACGGAGTCGTGGACCTCGCGAAGACTCGCCGTCTGCTGTTGGCTCGCCGCCGCCATCGATTCCGCAGCGCTCGCGACCTTGTCGGCCGAATCCGAGAGCCCTTCGAGCGTTTCGGCCGTCGCCTCGACGCCGTGTGCTTGCTGGTCGGCCGCAGCCGCCACGTCTTCCATCCCCGCCGCGGTCCCCTCTGCGGCGTCGTGGATCTCCTCGAGCGAGTCGACCGTCTTCCGGACGCGGTCCGTCCCGGTATCGACGCGGGCGACCGTTTCCTCGGTCGTTTCGACCGTGGCTGCGGCGTCCTCGCGGACGGCCTCGACGGCGCTTTCGATCTCCGCGAGATCGGATTTCGTCTGCTCGGCGAACGAGCGTACTTCGCTGGCGATCACTCCCATCGTCTCACCGCCGCCGCTGTCCGCTCGAGAGGATTCGATCTTCGCGTTCGCCGCCAGCACCGTCGTCCGCTCGGCGAGATCGTCGAGGCGCTCGACGATGGCGTCGATCTCGTCGGTCCGCTCGGCCAGGGAATCGGCGGCATCGGCGACGCGGTCGGTCGCGGTTTCGATCGCCTCGAGTTCGTCCAGCGCCTCGTCGGCCGCGTCGACGCCCGCCGCCGCGAGTTGCTCGGTTCGTTCGCTTTCCGTTCGAACCTCGTCCGCGACGCTCGCGACCTCTTCGACGGCAGCGCTCACCTCGTTGAGTTCGCCCGCAGCCGTGGTGATGCTGTTCGCCTGTGACTCGGTGTGGGTGCTGATCGCCTCGGCGCGTCGTGCGACGACCTCGCTCGCTTCGTGGAGTTCGGTGATCGGCGTCTGTACGTCCTCTTCGACCTCGCGAGCGAGCCGTCTGCGTCGTTCGATCGACTCCTCGAGTCGCTGGGCGTAGGAGTCGACGTACGTTTCGGTCGCGACCTGCATGTCGAGATTGATGATCCGCAACAAGGAGAGGACGTCCATCATGCCGTCGTCGATTGCGTCCCTGACGGCGGCTTCGAACGACTCCTCGAGGCCGTCGGGGATCTCCTCGTCCCCGCCGCCCAGTCCCAGTGCGCCGACGAACCGACCGAGTCCGCCCTCGTCTCCGTCGGTATCGCGTTCCGCTGCCCACTCCTCGATGGCGTCGACGACCTGTCGCTGCATCCGCTCGTTCAACCGCGAGAGGATGAGATCGTAGTAGACGCCGTACTGCCCGATGTACTGTTTCAGGGGCATATCGAGCATTTCGTGGAGTTTCCCGATTCGTGTCCGGTTCTGGAAGTACGACTGATCGTAGGAACCGCTCGCCAGCGAGACGAGATACGCCTGCTGGGTCTGTTTGAGCGCGTCGACGTCTTTCGGTGATCGGTCGACGATCGCTCGCGTCTGCTCGTAGTGCAACACGTTTTCGTAGAAGTCGTCGGCGATCTCCTCGCGGTTGTCCCGCATCATCGACTCGAGATCCGCCAGCCGTCGTTCGTCGTCCTCGTCGAAGCCGATGAACTCCTTTCGCCAGGCGATCTCGTCCTCATCGAGCCCGATCCGATCGATGAGATCGTCGACGTCGAGAAAGCCGTTGAGTCCACCCCGACCGAACGTCTGCTCCGGTTGCATACGACAAACGTGTTCGGGGTTTCGGTTAAGTTTATTTGTATGTTCCCGCGGGATAGGAACACGTGTCGGCACCACACGGACGGTTGCGTGTGAATAGAACCCATGTTCGGATCCGTTGTGGACACCCTTATACGCGTACGTCGACCAGTTTAGGTATGAACGTCGTGCCGGATACGAGCGTGGTCATCGACGGCCGCGTCTCGGCGACAATCGAAGACGGGCAGTTCGAGGGAGCGACGATCTGCGTCCCCGAGGCGGTCGTCGCGGAACTCGAGGCGCAGGCAAACGACGGGATCGACAGCGGCTGGGACGGCCTCGAGGAACTCCAGCGGCTGGCCGAGCTGGCCGACGACGGCGTCGTCGACCTCGAGTACGTCGGCGAGCGACCCAACGCCATCGAGCGAGGTCACGCCTCGGAGGGGGAGATCGACGCCCTGATTCGCGATCTCGCGGAGGACCTCGATGCGACCTTCATCACCAGCGACGTCGTCCAGGCCGAGGTCGCACGGGCGAAAGGACTCGACGTCGAACGCGTCTCCCCCGAAGTCCGCGAGGTCGGAACGCTGGCCGTCGAGGAGTTCTTCGACGAGAAGACGATGAGCGTCCATCTCAAGACCGACGCCGTCCCGAAGGCCAAACGCGGCGAACTCGGCGAAATGCGTTACGAGGCGATCGCCGACGACTCCCTCGACGAGGCGACGATGGACGAGTACGCCCGCGAGGTCGTCGACGGCGCGAAGGAAGCCTCCGACGGCTTCATCGAACTGTCGGAACCGGGCATGAAGATCGTCCAGTTCCGGGACTACCGGATCGCGATCGGCCGTCCACCCTTCTCCGACGGGATCGAGATCACCGCCGTCCGCCCGATCGCCCAGACCGACATCGAGGACTACGAACACGCCGACGAGCTGAAAGAGCGGCTGCTCGAGCGCCAGCGTGGCGTCCTCATTTCGGGTGCACCCGGAGCGGGGAAGTCGACGTTCGCCCAAGCGGTCGCCCGCTACATCGCGGATCACGATTACTCCGTCAAGACGATGGAGAAACCACGGGACCTGCAGGTCGGCCCCGACATCACCCAGTACACGGAACTGGGTGGCGAGATGGCAAAGACCGCCGACGCCCTGTTGATGGTTCGGCCGGACTACACGATCTACGACGAGGTCCGCAAGACCAACGACTTCGAGGTCTTCGCGGACATGCGGCTCGCGGGCGTCGGAATGATCGGCGTCGTCCACGCGACGCGACCGATCGACTCGCTCCAGCGACTGGTCGGACGGGTCGAACTCGGGATGATCCCCCAGGTCGTCGACACCGTCGTCTACATCGAGGCCGGCGAGGTCGAAACGGTCTACGACGTCAGGACCGAAGTCAAGGTCCCCGCCGGACTCACCGAGGAGGACCTCGCCCGCCCCGTCATCCAGGTCACGAACTTCCAGACCGGCGAGCCGGAGTACGAGATCTACACCTTCAACCGCCAGGTCGTCACCGTCCCGCTGAAAGACGAGGACGGCGGCCCGGCCAACGAGTCCGGCGTCGACCGCATCGCCAAACAGGAGATCGAACGGGAGATCCGCTCGATCGCCCGCGGCTACGTCGACGTCGAACTCAAGAGTCAGGACACGGCCGTCGTCTACGTCGAGGAAGACGACATCTCGAGCGTCATCGGCAAGGGCGGTGGTCGGATCACCGACGTCGAGAACCGACTGGGCATCGACATCGACGTCCGGACCCACGACGAGAACCCCAACTACGGCGCGGGCGGCGGTGGCGGCGGTGCCAGCGCCAACGGCGGCGGTGGCGGCGGATCACAGGCCGGCCAGATGGTCCAGCCCGAGATCACCTCCCGGCACATCGTCATCCCCGTCGACGGCAACCACGGCGAGACCGTCGAGATTCAGGCCGCCGGCGAGTACCTCTTTACCGCGACGGTGAGTCGCGGCGGCGAGATTCAGGTTTCGCGGGGCAGCGCGATCGCGGAGGAACTCGAGCGGGCGATCGACCGGAAGGACCCGGTGACGGTCGTCCCGTCGTAGGGTTCGGGTATTGGATCGCGCGTGACCGGACGCGGCGCGAGACCTCGCGTCGAGACGAGGGGTACCGCCAGCGAGTCAGGGATCGAGCGGATTTTCGGCATCGTCGCGAGTGAACCGAGCGAAGAGCCAGCGAGAGCGGAGCTCTCGCAGGGGGCGACGTGTGCGAGTAGCCAACAGCCCACTCAGGGGGACCAGATTCCTTCTTCCCGGTCGAGCAACGAGACCACGACGACGTGCGGAAGCGTCAGCACGGCGATGCCGACCAGGTAGACCGCGAGGACGTCGGGGACGGTCGCGGGCGTCCGCGGGACGACGAGCCAGATACCGACGAGGACGGCCAGCGCGGCGACGGTCAGCGGTGTCGCGTCACGGGCGAAGCGGCGAAACGCGGCCCGAATCGCCCCGCGCTCGAGGGCCGCGCTGGCGACGGGATCCACGAGCATCGTTCTGAGGACGTGTCGGAGCGAGTGCCAGAAACAGAAATACAGGCCGATCGCGAGGATCGGCGGGACGGTGGCGAAGTAGCCGACGAGACCCAGCGTCTCCGCGGCGTCGGCGAGCCACGGCCGCCGCTCGCCGGGGCTCGTTCGGCAGAACCCGAGGGCGAGCGAGAGTGCGATCAGGGATCCGAATCCGACCGCCACGGCCGCCCGAACCGCCGGTTCGAAGAGGGGCTCGAGCGCGGTCGCAGCGCCCGGATCGAACAGTTCGACGATCGTCTCGGCGACGAACGCGTACTGCGCCGGAAAGGCGACCAGCGGGACGAGCATCGGGAGGCCGCCCCTGACGAGGAGGGTGAGCAGCCGGCTGGCCCGCGTCTCGAGGTGGTCGGCGCCGACGAACTCGAGGAGCGCATAGACGTCACCCTGCCCCCAGTGGACGAGCGTGACGAGGATGAACAGGACGAACGCGGCGACGGGTGCGAGAACCCAGACGAGGGCGTAGGCGGATCCGAGGAGCAGGTAGAGGACGCCGACGAACGCGAGCGATCGCGGCGTTACCGGGTCGTCTCGGGCCCGCGGTACCACGAGGTGGTCGACGGCGCCGTGGGGAAGGCCGAGAACGAGGACGCTGAGCGCCAGCGGCACGTACTGGTAGACGAGCGGCGGCGCTCCGAACGCGATCGTCGCGACGGCAGCGACGGCGAGCGGCGAACCGAACCAGAGGGTTAGCCGAGCGGCTCGCGATCGGCCTTCGACGCTCGCTCGCACGTCGGTGCGCCGATCGATCGCGTCACCGGTCATCGGAACTCGTCGGAAGCCGCGGCGATGCGTTCGTCCACGCCGAAACGCCGCCGATTCGATCGAGTACCCAGACGTACATGGTGATCCCCTGAACGACGAAGAGATTGGTCACGAGGAAGAACAGCGCCTCTTCGATCGGGAGTCCGAGGAGCGCGTACCCGGTAGTGTGCGCATCGGAGATGACCCAGACACCGAGTTCGATCGCGATCCGGTCGACGAGCCAGAGGTACAGCGTCGGGACGGCGATCGCGACCAGCAGCGGCCGGCGGACGTTCCACAGGTACGTCGACCCGAACCCCCACTGGAGAGCGAGGACCGGCCCAGCCCAGAGGAGCAGCCAGCCCAGATAGTACGTCGGGGTGTTGTCGAGAAGTGCCCAGCCGATAACGGCGATCGCCAGCCCGCCGGCGACGCCGAGCAGTCGATGCGTGCGAGGAATCGCCAGCGACCGATCGGCGGTCGGTCTCACCTGAAACAGCCAGAGCGCGGTCAGTATCGGTTGGAGGACGAAGAAGAGGTACTCCTCGATCGGCGTGTACCAGACGGTCGCGAGGACGGCACCCTCTCCGTACCACCAGACGCCGACGGGGATGAGGCGGTTGGTAAAGGGCGTCGTGTAGACGATGGCGAGGGCGATCATGATGCCGAGTCCCGAGAGGGGGCGAACCCCCCACCAGGCACGGTCGCGCCGGATCGCGAGCCACCCCAGAATCAGGATTGGCGGCAGCAGGAACGCGAAGTGGATTCCGAAGTACGTGAACTGGGTGGTCATGGGTGAGTCGACGGCGCAGCGGTAGGAGCCGAAATCCCCGTAGGCGGGGTACGAACGGGAGCCCAATAGCGCCGTGTCCATACTGGTTAGGGACGGTCGTGGACGTTCGATCGAAATCGATCGGGAAGACGTACCCGGAACGGAAACACCGTCGGCGGTCACGGATCGATTGCGGGGCGGACGGAATTCGGTTCGATCAGTCGTCGCCCGGGTCGAGTCCGGGCATGCTGGTGCCGTAGTCCGCCCCGCCGGTGATCGCGTCGGGTTCGTCGACGATGTAGAGCATGGCGACGAAGGTCACGACGTACTTCGTGATCACGTCGAGGATGCTGTACCCCCAGGAGGTGACGGTGACGTCCAGCACGGCGAATCCCTCGACGCCGAGCGCCCAGAGGATCGGATAGCCGAACCAGCCGACGACGGTGAGGAGTTTCAGCGTCCGGAACAGATCGGCCGTTCCCGTCGCCGACGCCTCGGCGGTCCAGTCGACGAGAATGATGGAGACGATCACGAGGAAGAAAATCGTTGACAGGACGAACCACCACCAGCGAAGCACCAGCGAGGACGTGGTCAACGCGGCGGCGAGGCCAGTGACACACATCGTGATCGTAAACGCACAGGCCGTGAGGATCTTCGTCCAGTCCGACCCGGCGATCATCCCGAGTGCGATCAGGATGAACGGGGTCGAGAACGTCCACGTGAGGTATCGACCCCACATCGTCAGGACGCCGTCCTGACCGGCCGTCGTCGCACCCGCGGCCGGATGGCCCGGCGGCATCTCGACGACGCCCAGCGTCAGCCCCGACGTGAGCCCGGTGTAACTCGAGATCGAAACGATCGAGATCAGCATCAGTGCCGTCGCGATCGCCTTCGAACGGGGGTCCGTCAGGTGCCGTCCGAGGTAGGCGATCGCGAGGATGGTGATCCCCGCGAGGGCGATATTGAGGACGAACGACAGCGCGAGCAAGGTGTTGTCACCGCCGAAGACGTACTCGAATAGTTCCCGGTCCGCCGCGCCGTTTTGCAGGACGGCGCGCTGGGCGCGAAAACCGAGGTCGTGGACTGACTGCATGAACGGAGATCACTTCACCGGCGCGACACATAAACGAGTGTCCGTCTCGAGTCGGACACTCACGAGCAGTAACTGGAAGGCGGGCGGGGACTCCGCTATCGCGTCGGTTCGGGTGCCGACGGTCGGTACTCACGTTCGAACCGGCAAAGGAAATCGGTCGCGGGTCGGCTGCGAGACGAGCGTCGCGAAGCCGACTGCGGAAGTCGATGTGCGTTTTCAGGCCGGTGCGGCCGTCGGCGTCGTGACTCGCTCCAGGACGGAGCGACTCCGGAGCAGGACCACTCCGAATCCGACCTTCGCCGAGAGATCGAGTACCATGAACGCGGCGGTTTCCCAGTACAGTGGAAGGATGCCGAACGTCCCCTCCGTGCCGAGGATCCAGACCACCGGGTAGAGGAACCACAGCACGATAACCAGGTTGCGGAGTCGCCCGAACAGCGATGCGACCTCCGGGGACTGACTGCGCGCGTTCTCGGAGAGCGTCCCGACGAGGACGTACAGCAGGGCGAGCAGAGCGCCGGTGCTGATCGCCCACCAGGCGATCCGGGTACCCGGGGTGGACGCGAACGCCGCGATCATACCGGTCCCGATCATGAAGACGTCGAGTCCGATCAGCGTCGCGATCGTGTTTCGGTTCGCCCCGGCCAGCAGCGAGAGGTCGAGCAGCAACAGCGGCGTCGTGAACAGCCAGTCGGCGTAGCGCGCCCAGTAGATCGTGAGCGCTTCGTCGCCGACCATGACTTCGGTGACGCCGAAGCCGGTCGCCATCGCGAAGTACATCGCAGCGGCGATGGTCGTAATGAAGATCGTGATGATGTAGAACTCCTGCATCTTTCGGTCGCGAACGCCGCGTCCACGCCCGACGAAATACAGGGTTCCGAGGGTCATTCCGATCGTGCCGATCCACAGCCAAATGGATTCTGGGCCAACTGTTGCGGCCATGGTGGTTGCTAGGAAGGACCAATATATACCGGTTGAGCCTAACGAAAATAACACTCATTGTAGCGTGTATGTCCAGAAATGTGACGTTGCGAGTGAAATCGCAGCGTATTTTGAGGCGTTCTGTGTTCAGTCGCATGACCCGATCGCGAAACGCCCTCCACAACAGATGACTTCGACTGATCCGAACGATCCGATCGCGGACGCACTCCTCGGCGACTCGACGTACGAACGACTCAGAGTAGAGCGATACGCGCTGATCAAGCGCCGCATTCCCCAAAAGCTCGTCTACCAGAGCGGCCTGCTGTTCGCGCTCGCGCTCGTCGTTCCGATCGTCGCCACCTATCCGTCGGCGGTGCAAGCGGCGTTCCCGGGCGGTGATCCGCTGTGGTCGTCGCCGCTGGTCCTCTGGGTCGGGGTCTACGCCGGCGGCATCGAGCTGGGGACTGCGACCTGTCTCGTCGCGGTGGCGATCGCGCGCCGGCGGTACGAACCCCACCTATCGGAGTCGCAGGTACACGCGCTACTGAACGTCGAGGACGTCGCGTCGATGTTCGGACTGGCGACCGGCGGCTTCGCGATCCTGATTACCGTCGGGTTCTTCCTGCTCGGCCACGCCGGCATCGAGACCGTCACCGCCGTCGTCGAATCCGCGCCGCGAGATCCCTACGGACGGACCGGCGTCCCGGTACCCGTGATCGCCGTCGGTGCCGCGGCAGCGATCAGTTCCTGCGTCGTCTACGCCGCCGGCCGATACCTCTCCTCGAAGTAAACGACGATCCGGGGACCTCCCTCACGGATCCTCGCGGCGGAACTCGAGCGAGCGACCGGAAGAACCCGGTGACGATCGATCCCGCCGACGGGAAGACTGCAAACGTACGGAAGGGCGGCCTTCGAGGCAAGGAAGTGGATGCATAATCACCAAATCCCCCAGATTCTGGACCGTGTGTGTCTTCAACACGGGTACAGCAACTAGGTGTTTAAGGATTATCTTCATATACGAGACAAACGTTCGGATCTCACGTGAACAACGGAGTGATTCCAGCGCATGAGCGTAGATAGGACGACGTTCGTCTTCTCGGACGTGGAGCGTACGAACGGGGCGTTCGTCACGGATCGCCGCTCGCTCGAGGTCGTCCGCGAGCGGATCGTGGACGCGATTCGGACAAGCGTCGCCGACGCCGGCGCGGACGGCGTCGTCGTGGCGATGAGCGGCGGCCTCGACTCGACGCTGACGGCGGCGCTCGCGGTCGAAGCCGTGGGCAACGAGAACGTGCTCGGACTGGGGCTGCCCTGTCACAAGACGGACGGGACCCACGTCAGCGACGCCCGGACGCTCGCCGAGGGACTGGGGATCGATTACGAAGAGATTCAGTTGCGACCGCTCCTCGAGGCCTTCGAGGGAACGGTCGCGACCGAACTCGAGCCGGAATCGGACGAGCGCGGGCGGCCCGACGACCGCACTCAGGAGGTCGGTAACGCCGTCGCGCGGCTGCGGATGGTCACCGCCTACTACGCGGCGAATCGCCAGTCACGGCTCGTCCTCGGCACTGCGAACCGTTCCGAGCGGTTGCTGGGCTACTTCACGAAGTATGGAGACGGTGGAGCCGACGCCTATCCGATCGGCGACTGCTACAAGACGGAGGTCCGCGCACTCGCGAAGCACGTCGGGCTCCCGCGGCGGATCATCTCCAAGGAGCCGACGGCTGGGTTCTGGGCCACGCAGACCGACGCCGGCGAACTCGGCGCGCGATACGAGGTCATCGATCCGCTACTGTACCGGCTCGTCGACGCGGAGCACTCGCTCGAGGAGGCGATCGCGGATCTGCGGATCGACCGCGAGACGGCTCGCGAGATCGCGTCGTTGCACGCCGACAGCGAACACAAACGGACCACGCCGCCGACGCCGGGGATCGATCGCTGACGGGCGGGACACGTAGTGGTTCACCGCGCGGATTCGTCGGCGTAGACGTCGGGGTTGCGCCACCAGAACAGCCCCCACGACATGAGGAATCCGGCACCCATCGCGAGAACTTCACGGAGGAAGGCGGGAATCCCGAAATCGATGATCGCAACGAGCACGATCGCCGATCCCAGGGCAGCCCCCGTCACGACGAACAGGACGTCGCCGGCGATATGCGCCCCCGATTGCTCCCAGTAGTGCTGTCGGTGCTCGTCGTACCAGACGCCGACGTAGATCAACACCGGCGACATCGTCGTGATGACCGTGACCGCCCGGTATTCCTCGGGGAACACCGTCGGCACGAGTACGAATAGGTTGAGCAGATTTGCGACCAGTGCCGCGACGAACAGGCCGGCCAGCAGCCACCCCCATCGCGGTAACCGCTCTTTGTCCATATCGAGGACGGTCACCGCTGGAAAATAATACTGCCGCTTGCCCCGTTATTCCGCGCAGCAGGCGTCCTTTTTCGGGGACTCGTCGACGCCGCCGTTCCCGTCGGCTGCGACCGGTTCCTCGAGCCGGTAGAGGCTCTGTCGAGCGTCAGCAAAGTAGATGTCCTCGTCGACGATCCCGATCTCTTCGAGCCGCTCGAGCGCGTATCGTACCGTCCGGGCCGAGAGCATCGATTCTTCGACGATCTGTTTTTGCGTCAGCGGCCCGTCGTACTCGAGGACCTTGAAGACGAGTTTCGCACTCGGTGGCAAGTCTTCGATTTCCTCCCCGTCGGTCTCTGCCATATTACGATTCGAAACGCCCCAGAAGTATAAAAGTTGAGCCTTACTGGGATCGAGAGTGTGGTAGATTACGATACTGTTACGCCAGTAAAGTGATCGTTGAGATGTCGAGGAACCGAATCTGGGTGTTGTGACCGATCCGAAGCAACCGGTCGAACGCACCGAGAGTCAGTCGGACGTATCCATCCGTCTCCGTGAGTTCGATCCGTGGCGGAAAAACCGGCTCTCGTACGGTTCGGGAGGGACTATCCCTCGCCGATCATCCGGTCTTCGTCGGCCCACTCCTCCTGGCGCAGTTCGTACTTCTGGGTCTTCCCGGTCGCGGTCTTGGGGAGTTCCGCGACGTATTCGATCCGGCGAACGACCTTGTAACTCGCCAGTTGTTCGCGAGTGAACTCGGTCAGTTCGTCGGCCGACACCGGCGGATCGGTCGGATCGCCGTTCGACGGCACGACGAAGGCCTTCGGCGTCTCGCCCCACTGCTCGCTCGGGGCCGGAATCACTGCCGCATCCGCCACCGCCTCGTGGTCGAACAAGGTGTCCTCGAGTTCGATGCTCGAGATGTTCTCCCCGCCAGAAATGATGATGTCTTTCTTGCGGTCCCGGATCGCGATCATGCCGTTCTCGTCGACGGTCGCGAGATCGCCGGTGTGGTAATAGCCCTCGACGCGATCGTTGAACGCCTCTTCGGTCGCTTCGGGCTTGTTCCAGTAGCGATCCATGATCTGGTTGCCACGGACGACGACTTCGCCCAGCGTCGCATCGTCGCGTGGAACGTCCTCGCCGTCCTCGTCGACGACGCGGACGTCGGTGCCGAGGACGCCCATCCCTTGGCGCTTCTTGATCTCGAAGCGGTTGTCGTCGGTCATGAGCCGCTTCGCGTCGGAGATCGTGATCAGCGGACCCGTTTCCGTCGCCCCGTAGAGGTGTTTCAGATACCAGCCGAACCGATCCTCGACGGCCCGGATGGTCGCCTCCGGCGGCGCGCTGCCGGCGGTCGTCACGCGAACTTGCTTCTCGCCCATCATCGCGGGCTCGCCCTCGTCCTCGTAGTAGTCGATCAGTTGATTGAGCACTGCCGGAGCCGCACAGAGGAACGACACGTCCTCCTCGCGGATCGACGAGACGACCTCGTCGGCGTTGACCCCGCGCGTGCAGACGTGAGTCGCCCCCATCCCGGTCACTGCGTAGATGTGTCCCCAGCCGTTGACGTGGAACATCGGCAGCGTCCACAGGTAGGTGTCGTCGTCGGTGATCTCGTGGTAGATCGACATCAGGTACGCATGGAGCGTCTCGGTCCGATGCGTACGACAGACCCCTTTCGGATCGCCCGTCGTCCCCGAAGTGTAGTTGATCGTGATGATCTCGTCCTCGCTCATCTCGGGGCGGTCGAACTCAGTGCCGGCAGCCGAAACGAGTGCATCGAACTCCTCCCACTCGCCCTCGACAGCGTCGGCATCGTTCGTTACGAACGTCTCCGTCGGCACGTCGTCGCGGATCGCTTCGATCTTCGCTGCGTACTCGTAGTCGGCGAAAACCACGTCGACGCCCGCGTCCGACAGGATGTACTCGTAGTCGTCCGGTTCGAGTCGGTAGTTCAACGGCGTGTGGACCGCCCCGAGTTGCATCGCGCCAAACGCCGCCTCGAGGTGGTAGTGCGTGTTCGGATCGAGAACGGCGACCCGATCGCCCTTCTCGATCCCACGCTCCTGTAGCGCCGCTGCGAAGCGGTCGACCCGGTCGCCGAACTCCGCGTAGGTGAACCGGTCGCCGTCGGTCCCCACGATCGCTTCCTCGTCCCCGTAATGAGCCCGTGCCTGCTCGAGGAAATCCGTGACAATGAGTGGCGTCTCCATACACCGAAATTTTTGCAGATCGATCGTATAGGGATTTCGTTTATGATCAATCAGGCAAGAAGCGTGTTTGAAATATTATAATTAATACTGTCTAATTTCGCAGACACGGATGCCCCACGAGCAGTGGTGACGTCATCGAGATCCCACCCGCTACAGCTGTTCCCAGACTTCCTCGTCGTCTTCGAAGCCGTCGGGATCGTCGGCGTCCGCGAATTCGTCGATTCCGTCGAGTTCGGAGACATCACCGGTCGGGAGTTCTCCGTCGGCGTCGACGACGGCCGACTGGTCCTGGAGGTCCATCTCCGGCCACGCGGTCTCCTCCCAGAGGCCGCGGTCGCTGTAGTAGTAGACGACCCCGTCGCTGACGACCGCGAACAGCCCCCGCTGGTGGTCGTGGACGACGCGCTCGTTGGTATCGATGGCGACGTCGACGACGTCCTCGAGCGTATCCAGCGAGACGTGATAGTCGCCGATCCACATCGGGATCGATCCCCGCGAGATCCACTCGGCGTAGCGCTGTTCGTGCACTGCACGTCGCGCGGCTTCGATATCGGTTGGCGACCGGCGAGCGACGATCGCCCCAGCGACCAACGAGAGCGTCCCGAGCACCGATAGCCCGCCGATCAGCGCCGGACTGCGGGACTCGGTCGTCCGGATCGTGCCGCTCCGATGGCTGTGGGACGCGGAGTCCGAGAGGGATTCTTCCAGCCAATAGGCGTCCTCGGTAATCGCTACCGGCGTCGTGGTCGTCAGCGTCCCCTGGTGGCGTCCCGTGTCGTACTCGACACGGAGTTCCAACGTCAGTTCGACCGTCCCGACGCCGCTGACCTCCCGCTGGAGCTGGCGCTGTCGCTGCCGGTAGGACTCGATATCGAGCGTCGTCTCCGACGTTGCGACCCCGTTTTCGACCGACGGCGACTCACGGAGCAGTTGGTGGCTCTCGTTCCAGAACACCGCCCCATCGCGAACCGCATCGAAACGCAGGGTGAGTTCGTGGGTGACGTTCGCATCCTCGATCGCGGCCCCACCAGTTTCGTTTCGCAGCGTCGTCTCGGGCTCGACCGTCAGTTCCGGCGTCGTGTTCAAGAAGTAGACCGAGCTGTCGGTGAGTTCGTCACCGTCGGACCAGAGCGGTCCATCCTGGACGACGATCGCGCTGGTTTGTCCCTCGGTCGAGACGCGTTCCTCGTCGAACTGGGGGGTCGTCGTCGTTTCCGGGTTCGCGACGGCCCAGCCGGTCGCTCCGATCGCCAGGATGCCGACGACGACCAACGCGATCGCGATCGCCCGTCCCTGTTTGGCGAGTAGCAACTCGAGGCGGGGATTATCGATCATCCGTGTTCATCCCCCACGGGAAACCTCCCGACCGACCACACCGGTTAGCCAACCCGTTCGCTTCCGAACTGGTCGGTCGTTGGGACAGTTCATGTCTCAGTGGAAGAAATCGACCGTGATAAGGGTAGTGGCCCCGGCCGGCTATTCCCGGTCCCGGAGCCACTTTCGAAGCTTTCGCTCGAGTCTGGTCGACAGCGGGACGTGACCGCCCGCGGACCGAAACCGAATGTCGCCACTGCCAAACACCAGGAGGACGATCATGACCGAAACGGCGACGATAACGCCGTTTACCGCCGCGATGGCAGCAAGCGGGTGGACTCCGTGAAGCCAGATCAGGACGGCGGGTGGCAACACGGCTAGATAGCGATACTCACCGAGGTGACGTGTGTACTGGCCGGTCCGATCAGGGGCGGACAGCGACACCGTCGTTTCTCCACTCCCCCGAATACCGATCGTCTGGTGTGTTGGATCGGCGCTGATCCGACCGCTTTGGGGCTCGTGGACGACGACGACGGGAAGATAGCCGGCGTTGTCGACGGTCCGGGTAAGCTCCGCGGTTTCGCCGGGTGCGACGATCTGTGGGTTCTCGTCGGGTGACTCGCTGCTCACGAGCTCGTACTCGGTCGTCCCCGACGGGACGACCATCGCCGCGGTTGCGAACGTGACGAACACGAGCAAGACGAGTCCCAGCGCGGTCCAGAACGCGATCACGTTCTCGCGCGACCGCGAGCGCCGCGTCTCGCGCCGGTCCGGACCGAGCCGATCGAAGACGGTCCCAAAGCCGAGCAAGGCGACCCCGATCGCGACCATGAGGGCACCAAGTCCGTTCGTCGACATCGTCGCCAGTCCGAACACCGACGCGACCGTGCCGGCGACCGATGCCGCGACTCCCTGGACACCCATGACGACGGTCCCCAGATACGGGATCGTTACCACGTCTCCGTTCACCTGCAAGACTTCGGCGACGACCTGGCCCTCGGTGACGTGGGGTTCGTCGCCGTCCTGATCGGTAAACGGGTTGGCGTCACCTTTCGTCACGTACCCTTCATCGGTCTCACCGACGACGCGGTGGGTCGTCAGCCCGCCGTCGTGGAGTTCTCGTGCCTGATAGACGACGACGTCTCCCTCCTCGACGTCGCCGGCAACGAGACTGGGAATCGCGACGAAGCCGTCGCCGGCGTCCATCGTCGGCTCCATACTGCCGGTCGCGACGTACCCCAGCAGGATGGGCTGCCCGAGCAACTGACCGACCACTAACAGGAGGACGGCCAGGACGAGTACGAGTCCGAGGCCCCGCTGTACGAGCGTACCAGCAGCCATCAGTCACTACCAGAGAGTGTCATGGTTCGGTGACGATTCGAGTAGGATACGTTATCCGTCCAGTAGTATAAATGTCGCGAGAGTCGGGAGTCGAGTGGTCTCATACGATGACGGTTTGATCGGGGCGCGGTGACACCATCGGGTCAGCGACTACAGGAACGCCCACCGGCGGTTGGCGGCGATCGCTAGGAACAACAGCCCCGCCGTCGCGGGGGGTGCAAGCGCCGCTGCGGTTTCCGGCGAGAGCTCGCGATCTCGAATCGAGAACGCAGCCCGCTCGACGGTTACCGGACCCGCGGTCTCGCCACTGACGGCAGTCTCGTACGTCCCCGATTCGTCGAACTGCCGCTCGAAGGACACGGTTCGGTTCTCGTTCGCCGGGACCGAAACGGCCCGGGTGTCGACGACGATTCCGTCGATTGCCAACTCGAGCGTCCGCGTCACCCGCTCGTTCGTGGGGTTGCTGACAGTCGCCTCGATCGTCGTCGACTCACCGACCGTAATGTCGGGGTCGACGACGGTGGCGTCGACGACCTCGACCGGCGGCCCCTCGACAGTTACCGACGCGCTTCCAGCACCCTGGATGCCGATATCGTACGCCCCGGTCCACTCCATCGGTCGCTCGAACGAGACGGTTCCGGTCTCGCCGGGCGCGATCGTGATCGTCCGCTGGTCGACGACCGTCCCGTCGACGGTCAGACTCGTCGTCATCGATTCGGCGGCGTCGCCGACGTTCCGATACGTCGCCGTCGCGGTTACCGTCTCTCCGGCCGAAACTGTCGTCGGTGAGACGTTGAAACTCGAGGGCTCGATGGACGCTGCTGTCGAGGAACCCGATCCGCCTGAGCCACCTGCGGACTGCCCCGATTCGGTTTCGTTGTCCGCGTACTCCACCGTGACCGTGAACGTCTCGGTCCCCGGTTGTGCGACGTGGGTATCGACCGCGACGCCGATACTCGCGGTGTCTCCGGCCGCGGGCTCGAGGGGACTCGATTCGGAGACCGTTGCTGTCGGTTGGTCTCCCCGGTAGAACGTGAGTCCGGGCACGTCGTGGTCGATCCAGACCCGTTCGACGGCATCGTCGGTGACGGTGATCGAGAACGCATCGTCCGCACGTGTGACTGCCTCGTCGTTGAGCTGTTTCAAATCGAGTTCGAGTTCGTTGTCGGCAGTGGCGTACTTGCTCGTCGACTCCAACGAGACGCCGTCACTTGCGTGATCGCCATCCATCGTGGCTGCACCGGTTGCCATCGTTAAAGAAACTACGAATAAAATCGAAATGATAGATATGGTTTTCGGAGATGGCATTTGGTGCGATAGAGCGCTCCCACCTCAATGGGCAGTGGTTATTGAATCAGTACCGTTCGCTTATGCGGTTGTATCGGCAGTAATCGTGATTTCGCTCGCAATATTCTCACCCGAAGTCCAGTCGCCCTGATCGACTCCGGTCAAATCAACAACAACTGCTACGTCGAGGGAGTTCCCAGCTGCAAGAGAAATACTGGTTCCGGACGTGAGATCTACAGTAGTACTACTGTTCGTATTTTCGGCATAGAGGTGCAGGTAGCTAGGATTATCACCAGTAACGCTCACGCTAATATCTGCCGGTGAATCACCGTTGTTCGTAATGGTGAACGCAGCCGTTGAAACGCCGCCACTGTCACCCGCGCCGATAGACGTCGTTGCGTTATAATTGACGCCGCCAGACCCGCTCGTTTGACCGAAATCGGACCCCAGATCTATCTCGAGCGTTCCATTCTCAGCCGATACCGCACCTGTATTGATACTGGTGCCTGGTTCTAACCCGATGAACGCGTTCGCGTCACCTGCTGTCGTAACCTCGACTGTCCGATTCGCCTCGACGGTTGAAAATGCACCCGTTCCGAGTGCAGCCCCGCCACTTGCGACAATCGCTCCCAGTCCAACTAACACGTTGCGTCGATTCATTCTCATGGTTATGGTATGCGTACCGCGCCCAACACCACCGCGGGTGCCAGAACGCAGTTCCTACTCTCACCCACAGACGCTACCCCCTTTGTATTGAGTGACCAGAACGGGCGAAAGACCGGCCATACGATCGTTCAAGGCCGTCCTGAACGCAGCCACCTGCTACTCGAAGGGCGCAAGTACCGCCTGAAACAGCACAATCAGTCCCGAATGTGGCGTGGCTAGTCATCGCTCTCGAGGCCCCACGCTCACACTCGGAAGCGTTCGCTTCGCTCGAGTCTACCGGGAACACGACCCAGAACCGTTCATTTCGGACGTTCGACGACTGATTGATGCCGTCCGACCTCGATCAGGACGTACTTGTAACCCGCTCTCGGGCTTACGATATGCCAACGACGATGCGTATTTTTATAGTAGAAGGGGCGTAACTGAGTAAGAGACTCAGAAATGGTGGGAGAAAGAAACCCGGATGGTTCCCAGCGGGTGGGCTCAGGGAACCGTGGCTCGAGTCCGCTTATCGGAATCGTACTGCTGTTTGCGCTCGTGATCATGGGTGCGATGCTCGTCTTCGTCGCCGGCTCGGCGATGTTCGATGCGATCCAATCGGAAGCTAACAACGAACAGACCCAGCAGTTCGTCAGGGAAACCGATCACAGAATAACGACCGTCGCAACGACGGGAACGGATCAGCCGCTGCCGATCGACGAGATGCGGGGGAACGAACCGACGATTACGGACGACGGGAATATTACTGTCACGTGGTATAATGCCTCGAGCGGGAGTCGTAGTTGTGCCCCCGTCGAGGGCGAACTCCGCGCACTCGAGTTCGAACTCGACGATCGGACGATCGCCCATCAGGGTGGTGGCATCTGGGAGCAAACCGATCGGGGTGTCAGCACCGTCTCGGAGCCCGAAATCGGCTACGACGGCGATTCGTTACAGCTCCAGATCCTGGAACTCGAGGAGGGTGATTTCGGAGCGAGCGACACGGTTGCGAAAGCGAATCACAGCCGGTCGTCGGAGCTAACCGAGACGATCGACACTCGTGCCAGAGCCTGCAGTGACGCGACCTCGATCGAGTTCAGCATCGAAAACAGTACGTACCACGAGGGATGGGCGGCGTATCTCGAGGACGCAGTCGGTGCGGATGAGTACAGCGAGGTGTCCGTAACCCACAAGCCAGCCACCGAAGACGTCGAAGTGCAAATCGAGAACGTCAGGACGCCGGTCGATAGCGCATCACTGCTGGTGGAGTCCGACAACGGACTCAAACACACGAGTGGGAACACTCAGCCGGTCGAATTCGGAGACAAGTTGCACTTCCAGGCGACGCTGAACAACACCGGAAGTGAAAGGGTTTCGGCACCAACGATGCGCGTCGCGGTCGATGGTGGGACAGTCGTCTCGGACAACAGTGCCAGTGGCGGCAGTGGGGCTGTTCCCGGCAACAAAGAGAAAGAGAGGTCGGTCAAAATCGATTCGAAGGACTACGAGGATGACCTCTCGCCCGGTGAGACGTACCACTACACGATCCAAACACTCGATGAGTCCGGTGATATCGACGATACGCTCGATGATCCTGGGGAGTTCTACCTCGGTGAATCAGGGTCGAACTTCACTGTCAACGACATCGAAACGACGCCAGCCGACGGCGACAACGCGACTATTAGCGCCGAGATCACGAACATCGGCGTCGACGAAGGCGACCGGACCGTGACCATCGACTTCGATGAGTACAACGTCTCTGCAAGCGAGGAGTTGACCCTCGACTACGGGGCGACCGGGACGGTCAACTGGACGGTCAACAAAACTGCACTGCCCTACGAGCCAAACGAGTTCGAAGTCGGGACCGGTGACGACACTGCAACCGGGACCATCGTTGGTGAAGCCACCGGAGAGGCAAAAAACGCGTTCACCGTCGTTGAGGACAACGGCGTCGGGGACGATCAGATCGTCACCGACGAGGAACCGTTCACCGTCGAAGCCGTCGTCGAAAACACGTACGCCGACGAGCAGTCACGAGACGTCGCGTTGACGATTCCGAACGCCGACGTCACCATGTCCGAGCCGACGACGCTCGAGAGCGGCGAAAGAGAGACGGTCTCGTTTACCGTCGATCCGACCGAGCACGATCTCGAGGCCGGGACGGTCTACGAGTACAACGTCACGGCCGGCGAGGAAGGCTTGAGCGAGCCGGGATCGTTCTACGTCGGCAAGCCGGGGACGAACTTCGAGCTGTCGAACGAGAACGTCACGGTCGATGAGAACGTCACCGTCACGGCCGATCTGGAAAACACCGGCGTCGAGTCCGGCTCACAGACCGTCACGCTCGATCTCGAATATCTCGACGAGATGCCGGCCGAGCTCGAGGACGAAAGTCCGTACGGACGGATCTTCGAAGGAGCAGTCAACCGGTCGTTCGGCGAGTCGGACACCATCGAGATGGGTTTCAATGGGACCAAACTCCTCGATGGAGAGTACCAGGCAACGATTCAGACTGAGGACGGAGTTAAAACGACGAACTTCACCGTTGATGCTGGGATCGATCCCGGCCGGGTCGGTCTGGGTGAGGTCGACGACGCGAACGTGAGCGTCGATGTCGTTGGCTCACAGGTCTCCGGTAACACCAGACGCGGGAATCCCTGGTACGGTTACGAGTACGTTCATATACTCTCACCGATGACCCTCGACGTGGTCGCGAACGGCGGGACGGAACACTCCTTCGAAAACCCCAGCGGCGGCGATAACATCAATACCGGGCCGACGTGGCAGGACAAGACTGGTGACAGTTACACGTACAACTTCACGGTCGAGAGCGAGACGGAACTCACCCTCCGAAATACCAGATACAGGTCGTGCGACGACCGAAGCACGGACCCCGACGAGTTACCACACTACTCGGATCCCGAGGACCGATCGCTCGAATGGTGTAACAACGTCCCGACGACCTCCGTATTCGGTCCGATCGACGCATCACAGGGTCAGAACCTGCAGAACGTCCGCGTTCGAAGCGCGGAGAACAATACGATTCCGGCGCTTCCTGCGGGCGCGGACCAACAGATCAGTGCCACCGAGGTCCTCGAGGAGCGAGGCCTGGTGAAAAACGAGGACGAACTCGATCTCGGACCTGGCGAGTTCGTGTTCCTCTTCGAAAACACGGCCAACTGCGGGCGAGGGTGTGACGACGATGACATCGACGCGCTCTGGGACGACGCAGTCGAAGCCTACAACGAAAACCCCGATGCAACCAACGACCCGGACTTCAACGATCTGATCGTGTACGTGCAGGTCGAACGTGCGGGTGTCGATCCCGGAACGCCCAGTATCACGATCATGCCCGGTGGCGGCGACTCGACCGATGTCGACACTGGTGACGGTAGCAAGACAGGCGACGGGCCCGACGAAGTCGATCCGAGCCTCGAGGGAGACGCCGACGAAGGCGCAGGACCCGATGTCGGAACCGGGACGTCCGACAACGACGTGACGGGCGGCATGACGGGTGACACCGGCGTCGATGTCGACGCTGATCACATCGTGATCGGCTGACGGCAGCGTTGTGACCGCCCCTCGTCTTCGATTGAGACGGGGCCTACCGCTGTGGCTCTGTAGCGACGGGGCTCGATGTATCTAGGACCACCGTCAACGAAACCGAACAGAACCCACCGAAACGGAATCCAAGCGACTCCAGACCACGATACGTTATGCGATCGCTCACAGCTCTCAGCCTCGGACTGATCATCGTCGGCGGGCTCGTGCTCGCCGCACCGAGCGGCGCATTCGACATGACGAGTGCCGACCGCGGGGCCAGCATCGAGACCGCACCTGACGAACATGCACTCGTCGGAATCGAAAACGAACCGATCAGTCTGGTCAAAGAAGACGGGAGTCTGGTAGCCGACTGTCTGTTCTGCAATTACGAGTATGAGTATACCGACGTCGAACTCGTCACGATTACCGATCACACACCGTCGTCCGGCCTCGAGGTGACGGATGCAGGACTCGAGATGTCGGCGGGGGCGACCGACTATCCGTCCCTCGAAGCGTCCGATATTCGGACGAGCAACGACGAATACGTCGTCGAAGGGACGCTTCGGTGTGACGCAACGGCGGTCGGCTTCTTCCGATTCGATCAGCGAAGTAGCAGTACGGATCTCACGATGGATCTCGAGACCAGCGATGGATCGATTACTGTCGAACTCGAGCGGGAGATTCCCGTCCAATGTGAGTGACCATCTCGTCGGGGACCCGATTCTCGCTTCGAAAACCGAGCGTGAGCGTTCCGGAGCCGAGTCGGCCTCTCTCCAGAAGCGGACGCTGATCGTTGTGAACGATGTCCAAATGGGACCCTGGTCGGCAACAAGTGTTATGTATCAACGACACCGATATTCACACTGTACAGGGGGATGGCGACAACCAGCGAGAGCAAACCGGCTACAGCGGGGGCGACGGGTCAGGACGATCAGTCGCGGGAAGGCGAAATTTTCGACCTGTTGAGCAACCAGCGTCGCCGGTACGCTATCCACTACTGCAAACGCGAGGGTGAACCGGTTCCACTCGGCGATCTCGCCGAACACGTCGCCGCCTGGGAGCTCGAGAAGGAAGTCGCGGAGATTACGTCCGCCGAGCGAAAGCGCGTCTATACGTCCCTCCAGCAGACACACCTGCCGACGCTCGAGCGAGCCGACGTGATCGAGTTCGACGACCGGACGATCGAGCTCACCGACGAGGCGGCAGAGCTGGATGTCTACCTCGACATCGTGCCCGGCGATTCGATCCCGTGGGGCGTTTACTATCTGGGGCTTGCCGCAGTCGGTTCGGTCGTGATGGCGGGGCTGTGGCTCGAGGTGATCCCCACGGAGACGGTTCCGCAATTGGGGTGGGCGACGGCGGTGTTTGGTCTGTTCGCCGTCTCCGCTGTCGTTCACGTGGTACAGAATCGACGGATGCGACTCGGGGAGATGGAGCGGCCGCCGTAACGTGACTCGAATCTGGACGCTCGTCGCGGTCGGTTTGATCACTGTTGGAGTGATAACCATGGCCGGTCCGACGTTCGGGTTCTCGTCGCTCGCAGCGGATCGAGATGTAACTGTCAACACTGCCAGTGGTACGGACGCCTATGTCGGTCTCGAATCAGTTGGCGAATCTATCGACGGCCGCCAGGATACGGCGACCGTGGCTCGAATCCACAACAATTTCGGTTCAGACATGACGCTCACGACGAACGTCGATGAGGGCCAGGACCTCGCGATCGCGAACGGGTTCGATTCGCCGGTGGCTGCCGGTTCAGCGACCGACCTCACGGTTCAGTGTGACGGTGGTGGCTCGAGCGGGACCCAACCCATAACTGTGACCATCACGGAGGCGTCGACGACTGGAATCGTCGTAGAACAGGCCACGATAACTGTCGATGTCGACTATCAGTGTACCGGCAATAACGGCGGCGGTGGTGGAACTGGGCCGGCGAGTTTCGAAGCGGACGACGTTGACGCCGACGGACCGACCCAGCGATTCCGATTCAACGCCGATGCGCTCGGGAACAAAGATACCGCGACGATCGATCTCAGTGACGCACAACAGAACGCGGGCGTCGATTACACGGGAGCAAGCGCGACGCTCGTCAGTGGGCAGGACGCTCGCAGTTTCGGGTTCGACGATGCCACACAGGAGATCACGTACCAGGCACAGGGTAACGTCGGTGGGACGCTCGAAATCGAACTCACCGGATTCGAGATCACTGGTGATCAGGGTGGGACCGCGTATTACTCCGACGACCAAGGGCGGAGCGACAGCGCATCCTTCTCGGTCCCTGCGATCGCCAGCAACGGCGAAGACGTCACGACCGACGGTGACGTGGTCATCAGAGCAGGCGAGACGTCGGGCGATATCGATGCAGGTGGTGACTTGACGGCGGAGGACGCCAGCAAAATCGACGGCTCGATCGACGTCGATGGCGAAGTCACCCTCAACGGTAAAGTCGAGGCGATCGAGCGTATCGACGCCGGGGGCGACGTAACGACTGGCGCCGAGAGTAGCGTAAAGAACGATATCACCGCTGAAACGGGTAGCGTAACGACGGGTGCCGAAAGCACTGTCAAAGGGAGTGTCGACGCTGCAGAGAGCGTGACCGTCGAAGAGAAAGGCGTGATTGACAACGACGTCACCGCCGGCGCGGATGTCGTGCTCCAAGAAGACGCGGTCGTCAAAGGTGACGTCACCGCCGGCGGCTGTGTCACGGTAGAAACCGGTGCGGAAGTCAAGGGACAGATCGACGACAACTGCCCGTGAACGGAACCGAAACGACTCGAGACCTCTCTCGACGTCGGTCGGTATTCGAAGAGTAACCCTGTTTCGACGGACGTACCGTCGTGAACGGTGATACCGACACTGACGTCTCTCCGCAAAAGTCGGGGGATTCCGGAAGTCCCGGATCAGTCCTCGTTCGGTCGAACACGTCTCCAACCCGAACGTCTTTTTATCACCGGCACCGGATTCCTTTCCATGTCGACCGAATCGATCAGCGACCGACGTGAGCACATTCGCTCGGTCAGCGTGACGGCGTTGTCCGCGCTGTTGGGTGTCGGCGCGGCGCTGGCGTCCGCGACCTGGGTTGGCGTCTCCGAGGCGGCGGCTCAGGACACGCAGGCGCTCGCGTTCGTCTTCGGGGCGATCGTCGTCCAGTATATCCTCATCAACGCTTCGGGGATTTACGGTGAGGACGAGTTTGGAACCAAACACTACCTGTTCGTCGCGTTCATGACCTTCTCACTGTGGTTCGTGACGTGGGGGATTCTGCTCACCTCGGAGGTCTCGGGCTAACATGGCCGACGATAGCATCGCCGTCGTAGACCTAGATCGGTGTCAGCCCGACCGGTGTAGCTACGAGTGCAAGAACTACTGTCCGCCGAATCGCACGGGGAAAGAGTGTATCACGCTTCGCGGCGAGGAGGCCGCGGAAGGCCAACCCGAGCAGATCCACATCTCCGAGGAGATCTGTCTGGGCGAAACCTGTGGTATCTGCGTCGAGAAGTGTCCGTTCGACGCCATCGAGATCATCAACCTCCCGCAGGAACTGCAAGACGAGCCGGTCCACCGCTACGGCGAGAACGCCTTCTCGCTGTACGGCCTTCCCGCGCCACAGGAGGGGCAGGTCACCGGTATTCTCGGCCCCAACGGGATCGGGAAGACGACGGCCGTCCGGATCCTCGCCGGCGAACTCGAGCCCAACCTCGGCCGTCACGAAGCGGCGCCGGGATGGGACGAGGTCCTGGAAGCGTACCGCGGGACCGAGCTACAGGACTACATCGCCGACGTGCGCGACGGTGACATCACGATCGCACGCAAGCCCCAGTACGTCGATCAGATCCCGAACAGTTTCGACGGCAACACCCGTCAGCTACTCGAGCGGACCGACGAGCGGGGTGCCCTCGACGAACTGGTCGAGCGGCTCTCGATCGGCCCCGTCATGGAGCAGTCGATCGACGACCTCTCCGGTGGAGAGTTGCAGCGTGTAGCCATCGCGGCCACGCTCGCCCGGGATACGGACTTCTACTTCCTCGACGAGGTGACACCGTATCTGGACATCGGTCAGCGAGTCACTGCGGCACGCCTGATCCGCGAACTCGCCGAAGAGGAAGACAAGTCCGTCCTCGTCGTCGAACACGACCTCGCAATCTTGGACCTGCTCGCGGACACGCTCCACGTTGCCTACGGTGAGCCGGGTGCCTACGGTGTGATCACCTCGCCCAAGTCCGTCCGCAACGGGATCAACGAGTACCTCTCGGGCTATCTGGACAACGAGAACATGCGGATCCGGCCCAACCCGATCGAGTTCGAGGAACACGCGCCTCGAAGCGTGACCCGCGCCGACACGCTCGTCGAGTACCCGGACCTTACGAAGAGCTACGGCGACGGCGAGTTCAGCCTCGAGGTCGAGGGCGGCACGATCCGGGAGAACGAAGTCCTGGGCGTCGTCGGCCCCAACGGGATCGGGAAGTCGACCTTCGCCAAGTTGCTGACCGGGAACCTCGGGCCGGACGAAGGCGACGCCGATCTCGATCTGAACATCTCGTATAAACCCCAGTACGTCACCATCGACCAGCACATGCGGGTCGACGCCTTCCTCTCCTCGATCACCGACCAGTTCGGCTCGTCCTACTGGAACACCGAGATCGCCCAGCCCCTCCAGTTGGAACGGATCATGGAGCAGAACCTCTCCGATCTCTCCGGCGGTGAACGCCAGCGGGTCGCGATTGCGGCCTGCCTCTCCGATTCGGCGGATCTCTACCTGCTCGACGAGCCCTCCGCACACCTCGACGTCGAACAGCGGGTCCAGGCCGCGAAGGCGATCCGGCGCTTCGCCGAACAGCAGGATGCCACCGTGATGGTCATCGATCACGACATCTACATGATGGACCTGCTCGCGGACCGGCTGATGGTCTTCGACGGCGAACCCGCCGTCCACGGCCGTGCCGGCCAGCCACAGCAGATGCGCGACGGCATGAACGAGTTCCTCGCGAACCTCGAGGTCACGTTCCGCCGGGACGAGCGCACCTCTCGACCCCGGATCAACAAGCCCGAGTCGCAGCTGGATCGCCAGCAGAAAAGCGAGGGCGAGTACTACTACGCGCCGTAAGCCGCCGACTCGACGCTTGCGTTCGGTCTCGAGTCGATAAAGGGAGATCAGCTAATCAGCCGCTGACAGCTCCCACAGAGGTTCTCCTCTTTGATGTCGACCTCGCGGACCGTCGGCGAGAAGTTCATCACACAGCGGTTGTTGTCGCAGTGCTCGAGGCCGTAGGTGTGGCCGATCTCGTGGACGATCTCCTTGCGGACGCGATCCTGAAAGATGTCGGCGGCGCTTTGATTCGAGAAGCCGCCGTCGCTGGAGGTCTGGAGCCGGTAGGTAGAGACGACGCTGCCGCTGCCGTCGAGGTAAGCGAGCCCGAAGACGTAGTTGCGGCGGCGATAGAAGAGGTCCTGTGGTGTGATCGCGATGTTCTTTTCGCCACGGCCGACCCGTTCGGCCAGTTGAATGAACGTTTCGGCGGAGTACTGGTTCCGGTCGGAGTCGTAGGCTCCGTTGGGGACCGACTGCGAGTCGTTGACCGACACGTCGCAGTCGTAGACCGATCGCAACGCAGTGGAGGCCGCTCGCTTGACCTCGGCGGGCACGTTGCCGACCGGCACGATATCGACGAGCATGACAAAGGCTATGGCCGCGGGTGGCATAAACGTCCCGCCATGGCCCACTCTCGCCGGAATCCGGATGCAATACTTGCGCATCTCTCCGCCTACGAGCGAGCCGTCGAGATCGGGATCGGCCGTCGAACCGAACTGGCCCGAGCGCTGGCCGCGAGGGGCGTCTCGGTTACTGCGACGGACGTTCACGATCGAGCGGTACCGGAGGGGGTGACGTTCGTTCGCGACGATATCGTCGACCCCGATCCGTCGGTCTACGCGGATGCAGACGTCGTCTACGCACGGAATCTCCCGCCGGAACTGCATCGACCGGCACTCGAGGCGGCGCGCGATGCCGACGCCGAGTTCCTGTTTACGACGCTCGGTGGCGACAGCCCGGCAGTCCCCGTCGAACGGGTGACGGTCGACGAGGGGACGCTGTACGTCGCTCGAGCGCCTTCGGACGACCGCGGCCCGAGTCGCGTCTCGTAGCGAGCTCGATCGGGGCCATCTTCTTGCCGGTCCGATTCGTACCGGGTCGTATGGAGGAACTTTCCCTCGGCGTTCCCGAACCGATTCTCGATCGACTGCCGGCCGACGACGAGAGCGCGGCCGCCGACATGCAGAAAGCGGTCGCGGGCTGGGAAGACCAGCTCAACCGACTCCTCGAGGCGGCCGACGACGAGCGCGAGGCAGCCGGGCAGGTGCTCGAGGTGATCGAACGGTTCGAGGAGCGCTACGAGACGTACGACGCGTTCGTCCCCGAGTTGCGGGCGTGGGGACAGTCTCCGATCTACGCGATCGCGTGGCGAACGCTGTACGCCGACGTGATCGCCCAGATTCACGAACACGACGAACTCGGCGAGCACCTCGATCGGGAGCGAAACGCACGAATCGTCGAGGACGGGATCCGACTGCAGGATCGGTAGCGGCTCCCGATCGACAACTGTGTTTTCATAAGCCATCTATATGGTCCGACATAGCCATAATAACGCCAGGTAGCCGTCAATAGCCCGGATAGATGCCTGAGTTACTAACCGGTGACATGTATGTGTGGAAAACATTTTTGTAGTCGCACTCGAGAGATCCGTTCGTGGCAACGACGACCGACGGGCCTCCGACCACCGAGGCCGGCACGCTCGATCTGACGACGCGCGTGCGTCGTCGCGTCCTGCCGGCGCTCCACCGGATCAAAGAGCCCCTCGGCGGGTACGCGATCTGTCGGCAACACCCCAACGAGTACGTCGGCACCCTCAAGCGCGGGCTGGACGCCGTCAGGTCGACCCTCGAGTCGATGGCGTTCGAGAGAGAACCGATCGCCGCCCTGAAAGTTCACGACGACGGGCGGCTCTCGGCGGGCAGTTGGGTTCGACGCGAGTCGTCGCTGGCGACGTGGCAACTACACGTCACCCTGTTTCGGACCGACAGCGGGGCTGTCGAGGTGTTCGCCCATCGTGAGTACTCGTGGCTCCGCCACCCCTACAAACACTATACGCAGGACGGATGGGACATCCACGGCGGCGTCGAGCGGATGCGGTCGCTGCTGTCGGACCGCGGGATTTCGTTCTGGATCGAGTGAGCCAGCCGCGGTGTTCCGGCGCTCGGATCGAGGCCCACCAGCCGATGGCCGTCCTCCCAAGCGTTCAACTGCCGTGGCTGAGTACGGGGTGTATGGAGTTTACTGTCTCCCGTGCGGGGACGACACTCGTTACGCTTCACGGTGGATCCGACACGACCGCCTGTGACGAGGCGACGACGTCACTCGCGGACGCCCTCGAGTCACTCGCTGCCGACGGGACAATCACTGACTGGGAAATCACGGACGCGGACGTGTACGAACATCCGACCGCGCCGTTTGACCCGTACACGATCACGCTCGAGTTTACCGTGACGGTCACCGTCGTGGCCGACGACACCGACGAGGCGACCGAGATCGGAGCGACGGCGATCGACGACGCGCTGGGCGCGGCCGGTGTCGAGTCGGTCACGTATACGTCGTCGCCGGCGGCATCGACGGCGTGAGCGTGGTGTCGCTGTGTGGGCTCCCCCGACAGGACTGATCGACCGGTTATCGCTTGGACTTATGCCGTCCGGACACGATTGTGACGTATGGAAATCGATCTCCGGTTTTTCGCGACCTTCCGTGAGGCCGTCGGGGAGAAAGAGCGAACGCGAACGGTCGACGACGACGCCACCGTCGGCGACGTACTCACTGCGCTCGAGTCCGACTACGAGGGCCTCGAGGGGCGACTGCTCGAGGACGGCACGATCCGACCACAGCTGAGTGTACTGAAAAACGGCCGAAACGTGGTGCACATGGCAGGTGCCGAGACGCGGTTGGACGCCGGCGACGTCGTGTCGGTGTTTCCGCCGGTCGCGGGCGGATAACGCGGCCGAATCAGCGCGGCGACGAAAGCCAGTTTCCCCAGTATTTTCATCGATTCGGAACGAATCGCGACTATGCTCGATACAGTCGTCGAGTTCGTCCTCGAGTTAGGGGTCGATGTGCTCATCGACCGCAACGACGACCGGACGCTGGGCCAGCAGCTCTGTCTCTTCCTCGGCATCGTGGTCGCCGTGCTCGCGATCGCCCTCGCGATCGTCAGCGGTCCACTGTACGGTCTCGGTGCGGGAGTCATCGCGCTGGCACTGCTCGTTTGCGGTGCGTGACCGGCCCGTCGGCTGGTGGTCGCGTCGTCCGTGGCGGCCGCGCCGGTTTCGAGAGCGCTTTAGGCCTCGTTCGACTCGAGACGAACGTGATGGAAACCGACGGCAGCGACGGCGATCGCGGCCACGGCGGCCGCGCCGGGAAACCGGCGGACGAGCAGGCTGGCGAGCGTCCGACAACGGCGGGTGCCGCCGGCCGCGAGGCGGTGACCTTCGAGTGGGACGGGATCCGTGCCGGATTCTTCACCTGTCTCCCGATCGCGCTCGGCGTCGGCGGGTACGGCGTCGCCTTCGGGGTGCTCGCTCGTAGGGCCGGGCTGAGCGTTGCGGAGGCGACGCTGATGAGTGCGACCGTTTTGGCCGGTGCCGCCCAGATCGTCGCCGTCGAGCTCTGGGCGGACCCGCTCCCCGTCGCGACGATCGTCCTCGCGACGCTCGCGATCAACCTGCGGTACTCCCTGATGGGTGCGGCGCTGGGTCCGTGGCTCGACGAACTCTCTTCGATCCGGAGCTACGGGAGCCTCCTGTTGATGGCCGACGAGAACTGGGCGCTGACGATGCGCGAGCTCACGTCCGGCAGCGGGCGCGGCGGGTTCCTCTTCGGGACCGGTATCGCAATCTGGGTGTTCTGGGTCGCGTCGACGATCGTCGGAGCGACTGCCGGGGGTGCGATCGGCGATCCGGCTCGATACGGCATCGACTTCGTCCTCGCGGCGGTCTTCGTCGCGCTCGCCGTCGAACTCTGGGAGGGGCGCTCGACGCTCGTCCCGTGGCTCGTCGCGCTTTCGACCGCCATCGTCGCGGCGGCGGTCGTCCCGGGCCAGTGGTACATCCTGCTTGGCGGCTTCGCGGCCGCCGCCGTCGAGGTGATCCGCTATGATCAGTGAGGATGCTCTCGCGCTCGACCCCCTGATCGTCGGTGCGATCCTCGCGATGGCACTCGTGACGGCAGCGACGAAAGTCGGCGGCTTCTGGTTCCTCCGCCGGATCGAGGTGAGCGAGCGACTCGAGGCGGGATTGGCGGTCCTGCCGGGAGCGATCGTGATCGCGATCCTCGGGCCGGAACTGGCCGGCGGCGGCCCGGCGGAATGGGGTGGGGCCGGCGTCGTCTTGCTCGTCATGTGGCGAACGGAGAACATCCTGCTGTCGCTGTGTGGCGGTGTCGGGGCCGTGGTCCTGTTTCGGACGCTACTGTGAGGCCGACCGATTACCGACGAACGCGAATTTATCCGTCCGGCGATCGAATCGTCGGTATGGCAACCCGTATCAGTCGGTCTTTTCGGGGCATCTCCGAACGGCTCGTGATCCGCTATTTGACGAACCTGGGCGGGGAACAGGTCGCCGAGGACACCGTCGAAGGCGACGACTGGACGGCGACGTTCTCCTCGGCGACAGTCGATATCGGTCCGTCGTTGCAACTGACCGAGGTGACGATCGTCTTCGAGGGGGAAGAAGAGACGCTCGACCCGCTCGTCGAGCGGTTCGCACAGAAGGCGATGCGTGCAGGTGGGTAGATGGCGGGCGAGCCGATCGACGGGCAAGTGCTCGTGCTTACTGCAGCCAAGGCGAGCGTGGCCCCGACCAGGTTGCCCGACCTGATCGAACGCGCACAGGTCGCGTTGAAGCCGGCGATAGAGCGGTATCGCCGGGAGTACGAGCGGCTCTACGCGGACGACGAGATCGAGGTCTTCCTCGTCGACTGGGGCCACTGGGACGAGATCGGCGACGGAATCGACGTCACTGACCGGGAACTGTCGGCCATCCGGCGCGCACACGAGGAGCAACTGAAACGGATCGGTCGGCGCATGGACCGCGAAGCCGAGTTCGAAAGCGCACTCGAGATCCGAGAGCCGGTCGTAATCGGGACGAGCGAGGACGATCCCGTCGATGGCGGCACGGAGAGCGGACTCGAGTAACGCGACGGTCGGGCCGGAGCGTCCAACTCACCGTCCCGCGCTTCTCGCGGTCGATGGCAACTCTAAAGATCATGATTCTCCTTTGGAAAACCACCCAGACGATGGCTATCGACCAGGAAACCGAGATGACGGACGCGGAGATCGACGATTTCCTCAGTCGTCACGAGACTGGGGTGTTGTCGCTCGCGCGGACGGACGACCCCTATGCGATCCCGATCTCGTACGGCTACGACGACGACGACCGAGTGTTCTACATGCGGATGGTGTCGACCCCCGACAGCGAGAAGCGCCAGTTCCTCGAGTCCGCGCCACAAGCGCGGCTCGTCGTTTACGATGATGCCGGCTCGACGTACCGGAGCGTCATCGCCACGGGCTCACTCGAGAGCATCGAGCCGTCGGAGCTGACGGCGGGCCAGATCGCCCAGTATGGGGATACGAAACGGCCGCTGTTCGAGATCTGGGCCGAGGGAAAGGAGGCACTGAACATCGAACTCTACCGGCTCACACCGGCATCACTCGACGGACGGCGGACTGAAATCGATCGCGAGGAGTGAGACGGGACGGTCGGACGCGGAGACTCGATGGCGAGGGAGTCACTTCGTCTGTTGTTCGGTGGCGAACGCCGAGGACGTAACCGACGAACCACAGACCGGACAGCCGTGTGCCAGCGTGGCCTCGCGCATCGATTCGTTGACTTCGATCTCCTGCCCGCATTCCGGGCACGTAAACTCGTATCTACTCATATCAGGGGATGAGCCGTGTCAACCGTCGGTTGTCTACCGTATAGCTGCACGTCCAGTATATATAGGGTTGCGGTTCAGTACCGCCGTCCTGTAGGTTCCGATACGTTCATACGGCTCGAGTCAGCGCTCCGTCCACAGTCCGGTCTCGCCCTGGCTCGAGCCCGCAGGTCGGAGCGACTATTCGTGATCGAGGATGGCGTCGAGGAGCTTCGTCTGGGCCGCAGCGAGGTGCTCTGTGAACGTCGTGCCGGTAATGTCGAGTTCGGCGGCGACCTCGCCGGCGTTGGCGCGTTTGGGGTGTTCGAAGTAGCCCATCCGGTGGGCCGTCTCCAGGACCTCGGTCTGGCGGTCCGTCAGCAGGCTCCGGTCGACGAAGACGAGGTTTCGTTCGTCGTGGTCCTGTTGGGACTGGAGCAGCCGCTGGACGTCGAGGTTCGCGTAGCGATCCCGCAACTCGCCGATGATCGCCTGCAAGCCGTGCATATCCGGCGCGTGGAAGGTCAGATAGAGCGCCGCCCCCTGCGTGCGGACGTCGACGACCGGACAATCGTGTTCCTCGATACACTCGCAGGGACAACCGCGGCCGAGTTCGCGCTCGAACCGGTAGACCGTGCTCGAGCCGTAGGAAAAGATCGCCGAGAGCTCCACATCGACGTCGAACTCGTCGGGGTAGGTCTCGGCCTCGAGCAGGAACTCCTCGGTGACGCGCTCGGGCGTGGATGGACTGGTGCTCTTCGAAACCGAGTGGACCCGTCCGTTCGTCTCGGCGGAGGCCTGTCCGACGACGCAGTCGGGCGGATCGTCGATTTTTACCTCCGCTCGAATCCCCGAAACCATACGCTACCGTTGTGAGGGCCGGACCCTAAACTCTGTGTCTGTGGAATGATAAACTCTCACATGATGGCTGTGACCTCGAATCCGTCATACGGTTTGCTGGCCCGATGTCCCGGTTGAACCGCAGGGCGGTCCCGGTCCCCCCGGCACTGACGGACAGGAGACCGTATCAGGGGATCGATCCGGTACTCCGATGGAAGCGTCGCCTTCCGTCTTCCCGGACGATTCCCCGCTGGGTGGAACCGAGCCAGTATACGCACCCCAATATAAAGCACCCTGTATTTATTGGGCGTTATTTGGAGGGGGCAGGGTTGGTAATAGAGGATACAAGATGCCCACGACGAACCCTGACGCGAGCGACGGTCGGACGCGAGGCTGGCAAACCGACGACCCCATCGACCCGCAGGCCGTTCTCGCCGCGCTGGACGACGACGCCTGTCGCGCCATCCTCGAGGCGACGTCCGGAGAGTCGCTGACCGCGACGGAACTCTCCGAGCAGTGTGAGATCCCGATGTCGACGGCATACCGGAAAGTCGAGAAGCTGACGGAGGCCGACCTGGTCGAAGAGAAGGTTCGGATCAACACCTCCGGCAAGCACGCGACCGAGTACCGCAAGAACTTCGACGACGTGCTCGTCTCCATCGCCGACGGGGGCGGGATCGAGATCGAGATGACGAGCCCGGAGCCCGACACCGAGTCGGTGTCGACCGCCCCGATCGCCGGTGACTGATCGAGGCTGCGTTCGCAGCCGAACGGTGCTCGCCGATCCGCTCAGGTGATTTCGTTTCCGGTCCCGGAGCCGACGACAGCTCCGATTGCTGCTGATTCGTTTTCCGCTCGATTCGAGTCCGACGCCGGACTCGAGACGCGACAGGGACGTTGTGCCGCTCGATTCGGATTTCCCGCTGGTTACTCGGAGACCGACCTCAAACGCCCGCGCCCGCGCCTGTACTGCTACCGAGTTCGAGGACGAACGTGGCGATGACTGCGGCGACGACGACGAGTGCGGGGACGTACAGCAGGGCTCCGATCACCGCAGCCACGACGGCCTTGCCGGTCGAGAGGTCGTGGAACGCCGCAAGCGCTTTGATCTGCAGATACCAGCCGTACAGCCCGAGCGCGAGGTTGACGATCGGAATCCACCACAGTCCGTGGCGGACGATCGCCGGGAACGCGTAGGCCTCGAGGGTCGTCGCGACGCCACGCTTGCCAAACGCCATCGCCACGAGATGGACGAGCAACGCCTCGATAACGGCTCCGAGCCACGTTACGAGACCCAGGCCGAGGATGATCAGCCCGCCGAGCGCTGCAGTAGCCGGCGACGAGACGTTGAGCAGTATGGACAACACTGCGGGGATGAGCATACTCACCAGGGACGTAACGAGCAGGAACTGTAGCGGGTACCCGACCCCGTGTTTTTCATTGTATTGACTGAAAAACGTCCCGGGGTCGTTGATCATATAACCGCTGACACCTTTCCACTGTTGTAAGAGATTCATACGCCAGGATAACAATAAGACAATAAAAATATACTGGATTCCTGTAACGTTTGCAAGAACTCTTTAGTATACTTACAGATAGGCAGTCAGAACGCCGACCGACGCGACGATCGGAGCCGAAACTGACAGACAGGCTAGCAGTGTCGAACGACGCTCGAGGCGACGACCGCGAGTCGTTGACTGCAACGGAGGGGTCCAAACGGTATCCGCCCCCGACGGTACGGGTGAGCTACGAGCCGCTGATCCGGGTCACGCCGTCGGTTCTCGGGGGTTGGGAACCTGGGTGACCCGTTATATGTCCGCCAGCGATAGGTCCCAATACGTCCGCCTCTCCGAGGTTACGAACTATCGATGAGCGATACCCGACAGCAGATTCAGGCCCGCATCGGCACGAACGCCGGCGTCCATTTCAACGAACTCGTCAGGGAGTCCGACTTCGCGCCGGGACAGGTCCAGTACCACGTCCGTCGACTGCTCGATGACGACCGACTCGTTCGCGAGGAGTTCTACGGTCGGACTCACTACTACCCGCCCGAGTACGACGAGTGGGAACGAGCCGCACTGGCGTTGTTCCGTCGGGAAACGGCCCGCGAGATCGTCGTCTACCTGATCGAGCACGAGCCGGCCGCACCCGATGATATCACCGCCGCCCTCGATATCGCCCGGAGCACGCTCGAGTACCACCTCGATCGACTGGTCGATCACGACCTCGTCGAGAAACGCTACGACGAACGAAACCGCGTGACCCTCGAACTCGCGGCACCCGAAGCGACGGGTCGGCTGCTGGCGACGGTGACGCCGACGGTTCCCGATCGACTCCTCGATCGGTTTACGCGGCTCGTCGACGAGTTGCTCGCGGGAACCGACGAGTAACGCGGCACCGTCGGGCCGCCGTCCGTGACTTCTTCCACGCCGAACGGCGTGTGTTTGCGCTGGACCCTGTCACTGCATTCCCGGATCGTTCCCGAGTCGGTCGTAGTGGTTGTTCATGACGTCGAGCGTCGCCATCAACGCGCCGAGGACCACGGGGCCGTAGAACAGACCCATGACGCCGAAGGCGTACACGCCGCCGAGAACGCCGAGGATGATGACGGCAGGATTGAGTTCCGCGTACCGATCGACGACGAGCGGCCGGAGGTAATCGTCGGAGAGTCCGACGACGATCATGCTGTACACGAACAGCACTCCCGCAAGTAACGGTTCACCGGTCAGGAACAGAAAGATCACCGCCGGCCCCCAGATCAGGAACGACCCCACGAGGGGGATCAACGAGAGGACGATCATGATGACGGTCCAGAACGCGGCGTTGGGGATCCCGGTCGCGAGGAGTCCGAGCCCGGCGATGCTCCCCTGTACGATCGCGATCAGGACGTGACCCGCGAGGACGGCCCACATCACCTCGTCGAGGCGCTGGTAAAAATCGTCCTGGACGTCGTCCGGAAGCGGCGTCAGCTCTCGCATCCATGCCACCAGATCGTCGCCGTCTTTGAGCAAGTAGTAGAGCAGAAAAACCGCGAGACCCACCCCGATCAGCACGTGTGTCACCGTGCTGAACCACTCGGTCGATCGCTCGAGGGCGACCGTGCCGACGTTCTGTGCGGCATCGACGAGCGCCGAGGGGAGATCGACGCGTTGGCCGGTCTGCTCTTCGATCGCCCGCTCGAGTTCGCTCAACTCCAGCGAGTCGGTGTTGACGGTCTCGAGGAGCCGCCGGGCGTCGCTGGCAACCGCGATAACGACGACGATCAGCGGGACGACGAAGCCGGCGACCGCGAGGGCAACGAGTGCGACCGCGGCGATCGACGGTCGGACTCGCCGTTCGAGGCGTTGCTGAACCGGATAGAGGACGTACGCGATGAGGATCGCCCCGAGAACGTACTGGGCGAACGGCACCACGAGCAACAGCGAGAGGTACGCAAAGAGGGCGATGAGGACGAGGAGAAACCCCTTACTGAGATTCACAGCCATTATTTTTGTGTTAGATCGCATAAAACCACGGCTTGAACCTGTCCTCTGACCGGACTGTCGTGTGTACCCGTCACACGGCTTCAAGGGCTTGGTTCGTGAACTACTACCCGAATGTCGACTCAGCTCGATCCCCTCTCGCTGTCGGCCGATCTCTTATATACGGTCAAGACCGAGGGCGATGCCGACCCGTTGCGAGAGCACCTGGCGGCACTCGAGCGGTCACAGCTAGAGCGGGCGCTCGTCGATCGCGAGCGAAAGCTCGCGTTCTGGCTCAACTGCTACAACGCGTACGCACAACTCCTGTTGGAGGAAGAGGAGCCGGCGCTGTTCGACGGTGGACTCCTCGATCAGTGGAAGTTCTTCGCCCGCGATCAGATTCCGGTGAGTGGCGTCTGGCTGAGTCTCAACGACATCGAACACGGGCTGCTCCGCAGCTCGAAACAGCCGTGGGGGTTTGGCTATCTCCCCCGGCTGTTCCCCTCGTCGTTCGAGCGGCAGTTCCGCCTCGCGGAGTGCGATCCCCGGATTCACTTCGCGTTGGGTCACGGGGCCGAACACTGCCCGCCGATCGCGGTCTACTCGCCACGTGACGTCGACGAGGAACTCGATATCGCGATCGAGTGGTTCCTGGAGGAGAACGTTACCTACGATCCCGAGGCCGATACCGCGACGGTCCCGCGGCTGTTCCGACAGTATCGTGGTGATTTCGGCGGGACGCGAGGCATCGTTCGCTTTCTCCGGGAGTACAATGCCGTGCCGGCCGAGACGAGGCCGTCCCTCGAGTACGAACGGGTCGACCACTCTGCGGAACTCGACGTCGATCTGGAGGGCGACGACATTCGAGCCGACTTCTCCCACGACTGATACCCCGGCGTTCCCGTTTTGAGTACTGCACACGCAGAAACGGCTGCAGTGGCACGGAGCGTTCCGCGTTCGCACGGAACCAGCGTGTGCGAACGCCTCCAGCCCGTGGAGGATCAGTTTTATGGACTGTTGGCCGAACCACCGTGTCGTAATGATCGTCATTCACGCGAGTTTTCCGATCGATCCAGACCGCCGCGAGGAGGCACTCGAGTCGATCGAGCACCTCGTCGCCGAATCACGACAGGAACCCGGACTGATCGACTACCGAGCGGCGACGGACGTCTCCGATCAGAACGTCGTTCGCTTCTTCGAACAGTACGAAGACGAGGAAGCGTTCGGCGCACACACCCAGACGGACCACTTCCAGGAGTTCGAGGCGGCGCTGCCGGAGTTGCTCGCCGGCGAACCCACGGTCACGAAGTTCGAGGTCGACTCGGCGACGGAACTCGAGCTCTGAGTGACTCGCCTGCCGTCGTTCGACGAGACGGCGCTCTCACCGGACGAAACGTCGGCAAAACAGCGTCGCCAGCGAAATTCAGTCCGCTCGCCGTCGCGATCAGTCCGCGGAGACGTCTTCTTCGTCGACGTCGACCGCGGTCGCTTCCTCTTCGGCGACTTCCTCGGGGTGGGCCTCGAGGGTGGTCTTCTGGATCTCGACGCGTCGCAGCGGGTAGATCGTCTTTGCCTCGCCGTAGATGGCGGAGGAGAGACGACCCTCGACGACGCTGTCGACGAGTTCCTCGAAGGAGCGCTCCTCGGCGGCCTCCTCGATCATCTCGACCATCTGCTCGCGGATGGCCTTCTCCTGGCTCGCGTCGGCCTTCTTGGTCGTGAACGCGACGGGCTGGATCTGGACGCGGTAATCGTCCGTCGTGAGGACGGTGACGTAGGCCTCGATCTTGGAGGCACCGCGGCGGACCAGCGAGCGCAGGTAGTCACGGGTCAGGGAGTGTTCCACGAACTCCGTGTACGCGCTGTCGCTGCCGACGTCGTTGATCTTGAAGGTGAGCTTCGTGTTGTTCTCGCTTGCGTTGTTGTTGAGTTCGCCGAGCGTCGTCTCGAGCGTTCGGCCGTAGACTTTCTCCGGTTCGTCAGCGGGGGTTTCGCCGAGTTCCTGGCGGTCGAACTGTTCGGGTGCCAGGACGGTGTACCACCGCTTTTCCTGTTTCGCACGTGAAACTGATCGTTCACTCATTGTGTGTTGTGTCTGAGTCGGTATCGTGATCGGACACAGGTCCCGTGTCCGTCGGTTGGTCGCCCTGTACGGCTCGTGCCTGCGACGCGACGTCGATCGCGACTTCGAGGTTGACGACGTAGTCGTCGACCGTCGACTGGAGACCGCTCGTCGTCTCGCGGTCGATCCGCGTAACGAGTCGACCTGTGGTGTCGTCACCTTCGGTGTCGTCCCGCTCGACGGTCGTCGTCATCTCGTCGGTGTTGTCCGGGCTGATCGCCCGCGCGACGAGCGCCGCGTCGTCGTGTGCCGTCCGAATCGTCGCTCGCCGGCTCATAGTCGCTCCCTCACGGTTGCGATGATCGTCGATTCGTCCACGTCGAGGTTGTCGAGGTCGTATCGAAGGTAGCCACGTCGGTGGCCGATGTCGTATTCGACGCCGGCGGTGGCCTCGAGATCGTCGTCTCCGTCCGTCGTCGACTCCGTCGCCGCGAGTTCGCGGGCGACGCCCTCGAGGGTCGCGCCGAGGGGGGTCGCCTCGCGCGTCGCGATCGCCGCCTCGCCCCGGCCGCCGTCGGACCCCGTCCGATCGCTCGAGGGATCGTCTCCCTCGCTGACCACGAGGACGGTCGGTTCCGGCGACCGGGAGGCCGCCACAACCTGCGCGACCGCTTCGACGGGGCCGTCGTCGATGCCGACGACGAACAGCCCGTCGTAGCGGCCGGTCGACGCGCCCGCGAGCGCATCGTGAGCGCGGCGTCCGTACTCGCGCCAGACTTCGAGGGCGAGTTCGTGGACGTCGTGTCCCATCGCGAGGGCCGTTCCGGTGCCGGGTTGGGTCCGTGCCAGCGCCTCGAGTACGTCGGCGAAGCCGCCGACGGTCGCGAAGGCGTGCTCGGGCGTCGCGTACGGCCGTAGCGCCCGCCCGATCGTCTCCGCGGCGGCGTCGGTCGCCTCGTCGGCACCGACGGCGTCGAGGGCGACCAGCGAGCCGATCGCGCGATGGGCGTCCGCGTCGAGCGCGTCCGGATCGCCGTCGACGACGTCCGAAAGCGCCTCGCGCGTCGCGTCGAGGTCGCCCGACCACGGCGCGCACAGACGCGTCGAGTGGGCGACGCCGTCGACCGGATCGGCGGTCGGTACCGCGACGCCCGGTCGTCGCTCGAGGAGTCCACGTTCGCGGGCGGTCTCGAGGAGCCACTCGCTCTCGCCCGCACCGGGTTCGCTCCCGCCGGCGACGACGCCGGCGAGTGCGAGCACCGGATCCGGGGTCGAACCGAGTTCGCGGACGAGGTCGACGGCCTCGAGGGTCGCGGGGCGATCCGTCGCCGCGAGCTGGAGTCGGTCGTCCTCGGCGGTGGTCGCGTCGGCGGTCCCGACGACGACCGTCACCTCGTCCTGACTGGTCGGTTCGCGAACGCGTTCGGTTCGCTCCGCGACCGTCCGACCGACCGTCACCTGGAACGGCGTCTCGCTGGCCGCGAGGGCGCTCGCGAGGAGCCCGCTCGCTGCGAGCCCGTCGCCGTCCGCGCGGGCGACCACGCGGACGAAGCCGGCGCTCTCGAGTGCGCTCGTGGCGGCTGCCGGCTCGACGACTCGACCCTCGGTGGACATACGACGTTAGTCGGCGTCTTCGACGAGTTCTTTCGCGAGCTCGGGGGTGTACGTGAAGTCCGGCTCGATCTCGTCGCCGCGGTAGTACTTGACCAGACGGCGGACCTTCGCTTCGGTGTTTTGCAGGGCGCGCTTGTTCTGGTGGTCCTGCTGGTTCTGCTGAACGTGCTCGCGCAGGCGCACGGCACGCTCCATCAGGTTCCAGAGATCTTCGGGGATGTCGGCTCGCGCGTCGTTCTCCTCGAGGATCTCGGTGATCTTCTTGCCGGTCGCCAGCTTGACGTCGGGAACGGGCGTGCCGGTGACGCCTTCGTCACGCAGCTTCATCCCGATCTGGCTGGGATCGTGGCCCTGCTCGGCTAGTTCGACGACCCGGTCTTCGATGTCTTCGGGGTCGACGTCGCTCCACTCCGGTGGTTCGTCTGCCGACGGCTTGTCCGAACCGGACGAGCCGCGACGGCGGGTGTGCATTCGTGCCATTGTTGAGGATAGGAATCGCACTGACCGCGCGTGAACACACTGTCGAACGACAGTATTTGGCTCTCGCCGTGCACTTCCGCAATCCCAAGCCATCCGAAACGTGGACGGCACAGTCGGATTTGCGGCCGTGCGCTTCCCACTCTCGCTTCCGCCGTCGAGGACTAAAGCGTTTCTACATCGGGGCCGCTCTCGGCTATAGTAGCCACTGAAACGATTTACACACTGGCCACAACGCCATCATGCGGTCAGGTGTGCATTGACTTTCAGTGGCTACTATAGAGGGGCCGCTCACACGAGGATCGCGAAGAGAATCACGGAGAGGGCGATCATGGCGGCGGCGTGTTTCGCCCCGGCTCTGATATCGCCGGTACTCAACTGGCCGGCGATCAACCCCGAGAGCGCTCCCTGAACGAGCGTCGCGTGATAGAACAGCGTGGCGTAGGCGTCGGCATCGGCGTCGGAGAATCCGCCCAGCCCGTCGAGACTCGAGTCGGCTCCGACGTCGACCGTTTCCGTCGGGAGGTTCGGGAGGAGGTAGCCGGCCAGCACTGCGATGATAAAGAGGAAGACCAGAAACGAGACGTAGACGACGACCATGTACTCGAGCATCGCTTGCCTGCGTTCGCGCTTGAGCCGGCGATCCGCCGCCGCCCCGCGTGCGGCGATCCGAAGCGTCGTCGCGAGGTTCCCGCTGGCGTTCATCGACTCGGTCAACAGCGTGACGACGCGGGCGATCGATCGCGTTCCCACGCGGGCTTCGAACCTGTGGAGCGCCGTCTGGAGGTCTGCACCCCACTCGACGTCGTTCCAGACCCGGTCGAGTTCTGCGCTGAGCGGTCCCAGGTCGGAGTCACGGACCCGATCGATCGCCGAGACGATCGACAGACCGGCCTCGTTGACGCTGGCGAGGCGATCGAGCAGGTCCGGGACCGCAGCCTCGATTCGCTCGAGGCGGCGGCGGTGGAGTTCGTACGCGATCGCAAAGACCGTCACGACCCCGAACGCCCCGACGGCGATGGTGTCGTCGACTGCGGCCACGTCGAACCCGTCCTCGAGCGCCGCGGGGAGTCGGCTGAATACGACTGCGAGTGCGATCGGGACGGTAATCGCGAGGGTGAGCGACGGCTGCTCGATCAGTGTCCGGATCGGGTGACCGAACCGCTCGCGAACGCCCTGCAATCGGCGATAGTATCGAACCCGTTCGACGTTGGGGTGGGGGCGCGGGCCCGGCCCCGTTCCGCTCCCGACGACCGCCGCCGATCGACCCCCCTCGACCGACAGTGGGTCGATACCGTCGGGGTCCCCGTCGACCCCGCTGCTGGGATCGAGTTTGTCGGTGACCATGCTCAGATAGACGATACAGCCGAGGTTGGCGAGCGGCAAGAGGACGTAGACGACGAGCTGTAACTGTCCGATCGTGTCGCTCCCGGTGATGCCGATGACGACGAGGACGGTGATCAAGAAGAGCGGTCCCGCGACCAGCACCGTGACGTAGGCTTCCGCAAGCGTCGCGAGCAGATCGAGGATCCCTTCCTGCTGTGATTCGACCTCCTCGCGGTAGTCCAGGTACTGGCGCTCGAGGAAGCCGCCGAGTCCCTGGCCGCTCTGTAAGACGCTGACGAGGTTCTCGGTAAACTCGCCGAACTGCGGGCTCGGCGAGCGCCGGCCCATCGTCTGGAGGGCGGTGATGACGTCGGTTCCGAAGGTGTCCATGCTCCGAACGGCGACCGAAAACTCCGTGGCGGCCTCGCCGTAGGTATCCTCCTGTGTGGCGATGATTCGGATGATCTCCGGGAACGCCATGCCGCTTTTCGAGAGCGCGTACATGAACGCGACCGTCGCGGGCAATCCCGCCTCGATCCGGCGAGCGCGGGCGTCGGCGACGTAGCCCGGATACCACCACCGGAACCAGTAGGTCCCACCGCCGGCGATCGCACCGAGTGTCAGCGAGGACCCAAACAACAGGACGGCCAGTTCGGCCGGCGGCAGCGTCGGCACGCCCCCGAGCGTCGCCAGGAACTCCAGGGGAGTCGGCAGCGCCGTCCGCAAGGTTTCGGGGTCGATCGAGAGGAGTTCGAGGAGACCCCAGATGGCGTAGAGCCCGACGATCGAGCCGACGATCACGGCGATCGCGGCGTACAAAAGCGTCGTCGCCCCGTATCGGCGGACGGTCGTCGGGGCGTGTGTGGCCCGTAACGCAGCTCGTCTGCCCGACCGATTGCCAACCACGACGTCGACGTACTCGCCGAAGAGTCGGATCCCGATCCGACACAGGAGCCGGTCGACGCGATCGGAGTACCTGGCGACGGCGAGGGGAACACACAGCAGTGCGGCGACTACCAGCGGGGCAACGGTCACGGGGCGCATTAGTCTCGGGGTGTGGTCTCGTCAGTTCGGGAATCGGTCGTGGCTCCGAACTCGTTCTCGCTGGTCACTCCCGTCCGGGTGGCGAGCGTCTCGTCGGTACGAGTGGCGTCCGCATCGGCGTCCTCGATGGTCTCGAGGATGCGATCCGGATCGCTGTAGTACTCGTTGACCAGGGCGGTAAAGCGCTGGTAGTCGGAGACGCCGTTTGCCTGGAGGTACTCGAGGAACCGTTCGCGGTTCCCGAGTTCGGTCAGCAGTTCCTTCTGGCTCCAGCCTCGTTCGTCGCGGATCTCCGAGAGGACGGTACTGCCGGTACTTCGGAAGGTGTCGGTGTCGCTCTCCCAGGTGAAGGCCGTCGAGTAGTCGAGTTCGCCGGTTCGCTGGTCGATCCCCTCGATTTCGGCGAGGACCTTGTTCCGGCGGACGCGCTGGTCGCCCGAGCGGGTCAGCGTCTGGACCGAGAGGATATCGAGGCTCCGGACCATCGATCGGGGGACGTTGATCGGCTCGTTCTCCAGGCGATTGATGGCCGTCTGCACCGAATCGGCGTGCATCGTCGAGTAGGTGGTGTGGCCGGTGTTCATCGCCTGAAAGAGCGTCATCGCTTCCTCGCCGCGGACCTCGCCGACCACGATGTACTCGGGACGGTGGCGCAAGGCCGAGCGCAACAGGTCGTACATCGTCACGTCCGTGCCCTCGTGGCGGCGCTCGCGCGTGAGCGAGGAGAGCCAGTTGTCGTGGGAGAGCTGGAGTTCGCGGGTGTCCTCGATGGTCACCACCTTCGACCGCGGCGGGATGAACATCGAGACGGCGTTCATGCTCGTCGTCTTCCCCGACGCGGTCCCGCCCGCGAAGATCAGGCTCTTGTTGTGTTCGATAGCGAGCCAGAGGTAGGCCAGTTGCTCGACGTCGAACGTGCCGTACTCGAGGAGGTCGATCGGCGTGAACGGGTCGTCGGCGTACTTCCGGATCGTGAACGCGGAGCCACGCGGCGTCACCTCCTCACCGAGAGCCAGTTCGGCCCGCGATCCGTCGGGGAGGGTCGTCTCGACCATCGGGTCGCCGATCGAGATGTGCCGGCCGGAGTGTTGGGCGAGCCGGACGACGAACCGGTCGAGAGCCGCTTTTTCGAAGGAGACCGTCGTCTCGATGTCGGTGTACTCGTCGTGATAGACGAACAGCGGCAGGTCGTAGCCGTCACAGGAGATGTCTTCGACGTGTGGATCGTGCATGATCGGACCGAGCGGTCCGTACCCCCGGAAATCCCGGTAGATGTAGTAAAACAGCCGGTAGAACGTCGCCGTCTCGATCTCGGCACCGTAACGCTCGAGGGAGTCGCGGATCGTCTCCTGCAACAGCCCTTCGATGTCGTCGCCGTCCTGTTCGCGGTACAACAGGGGATCGCGGATGTCGTCGAACAGCGTCTCGAGCAGGACCGCTTCCTCCTCCCGGAGCGTGGGCTCGACGGCACGATACCGGTGTTCGTTCGCCTCGTGATCGTAGCCGATCGAGACGGCCGCAAACGGCGCGTCGACCCAGTAGCGGTCGACCTCCTCGAGGCCGTCCGAACCGTCGACCGTGACCAGCGGTCCGTGGGCGTTCGGATCGTAGTCGGGGACATCGAGACTCGATCCGCGGAGCGTTTCGACGAGCCGGCGGATCGTCCGACGAGCGTTACCGATCGTCGACGATCCCTCGCCGTCCCCGGCGGCTGGCTCCGACTCGCCAGCAGCCGCCCCTGTCCCCTCGTCTCGAGGCCGAGTGGCCGCCTCGCTCTCAGCGGGCGACGTATCGTTTCCGACCGAGTCGGTGTGTGCTGGTTGGTCCATTGACGCGGAGTTTCCTGACACGTCGGGACGCAACCGACATAAATGAGACGGCTAACTACCCGTTCGATCGGCACCCGATCGTGCGTCTCTCCGGTGGGTCGTTCTCAGGCTCTCCGATGGCTCGGCCGCGTCGCGTCCGTTTCGTGCGTTACGTTCATACCGCCGGAGTCCGAAGGAACGGGTAGGGAATGAGGCGCGAGCACTTCACGTTAGACGTTACCAATATCGACTGGGTCGAAACCGGCGGCCAACCGGAAAAGCCCGCGGTATCGATCGATTTTACCGGCCCGGCGACGCTGCTCCGCGAGCGCCTTACTGGTCCCGACGGAACCGTTCTCGAGGCGAGCGAAACGGACACGGCCCTTCGCCTGCAGGGACCGCTCGGGGACGACACCACGGGGGTAGTGAGCGTCACCAACCGCGTCACCGGCGAGTTCATCCTCGAACTCAACGAGGACGCCGCCGACGTCCTCCAGTTCATTCGTGCGGCACGGGGGTACGGTGAGGATGCCGCCGACGAGGGTCGCTACGAGGTCGAGATCACGCTCGATGGCGACCCGTTCGTTAGCTACGACAAACGAACGTTTCTCGTCTACGACGAAGAGGGCAGTTTGCTCCGCCAGCACAGCCTGATTCCAAGCGGCGTCGAACTGTAGCGGCCCCTGGGCTCCGTTTCGGTCCCACCCGTCGGGACTGGACCGGCAATTATAAGTGTTTTAGGCTCGCCTAAATGGATAACGCGCCGGCAGACGGCGGAGTCGATCTATGGCGAACGGACAACTGCTCACAACGGCGGCCGAGGATGGAGATCGGGACCTGACGACCGAGGAGACGGTTCTCGAACTCGACGGCATCGCGAAACGATTCGGTAGCGAGGACGTCATCGGAAACCTCTCACTGTCCGTCCGTGACGGCGAAATCCTGACGCTGCTTGGCCCATCCGGCTGTGGCAAGACCACGACGCTCCGGCTGATCGCCGGCCTCGAGAAACCCAACGCCGGCCAGGTCCGACTCCAGAACGAACCCGTCGCGGGCGACGGTCGCTTCGTCCCGCCGGAGGAACGCGGCGTCGGCGTCGTCTTCCAGGACTTCGCGCTCTTTCCGCACCTGACCGCCCGCGAGAACGTCGCGTTCGGCCTCCAGGACTGGGCGGACGCCGATCGAGAGTCCCGCGTCGACGACCTCCTCGAGCTCGTCGGGCTCGCAGACCACGGCGAAGATTACCCCGACGAGCTATCGGGCGGCCAGCAACAGCGGATCGCGCTCGCGCGCTCGCTGGCACCCGAGCCCGAGATGCTGTTGCTCGACGAGCCGTTCTCGAATCTGGACGTCGATCTGCGAGTCGAGATGCGCGAGGAGGTCCGCCGGATCATCAAGGAGACCGGCGTCACCGCCGTCTCCGTCACGCACGATCAGGAGGAGGCCCTCTCGATCTCCGATCGAGTGGCCGTGATGAACGACGGCGACATCGAACAGATCGATACCCCACAGCAGGTCTTCCAGCAGCCCGAATCGCGGTTCGTCGCCGGCTTCCTCGGTCACGCGAGTTTCCTCTCGGGCGACGTCCACGGCGATCACGTCGACACCGCACTCGGCCGTGTCCTCCGTGACGACGTCAACGGACTTGCACACCACTACGACGGCACCGCCGTCGACCTGCTCGTGCGCCCCGACGACGTGACGGCCTCTCCCGCAGAGGGATCGGAGGCCGACGGTCGCGTCGTCTACCGGCGCTATCTCGGTCCGACCGTCCTCTATCGCGTCGAACTCGACGGCGGGCAAACCATCGAGTGCATGCACAACCACTCCGATCGAATCGACCTGGACGAGCGCGTCGACGTTCGCGTCACCGCAGACCACGAACTCGCCTGGTTCCCCGCCGACCACCGCGAGGAACGCGATGCGGACGCCGACGCGGTTTCCGCCGGCGCTGACTGAGTCCGTCCGAAACGCCCACCGCTTTCTCCGCCGTTGCTTCCCGTGACACACGGCTATCGCTCGAGACAGTATACCGAACAGTCACGTTGATACGCCAGCACGTGCGAACTGGTACCATGGCTGGCAGGAAACGGATCGCGACGTACTGTGGTCTCGCGGGAGCGATCCTCTCGCTGGGGGCGATCACCCTCGGCACGGTCGTCGCCCCGCCCGAGACGTTCACCTGGCAGAGTCGGGCGCTCTCGGATATGGGTCGGTACGGCGCGCCGACGTTTCCGCTCTTCAACGGCGGGCTGATCCTGGGTGGGCTGGTCGGACTCCCCTTCGCCTGGCGGCTGTGGATCGCGTGTCGGAACTCCATCGAGCGCCTCGGCGTCGTCCTCCTCTCGATCGCGGTCGTAGGGATGATCGGCGTGGGAATCTTCTTCCTCGAGCATACGGCGCTCTACCTCGAGACGAGCCTGCACGGGGTCGCCGCGCTTTCGGTCTTCGGCGTCGCGCCGTTTGCGAGCTGGGTCTACGGGTCGGGCGCGGCGCTGGCAGGTGACGGCCGGCTCGCGGTCGCGTCGGTCTGGTTCGGAAACGTACACCCGCTCGCCTGGCTGGGCTGGCTGCTCTCGCTCGGTGGCGACGTCGATACCGGAACGTGGTTCGCCGTGCCCGAATTCGTCGCCGCCGTCGCCTTCGGCGGCTGGATCGTCGTGCTCGCGGTCACCCTGCGCCGTCGGAACGACAGCGAACCGGACGTACCGAACCGCTGAGTGCTCACGACCGGTTTTGCGACGCCCGGCCACACAACGCTTAAATCGAAACCGTCCCTACACGTGGACATGCATAAAGACGAACTCCTCGAGCTCCACGAAGAACTCGTCGTCATCATGGAGTACTTCTCGGATCGCGAGGAGGTCGACGAAACGCTGTTCGATCCCTACCGCCAGCTCGATGTCGATCCTTCGCACGTCCACAAGTCCAAGAGCGAGCACAAACACGCCGTCTTCGTCCTCGGGAACGCGCTGGCGAGCGCGATGAGCGAAGACGAGTTCTCGAGCGCCGGTCGAATCGGCAAGCGGATGAAAGAACTCGCCGAGGACGCGGAATCGAAAATATAGGCGATTTCTAGGCGAAACGTATTTGGTGTGGTTCCCGCTTGTTGACGTATGGACCCGCGCACCCAACAGCGCGTCGAGGAGTGGGATTCCCGCCCGTTCGGCGGCGGTTTCGATGGCCTCTCCGATCTCGCTGACACTGATTTCTCGGGTGCCGTCTCCGCGGCCGGCACGTGGCTCTTTATGCTCAACGGCCGCATTATCGGCATCGTCGACGGCGATATCGAGGAGTTCGAAACCGCTTCGGGCACGAAGTACGAGGCCCCCGATCCGTCGCTGCCCTTGCTCTGTACGATGGAGGAACGCGGCGGCGAGACACGGGCGCAATACTACACCAACGAGACGCCGCTCAGGGAGGTCGACGAGACCCTCCAGAGTGGCTCGTTTACCGGCTACATCGAACTGAGCGAGAACGTACTCAGCGGCGACTACTACGTCGTCTACTACGGCGGGCGGCGCATGGCCGCCGCCTACATCGGGAACGCCGAACGGCTGCTCACCGGCGAGGAAGCCTTCGACCGGGCGGCCGACGAGGTCGGCATCTACGAGGTGACCGACGTCGAGATCGAAGTGACCGACGTCCCAGGAGCCGACCCAGCGTCCCCGTCGGCGGCCGATTCGGGCGACGAACCCGACGCGAGTTCGATCTCGGAGTCGGCCGGGGCCGGGACGGTCGGATCCGCGACCGACGCCAGTGTCTCGGACCGGGACGACTCGAGCGACGATTCGACGGGGTCGGGAATCGAGCCGATCGACGTTTCGAGCACCGATCCGGTCGGCACGGACGACGTGACCGACGACGACTCTCCCCAGGGCATCACCGCCGACGACTCGTCGCCGCTCATGGGCGATCTCGATCTCACGGACGATCCGATGGGGATCACGACGACTGACGAAACGGAGTCGACCGAATCCGGGCTCACCGAGCCGTCCGTCGACCCGACTCCCGATTCCAGCCCCGATTCGGCCGAAGCCGAGGCCGAGGACGGCGGGCAAACCGGAGCCAAGGACGTCGCCCAACGGGGTCAACGGGGCGAGCGAGACGACGGTCGAACGACCTCACGCGCGGTCGAGGAACCGACGTCCGAGCCGCTGACGGACGAATCGGCTGACGCCGATCGATCGACGGACGACTCGGTCGACTCCACCGGATCGGCGGACGAATCGACTGGAACGGCCCAATCGACGGACGAACCGGCCGTGACCGAGCCGTCGTCGATCACTGACGACGGCGGACGGCAGACTCCGTCTTCGGCCGAGGGAGAGACGCTCGAGGTGGTGGCCGACGAAGCGACCGCGGAGGAAACGGGCGGCGACGATACCGCGACCGGCGCGGCGACGAGCCCCGATCTGGCGGAGGTCGAAGCAGCGGCCGAAGAACTCGATCGAAACGACATCACGTGGGTCGACGACGAAGGAAGTGCGGGCACCCCGGGCGGTGACGAATCCGCCAGCGAGACCCAATCCGGTGAGTCGACCCCGGCGGAAGAGGAGGACGGATATCTCGAGGAGCAACTCGAGCGCGAGGAAGCGTGGCGCGAGACGCGGCGGATCCCGTCGATCGATCCGGACAACGAGGCACCGACGGCGGACGCCTCGGGTGCGGACGATCGCAGTCGGCGAGCGAGCCGATCCTCGGCCGCGAGCGGTTCGGGGACCGGCTCTCGCCCGACCGCGTCGACCGGGACACGAACTGAGACGACCCCGTCGGAGCGAGGGACGGAGTCGTCGTCATCGACCGCGACTTCGTCGGAAACTCGCGGGACGCGATCACAGGAGCAATCGGCTCGAGAGGAATCGAGCCAGTCTCGGTCCACGGGATCGGCCGACGAAGGGACCGAGAACCGGGACCGAAAGCGGGTCGCGGCACTCACCGAGAAAGTCGAGACCCTCCAGGAACAACGCGACGCCCTCGTGGCGAAAGCCGAGGAACTCGAGACCGAACGCGATCGGCTCCGATCGGAGAACGACGAACTGTCCGCGACCGTCGAACGGCTCCAGTCCCGAATCGAGGATCTCGAGACGGAACTGGAGCGAGAACGGGCGCGCACGGCCGATTCGGCCGGGGCGGGTGCCGACGCGACCGCGGGCCCCCAGCTCTCGCCCCAGCGAGCGCTCTCGGGGACGAACCTCTTCGTCCGGTACACCTCGAAGAGTCAACCGACCCTCGAGACGGCCCACGACGGCGATGCCGACCGCAGCGAGGTTGCCTCGAACCTGCGGCTCGAACATCACACGCAGTTCGAATCGACCGACGCGACGGTCGACGGGGAGCCCTACGACGAGTTCCTCGCGTCGTCGATGGAGCATCGGTTCGTCGACTGGCTCACCGAGATGCTCCTCTACGAGATCCGCGACACCGGCAACGCGAACGGACTGGTCGACCTCTACGACGCCATTCCCCGCATCGATCGGGCCGAACTCGACGCGACCATCTCGCTTGCGGACGACGACACCGACGACGTTCCCGACGAGGTGACGTTCGACATCGTCGTGTACGACAAGATGGGGAACCCGTTAGTCCTCGTTACCCTCAACGACTCGCGAGAGCCCGCGGCCAAGGGCATGCTCGAGGGGTTGGAGGAAGCCGCCTCCGCGGTGAAGGCGAACTATCCGGATCTCGCGGCGGCGATCGCGGTTACATCGAGTTACTTCGAACCCGGCGCGCTCGAGGTAGCCGAGCAAGCGACCAGCGGCGGCTTCCTCAGCCGTGGCTCGAAGCTGAGTTACGTCAATCTCTCGCGGAAGGACGGCTACCACCTCTGTCTGGTCGAATCGCGATCGGAAGGGTTCCACATGAACGTCCCCGAACTGTAGCCCCTCGAGTGGGTATTCGATTCGGTACGCGACGCTCGAGCGACTGCAAACGCCGATAAAACGCTCAACGGAGACGACGGAACACCGGCTACCGGTCGTGGAAACGGACGACAGTGTCCGAAGCGGACCAGAGACTATCCTTCGATCTCGGCGACGTCTTCGATCTTCATCCCGTCGAGTTTGTCGACGATATCGTCGATCTTTCCGTCGAGTTCATCGACGAACTCGGTCGTGCGTTCGGTCTGGATCGCACCCTGGCTGGAGGGCTCGATCAGGTTCTCTTCCTCGAGGACTCGAAGCGAGTACCGAACTTTGTGGTGGGGGTATCCGGTCTCGTTGGACATCTTGACGATCCCGATCGGTTCGTTCTCGATGACCATCTTCAGGACCTGGAGATGACGTTCTAGCATATCGACTTCCTTCTCAAGTCTATCTATCATGGCATTTGTTAACTTGTCGTTGGGCCCTTTAAAAGTTACTCTCGTGGACTGAAACGACCACTCTCAACTCGATGGTTGTTCCTGTCAGTAGTTAACGCTTCCGATCCCGGCGGTCGACGGGAGTCGCGTCGGGTGGTTCGGATCGCTACGGCCTCGAGCCACGAATCACACCCCGGTTCGGGACTGTCTCGACGTCGAACGGTCGAGAGAGCGATCGTCCCCGCTCCGGGCCCGCGGGCGGGGACGGATCGCCATCGTCACTCCTCAGCCGGTCTTTGATCTACTCGTATATATATTGGTAGCTACGCGCTCGGCCGTGTGCCAGTGGCCCGGTTGGACTGCTCGCGGACGCGGCGGTCGACAGTCAGGCAGCGCCGCCGCCCGTGTCCGAGTGTGATTCGGCCGTCGGCTCGTTCGGCGCTTGACGGCCACCCGTATACCGAAATCTGTTTATCGACCCGGCATGAATCCGCCGCTGTTATGACCGTCACTATCGTCGGGTCGCAACTCGGCGACGAAGGCAAGGGTGGAGTCGTCGATCTCTATGGCGACGCCGCCGACGTCGTCGCCCGGTATCAGGGCGGCGACAACGCTGGACATACCGTCGTTCACGACGGTACGAAGTACAAACTGTCGCTCGTGCCGTCGGGGGCCGTCCGCGGCAAGGTCGGCGTCCTTGGCAACGGCTGTGTCGTCAACCCCGAGACGCTGTTCGACGAGATCGATACCCTCCGCGACCGCGGCCTCGAGCCGGACGTTCGCGTCGCCGAGCGCGCCCACGTCATTCTCCCCTATCACCGCGCGCTCGACGGCATCGAGGAGGACGAAAAGGAGGATCTGGCCGCCGGGACGACCAAGCGAGGTATCGGCCCGACCTACGAGGACAAGGCCGGCCGCCGCGGCGTCCGTATCGGCGACTTGCTCGATCCCGACGTGCTCCGCGAGCGCCTCGAATACGTCGTTCCCCAGAAGAAGGCCCTCGCCGAGGAGGTCTTCGACAAGGAGACCGGCGAAGAGTTCGACATCGAACACCTCTATGAAACCTACCGCGAATACGGCGAGCGTCTCGCCGCGGAGGACATGACCGTCGATTGCGGGACCTTCCTCCAGGAACGGATCGACGCCGGCGACGAGGTCATGCTCGAGGGCGCACAGGGAACCTCCCTCGACATCGACCACGGGGTCTACCCCTACGTCACGTCCTCGAACCCGACCGCGGGCGGCGCGACCGTCGGTACCGGGCTCGGCCCGACCGTCATCGGCGACGGCGAGGTCATCGGCATCGTCAAGGCCTACCTCTCGCGGGTCGGAACGGGTCCGCTCCCGACCGAACTCGGCGGCGTCGAGGGACAGACCCCCGATTACGACGCCGACGACGGGGCGAGCGAGGACGAGGAGGAACTCGCGACCTACATCCGCGACGAGGGTGGCGAGTACGGCACCGTCACCGGTCGCCCGCGGCGGGTCGGGTGGCTCGACATGCCGATGCTCCGCCACGCGGCCCGCGCGAACGGCTTTACGGGCCTCGCGGTCAACCACATCGACGTGCTGGCCGGTCTCGACACGGTCTCGGTCGGCCACAGCTACGAGTTCGACGGTGAGGAAATCTTCACGATGCCGCCGACGACCGAACAGTGGGGGCGCTGTGAGGCCACGTTCAAATCGTTCGACGGCTGGCCCGAAGTCGACTGGGGCGCGGTCGCCGACGAGGGGCACGAGGCGATCCCCGAGAACGCCTGGACCTACCTCGAGTACATCAGCGAGGAACTCGACGCCCCGATCTACGCCGTCGGCGTCGGCCCCGGCCGCGAAGAAACGGTCGTCGTCGAGAATCCGTACGAATAGTCCGCCCCTCGAGGGCGTCACTTCGTCCGGTACCGGTTGTAGAACGCACCAGTATCGCTACTGCACCCAGACGCATCGTCAGTCGGTACTGGTCTATCCTGTCGAGGTCGCACGTGCCCTCGAGTCATAGCGGAGCCACTGAAAATCGTTGTCCACCTGATCGCACGACAGCGGTGCGATCAGTGTGGCAATCGTTTCCGTGCCTCCTCTCGGTTCGCCGCTGGCCGTCCCTATCCACCCCGCCGCTCCGGTATCGGAACGCAAGCTACTAACGATATGTTAGGTGGTTCGTATCCGAACCTCTAAATCAGTTCGTCCCGTACGGCGTGGTAGATGTCATCCCCACAGACGAAACCCCGCGAGCAACACGACACGGCCTGTCCCGTCATCGCCTCCCTCGAGCAGATCGGCTCCCAGTGGCGGCTGGCGGTCCTCCACGAGTTACTCGACGGCGAACAGCGCTTCAACGAACTCAAGCGATCGACGGGCGCGAACGCTCGAACCCTCTCACGGGTCCTCGACGACCTCGGCGAGATGGGGTTCGTCGACCGGCGTATCGAGGAAGACGCTCCCGTCGCCACCTACTACAGTCTCACCGACAAGGGCGAATCGCTGGATCGGGTCTTCGACGAAATCGAATGCTGGGCGGGTTCCTGGCTCGAGGACGGCGCACTCGAGGACTGATCGAGTCTCGACACCGGATCGCCCGCTGATCGACCGGTTGACCGGGTGGTGCGTTTCGGATCGAAACGCATAGGACCTCGTCGCCGAGAAATCGATCGTGAGCCGGTATCGAAACTTCGTCCTGTTCCTGACGCTCGCAACGCTGTGGGGGTCGGCGTTCGTCGCGATCAGTGCGGGACTCTCGTATATCCCGCCGGTCCTGTTCGCAGCGCTGCGCTACGACATCGCCGGACTACTGATGCTCGGCTACGCGGTCGGGACCGTCGACGACTGGCGGCCCCGCGGCCGGACCGAGTGGACACAGGTCCTCGTCGGTGCGGTCCTCTTAATCGCGGCCTACCACGCGTTCCTGTTCGTCGGCCAACAGCACACGACGGCGGCCGCAGCCGCGATTCTGGTGAGCCTCTCGCCGGTCTTGAGCACCGGGTTCGCCCGGCTACTCGTTCCCTCCGATGCGCCCTCATCAGTCGGCGTCGTCGGCGTCCTCGCTGGTCTCGTCGGCGTCGCCGTCATCGTCCAGCCCGATCCGTCGAACCTGTTGGCGACCGACGCCGTCGCGAAGGGACTCGTCTTCTGTGCGGCGGCCGCGTTCGCGCTGGGTAGCGTTCTCACGCGCCGGCTCGACGCCTCGCTCCCGATCGAGACGATGGAGGCGTGGTCGATGCTCGGCGGCGCACTCCTGTTGCACCTCGTGAGTATCGCGATCGGGGAACCCGTCGCCCCGGCGGCGTGGGCCCACCCCGTGGCGATCGGTGCGCTCGCCTACCTGTCGATCGGCGCGAGTGCGGTCGCCTTTCTCATCTACTTCGACCTGCTCGAGCGATTGGGTGCCGTCGAAATCAACATGGTCTCGTACGTCGCCCCGATCGTCACCGCGGTGGTCGGCTGGCTCTACCTCGAGGAGGTCGTCGACACCACGACGCTGGCCGGGTTCGTGCTCATCGCGGCCGGCTTTCTCCTCGTCAAGCGGCGTGCGATCCGCCAGGAGTTCGGGACGGTTCGGTCGCGTCACTCGAGCGAGTGAGACGGTTTGCCGTCCCGATGTCCCGGTGGGACCGCGACGCCCCGCGGTCCCACCGGCACTGACGGACAGGAGACCGTCTGACCCACGGTCGCCACTACCGGTGATACGCGTGCCCGACGTATAGCGCGAGGAGGTTTCCCGTGAGCAAGGCGAGGAAGACACCTCCCTCGAGGGACGACGACAGTCCCGTCGCGAGCAAGGGGAGATACAGAATCGGCATGGCGATCGCCGTCCAGAATCCGGCCGCACGGATCGACGCCGCGAACCGTGGTGTTACACGCTCGAGCACGCCGTGCTCGTCGTCCCGGCGATCGCTGGACGATGTCGAACCGCCGGACCCCTGGTCGGAAACGGAGGGTGGACTCGCCATCGCCGACAGTGCGTCTCGAGGACGCAAATACCGCTTCGACCGTTTCGATCGGTTACAGCGGAATTCAGCCGAATCGGTCGGAGTGAACGACCGATTGACTGCTGGAAAACAGTTGTTGGGTCGTGCTCCGCGACAGTATTCGATCCCCACACCGACGGAGCGGGTATCCAGCGCCGACTGGACGCGAGCACCCACGAGAAGCCGATCGCGGACACGGTAGCCGTCGTCGAATAGCGAGCCAGCGGTGCCCGATACCGGTTCGGTCGGCGGATTCGGAGTCCGACTCAGTTTCGACGTTCGAACTCGCCGGCCAGCCCACCGGCTGCGGACTCGAGGACCACTGTTTCGCCGGCGGTCATCGAGTCGCCGGTATCGACGGCGACGTCCTCGATGTCGACGGTCGGCGGAAAGAGCAGGTCGACGCGGCTGCCAAAGGCGATGTGGCCGATCCGGTCGCCGCGCTCGAGATCGTCGTCGGGTTCGACGTAGGGATGAATGCGGCGGGCGAACGCGCCAGCGATCAGCGTTACCTCGGCGCTCGTCGCTGCCGCGTCGTCCCCGTCCGACGGCAGGTTCGGGGAGTCGGTCTCGAGGCGGACGTGGACGCGTTCGTTCCGGTCGGAGTCCTTCGAGAAGGCGGGTCGGTTCGCGCCGGAAACGTGTTCGACGTCGGTAACGCGGCTCGCGACGGGGGCGCGGACGACGTGGACGTGCCAGACGTTCATGAAGACACCCAGTCGAACCCGGTCGCCCTCCTCGCGAAGCACGGAGACGGTGCCATCGGCCGGCGAGACGACGCCGGTCGGCGGCGGAGTGCGGTCGGGGTCGCGAAAGAACGCGAGGGTGCCGGCACCGACCGCGAGCGCGACGAGGCTCGCCGTAACGCTGATGAACAGTGCAAAGGGGGCGGCGAGCAGGGGAACGATGGCGTACTTCCAGGCCCCCGGCGCGACGTTCATAGTGGGGGTGACGGGGCCGGATCGTATGGCCGTTACGGATCGGTCGAGCGACGACGGTGCGGCGGGACCTGCCTCTCGATTCCGTACGGTGACGATACCGACCTCGAGCACGCGCGTTCGGTCCTCGAGTTGACCGCCGAGTGGGGTGGGATCACGTCGCTTGCGTTCGGCGAACTCGACGCGGACTCCCAGTCGACGCTCGAGGCGACGGTCGAGCACCTCCACGAACTCGAATCCGCCGGGGACCTCGAGGTCGTCCTCCCGGCGGCTCTCGACGTGTCCGCCGGTCGCTGACCGCGTCCACTCCGTCCCGTTCCTTCGGCACTACCTGCGGGAGCTCGTCGCTGCTGTCCTCGATCGCGTTCGCGAGCAGTCCAGCCGCGACCTGCTCGGGGGTGTGCCAGGACCCAGTGACAACAGACCGTCTCAGTCCCAGAACGCCTGCGTACGGGCGTACTCCCGCTCTTTCGCGAGGATGTCGCGATAGAATTCGGCGTCGTCCTCGCGGAGTTTGTTGATGATCTGTGCGGCGTTGTGCGGCCCAACGCCGCGGGCAGCCATCGCGATCACGGCCTGTTTGCCGTGGCTCTGGACGAGGCTCGCGGCCCGGAACGCTCGCTCCGTCATCTCTCGTTGCTCGTCGTCTTTCTCCTGAGCCCTGACGGCCTGGACGACCTCGTCGGCCCACGGGTTCAGCGACGCGATCCGGGTCGACCCGCACTCGGGACACTCCGGCTGGTCGCGGACCCGTTTGACCTTCGTCTTCACGTTCCACTCCGTGCAGTGGGTACAGAGCAGGATGACCCGATCGTTCTGGATCCGCTCCCGGACCGTCTCGATGACGCTCGCGTCGGCGTTCTCGGGCGCGAGCAGTTCCTTGCCCCCCGAGGATCGACCGCCCTGTCCGACCGGCGTCCGCCCGCGATGGGTCACCAACTCGAGCGCGCCCGACTGGATCCCCGCGAGCACCGAACTCGCGCGGTCGATATCGAGATCCTCGTGGAACACCTCCCGGATCGCCTCCTCGTACATCGGCGTGTCCTCGAGTGCCGACAGCAAGCGATCGTTCGAGAGCCGGCCCGATCCCTGGTTCTGCCAGCGTTTGAGCGCGCCGAACTTCGCGGAGACCTGTGCGAGCCGGAAGGCGAGCGCGTCCGAGCGCTTGAGTCCGAGTTCGACGATCGCCTCGACGTGGTCGGGATCGGTCTCCTCGAGTACCTCGATCACGTCGCTGGTCGCGATCGAAGTCGGCACTTCGAGTTCGATCCGGTAGGGATCGGTCTCGAGGCCGACCGAGGAGCCCGCCTGCTGGCCCAGCAGTGCCGAGAGGACCCGGCCGAGCGTCTCGTTGGCCATGTGGCCGAAGGGTGCGTTGAGCACGATCGTCCGCCCCTGTCGCTCGAGCACCAGTCGATCCGCCGTCGGCATCGGTGCGTCGGCGTCGACCTGGGCCTCGAGTTGCTCGCAGGCCTCGGTTAGCGTGTACTCGTCGGCCGGATAGCGGCCTGCGAGTTCGCGACCGACCGCAGCGGCGTCGGCCCCGGCTCCGAGTTGCGGTTCCGCGACGGCCCGGATCTCGCCGACCTCGCCCGCGACCGCGGCGGGGACGGGGATCTCCTGGCCGATCCAGGAGGGCACCTCGCCGGCGGGGTCCTCGATCGGGCTGACCTTGACCCGCGCCTCCTCGTCGTCGATCTCCGCGATCCGCCACATCTCGCCCCGTTGGATGAACACTTCGCCGGGCTGGGCGAAGTTGACGACGAAGCGTTCGTCCAGGGTCCCGATCTGGCCCCCCGAGGCGATGTCGTGGACCTCGTAGGTCTCCTCGTCGGGGATCATCGAGAGGTTCGCGTAGACGTACTGCCAGGTGCCGCCGGTGGTCTCGATGCGGTCCTCGCCCTCGTCGAACCAGAGGACCCGGTTACGGTCCAGTTCCTCCACGATCTCGCGGATCGTCGTCTCGGGCACGTTCCGGAACGGATACGACCGCGTGACGGTCTCGACTGCCTCGTCGACGTACGTGTCCCCGCGGCTCTGGACGATCGCCGGCAACTGATTCGCGACGACGTCCAGGCTCCCCTCGTGGATCGCCGCCGGCTCGACCTCGCCGTCGCGAGCCCGACGAGCGATCGACAGCGCCTCGAACGTATCGTCGGGCCGCGTCGTGACGATCGTGCCCCTCGAGACCTCGTCCTGGCGATGCCCCGCGCGGCCGATCCGCTGGAGGAGTCGAGTGACCTGCCGCGGGCTCTTGTACTGGATCACGTGATCGACCTGTCCGACGTCGATCCCGAGCTCCATCGAGGACGTACACAGCAACCCGTCGAGTTCGCCGGCCTTGAACCGATCCTCGACGTCGATTCGGGCCTCCTTCGAGAGCGAGCCGTGGTGGACCCCGATCGGTAAGTCGAGCTCCTTGAATCGCGACCCCAGCGCCTCCGCCGTCTGGCGCGTATTCACGAAGATCAGCGTCGACTCGTGGTCCGCGACCAGGTCCCGGATCAGTCGGACGTGGCTGGCCGTGTCGGCTTCGGTCATGAGCTCGCCGGCCAATCGCTCGTCAGCCTCGGTGATCTCCGGTTCGCGGACCGTCACGTCGACGTTGCTCCCGACGTCGATCTCCCTGATCTCGCAGGGGCGACCGCCCGTGAGGAACTGCCCGACCGCTCCCGGATCGCCGACCGTCGCCGAGAGGCCGATCCGCTGGAACCGCCCGGCGAGGTCGTGGAGTCGCTCGAGGCCGATCGCCAGTTGCGCACCGCGCTTGGACGCGGCGAGTTCGTGGACTTCGTCGATCACGACGTGGGAGACGTCCTGTAGCGCCTCGCGCAGCCGCTCGCCGGTGAGCATCGCCTGGACGGTCTCGGGCGTCGTGATCAGCACGTCCGGCGGGTCCTCGGCTTGCTTGCTCCGCTGGTAGTCCGTGGTGTCGCCGTGGCGGACGTCGACCTCGAGATCCAGGTACTCGCCCCACCACTCGAGGCGCTCGCGCATGTCGCGGTTCAGGGCCCGCAGCGGGGTGATGTAGAGCGCGCCGAACCCCTCGGGTGGCCCCTCCTCGGCGACGAGGTGGTCGAAGACGGGCAACATCGCCGTCTCGGTCTTGCCGCTCCCGGTGGGCGCGATCACGAGCGTGTTCTCGCCGGCCGACAGCGGCGGAATCGCCAGTCGCTGTGGAGCCGTCGGCTGCGAGAACCCGCGTTCGGAGAGCGCACCGCGAACCGTCGCTCCGAGATGCGTAAACGCCGCGACGTCCCCCTCAGTCATCGGAACGCGCTAGGGGCGACCGGCGGATAAGGCCCACGTTTCCGGTGGCCCGAGGCGGTCGCTCGAGCCAGAGTCACGCCGTCGCGGTCGGCGGCGGAGTCATTCCTCGGCGTCGTCCTCGCTTTCGGCGTCGGCATCCGGTCCGGTGTCGAGGAGTTCGTCCGCGATGTCGTCCGCGACCGTCATTTCACCCGGCTCCGCCGGCTCCGCCTGCACGTTCGACGCTGCTCGTTCGGCGATCTCCTCGTCGGATCGGTCGCCGGCGGTATACTCGGCGCTGGTCTCCGCCTCGCCGAGTGCGTCGCTATCGCCCTCGCTCTCGTTCGCGTCGGGAGCCGACGCCGCGTCCGGGTCGGTCTCGGACGCATCGCTTCCGGGGTCGTCGATGGCGATCTCCGAGATTTCGTCGGGGACGGACGATCCCACTCGATTCCGAATCGTATCGATCGAACTCGACCGATCGTCCGGGGCGTCGTCGGCCAGACGCTGGAGTTCCTCGGGGACGACGTCGTCCATCTCGGCCCGTACTTCGTCGACGGACTGGACGGGCACGTCGTCTCGGGGCCCCAGTACTCGCAAGACGGCGTAGGTGAACGCGACCAGCCCGACCGCGGTCAGGAGGTGGCCGACGAGACGCCGCCAGCGCGAGCGGGCAGCCGTCGATTCCGACCCGGACGCGGCGGTCGACCGGTCACTGAAGGATGTTCGAAGTCCCATCGTGACCACTACGGGGCCGGCCGGCAAGTGGGTTCGGGGTGCGAAAGCCGGCACCGGTCGTCGGCCCGGATCCGACGCACTCGCGGTCAGGCCTCGAGGTGTTCGATACGGGCGTACCGGCCGGCGCGCCACCCCGAAACGAGCGCGACGACCGTCCCGACGACGAGTGCGAGCGCGATGCCGCCGGCGTAGATCCCGCTCGTCGTCCGAAGGAGCCGCTCGAATCCCAGCATGGATGCCGAGAAACGGTTCAGGCCGGTCACGGCCAACGGCGTCGCCGCGAGGCCGACGAGGCCGCCGACGAGACCGATCAGGAGCCCCTGTGCCCCGATCGTTCCGGCGAGCACCCCTCGGGAGAGGCCGATCGCACGGAGCGCTGCGAGCTGTTGGCGCTGCTGGTGGGCCACGAGCGCGAACAGGTTCGCCGTCAGGACGACACCGCCGACGATGGCGAGGCCGACCAGCGTCACACCGCTCGCGAGGACGATCGTGCGTTCCTCGATCATCGACTCGACCTGATCGTCACTGGTCCGAACGTCGTATTCGGGGTACTCCGCGCTCAAATCGTCCGCGACGGCGTTCCGGTCGGCACCGTCCGCCACGTTGGCGATGATAAACGTCGCTCGGTCGGTGCCCGACGTCCCCGCGACTGCCTGTAAGTCCCCGAGCGGCACCGTCACTGCCGGCGAGCCGAGATACTGCGAGTAGTAGCCGGAGATGCCGACGACGGTAAACTCGTTTGCCCGTGCGGTCTGCCTGCTCGTCCCGACGTAGAGCGTGTCGCCGACCGAGACGTTCAGATCGTCCGCGACTCGCGGGTCGATCACGATCTCCTCGACCGACGGCTCCGCTGGCGGTGGACTGGCAGCGGTCTCCTCGTCGACTTCGAACCCGCCACCCGCCTGAAAGTCGAACTCGTGGTGGGTCCGCTGAACGCCGACCGCGGGCCTGCGCTGGGGCGCAGTCGTATTCGTTCCGAGATAGACGTCGTACATCGCGATCGGGGATGCAGTCTGAACGTCCTCGCGTGCGGTCATCTCCGCCGCTATCCCGTGGGCCCCGACGATCGGGTTTTCGGTCCCGCTCGCGGCCGGATCGACCGGATCGCTCGTCATCCAGATGTCCCGGTTCGCCCTGTCGAGTCCCTCCTCGCCCTTTTCGACGACGCCGACACCCAGGCTCGCAAGCACCGTTACCGAGAGCACGGCCAGCGCGACCGCGAGCACGGAGAGTGCGGTTCGGCCGGGCGACCGCCGGAGCTGTGCGACGGCGAGCCCGATCACCGCACGGATTCGAACTGCGCTCCGCCACATCGCTATCGCCCCACCTCCTCGAGGACGGACGTTCGCGCGGCGACGGCAAGCGGGTACGGAACGGCGACCAGCCCCGACAGGAGCGCGACGGCGATCGCGTACGGGACGAACACCGGGTGAAACTGGGCGACCGTACCCGGTGCGACGGTCGCGCCGGCGACGGCATTGACGCCGACGATCCCCGCCATCCCGAGCCCGATGCCGACGATCGCCCCCACAAGCGTCGTGATCCCCGTCGACACCGCGACGACGGCGAGCCGGCTCCGGGCGGGGAAGCCGACCGACTCGAGGACGGCGAGCATCCGACGGTCCTCGTCGATGGTCATCCCCATCGTCGTCGCGACGAAGGACGCACAGATCGTCACGCCGACCAGCAACGCGATCACGCTCGTTGCGAACGCCAAGCCGTCCTGGAACAGCGCCGACGGGTCGGTGCCACTCACCGGTTCGACCGCCGCGATCGGGTACGCGTCGGTCGCAGCCGACTGTGCCGCCTGGGGGTTCCCCCAGACCACCAGTCGATCGGCGAGCTCGCCGTCGTCGGCCCCGGCGAGCGACTGGAGCTCGCTCAGGTGAACGAGCGCGATCGGTGCACCAGCTCCCCCGGTCCGCTCGTCCGTGATCGCCGTCACCGTCACCGAGGGTGCAGCGGCGCTCGTCCGCTCTTGTCCCCCCATCGAGACGGTGAGTTCGTCGCCCACGGACGCGTCGAGCTGGTCCGCTGCAGTGGGCGAGAGGACGATCTCCCTCGTCAGTCGCCCGTCGTACGAGCCGTTGGCGTAGTGGGGATCACCCGGCTCGAGGGCGGCCGTCGACAGCCCCGCGACGGTCCGTGGCTCGTCGTCGGGAACGACGCCGACGAGACGGACCGGTCGTGGATCGCCGTCCGACGACTCGAATCGGACCGTCTCGAGCAAGACCGGTGACGCGTGCTCGACGCCGCCCGCCGAACGGATCGTTTCGGCCCGTTCGTTGGTCGCCCCGAGCCGTGGCCCCTCGACCCCGTCGACGGACGACAGCGTCCCGCTCGCTTCGGGCGTCACGCGGACATCGGCGTCGTCCGTGCTCGCCACGCCGCCGTCGGCAAGCGCCAGCGCGATCCCAGTGACGACTACCAGCAACGCGATCGTCAACGCGACGGCGGCGATCGTCGATGCGATTCTGCCGACCGTCGTTCCCGTCGCCCGCTGCCACCACCTGCGTAGCGTCACCCCGACGATCCCGAACCATCGTGTTCGTCGCGGACCGGCCGCCCGTCCGCGCCCGTCGCGCTCATCGGACATCGTCCACCCGTCCATCGCACAGTGTGACGACCCGATCCGCGACCTCGAGCGTCGCCTGGTCGTGCGAGGCCACTAGCACCGCCCGGTCCCGTCCGACGTCGGTCAACAACTCGAGGACGTCCGCGCCGGTCGCCGTGTCGAGTTCGCCGGTCGGCTCGTCGGCGACGATCACGTCCGGGTCCGTCGACAGCGCCCGTGCGATCGCGACGCGCTGTCGCTCGCCGCCGCTGAGTTCGCCGGGCAGGTGGGTCGTGCGGTCACCGAGACCGACGGCCTCGAGCAGCGCCGTCGCGCGCTTGCGCCGGTCCCGGCGCGGGAGCCCCGACTGGACGAGCGGTAACGCGACGTTCGCGCGGGCGGACAGCGACGGGAGGAGATGGAACCGCTGGAACACGATCCCGATGTGGCGTCGCCGCAGCCGCGTTCGCTCCGCGTCCGACAGCCCGGCGAGATCGGTTCCCAGGAGTTCGACGCTCCCGTCCGACGGCACCAGCAACCCGGAAACGGCATGCAGCACCGTCGACTTCCCGCTCCCGCTTGGCCCCTCGAGTCCGACGATCGTTCCCGTCGATACCTCCAGGGAAACGTCGCGAAGCGCAGTCACCGTCCGATCGGCGCTCGAGCGGAACCGCCCGCCGGTGGCTCCGTACCGGTGGGTAACGCCCTCGAGTCGAACGGCGGTCGACGATTCGCGTTCGTCCGTTCGATCCGTCGCCGACGATCGCGAATCCGGAACTGAGTGGGTAAACATCCACAGCGGTCTCACTGCCAGCGGACGGTCCACCGACTCATTGTTTCGACCCCTTTACCCCTGTCAGACGACTGCTACACGTTTTGTATGGGGTCGTGTGGCCGGCGGGTCCGTGCCGAGAGACTCCTCACGGCGGCTGTCCGTCTCGTCGGCCGGCGGTCGGCTGCTCGCGCGTCGTCTGACAGAGTAGGTGTATGTTGTGCCCCCGTCGCCTACTGAAACGGGTCCGTACACGTCGACGTTCGGGAACGTTTACCGCCACCCTTCTCGATTCGAACAGGTCTCAGACGGTCGCCCCGCTTCGTTCGGCGCTGCGTCTTCCGAGCCCCGGTTCGCTCCGCTCACGAGGACGGGGGACGAGTCGATCTACAGTCGACTACGAATCGGCTTGAAGAGAAGTCCGCCCTCCCCGTATTGGGGCCCTCTATCGCCGATATTTTCCACTGGCCGTCTTGGTGATTACCGTTCATAGATCGAAGTACCTCCGTCGCTGCTCCGCTTTCTGTCGCTCGTTGCGCCTGTCGTAGTGCTTATCGAGAATCTCCTCGCTCGCGTTCAACCGCTCGGAGACGAGAGCCCGATCCTCATCGGCGAGTCGGTGGGCGGTCACTCGCCCACTCCGGACATCGTGGGGTGACCGAGACGACGGGCACTGACTCATCTTCGAGTAGTGGGTCGCCTCGCAAGCGTCGACATCTCGATCGTGCGGGCACGGTTCTCCCCGCCAGCACGGACGGGTCACGCGATAGAGCGTGTCCCGACACGCTGAGACGGATACACGCCCATGTCGCGTCGTAACGAGTGGTCGGCGTCCGTGTTCGTCGACGATCTCCTCGCGGGGACCGTCGATATAATCCTGTAGAATCTGGGCGACGTGAGAACTGATCCCGTTCCAGCGCTCGCCGTCTTTCTTGTTCTTCAGCGGCGTGTCGGTTTCCGGTCGGTGGACGAAGTGGATGGCCGGGCCGTCCGCTCGAGGTCGATCGCCCTCCAGGTCGAGATCACCGAGGTCGAGCGCACGCAACTCGCCGACACGGCAGCCGGTGTGCCAGAGGATGTGGACGATAACGTGTCGGCGGCTGGCGTACTCGTAGCGTTCCAACCAGTCGACGATCTCGATGGCGTGGTCCGGGTCGAGCGTCGACTCGCTCACGTCGTTCCCGTCGGTTCGCGGGAGCGGAACCTGATCGTAGAGGTCCTCGCGAACGGCGTCGATCTCCCCACAAAAGCGGAGAAACGCGCGCATCGTCGCCATGTCCCCGCGGAGGGTGATGTCCTTGAGTTCTTCATCCGAGTAGCCGCCTTCGCGACGCCAGACTCGATAGGCGTACATGTCCCGTCCGGACAGCTCGTTCAGGTTCGTGATGCCCTCCTCGTCGCACCACATGACGAACGCCCGCAGACGGTAGTCCTGCGCTTCCATCGTGTTCTCTGCGGCGTCGTCGCGTGCCTCGAGGTACAGGTCGACCGCCTCTTGTGGGGAGATCGGCTCGAGATTGTCACTCATCTCGATCACCACCGGACCAGTTCTCCGGACTGCCCCAACGGAATCGCGGGTGATCGTCCTCGAGCTGGTCGCGTTCGAACAGCCGATCCTGAATCCACGTCTGGAGCGCGGGCCCGGACCGATCATGCGGTGGGCCGTCCGGACAGTGGTGGTCGTCGACGCGTGCCGACAGGTCGTCGAGACAAGCGACCGTCTCGACGAGAACCGCGTTCTGATATCGCATTTCGGTCGCGATCGCCTCGAGGGCCTCGGTCTGTCGTTCCATCGCGTTGGCCTGGCGCTCGAGGATCTCGCGTTGCGCCTCGAGAGCGAGGAACTCGTCGCTCATCGACTCACCTCGAGTAGGTTAGCGTAGTTACAGTATCCGGTACTCTTACCGTGGTAGCGTGCCAGTTTGGTCATGGTCTCACTGATTTGGGACCGCGGACTCACCGTGCGCGCCACTGTGTAGGAGCTGGGGCGCGTGCGGGTGCTGTCCGTCGGTTGGTTGTACTGTCTCTCTCCGACTGTCTTAGTCGTCAGCGCGTAGTTTCCGATACTTCCGAAAAGAGTCAAATATCGTGATTGATTGGCTCTCGTGACTCTCGAGTTGGGGATCGGCGGCTTTCCGATACCAGTTCCGAAATCGGTACTCGGATCGGCAGTGGGCTGTGGGCCGCGGGCCGATCGATGCGGTCTATCGGGGGCTTTATCCCCCGTAGCGTCGTGCGATTGCATGCTTCCGTAGCCTGATTACGGAAGCCAGGCGGGCCGGTGCCCTAACACCGGGTCCGCGTTTCTCTCGAGGACCCGACCGGGCAGCGGCGGGTCCGTCTGGCCTCCGTTGCTCCGACCCAGACTCGGAGGGGACTTAATTCTATCTGACGTAGTCGTCATTCACAGATTACGAATACGGGATATTTTATATTCGACCGAACAGGTGATACAGGGTATGGCCGATTGTAAAATCGAATGTATCGGCGGGTGGACTGGATGAAAGCAGCAGATCAAGCAATCCTTCAGCTGCTGGGTCCACCAAAACCTCTCGAGTTAACACCGGGAAATATCGCCCGCAACACGGGACTAAGCCGTGGATATACCAGTAGCAGACTTAGTGTTCTTGTCGATAACGGACTCGTGGAAGTTGATGAACAGGAAGGATCACATCCTTTCTACAATTTGTCTGATCAGGGTCGTGCGTATCTCGAGGGAAAACTCAGTTTAGAAGATCTTGGACAAAATTCCGAAATCTAATTCTCAATCCCGATAATGTCCACCAATTAGAAGTATAGCTACTCTAAGAAGAGTGTATGAATCGAAGACGGGAAGTCCTTAGCGGCACGGTTGTTTTATCAATCTCCTCGATTGCAGGATGTCTTGACAGTCTCAGTAAGGACGATCCAGAAAACAGTAATAACCAGAATACTGAACCTAACAGTCCGAGTGCCCCCTCTACTTCCTCGTCTGATAACGACAACAGTGATTCTGATACAAACTCGAACAATAACGGCGAAACCAACGAGGACGGACAAGCAGAAAATAGTGGTATAGAGGACAGGCAAACAAGACAAGAAATTGCAGATATATACGATGATGGGATCCGTGACTTGAATTCCGGGGTAGATGATCGGAATTCTGGTGTTAGTGCCTATAACAATGAAAACTTCTCCGTAGCGTTATCCCATTATGAATCCGCTGAAGAGAGTTACAGATCGGCTCGGGACCATTTCACTGATGCAATTGATTTAACGTATGAAATTGAGCATAGTAATGCACGGGAAGAATGCGAAAAAGCGGCAGAATATGCTCTTCTATGGCGCGATGCTATGCAGGAATCACAGTTAGGAGTGGAAGCAGCACAAGCCGAAGAATTTGACCGAGCGAACGAGAGAGCGGATTCTGTAAGGGAATTGGAACGTGAAGCGAATCGGATAAATATTCAAACTGCAGATACGATAGCAACAATCCTCAACATCGATTAATTCATTATCGATACCGACTTTCAAGACTCGTCCGATATCGAAGCCCAATTACCGACGTATTCGCGATCGCCTGGATCGTCTCGGGATCGTACTCATCTCGAGCATCGTCGATGTTCTGTTCGGACTCAATCAGGTGAGTAAGTGCGGCGTCGATCACGACGGACATCGGAGGGTCATCGTACTCGTCTTCGGCGACGATCGCGCTCGCACGGTCGAGTTTCCGCTGCCGTTCGTCAGTGAGTTTCAGACTGGTTCGCTTGGTCATGGTTTAAGCGAGGGTATGCACGGGGGATCGATTCGCGTCGCTCGCGAGTGAGAGACTGGGTGATGCTTTATGAACGAGGGTCATGGCCCCGGCGTGATCACGGCGGGAGCCATCCGGATTGGCCCCGATTCTATGCACCTCCCGAGCCCATCGCCCACGGATAGGTGCATACATCGAGGTCGTCGTATACATTCGCGAGCAACCCCAGGGAGTCCGATTCGAAGACCCGGTTGCGGCGGTCTCGCTCACGCATCGATCCCCTCGACGAGCTCGAGGGTCCATTCACCGTCGTCGACGTGACGGATGTGAATATGGTGCTCTCCCTCGAGTCGGCCCTGGTCGTCGAGAAGTCCCTCGACGCGGATGTCGTCTTTCGGGAGCGTGATGCCGACTGAGTCTTGATCCAGCTGACGGAGTTTGTTCAACGCCATATTCGGCGGGCAACCCCCCATCTCATAAAGGTTGGTGACCATCCGGTTTCCCGAGGTTTTCCGGAGTATTTCGGACGGGGCAAGCGCACGCTCGGGCGTTGTACACATGGCAAGAGACGTTATCGACAAGATCGACTACGCGGCGCTGTGGGTCTACCCCACATTTGCATCGATGGTCTTCGGGGTCTGGTCGTGGAACCTCGAGGTCCTGGGAGGCTACAACTTCAACTCGGCATTCTACAGCGCCGGGGGTGTGAACTTCTCGGTTCCCCTGATCGGGGCGACCACATCCGTCCTGTGGATCCTCTGGACCAACGAGTTCGACGGCTCGAACTACTCGGACATGGAGAAATGGTCGATCGTCGGGACGCTCCTATTCCCAGTCGTCTTCGAGTTCGTCCCCGCGTTCAATCAGTTGCTCTCGAGCAACGACTGGTTCCTGATCGGCGGCACGGTCCTGGTCACGTTCGCAGCCGGCTGGATCTCCTACACGGAGTGATTCTATGACGGAATTAATCAAAATCGGCACCTCGATCGTGAATCGCATCGCGTCGGCAACCCTGACCATCGCGGGCGCGGCGATCGTCGCGATCGCGATCTACGAGCTGGCGATGGTCGCGCTCCTGGTCGCGACGGGGGGACTCTAAGATGGCGGCCCATCGGCCCATAGCCCACCGCGCGTTTGCGGTCATGCTCGCGGTGCTCCTGGTCGGCTCGGTCGTCGCGCCGATCGCGGTGACGGGGACGGTCGCGGCTCAGAACAGTGGCGACTCGATCGAGATCAACGAGGACTGCGGAGCGATGGCGAAGTTCGCTTTCCCACGGTCCTGCCATGCTGCCGAGGCGACTTTCGGAGATATTGATACCTCACAGGAGTCCTCGGCAATCGAGGTCGATACGCATACCTCGGCTGTTGGTGTCTATGAGGGGACTCAACAGTCCACCTCGGTCTATCAGAATTACCTCGAAGACACCGAGACACTGGCCTCGCTCGAGGCGCGGCACGCGATCGCGACGGCCTACGAGAATAACAAGACTGCAATCGAGGCGCAAGCGGCTGGGCAGCAAGCAATCAACGACTATTACGCTCACCACCAAATTCAGCTGGCCGAGCGGGCGAGCGCTGATTCTGCTGAATTAGCGTATCTGATGAACGTCACCCACCAAGATCCGGACATCTCAGATGAGTTCATCCATGCGTGGACTGCCAATCATGATGGATCGACATCTAGCGAGTCGTTCGCATTCACCGGTAACACGTCTACACAGACGATGACGCTGGTTAACGGCAGTGAATACCAGCATGAACAGCTCGAGATTGAAACATCGTGGTCAACATCCGGCGGCAGCACTGGCGGCGGGGTCTATAATGACAGTCTGTTCGACGACTACCACGCTGAAACGGACGATTTCAACGTCTCGGCAGGAGTTGATAACGACTGGAGTTGGCCGGGTGGTATCCAAGTGATGAACGCACCGGCTGCGTCGCTCGACTCGGCGACAGTCTACGATTACCGACTAACCGCGAAGCAGAGCCACCGGATCGAACAGCAAGCTCAGACCGTGCAAAACAACTACCCGAGTACGGTCGCAGAGGATCTCTACGCCGAGATGGACGCGGGGAACCTCTCGCCAAACGATGTCCGCGGAGCCGAGGGGATGGTGCGCTACATGTCTGGAAACGAAACCTCCGGCGATAGCCTCGAGTACGGACTTCGGAGCACGCTGGACTTGCCCCAGCCGGATGATGTCGAGTCCACGATGACGGTCCACTTCGACGGGAAGACGGATCGCCAGCGGAGCGTGAACAGTTCGACAGGTGCCGTCTCGTACGACTACACAACGGTCAATGAGACGTACACCGGGATGTTGTACGCTGGAGGGTTCCCGAACGGATCTGCCGAAACGGGAGTGAGTTACAATGTCTCTGACTTCGAGAAACAGCCGTCGATGGTCCTCAGTACTGGAGAGTCCGACACCACTGAGGAGGTCGTCTTCTGGGAAGGACAGTTCACCATCCAGAACATGACCGATTCGAACGGGAGCACGGTCGAGACGATGGAATACAGCGGCCCGTCCTATTCGACCTATGATGCAAGCGGATACATCGACGGACTCGAGGAAGCGAGCGACGAGCGTGAACAGATCGTCAGCAAGACCAGCGACGAGGATGACGGTCTGCTCGGCGGAGCCGGCGGCTGGCTCCCCGAGGATGGAAGCGGTGATATGTGGCTCGCGGCTGCATTCCTCATCGCGATTATCGCGATCGTTGCAGCGGCAGTGACCAACCTCGCCGGAGAACTGGGGCCCTAACCATGTCTCGTGTTGCGTTTTCAAAGACGCGGATAGTGCTGGCGTTCGCAGTCGTCGCGATTGCGGTGATGGGAATGGGCATGGGCGTTGGGCCTGTGAGCGCACAGGACGGGGAGAACCAGAGCGCTCCGGGCAACGAGAGCAACCAAACCGCCCTCGAGCAGATCGCGATCGACGATCAAACCCGAGTTGTCGAGTTCGATGTCGGCAACGGCGATGCTCAGATAGTGATCGAAAGCGAGGAACCCCAGCCGATGATCGTGAGCGACGCGCTCGCGGGGATCGAACAGGCCGGGGCGACGAAAGTCCCCGAGAAAGAATACCAACTGAGCGAGGGACGCAACGAGATCTCCCTGTCCGTCGCGTCGATCAACGGCGACTCTGCCGTTTCGGTCTCGACTCGCGGCGGCACCGTCCGACTCTCGAGCGGCATGTCGGGAAGCGACGATCCGTTTGAGTCGTTCGGTGGTGCGAGCGGACTGTTCACGGGCGTACTCATGACGGTCGGACTCGCCGCGCTTGCTGCGTTCTATGTGGTGAAAACCGAATCGAAGGGGGTTGAAAAAGCATGAGTGAGAACCTGAGCACGACGTTCGGCAGTTGGAAAGACCGACTCACGTACATCGTTGCAGAGGCACAGTTGCTCGTGATCGGGATCGCGATCTCGGTCGGCATCCTGTTGCTGTTGGTCCGTCCGTCGGTCCCTGGTGTGCCCCCGATCGCTGTCGGGATCGCAGTCGCGTTGATGCTACTCGGGCCGCCGCTGTTCGGACTGTTCGCGGTCGGAGCCGAGAAGCTACGCAACCGGCACAGAGAGACCGTGTACCACATCAACGGCGTGACCGACACCCGCGAAAAGTACTACGTCGCGCCGGAACTGTGGGAACAGAAGACCGTCGACGGACCGAGCCCGTACGTCGTCAACGACGGCGATGCGTACGAAGTCCGTGAGTTCGAACACCTCGAGGACATGGACGAACTCCGGGTGACCGGCTGTTACATGAGTCAGATGGCCGATTCGAAACTCGTCACGTCGAAAGCCATGCTCGAGGACGTACATGGCGACCTCGTTGACGCGTTCCTTGAGTTGAATCGACTCCGTGGACGTATCTCCAAAATGGGGCTTGAGATTCAGAGCGACGTAATCAATCAGGAGGCAGAGGCCGACGAGCGCGGGCTAATGAATCCAAAAACGACGGTCAAGGATCGCTTCGACGCGGCGAAATCCGATGTCGAGGACAAGGCTCGCAAGGACATCGAGGACATCGACGGCTACGAAGACGAGTACATCCGCATGCACGGCGAGCACGCGCCGCGACCCCGTCCGAACCGACTGTACGATACCGTCGACGGGATCGATTCGCCGACTCGAGCGGACGGTGGTCACGATGAGTGACGAGCAGGATAACTACACGGTCGGCGGCTTTCGCGAGTACCAGGGCAACAACCTCAAGCGCGATCCCGACGAGGTGCTCCCCCATTCCGGATTCGTGAGAGACGAGCAAATCGACCGCCAGATGGCTATGCGGGCGATTCATCACGACCCAGACCGCTGGGAGGGGAAGGCCGCCGCGGACTATCTGAGCGTCGGCAAGAACCGAGACATCCTGCAAGCAGAGGGAAGCGCGACGGCCCGCCAAGCGCTCGACAACGGCGACACGCTGACGCTGAAACACTACATCGGCGATCCGAGCCAAGAGGCCGACCTCTCCGGTATCAAAGCGATTTCGCGACTCCGGCAGATCGTCGCCGGACCCGCGCCGGTGATCGTGATCCTCGGCGAAATGGGAGCTGGCAAAACGAACCTCGCGTGTCTCGTCACGCAGTTGCGTGACCGCTGGGTCGACGGCGATCTCCGCGTCGCGAGTAACATCCGAACGCTGGATCGCAATGACGACTGGACTCGCGACGACGGCTCTGTCGAGGACGGCTGGATTCCGAACTACCCGCTCCTCGAGGAATGGGTCGGCCAGGACGGCGACCCGGTCACGAATCCCCAACAGCCGAAACTGTTCATCGGCGACGAGTTCAGTACGAACGGGAGCGGTACCGGAAAAGACGGCCAGAAGGTCCGGAAGTTGATGGGGCCGCTCGTGTTCAAGATCCGCAAATACAACGGCGCGCTCGTCTATATCGGTCACGACGAGAGTTCAATCCATCCGCTCCTGTGGCGTGTCGGCACGATCCTCAAGAAGCCCGACCGGAACAACAAGGGGAAGGCCCTCATCGCCGAGCGGATCGCTGGCGGCAAACTGAAAGACGTCGATCCGCGTCCGCTCCAGGGCATCCCTCCGGCGGACTTCGAGCCCCACACGAACGACGAAGCGGACTGGTCCTGGTCCGCTTCCTCGAGCGACGACGGCGGGCCGGAAATCGCCGAAAGCGAGGTCAAAAGAGTCGCTGCCTGGACGATGGAAACCTGCAGACAACAGGGAATGTCGGCGCGCGAAACCGCCGAGTACGTTCCCTACAGCCACGCTACCGTCTCGAACTGGTGGAACGACATCGACGAGGGCGGCGAAAAGGCCGACTGGGTTAACACGGTCGAACAGGTGATCGCATGAGAGCGTCGGGGTGGAAACCTGTAAACCGGAATCGACCCCCGTTTAGGGGGATCGCAGGCCCAACGCCCAGCGCTCACTCACCCCCAATTACTCACAATCTTCGCCCATCGCTCGCGATCGCGGCGAGACACCAGCGGAGAAGTATATATATCGGCGCGCGATGCGCGTGGTCCGCGTGAATCGATCCCAGCGGGCCAACCACTTCGGGACGATCTGCGAAAAGCGCATGGCGCGGAAGCGCCGCTTCGATCTCGAGCGCTCGAGCTGGCACGATGCGAGATTCGGGAACGGAACGCCGGTCGAAATCAAGAGTACGATGCTCGAGCACAGTGATGGGCAGCCGGGGAACTGGAAGGTCTATCGCCAGTATCACGAGAAACTCCGGCGGCACGACGGCTGGTACTGTTTCGTCGTCTATCGACCCCACGGACAAAGCGGCTGTACGATCCTCAATGACAAGATGGTCCGCTCGAGCGATCTGCCTCTATTTCGGTGGCACGGCGGTGGCGATCACCGCGGGACCGAGCAAGCGAAGATCTCGATCGACTCCATTTTCTGAATATGTTATAAGGAGAGAATGAGTGTTTCGACGACTGGTTCTCCGCTCATTAGGAGGATGACATTGTTGCTTGCACAGACGGCATACACGAGAACAGCACCGACAGCGAACAGTGCATCGTATGGTTTCGGGAGATAGTGCCCGATCATAACGACCGCAACGGCGTAGATACTTCCTGCAAGAACGACACCGGGCAGTCCGATTAGATTATAGAAGTGGGTCGTGATCGGATTGAGTTCGGTGGCGTACGGAACGAGAAAGAGGAATACTGTAGCGACGAGATCAACCAACCAGAACAAACCGAACGAGAGACGTATTGGTGGGCTTGCCGGACGGTTCAACGCTATCCCGCGGGTTACTGCTGGTTGCATACCTCTATCGGAACCACGGCACTCCAAGTTTTTAGGCATACCGAAACAAGAGGTTTCAGTGCTTAACTCTCTATAATATCGGTGAATTACTGATACGGCTGACCCCCGTCGACGGGTTACATTTTTCCTTTTGGTGTTACTGAGATAGAAGTGTCAACATCGAAGCGAACTGCGCGAGTACTCAGCGTCTCGGCGATCTCCCGGCGCTGCTCACGGGAGAGGTCGTCGCGCTCGAGGACGGCCCGAGCTGCGGAGACGAGTGAGTCAATATCTTCGCAAGCGAACGCGACCGCGTTGCTCCGATTACAGTCGTAGAATCGGGCGGCTTTCTGAATCGCATCGAATCGCCATTCGTTCCCGTCGTCGGTCCGGATCCGAACGGAACCGGGTATCTCGTCGTGAGACATGGTCGTGAACACAACCCGCTATTTCTAGTTTTTTCGGTTCACTCGAGCCGGTTCAGTTTATAAAAAGAGGTCAGAGCCCGACGTGATCGACGTGGGGACCAGGTGGATCGCGGCGGCAGCCCACGTCATATGAACACGGCCGGTACTCGGTTCGTGTTCATATTGGGGAAATTGATCTTCGCGGCATGCAACCCCGAGAAGGGGAGAAGAATGGGAGAGAAAATGATATTGAAGATTTATTGTACCTTCTTCTCGTCTATAATCATAGTCTCATTAATCATGGGAGAGAACGCCGATAATTCGGACCCCAATGTAGGGGTTAGCAGAGATGTTCTGCTTAAAATGCTTGGTATCGTATTCGGAATAGTAATAGTGATCTCCGCATTTATATTTTTAATTACTAAAAATACAAGATTAAATGTATATCAGGTAAGCAATATTATCGCTGCCTATGGAACAATATTATTATCAGCAATATTGGCATATCTGTATTCGCAGATGTGGGAAACGCAAGAGCAAAGAACAAATATTCAGGAAAATCAAGAAGATATCCTTGAGGAACAAACTGAAATACAAGAAAAGCAGCAGGAAATGTTAGAGACAGAAAAATCTGCCATGTTAGACTTGTCTATCTGTAGTTCAGAAAACGATCGATGCTTTATTGAAATATCGAACCATGGCAATGGAGCCATCAAACAAACTATGCTCCGAACCCGCGTTCAGCCACAAAGTGACCAATTCCAGGGGGATTGGAAGGCTACGGAGTTGAAAAGATATGATAATGGAATAACTGGTGCTACAGTGATCGGTGGTAATGAAACTAATATACGTATGGCATGTGATCTAGAATTTTCAGTTTCTGACGGCTCCAACACGTTTTCGGACGTGTTTTCAGGAATTACAAGTTATCTCTCAAGGGAGGGAGTGAATGATATTCGACTTGAAATAGATCTTGTTTCTGTTGATGAGTATAATAATATGAGGGAATTATCCATATTAGAGGAAGATATTAGTGTTCATAATAACATGGGATTTGAGGAGGTAGATGCTTGGAAGATTAATTAGGGAGAACGCCTATGAGGGAAATATGGGCGAATATGATACGATGCAAGTCTGTTTGAACGGTCATCAAATAACAGACAGATATTATAGATCACCAGAACATCGGCAAGAGTATTGTGAAAAATGCGGTGCAGAAACGATAATCAAGTGCCAAGAATGCGGAGAAGAAATAAGAGGCTATTATCGGGTAGAAGGAGTTATCGCACCATCCAGCACAGATGTGCCAGATTTCTGCCACGCATGTGGGGAGCCCTACCCGTGGAATGAATAACTTAAACATTTTATTTAGTCTTATTTAAACATCTACTACCCCTGTTTCGTGTGGATCAACTGGAGATCCTGCAGAGGTGGGGGTGGGGCGCTGTAATTTTTTAGCGCTGTCGCCTTGGCGACACCCGCCAAGGGGGCTTTCGCGCGAAGCGCGAAACGACCCCGCCGGCGTTGCGGTGCGATCGCGGTGCCGACCCCCGCCCTCGAGGGACGAACTACAATCAGATTTGCATAGGAAACGGTGGTAGTCAACCTAAGTTGCAGAAAACAGCGATACCGAGAGTGTTGCCACTATCCGGGTCGATTCAGCGATCGGCGACCGCACCGACGAATCCGGTTTCAGTCCCGCCGCCGGGAGTCTTCCAGGTCAGCTCAACGCCGCGGAGCGTGGTCGGATCGTTCCCCGACTTCGACCACTTCTCGAGGGCTTCACTGGCGATCGTGGCGACGTTCTCGAAGCTATCGTACTTCAACCGCGAAAGGATCGTATCGATCCGCATCTGTCGGGGTTCGCCGTTCTCGTCGAACTCGAGGTCGGCACCGTTCTTCGCGAGCCACTCCTGGAAGGGCGAGGACTCGGCGACGTGATCGGCCAAGCCCATGATGTGTTGCATCCGATCGGCGTAGCTCTCGATCGCGTACTCGGCGGACTCGACGAGCGCACGCAGTTCCTCGCGATACTTCCGGGCTCGGAACGACACGTCGCCCTGGTCGAGCTCGAGGATCTCGCCAAGGTCATTGATCGCTCGGTAGATCGTCGCGGGGTGCTTCCCCAACTGGTCGGCGAGGTCGTCGACCGTCGCGCCACCGTCGGTCGCGATCGTCTCCGAAACGTCGCGGGCGGTCTCGCCCATATCTCGCAGCGTCGTCATCAACAGGTGGTCCGACTTCGCCTCGAGGCGCGGGGTGGGATCTTCGTACAGTTCGACCAGGTCGTCTCGAGCGACGGCGTCGAAGTGATCGTCGGCGACGTAGACACCGCTGCCGTCGGGTCCGAGCGGAATGTCTTCCCAGTGCAGCGCGTTCAACAGCGTCTCCTCGATTTGCTCGGTCACTTCGTGCCGATCGGCCCACGCCCATGCCTCGCCGTCGTTCATCGACTTGTTCACCAAGACTTCCACCTTCGGATGGTACGACGGGTGATCCTTCGACACCGCGTCGGGGTCGGCAAGCTGGTAGATCTCGAATTTCCGCCCGTAGGTGTGGCCGGGTAGCAGTTCACTGGCCGACGTGGGATTCAAGAACAGCCGGTTCTGGTGGTTGACGACTTCCTCGTTGTCGATATGGAGTTCCGCTTTCACTCCCTCGAGGTCGGAGAGATAGTGCGCGACCTTCTGTAAGACACCGGCCGACGAGAGCTTCTCAGCCCATTCACGGCGAATCCGAACGTACCGCTCGTACGCCCACATTCGACTCGCCGAATGCGGGGTCGTTCTGAAATACTCCGAGTGAATGCGCTCGCCGGCGTGTTCGAAGATCGCCGTGAAGAACTCCGGGAGCAACTCGAGACCGCGGTCGGGTTCGATGTTGCTGGTGTGGAACTCGACGTCAACCCCATCGACTTCGCCGACCTGATTCTCCCAGGGGAGTTGCAACCGCTCGCCACTCTCCCAGTGACGCATGTTCGGGAACCGTGGCGAGATATTGTACGACGCTTTCCGCTCGCCACGACCGCGTCCTTTGATGTCCCACTCGTACAGGCGTTCGGCGTTGATCCCGTCAGACAACCGGGGCGCGAACCCCGATTTGCTGTAGCTGACCTCAAGGTGCCAGGGCTCGCCGTCGATCTCGGTGTCGATCTCGAGGTAGCCCTCGAAGGGCGGGCCGAGCATGACCGACGACAGCGCGTCATACGGACCGCGGCCCCAGTCGGGCCACTTCCATCGGCCCTCGATCTCGTGGGGTGTCGTCTCGACCTGGGACACCGCTACTCACCTCGCTTGCGCTCCCGTTCTCGCTCGCTCTCGAGCAAGCCGGTGAGCACTGCGACGGGATTCCACCACGTCGCACCCTGGCAGGGATAGCAGACATGCTTGAACGACGTACAGTCGCTCGCCTCGAGCGTCGTGGGGTCGGTGTCGGGATCGTGGTCCATCGCCTCGAGAGTCGCGCGCTTGACGCGGGTCCGCCCACAGCCCACGCAGACAGCGTCGACAGGTACGCCGAACTGACCCGCTGCCGAACTCGCTAACTCCGCCTCGAGGTCCCGATCGTCGGATTCGGTGTCGACGCTCACCGCGAATCACCGACCGTTACCGACGGATCAACACCAGCCGGGTCGATCACGTGCGACCACGCGAGTTTCGCGACCTCCTGTTCCGATCGCGAGCCGCCGACCTCGTACCACCGGCCGGATAGCAGCTCGTCGACGAGCGTCGCCGGCACGATCGCGCGGGCCACCTGGGGCAGCCCCGGCCGCGGCAGATACACGACGAACAGGTACATCCCCGCTGCCTCGAGCAGTTGCTCGTGAGCCGCTCGCTTGACGTAGAACCGACCGCGAGTCGACCGACTGCCGTTACTCGTCTCTATCTGGCAGCCTTTGATCTCGACGGGAACGTCCGGTTCAACGAGGACGATCCCGTAGAACGGCAGCGAGTGACTCGCCTCGAGGACAGTGGTGGTCCGCGCATCGTGCCAGGTGGCAGTGTGATCGCTGACGTACTCGAGTTCGTCGACAGTCTGGACGATCTCGCCCTCGAGGGCGTCGCCGCTGGCCTTCGGGCTCTCGAGTTCCGACGCTCGAGAACTCATAACGGACCCTCCCGCGCGTCGCGAACCGCGCGCGTACACTCCGGGCAGAGACGACGAAGTGCGTCGACGCGATCACCGCACCGCTCACACTCGTCGGATTCGACGAGTCGGCTCACCGCGAACCACCGTCCGTTCGGTCAACGCCTGATTGAAGTGCATGGCGACTGACTTCGAGAACAGGCGTAGTTTTTTCCCAACATTTACGAGGCCTAATTAGAGAACGCTCACTATGTCCTCCGAGACGGATTCCAAAATAGGGAAGACAGCCTTTGAAATAATTGCCGTTTTCACGATTATTGGGGTCATTGGCGTCTCCGCGACGAACGAGGGAGGAACCTTCGTGACATGGTTCTGGATGGGGATCGGATTGGCCGCAATATATCTCCTTTATAGACTGGTCAGTATTGCTGAACGAATTCTCGATACCACTTAATCGTTCAAGCCCAATCGGGGACCGAATATCATCGGCCCGCATTTCCCGATCCTTGAGGGTGCGACGAACGTCCTCGTCAGTCGCTTGGTGGGCCGGATGGGCGATGGGCGTCCGATTCTCGACATCGTATAGCCGACTCGCCCGGACGAACTCGTTACGCATCGGCCTCACCTCCGTGACGGCCGGGCGATGTCTCCGGATCCGGAACAGACACGTCAATGCCAGCTGCAGAGCCGCGGCTCAGTCGCGCGTACGTATCGCAGTCACCACACCGATGAGCGCGATCGTCGTCGTCACCGAAAACGCGACGGAACCTATCCGTGACGTGGGCACCACAGTGCTCGCACGTCGAGTGATCGACCGACGGCCACGGTGCGACCGTCACGCCGACCACCCCATCGATCGACTACAAAATTCGCCCGCAGGCGTCCACCCGGCACTTGAAACAAGCTGCACTCCGGATTTTCGTCCCGAGAGACCGAATGGAAAACAGCCAGTATCGAACCTCTCCGGGATGAAAACACCGCTATCGGGTTCGACTACACTTCGACAAGAATCCGAGTCCGCCCTCCCCGATTTGAACGGGGGGCAAGTCGATCTACAGTCGACTGCTCTACCAGTCTGAGCTAAGGGCGGGCAGGCACTTCTACGTAGTCCGCGAGGTGCACATAAGGGTTATTATTCGACGCCAGCTCAGGTCACTGATCGTGAACGGAAGAATGATTGATATAGGAGGCGTGATAACACGGGAGTAACTGGCCCATGAGCAAGATCACGTTCCGCGCCGACGACGACCTCGTCGAGGAACTCGAGGGGCTCGAGACCTCCAAGAGCGAAGCGATGCGCGAGGCACTGCGTGCGTATCTCGAGGGCGAGGATGGGGCGGCAGTCGGCGGCGAGCGGTCGGAACGTGACGGGGAGGGGGCGATCGAGGAACTGGTTCGCGAACTGGTCGACGAGCGACTCGCGACGCGACTCCGGGAGCTTGGAATCGAGCAGCCGAACTCGCGCGCACACGAATCGAGGTCCGCCGAGCCCCGAGATGTCTCCGTCTCGATCTCGCTCGAGGGGGCGACCGTCCGGTCCGACGAAGGGATCCGTGTCGACGACGAGCGGACGGGTGAGACGCCGCCCGCCGACGGACAGCAGCCTGGTCGAGCCCACCAGCGGAGTCAGACACAGGGGTCGAGGGACGCCCGAGCCGACGAGGAGACCGTCCAGTGTACCCAGTGTGGTGATCATCTCGAGGGCGATCACGTCTACTGTCCCAACTGCGGCGAGAAGGCCTCGCGGCGACTGTTCTGTGACTGTGGCGACGAGATCCGGTCGGATTGGTCGTTCTGTCCCGGCTGCGGTCGTCGGACGCCCGCGGCCGACGTCCTCGAGTCGGACACTGGTCACTACTGACTGGTGTAAGACGACGAAAGTCACGTCTGACGAAAGTTTTATTATCAATGCCGGACATCCCCTTATTCGCGTAAGACGGATTGTCTTACAACCGTCGGAATAAAAGCAAACCGCTCGATGTCGGGCGGTTCCGTCGTAAGACACGCCGCGTCTGACAGGGGCGCGCCACCGTCTTACCCAACGGGGAATACAACCATGGAGCGTGTGACACTGCGAATCCCGAAACAGCAGATCGAAGAAGTAGAGCAACTGGTCGATTCGGGCGAGTTTCCGAACCGGAGCGAGGCGATCCGGTCGGCCGTCCGCGAAATGATCAACGAGCAACAGGACGGGCCCAGCGAACAGTCCGGCAAACGCAACTGGGCGAAGGTGTAACGATGCAGGATATCGTTCAAGACGCCCTCGAGAACGCGGAAGAAGAGGCCCGTGAGATGGACGCCTCGATGGAGGACGACGAGTTCGGCGACCCTCGAATCGTCATCATCGGTGCTGGCGGTGCCGGGAACAACACGATCAACCGGCTGTACAACATCGGCGTCGACGGTGCAGACACCATCGCGATCAACACGGACAAACAGCACCTCAAGATGATCGAGGCCGACACGAAGATCCTCGTCGGTAAATCGCTCACGAACGGGCTCGGTGCCGGCGGCGACCCGTCGATGGGAGAGCGTGCGACCGAGATGGCCCAGGGCACGATCAAGGAAGTACTGGGCGATGCCGACCTCGTGTTCGTGACCGCCGGGATGGGCGGTGGCACCGGCACGGGTGCCGCCCCCGTCGTCTCGAAGATCGCCAAAGAGCAGGGCGCGATCGTCGTCGGCATGGTCTCGACGCCGTTTAACGTCGAGCGTGCCCGCACGGTCAAAGCCGAGGAAGGTCTCGAGAAACTGCGCGAGCAGGCCGACTCGATCATCGTACTCGACAACAACCGGTTGCTCGATTACGTCCCGAATCTGCCGATCGGGAAGGCGTTCTCGGTGATGGACCAGATCATCGCCGAGACCGTCAAGGGAATCTCGGAGACGATCACCCAGCCCTCGCTGATCAACTTGGACTACGCCGACATGTCCACGATCATGAACCAGGGCGGCGTCGCCGTGATGCTCGTCGGCGAGACCCAGGACAAGAACAAGACCGACGAGGTCGTCAAGGACGCGATGAACCATCCGTTGCTGGACGTCGACTATCGCGGTGCCTCGGGCGGGCTCGTCCACATCACCGGCGGTCCCGACCTCACGCTGAAAGAGGCCGAGGGGATCGCCGACAACATCACCGAGCGCCTCGAGGCCTCGGCGAACGTCATCTGGGGTGCCCGGATCCAGGAGTCTTACAAGGGCAAAGTGCGGGTCATGGCGATCATGACCGGCGTCCAGAGCGCTCAGGTCCTCGGACCGACGACGCAGAAACAGGCCGACAAGTCCCGCCAGAGCATCGAGGGGCTGAACGAGGCCGACTTCGATGCGAGCAACAACGTCAAGAACGCCGACTCCGGATACAGCGCACAGAGCGACGGCGGCCGCGAGGAACTCGAGCGACAGAACGGCGTCGACGTGATTCGGTAATCGAGACGGGCGGATCGGTCCGGCGCGAGCACGCGGTCGACACACCACCGTCGTGCCGGTCTCCGTTCGGTTTCGTCGGTCGTCTTTTCTCGGAGTTCGACTCGCGAGTGCCCACACTCGTCTCCACACGGTATCGCGTCGGACGACCGATACCGGCGGGCCGGCGGCGTAGCCGACTCCGCTCGCTATTCGGCGACCCGTCCGTTTACGACCGTATACGGCCGAAAGCCGATCCGTCGGCGGGACTGCGGGACGACCATTGATCGGCTACAACCGATGGTCGTCACCGGCCGGGATCGAGTCCGTCGAACCCAGGAGGGAACGAGCGCCCTCTCAGACGGTTTGCTGTCCCGATGACCCGGTGGGACCGCAGCGCGGTCCCGGTCCCACCGGCACTGACGGACGGGAAACCGTCTCAGACGAGCGACTCGAGTAGCGAACACTTCCGACAGACCTCGCGCGTGGTCGTCGATCCACACTCGACACACTCCTGCAGGTCGGCACCGCCGTCGCCGGCGTACTTCTCGGCGGCGATGTCCGCCAGTTCCTCGTACCCCGAGAGGATCGAGTGGCGAGTCCCGGGATGGTTCTCCTCGAGATCGTAGAGGAGTTGCTGGATCTCGCCACGGTAGGCCTCGCTGGCGTGTGGACACTCGGTGATGTGGGCGGGGAGGTCGTCGATGTGAGCGTAGAGGGCGACTTCCTTTTCTGGGACATCACGAAGCGGCTTCGCTCGCGGGACGAACTCGTCTTGCTCCTCGCGCTCGGAGAGGGGGCCGAGGCTGGCGTCGAAGTGTTTCGCCATCTGCTCGACGTCGCCTTCGAGGACGTTCATCAGCGCGGTCTGGGCCTCGTCGTCCAGATTGTGGCCGGTCAAGAGGAGGTCGGCCTCGAGTTCCTCGGCGTATTTCGAGAGGAGATCCCGCCGGAAGACCCCACAGTAGGCGCAGGCGGCCATGTTTTCGGGGTCGTCCTCGACGACGTCGTCCATTCGGACGCCGAACTCGTCCTCGTAGCTGACGAGTTCGTGGCGGATCTCGAGGTCCTCGCAGAGTTCGACGCAGGCCTCGACCGACTTGTCGCGGTAGCCCTCGATCCCCTCGTGAATCGTCAGCCCGACGAGTTCGATGCGGGGGTCGTCGACGAACGTCTCGTGGAGGATCCGCGTGAGAACGACGCTGTCCTTGCCGCCCGAGAGGCCGATCACCCAGGTCCGTGGGTCCGCCGGCGTTACGTCGTGGGGGACGAGGTCGTCCCGCCGGACCCGGCGACGCACCCGCTTCTCGACCGACTCGCGGAAGTGGTCCTCACAGAGGTGTGCCCCGGAGTAGGCGGCGTGCATGACCGCCTCCTCGTTGCACCGGTTACAGTCCATTAGCGGTCCGTTGTCGGTCGCTGCCAATCACGGTTTCGTCTGCCGGAGACGAAGGCGGCGGCCGCCACCGGTGTCTTACAGACCGTGTGACACGAGATGGGGTGTGGTCACTACCGTCTCGAGACGGCGCTGTCGACCGATTCGTCCCGACCCCGCCGCGGTCGTGTCGTCCGAAAGTAACTTCGAGTAGCCTCGAGACGGCGTGCACATGGTGATATACGACAGGTCGCCATCGGCCTCGGCTCGACTGATCGACGAGTTCGACGGCGGTATCGGGTGGCTCGCCCATCCCGACGAAGCCGGGATGCGGGCGAGTCACGCCCTGCTCGGCGACGAGGGCGGCGTCTGGCTGTTCGACCCGCTCGAGGCACCCGGAACCGACGAGGCGATCGACGCCCTCGGTGAGGTCGCGGGTGTCGTCGTCTGCTCGGCCTACCACGCTCGCGACGCCGATCGGTTCGCCCGTCGGTTCGACGTTCCCGTGTACGTTCCGCGGTGGCTGGAGCGGGTTTCCGAGCGACTCGACGCGCCCCGCGAGCGGTTCGACGGCGAACTCGAGGGGTCGGGGTTCGCTGTCCGCGAAGTGAGCCCGGTACCGGGCTGGTCCGAAGCGATCGCATACCGGCGCTCCGATGGCACGCTGTACGTCCCCGACCTCCTCGGAACTGCACCGCCGTATCTCGCCGGCGACGAACGGCTCGCGGTCTACCTGCTGCTTCGGCCCATCGTCCCGACGGACGTCTTCGAGGGGATCGCGCCGAAACGAATCCTTCTCGGGCATGGCACTGGGGTCTTCACGGACGCCACGGCTGTTCTCGCCGACGCGATCGCGACTGCACGACCGCGGTTTCCCCGTGCCCTGCTCGAGGGGCGGTCCCAACTACGGGCCCTGGTCGACGCTCTCTGAGCGGGTCGCCAGTGGTGGGATATCGAACGGAGTTATCCGGATTCCTGTCAGTCAGTGCCGGCGCACCCACGACCCGCCCTGCAAGTATGCGGGACCCAGTGACAGCAGCCCGGATCAGGCGGAGCGCCGTTCCCGGTGCTCGACGGCTGCCGAACCCTCCTCGAGTGCGGCGAGCAGGAGGTCGACGTACCGATCGCGACCGGTCGAGGAGAACAGTTCGTGGCCGCCGTTGTAGAGAACGACGTGCTCGGCGGGAACCCGCTCGCCGATCGGCCGGAGGCTCACGACGGGATCGCGCAGCGAGCAGAAGACGACGGCGTCGTGATCGATCGTCAACAGCTCGTCCTGTGCGCGGCGGGTTTCCCGGACGAAGGCGGGTGAGATCCACGACGGCGTCGTTTCGAGTTGGTGGTCGGTCGCCCGCTTGCCGAGTGCCTCCCTGTCGAAGCCGCCCATCGGGAGACAGGGAAACGAGGTCGGGAGTTTCGAGACCGCGTCCAACACCGGTTCCGGGAAGCCCTCGCCGTAGCCCCACCACGGACTCAGGTAGACGTGGTTGTCCGCACCGTCGAGGGCCTGGGCGACGAGCGAACCCGCGCTGTGGCCCAGCAGCTGGTACTCCTCGAGGTCGCGGACGTATTCGGCGACGGGCTCGAGCCAGTCGGCTTTGAAGTCGTCGATGTTCGTGGGGAGTTCGAACGCGTGAACCCGGTAGCCGGCCTCGGTCAACTGCCCGATGAGCCAGCTGACGTTCTCGTGGGTCCAGCGGTTGCCCCAACCCATGACGAAGACGAGTTCCTCGTCGCCGTCCTCGTTGAAGATCCGGTGTCGCATAGCGTTCCGTTCACCGGGAACGGATAAAAAACCTGATCTCTCGAGCCGGGTCGCGAGACGGTCCGGTCGCCGTGGGGATCGCCCTGCCGTCTCGTCGTGTCCGACCGCGCTCGCGACAGCGGAAGAAACGACTTTGCGCGTCCACGCCCAAGGGCGACCGATGACTGGACTGGACCGCAGTGACGCGGTCGACCGCCTCGAGCGGCTCGTGGACACCGTCGAAGCCGATCGGATGCCGGTGCCCGTCCGCGAAGTGTGGGCCTTCGGCGACGTCGCGCTCGGCCTCGATCCCGTCGAGCGGTTGGACGTGTACGTGACCAAAGATATCCTGCTGGACGACGACGGCGAGTCCGTTTCCGCGAGTCCCGACGAGGGGGACGCCCGCGAGCCCGCCGCACGATTCCGCGAGTCCCACGGCATCAGTGGCGTCGGCAAATCGGTCCGGGCCGATTGGGCCGTGGACTACCCCCACTACCTCCGGGCCAACCGAAACGGCCACGCGGCCCCCGAACGGTGTCTCGCCGCCCACCTCCTCGAGGACGACGAACCGATTCACCTCGAGGTCTGTAACGCGTCGTTCGAGGACAACGTCACCCAGCGGTTGCGCGGTGCCCGACTGCGCGAGGACTACACGCAGTTGCTCGACCCGCGTGGGGTCTGCCTCTGGGCCGACGGCACCAGGAGCCACGACGCGTTCCGAAAGCTTCGGGCGGGTGAACTGGCGTTGCCGACGCTGTCGGCCGCGCTCGAGATGCTCGGAATGGACGGCGACGAGGCCGAAGCGGCGGCTCGGGAGCTGTCCGACTGGCGAGCCCAACAGGACGGGCGGACGGTCCGCGGCGACATCGTCTGACGGAAGTTACCGGTCGAGTTGCGTCCCCTGTAGCTCCGCGACGGTCGCACGGACCTGCTCGAGACACGCTTCAGTCGTCGCGCGATCGACGTGAACGGCCCCGCTCTCCCGGTCGTATTCGATGAGACCGGCTTCGTCGAGCTTCGGCAGGTGAATATGGCGAAGCTCCGTCGCAACGGCCGTTCGATCCAGGGTCGTTTCGATCGATGTCGAGACTCGATCGACGACTTCCTCGTGTGTGATGACCGCCGTCTCCGTTTGCATCACGTATCGACAGAGCGACCGGCGGCACGGATCTCGCAACACGTCGAACGACTGGTCGATCGAGTCGGGTTCTTTCACTCGCTTCTTGTTCTGGTTACTCATGGGTGTTCGAGCGGATCGCTGTGCTTTCGGACGGCCACAGCACGCGTCGGTTCTGCCGTGTAAACGAGCCGTGACGCATCTCGGCCGCAGGATGGTGCTGACACGTGCACCCGCTTCGACGGGGGTCGATGGGGAGACGGTCACGCGTGTGATACGTCAGTACCATGCATGATCTGTAGAGAGCATCGCTCCCGATTATCGTTAGCGTGACCCCTCGGAAACGCGGTTATTTTAAACTGTTCCCGGGTGCTGTCGATGGCGCTCCCCGTCGGCCGGTAGCGAAACCCCGTCATCGATCGGGGGAAAGCGGGACCTCCGATAGCCCGATCAGAAGGCGTCGAGACCGAGGAGTTCGTCCTGGACGCGTTCGCCGACTCGAATTTCGCAGTCGGTACGCGGGGACGAACAGCAAAGCAACACGTACCCGTCGGCTTCCTCTTCGGGGGAGAGTGCCGTTCCGTTGCTCTCGAGTTCGCCCGAAAGTAGTTCGCCCGCACAGGCGGTACACATGCCGTTCCGACAGGAGTGTGGGAGGTCGAGCCCCGCCCGTTCCGCCGCGTCGAGGACGGATTCGTCCGGGGCGATCGCGACGGTTTCCGCTCCCTCGTCGAGGGAGAACGTAACGTCGTACATCTAGAGCCGTTGGCGAAGTTTGTACAGTTCCAGCGCCTCGAGACGGGGATCGCCGGTTCCGACCGCGTCGTGTTCCAGGCTGGTACCGCTGATGCTCTCGTTGAACGACGTGCTGACGCCTTCGTCCTCGAACGTCGAGTCCATGATGTAGGCGACGTTGTCGCGAACGTCCTCGAAGCGCTGATCGAGTTCGTCCGCGGCTGTTTCGATCGCGTCGCGCACCTCCTCCTCCGAGGCGGTAAACGCTGCGCCGCGGGCCAGCTCGTCGAGGTCGGTCTCGTCGGGCATGTTATCGCCCACCATCGGTTTCGACGCCACGCTGGCGCTGGTAGCGGTCCCGGTACTCCCGGACTGCCTCGTCGATGTCCGTCTCCAGACAGTCTTCGTGGCGGTCGGCGACGAGTTCGAGGATCGTGCGGTGGTCGATATCGAGGTCGAGCGCCTCGTTGAACTGGCCGTCGATGAGATGGCCGACACGAAACAGGAGATCATCGAACTCGATCTCGAGGGGGTCGCCGACGGCGTCCGTGAACATGTAGCCGAAGTCCGCGACCGCCCCGACGTTCTCGTAGAGGACGTCGACGATCGCCTCACTGACGCCCTGGAACTCGGGTTTACCGGCGCGTTCCTTTTCGATCAGTTCGCCCAACGCCTCGACACCGTGGGTGATGTGACGGCCTTCGTCGGTGCTGATGAGCTTGAACCCGTGGTTCAACAGCGGGAGCGGCGCGTTCGCCGAGAGCTTGTTGACCGAGTAGAAACCGCCGCGGGCGAGCAGCCCCTCGACGATCATGTGATACACCGTCAACGCCTCGGCGATGTCGACGGGATCCTGTGAATGTGCAGCCCGCGCGGTTAGCTGTCCCTGTCGATCGAAGATTTCGCCGAGCCCGGTCGCCTGTACGATCGGGATTCGGGCACCGCCTCGTTTCGGGTTCAACTCGGCGAACACGTCCTGATCGCCCATCACCTCGTGCATGTAGACGTCGAGGAACTGCGTGTGTTTGTGTTCGGTCAGCGTAAACATCGTCATATACATCCCCATCTCCTCGCTGTGGTCGAAACACGGCGCTCCGACGATGCGCTGGAGGTGGTGACTCGCGTCCTCCCCGACCGCGAACTCGCCGTCGAGAAAGCCCGACAACAGGTATCTGATTTGCTTTCGCTCGTCGGCCTCGAGGGACGCCCAGCGCTCGCGATCACGCCGGAAGTCGACCTCCTCGAACAGCGTTTCGACGTCCCAGGTTCCGAGTTCGACGCCCTTCTGGAAGAGTTCGTACCACTTGTTCGAGGTATCGATCCGTTCCGCCCGGAAGTCGGATGATGTGATAGCTTGTGACACAGACGTAGTTTGACCGAGTCGCTGATCAACCTACTCGCTCGAATAACCAGTCGTTGAAGGGCAGACGAACGGGTTCGAGCCCACAGTTTTCGTCCTGGTGTGTATTGCTGCCCCGTGTGAGATACCATCAACCCACGTCCGAGCGGAGACGACGTGATCGCCTTCTCCGTCACTAATAACAGCCCTCGGATGACTGGAGCAACCACAACAAGCGTTCACAGTAATCGTACTCCCGTATGGCCGGTCGCGAGTCGGTGTGGGGTTCGGCCGAACGGGTGGTCGATCTCCCGTATACGTCTCGGCTCGGCCGTCTCTATCGGGGCAACCCGAACACTCACAATGAGCACGCAACGAGTTCGACCGATCGAACAGTACTTCCCGACGGAACCGTGGCTCGAACAGTACCGGCGAGCGATCAACGAGAGCGACGACTACGCCGCTCGCTCGGCGGGGTGGGGCGTCGATTTCGACGGCTCGTTCGTCTTCCAGATCGAGGACGTGCCACTCGAGACGACGACGCTCGCCGGTCTGCCACCGGAAATCGTCGACGCGATCGAGGACGAGTTTTCGGATCGCTCGGCGGACGCGATCGAACCGATCGTCGAGGCGGCACCGGCGGACGTCCGCGAGCGGATCGACGCCCGCGAGGGGGCGCTCGAGGACCGGCTCACTGCCGAACTCTGCCGGACGACGATCGCGGACCTTCCCGCCCGGACCTGGCCGGAACTCCTGGCGGCAGTTCCCGACATCTTCGAGGACTTGACCGTCCAAGCGACGGAGAACGTCGTGGACGGGACCGTCTACTCGTATCTGGATCTCTACGATGGCGAGTGCCGAGGGGTCGAGGTGCTCACCGAGCCCGACGAGCACGAATACGGCTTCCGGCTCGCCGGCGAGTACGAGACGTGGACGAAACTCGTTCGGGGCGACGGCGGCATCGTCGACATGCTCATGGCCGGCGAGTTGGAGCTGGACGGTGACATACAGCGGCTCCTGCAGTACTCCGACGCGGCGGTCGGCCTGGCCGACGTCGCCGCCGATGTCGACTCGCGGTTTCTGTTCTGAGTGCGTGGCCCCTATCGTAGCCACTGACCGTCACTGCACACCGACTCGGACGACAGCGTTGCGAGTCGTGTGGACTCGTTTCGGGGGCTCCCATCGTTCGAATCCCTGGCCCGCGACGAAGCGACGGTTCATACGGTCTCCCGTCCGTCAGTGTCGGTGGGACCGGGACCGGTCTGCGGTTCCACCGGGAACTCGGGACAGCAAACCGTCTCAGTGCTCGAGGAGCAGCCCGTATACCAGCCCGAGCGTGCCACCGTAGACGGTCCACGCGACGACGGCGACGACTCTCTCGAGCGCGAGGATGGGAACGGTCGTCGGAACGCCCAGTACGACCGTCACCCACAGGGGCTGTAGGAGCACCCCGAAGCCGACTCCCACCGCGGCTCCATAGCCGTTGCCGAGTCCGAACGTGATCGTCGCGAGGGCGGATCGATCGAGGAGTGCCACGAGTGCCGCCCGAAGGGATGCGTTCTGGCGGACGATTCCCAGCAGCCACTCCACGAACGGGTCGAGACAGATCGAGACGAACGCGATAAACGGCAGCGAAAACAGGACCCCGAGGGCGAACATCGCGAGCCAGCCGCCGTCGAGCGTCGGGGTACCGAAGACCGCACCGACCCGTCTGATCGCGTCGGTATCCCACCGCTGGATCAGCAACGCCGCCGGAAACGCCCCGGCGAGTCCGCCGGCGATCGCGGCTTCGACCTCGCGAGGGTCGAACGAGACCGAGTCGGCCGCCTCGGAGAGCGGGGCCAGTGCCACGCGGTACGGCGGCCGATCCCCGACTGCGTTCGAACCGTCGGTTTCGGTGCTGGCGTCGGCGTCTGTCATACTCGCCTCCCGTCGTCGTTCGTCGGTAACGTGTCTCAGTGTTGGTCCGGGTATCGACGGTGGTTTATACGACTCGGCGGAGCGACCGTGAGCCGACTCACGGAACGATCTGTGAGAGGATCTTGGCCTCGATTTTCCGCAGGTGACCGCCGACCGTCCCGCCCGTACAGTCCAGTTCCTCGCCGATGGCGTCGTGGGTCGCTTCTCGAGGAACGTTGTAGTAGCCCATATCGACGGCGGTCCGAAGGATCTCCTGTTGTCGGTCGGTGAGCTGGGAGAACAATCGGTCCGTGTTCGGTTCGTAGGTCCCGGTCTTGAGGAGCTTGAGCGTGATCCCGTCGGGAATGTTCGGCACGGCGTTTTGAAAACTCACCACGTCGCCGATCAGCGTGACACAGAGCCCACCGCGTCGCGTGTACTCCAGGGGCGTATCGATGATGAATTCGAACTGTCTGAGCATTTTCATCAGTCGGACGAGTCTGTCGTATCGCTCGAGATGGAGATAGGCGTGTATCGTGTCGTCCCGCCCCGAGAGGTGAAACTTCCGGACCATCCGGGAGTCGGTCAGGATCTCCTCGAGGGCCGTTCGGTCACCCGACAGTTGAAAGAGGGTCACGATCGTTTCGTCCCCGAGGAGACTGACGTTGTGAAGGAGTTCACGCGTGATGTCCGTGTGTTCGGCGATCCGCTTGTCGACGGGATGTAATCCCGCCTCGTCGGTAATGATGATGCACTTTGCGTATCTCATGGCCCGATACTCACCACGTTTCGAACTCGCCGGCCGCTGGGATGGGGCTGCTCCGTGTCGCCTCGAGCGGTCGTTGCTGTCATCATCGGTATCACCTACGCCGGGAGCTCCGCGGTGAAGTCGCCGTGAACCGCGATCCCGCACTCGGCCGCGACCCGCGTGGGAACGCCGCCACGTCCCGTCCCGACGTCCAGCAGCGTCTCCGTCGTGTCCACGTCGAATTTGGCGGCGTAAACGCCGTTGGAGCGTTCCATGGCCTCCCGATGGCTCGTGTGATCGTCGTCGTAACAGCCATAGTGGCGGGTGGCGTCGCTCCAGAAGAAGCGATATTCCCACGCAGTGTCGTTGGAGAAGTCGACGATTGCTTCGGTGTCGAACCGCGTCCGTTGCATGCTCCCACACGGGCCACTCTCTTCAATAGTTATTATCCCGTAAATACACGTTTTTTTATAATATTCACTCGAGCGACGAGCCGAGCGGTCCCGCGTTGTCCCGTACTGAGGCGGGGAGAATGGCGCTATCAGTCGCGCAGTGATTCGGCCATACCACAGTATAAACTCCCCCGTATCCGAGGGGGAAAACAGATTGGAGGTTGCGTTGTGTGTGGTTCTGTGCCATGCGAGCGAAGTACCGATTCAGCCAGCGTGTGAACGGATCCTACAATCGTCTGGGGACGACGAACTCGTCGATCGAACGGAGGACGGAGTATGTATGAAACGAAGCGGCTAGTGGCCGGGACCGGGATCTCGATTCTCGCTGTTGCGATCGTGGGACTCATTATTCTCTCCTCGGCAACGGCGTACGCTGCACCGCTGGCCGGTGCTGGCGGGTTCACCGTCGAAGCCGACGAAATCAGATCCGATGAGTTCCTCCTCTATCCCGGCGTCGGAGAGAGCGATAACGCGGAAGCGACGCCAGCCCTCATCGTCGAACAACGGGATGTCGAAATCGACGGACTGAGACTGACCAGAGAACAATCGGTCGACGAACTGCCCGGACTCAGCGGCACGATGGAGATCTCGTTTACTGCCGACGAGACTGTCGAGGCGGATCAGCAGTACATCAAGATGACGGGACTCGACGCCGAGGAGGCGTCGTTCAACGGACAGGTCATCAAGACCCAGTACCACGACGATCCCAACCGGCAGTTCCAGCAGGCGGCCGGGGAGAACGCCGATCCCGAAGACGGCTTCATCACCGATATCGAAGGTGAGAGCCCCGGAACGGTACAGAAAGACGCCGAGATCGATATGCTGTACCTCGCCTCGAACGAGATTACGCTCCCGGGTCTCAGCGTCGACCTGAATTACAACCCCGATGGTGACAAGTGATTCCGATGGCAACGAAAGACGGTCGGGATGACTCCAGGCTCCCCACTCAGTGGGTCGCGACTCGATGGCAGCGGTTCACACGCTGGCGGTTGCAGCGGCCGTTCCTCGGCGGTCTGTTGCTGTGCATTGCCGGGGTTTTGATCGCGTGGGTCCCGCTGCAGATCCTGCCGGATATCATCTTCATCGGTGGTGAGATGGCGGGCTTTCTCGCTATCGGAGCGGCGTTCGGGGTGTTCGTCTTTCTGACGGGGGTATTCGCGCTGTACCGACCGGAGCTCGCCGACGTGATCGGTGTCGTCGGCGTCGCCCTCTCGATCCTCTCGATTTTCGGTTCGCTCGGCGGACTACTGGTCGGCATGCTGCTCGGGATCATCGGCGGGAACCTCTGTCTCGCGTGGAAACCCGAGGACGAGAGCACGACGGACCCGAGCAAAGTCGACGCGACAGTTGCGCGAGTGTGTCGCCCGTTCCGATCGGTCGCCGCGAGGGCAGCCTCGCAACTGCGCGAGCGCGTCGAACACATCAAACGGCGGACCATGGGTAAGTGAAGGGAGATCGACCGCATCGATGGGCGCGTTCACCGCGCGGGATCGGCGTGTATCACCAGTACTCCGTTCGAGTATCCGACGAGGGGTACGAATGACTGAATCCGAGGTGATCGACACGTGGATCATCGTCGGGGCGACTCTCGTCGGAATCCTCATCAATCTCAACGCGTTGCTGGTGCCGTTGCTCACTCGTATCGGGGGTGGCGTCGTCGCCGGATTCATCGCCGCCTACGCCGCCGGCCGGGTCACGTCCGGCATCGTTCACGCGGCGATCGCGAGCGCGCTCGTCGGCGGCGTCGCAGGAACGGTGACCGCCTCTCTCGGAACGCTGCTGGGACTATACAACGAACCGCCGCTGTTGATATTCGCATCCATCGGTCCGATCAGCCCGATGCTTTCGGGACTCGGGTTGCCGAGTATCGTCCTGATCGCACTCGCGTTCTCGCTGCTGACCGTCGTCGACGGACTCGTCGGCGGCGTCGTGGGGAGCGTGTTGCGCGCACTGCTCCCGTGGTGACCCCTTCCGATCCGCTCACGGCATCCGACCGACCGTCACGAAAAACGGCACGACCTCCTCGCGGCGGTACTCCCGTGTTTCCATCTGGTCGATTACGTCCCGCCCCATCTCCCGCCACGAACCGCGAAGTTCGTCGTACTCCGATTCGGTCAACGCACCCGAAAGCATCGTCGCCCGGTCGTCGGCCAGCCCCTCGCCGGTCGCCTTCCGACGGGCGGCCGTCAGTGCGCCGGTGCTGTAGGGCGGCTCGACCGTTCGAACGTGATCGTACCGGCGGGTCGCGAGTACGTCCAGTCCCGCCGCTTCGAAGGCCTCGCGGGCGTCGGCCCCGAGCGTGACGTCCGTGTCCACCCCGTCGATGTAGGCCCGCCGTGCCCGGCCCTCGAGTCGACCTTCGGCGTCGACGCTCGAGTCGATCTCGACTGCGGCGTTGTCCGGCTCGACCGCCGCGACGAGGTCACTCGAGACGCGAGCGAACTCGGCGACGGCGCGTGCGGGCTCGGGGAGGTTGATCAACAGCGCCTGACAGACCACGAGATCGAACGCATCGTCGGGAAAGGGCAGCCGACCGGCGTCGCCGGCCACGACCGGGACGCGCTCGCTCGCGGCCCCGAGCAGGTCGGGATCCGCATCGCAGCCGATCACCTCGCCCGGCGACTCCGCCGCGAGCACGCGACTCAACTCGCCGGTTCCACAGCCCACGTCGAGGCTCCGATCGCGGGACTCGAGTTCGAGTGGCTCGAGCGCGTCGCGGGAATCGGCCCACATCCCCTCGCGGGTCCGGCTGAGATAGGATTCGGAGAACTCGCGCACGGCTCCGGATACGGCGTCTCGAATAAAAACGGGTCGGTTTCTCGAACGGCCGAGACGGAACACGTGGTCGTGGGCCTCGCCGAATCGAGGGTTACGACTCCCGCAGTTCCTTGACCTTCTCGATGTTCCACGCGAAGCCGCGGCCGTCTTCGGTCGGCGTCTCGAGTGCGAAGGGCAGCTCCCGCAGGTCGGGATGGTTCACGATGGCCTTCATCCCGTCCTCGCCGATGAAGCCCTCGCCGATGTGGGCGTGTTCGTCCTTGTGCGTGCCGACGTCGTGTTTCGAGTCGTTGAGGTGGATGTACTCCAGATACTCGAGGCCCACCTCGTCGTCGAACCGGCCGATCGTCTCGTCGACCGCCTCGGGCGTGGTGAGGTCGTTGCCCGCGACCAGCGTGTGGGCGGTGTCGATACAGATGCCGATGTCCGTGTCCGTGCGATCGACGATCCCCGCGAGGTGCTCGAACTCGCCGCCGAGCTTCGTGCCGCTGCCCGCGTCGGACTCGATGAGGATCGTTACGTCCTCGGGGACCTCGAGGTCGTCGATGACGCTCGCGGCGTTGTCGAGGCCACCCTCGACGCCGGCACCCGTATGCGCCCCGAGGTGGACGTTTACGTACGGGATACCCAGTGTGTCGGCGGCGTCGAGTTCGGCCTGCATGCTCTCCGTGGACTTCCGCCGGAGGTCGTCTTTTGGCGTACAGAGGTTCACGAGGTACGCGGAGTGGATCACCCACGGCCCCTCGAGTCGCTCGTCGCTCTCCGCGCGAAAGCCCTCTGCGGCCTCGTCGCTGAGTTCGGGCTGGGCCCAGACCTGCGGCGAGGTCGTGAAGATCTGCCCGCAGTTGCCGCCGAACGCGACTTGGCGGTGGACGGCGTTGCGAACGTCGTCGTAGGGCGGCGTTTCGTCGTCCGAGGAGACGCGCGAACCGGAAATCGAAACGTGTGCTCCGACTTTCATGGCCACTCGTCAGTACCCGTTCGTGATAGGTACTTCGGAGCGGATTCACGCGGTGGTTCCGAGCAGGCCCGCGTGCTCGACTCGTTTGCAGTCGTGACCGGACAGGCCTTTGGGCCAGCGCTCCGAGGACTCCAGTATGTGCGGTCGCTACACGCTCACCGTCCCAGACGAGGACCTCGAGGCCCGGTTCGACGCCCGGTTTCGGACCGCTGAGTCCGACTCGGGATCGGACGCGACGTTTACGCCGCGGTACAACATGGCACCCGGCCAGGAGCTGCCGGTGATCACGAACGAGGAGCCGGAGACGATCCAGCGCCTCGAGTGGGGACTGGTGCCGTCGTGGGCCGACGACGACAGCGGCGGGCTCATCAACGCGCGGGCGGAGTCCATCGACGAGAAGCCGAGCTTCGAGTCGGCCTACGAGCGGCGGCGATGCATCGTTCCTGCGGACGGGTTCTACGAGTGGGTCGAGACTGCGGACGGAAAACAGCCCTATCGGGTGACCTTCGAGGACGATCGCGTGTTCGCGATGGCCGGCCTCTGGGAGCGCTGGGAACCGGCAACGACCCAGACGGGGCTCGACGCTTTCGGTGGCGGCGTCGAGGAGGCATCCGAGAGCGGCCCCCTCGAGACGTTTACCATCGTCACGACCGACCCCAACGACCTCGTCTCGGAACTCCACCACCGGATGGCCGTCGTTCTCGAGCCGGCTGCGGAAGAACGGTGGCTGTCGGGCGACGAGCCCCGAGCACTGCTCGAGCCCTATCCGTCCGACGGGATGACGGCGTATCCGGTCTCGACGGCGGTGAACGACCCGGCGACGGACGAGCCGTCGCTGATCGAGCCGATCGAGGTCCTCGAGCGGAGCGGTGACCGAGGGTTATAGCCCCTCACGCCCGCCCTGGGTGAGGAGGACGAGCAACGAGAGCCCGGAGACGGCGAGCAACAGCAGTGCGGGGATGACGGCGTACTGGAAGAACGCCTCGCCCTGTGCCTTCCAGATGATCGTGACGAGGGTTTCGAAGCCGGTCGGCCGAAGGAGTAGCGTCGCCGGGAGTTCCTTCATCGTCGTCAGGAAGACCAGCGCCGCGCCGGCGGTCACGCCCGGGGCGATGAGCGGCAGCGTCACCTTTCGGAACGTCCGCAGCGGCGTCTCGCCGAGCGTGTGTGCAGCTTCGACCAGTTTCGTATCGACCTGTAGCGTCGTCGTCCGGATCGAGCCGACGGCCTGGGGCATGAATCGGACGACGTAGGCGAACACCAACAGCGGAATCGTCTGGTAGAGCGCCGGGAGGGTGGTCAGGCCGTACGACTGTCGAAGGGTCTCGTAGGTCGTCGCAAACGAGACGAGTGCGAGCCCGAGTACGATACCCGGCACGGCGAAGCCGACGTAGGTCGATCGCTCGAACAGCGTCGACAGCGGCGACTCGTCTCTGGCCGCGACGTACGCGACCGGCAGGGCGACCAGGACGGCGACGAACGCGGCCGCGCCGGCCACCAGCAGGGAGTTCAGCGCGTACTCGAGTTCGAACGCGAGTTCGGGCCGTGCGTCCGGATCGGCGGTCACGAGCCAGAGGCCGAGGATCCACAGCGGCACCAGCAACGCGATCCCGGTCACGCCGGCGGGAAGGAGCGTCGCCGGCCAGCGCCATCGCCCGAGTTCCACGACGGGGCCGCCGGTCCCCTCCGACCCGTCGCCCTGGACCGTCCGGTCGGGTCGGACCCACCACTCGAGAACCAGGACGACGAGGACGATGACGAGCAGTTGCAACGAGAGAAAGGCGGCGTAGTCCCGGCCGAAGGAGCGATATTCGACGTAGATCTGCTGGGTGAAGACGGGCAGACGCATGATCGCCGGCGTCCCGAAGTCGGAGACGGCGTACAGCGCCGCGAGCAACGCCCCGGCGACGACGGCGGGTCGGATCTGTGGGAGCGTCACGCGGCGAAACGCCGTCCACGTATCGTGGTTCAGGGTGCGGGCGGCATCGAGCAGCGTCGTGTCGAACGACAGCAACGCGGCCCGGACCGTCAGGTAGACGTAGGGATAGGTGTAGAGCGTGATGACCAGGGTCGCACCGGGGAGGCCGTAGATTTCGGGCAACTGCTGGATCCCCAGTGGCTCGAGGATCGACTGGAACTCGCCCTGTGGTCCGAACGCCGAGACGAACGCGAACGCGCCGATGTAGCTCGGGACGACCAACGGGAGGGCCGCGACGACGGACCAAAAGCGGCGAAACGGGAGGTCCGTCTGGACGGTGAGCCACGCCAGGGGGACGCCGAGCAGCGCAGAGAGGACCGTGACGCCGGTCATTAACAGGAGGCTGTTCGTAACGATGGTCGCGGTTTGCGGGCGGACGAGCATCTCCCAGAGCCGGCCCGTGTCGACGGTCATCGCCTCGAAGAGGAGGTACGTAAGCGGGAACAGGACGATGACGGCGATGGCACCGGACAGGAACAACAGCCCGAGCGTCGGTCCGTCGGTCGTGTCGCGTCGTCGTGAGAGCAGAGATTTCATACGTAATTCGTCGTTGGTGGTACTGTTGGACGGGATCGGCGACCGTTGTGGGATAATCGGTCCGACAGTGCGGAATAGTTGGCGGTTCCACGTCGACCATCACCGACTCGTTCCCCGAGGGCGGCCGTCGCCCTCGGGCCGACCGGAAGCCGTTCCGCCGTGTGGGTGACCCATTATTGGAGCGTCTCGTTCCAACGGGTATAAGGTTTAGGTTTACCTAATCCGCTCGCATGGAGCTGACCAGACGGGACGCGGTCGCCGCACTGGCTGCGCTCGGCGGGGGGACGCTGGCGGGCTGTGCCGCTCCCAGAGGAGCGCCTCCCGACGGGAACGGCACCGATTCGGGGGCCGACGTCGATACCGAACTGATTCGGGAGACGATGGTCGCGGCCGCCGAGGTCGTCTATCCAAGCGCGGTTACCGGGACGCGGCCGTTCGTCGAGCGGTTCCTCGAGGGTCGACTGGCTGATCCGACACACGCCGCCGAACTGGACGCGGTGGTCGCGGAACTGGACGAACTCGCCGACGCGTGGTACGCCGACGGCGTCGCGGCGCTGTCCGTGGCCGAACGCGATCGGTTCTTTCGAGAACTCCGCGCCGATACCGCCGAGGAGAACCCGGACGGGACGACCGCCCAACGGGTCCGGTACTACGTCGTCAACGAACTCCTGGTGGCACTGTACGCCTCGCCCACGGGCGGGGAACTGGTCGGCATCGAGAACCCGCAAGGCCACGCGGGTGGAATCGAAAGCTACCAGCGGGGGCCACGATCGTGAGCGAGGCTCGATCGCCCCCCGAATCGGCAGCCCCCATCACTGACGAGGCTGTCGACCGAACGCCCGTCGCGGACGCAGACGTCTGCGTGATCGGGGCGGGCCCCGCGGGTGGGATCGTCGCGGACCGACTCGCCGAGGCCGGGCGCGAGGTCGTGATCCTGGAGGCCGGGCCGCGGTTCGATCCGGCCGACAGGCTCGCCAGACAGGAACGGGCGATCCGGCCGTTCTACGACCGGCCGGACGTCTGGGACGGCGATCCCGAACGCGATGCGTACTCGGCGTCGGGCGACCGACACTACCCGCTGAACCGCGCCCGGGTCAAGGGCGTCGGCGGCTCGACGCTCCACTGGCAGGGGATGGTGATGCGGCTCCACGAGGCGGATTTCAACTCTCGGAGCGTCCGCGGAGTCGGCGCGGATTGGCCGATCGACTACGCGGACCTCCAGCCATACTACGCCGAGGCCGAGCGGGAACTGGGGATCGCCGGTGCCGCCGACAATCCCTTCGCGCCGCCCCGGGAAGAACCGCATCCGATGCCGGCGTTTCCGCCATCCTACAGCGACAGCCTGTTCGCCGAGGCCTGCGACGAACTCGAGATCGCGATGCACTCCGTGCCGAACGCGCGCAACTCCGAGAGCTACGACGACCGAAGCGCCTGCGTCGGCTACGGCACCTGTCGACCGGTCTGCCCCTCCGGTGCGAAGTACGACGCGACGGTCCACGTCGAGCGCGCCGAGCGCAAGGGCGCGACCGTGATCGATCGTGCGCCGGTCCAGCGTCTCGTACACGACGCCGACGAGATCGAGGCGGCCGTCTACGCAACCCCCGACGACGAGCGCCACCGCCAGGAAGCCGACGCCTTCGTCGTGGCCTGTGGCGGCGTCGAGACGCCCCGCCTGCTGCTCCTCTCGGAGTCGAGTCACTACCCCGACGGACTGGCCAACTCGAGCGGCCTCGTCGGCCGGTATTTCATGGAACACTCGTTTGCGGGCACGTTCGGCGTCCTCGACGAGCCGACCCGGCAGAACCACGTCGGCTTCCTGACCAGCGAGTCCCACCAGTTCTACGACGACGCCGACGCGGAGTACGCCCCCTTCAAACTCGAGTTCTTCAACTTCGCCGGCCCCTCGCCCGTCGGCATGGCGCTGACCGGCGACGACTGGGGCGACGACTTGCTCGAGCGAATCCGCGGCGACTACGGCACTCACATCGCCATGGGCGCGCTGATCGAACAGCTCCCCCGCGAGGACAGCTACGTCGGGCTCGACCCCGAGCGGACCGACGATCACGGCAACCCCGTCCCCCACGTCCACTTGACCGTCGGCGATCGAGCGCGCCGGACGATGGAGCGGGCAAACGAGATCCAGCGGGACGTCTTCGAGGAGCTGGGTGCCGAGATCGAGTGGCAGGACGGCCCCGAAAACACGATTCCGACCAATCATCACATGGGAACGACCCGCATGGGGAACGACCCCGCCGAGAGCGTCGTCGATCCCACGCTGCGAACGCACGACCTCGAGAACTGCTGGATCGCCTCGAGCAGCGTCTTCCCGACCGGCGGGGCTATGAACCCGACGCTGACGATCGCGGCGCTCGCGCTCAAGGCCGGAGACCACGTCCTCGAGTCGGTTTAGTGTCGAATCCCCCTGCCTTTTAGGCAAACCTAAAAATATAAATACGGAGGGCAGAGAGTACCGCCAATGAGTAGCGGAGAGCAAACCGAGACGACGACCGAAACCGGCGAGGCGGAGTACACGTTCAACGATCTCAGCGTCGTCATGGGGACCTACAACGAGGAGGAAGCGATCGGCAAAGTGCTCGCGGACATCGAGGACGTCACCGACGGGAAGGCGGAGGTCGTCTGCGTCGACGGCTCCTCGGATCGAACGCCCGAGATCGCCCGCGAGCACGGTGCGACAGTCATCGAGCAAGAACCGCAGGGGTACGGCGTCGCCGTGCGCGCGGCGATCCTCGAGCCCGATCGCCCGATCGTCGTGACGACCGACTGTGACGACACCTATCCGATGGAGCAACTGCCCGAGTTCCTCGCGTTGATCAACGACGGACACGACGTCGTCAGTGGCGATCGGCTCTACCACGGTGCCGACGCGATGCCCGGATTCAATCGCTTCGGCAATCAGGTCTTCGCGGCGGTTGCGAGCGTCCTGATGGGCACTCGCGTCCACGACACGACGACCGGAATGCGGGCCTACCGCCGCGACGTTGTCGAATCGATCGAGTGGACCGAGAACACCGGCCTGTCGGCCGAACTCCTGATCCGCCCGCTGATGCGAGGCTACGACGTCCGCGAGCACCCCATCGAGTACCGCGAGCGCGCCGGTCAGACGAAGCTCGATCCGCTGCAAGGCGGCGTCGAAATCGCGCGATCGATCGTCAAAGTCTCGCTCGAGGAGCGGCTCCGAGAGTTGCCCCACCGGCCGACGCAGTAAGCACCGAGTCGAGCGTCGGTGATCCCTTTCGACCGAACGCACTCCAGCCCGCTCGACTGATTCCCCCGAAGACCGATCGTCGGCGGATCAGCGTCGCTCAATAGTGGACGCTCCTCGTCAGGACGAAAACGAGCAACGCCATCAGGACCGAGCCGAGCAAGGTCTCGATGCTGGCGATCGCGCGAGCGAAGCCGGCGACGGGCTGGATGTCGCCGTACCCGAGCGTGGCGAACGTGATGATGCTGAAGTAGAGGCTCTTGAGGAACGCTCGAACGAGAACAGGGCCCGGCGTCTCGGCAGGGTCTTCGATCTGGTAGGTGACCGCGGTCTCCGTCCCGACTTCCTGAATGCCGCCGGTCAGCGGGTACAACGCGGCACAGACGAGAATCAGGAGCACCGACGTCGCCACGACGCGCCACGGGCTCGTCCCGTAGTGCATGACCCAGCGCGAGCCGGCGAGCTTTATCCCCTGGAGGTACGCACCGACCCGCCACGCCTGTCGCCGGCGAAGGTCCATCTCACGCACGTAGTATGCGTGGACCTTCTCCGGAAACGCGTTCTCGTCGTACAGCCGCTGTAGCTCACGATACACCCATTTTGCGGAGTCGACCGGTTCGGTTCCCTCGTCGCTCGGCGGCGACCCGACGATGTCGTCCTCGTACACCGACCGCTCGTCGAACGCCGTCTCGAGGTTCAGCCGGACGTCGGTCAAGCCCGCACGATAGAGCCTCGCACCGCGGAAATCAGCACCGCGGAGATCGGCGAAGACGAACACCGCGTCGTGGAGGTTCGCGTTCCGGAACGACGTTCCGTGGGCGTCGATGTCCCGAAACGTGGCCCGCCGGAGATCCGTCTCCGAGAGGTCGGCACCGTCGAGGACCGCGTTCGTGAAATCCGCCTCGAGGAGTGATCGGCCCGCGAGGAACGACGCGCCGCTCAACGTCGTTTCTCGAAAGTTCGCCCCGTCGAGCCGTTCGTCTGGCTCCGGGGTGTTGCGCTCGTACTCGTCCCTCGGAACGACGCGCTCGGTGTGCCAGAGACAGCAGTCGGTCTCCCCCCACGTGGGCCGCCAGCAACAGATCGCCCCCACTTCGTCGACGCCGCTGCTGTTCGTCACGTGACCGCAACGCCTCTCGGTCATAGGCGTTTTGCGGGAAGTCGGCTCCTAACGTTGCTGCCTGAATAACCCCACTCCTGTTGACGGACTATTCGGGCTCGCTCGCCTCGAGTCGGGTCTCGAAGCGCTCCCACTCGCTGTGGCTGTCGGGCCGGTCGGGAAGGTAGGTCCCGTCGGCCCCGCAGTCGGTCACGAGCGGACAGGCAGTCCGTTCGGGCGGCCAGACCGCTTCGACGCCGTCGTCGGTCGTCCGGACGGGTATCTCCTGACGGTAGGTGTGGGTCGCCCCCTCCGGCTGGACCTGTGTGATCGTCAGGACGACCTCGTCGGCCCCGTCGAACGACACCGTCTCGGTCGTCGATCCGTTCAGCCGAGCGATACCGCCCTCTCCGGCGCTCGCGTTCCCATCGGTTTCGGAGCCTGCAGCGCGCTCGAGCGACCACGCGATAGACAGTTCGTCGTCGGGATTCACGATCGTCTCGCTGGCGACCTCGCCGTCGTTCTCGAGGCGAACGTGTGCCCGGTCGACCCGACGGGCGATCCCGACGGTGGTTTCGCCGTCGAGGCGCTCGCCCGACCGGACCGACAGCTCCTCGAGTCGGGCGACGACCTCGTCGTCCGGTGTCGCCGTCCACTCGCCGCGGTAGCTGTAGCGGTAGTAGTTTCGGTCGGGGTAGGAATCTAGTACCGCGAAATCGCGGGCAGGGGGACCCTCGAGTGCGTAGACGACCTCACCGTCGAGACCGCCGTCGTTCCGGAGTGCCTGGAAGGGGTGGCCCTGCCACTGGCCGTAGGGTGTCGGGAGGAAGACCAGTGCGTTCTCGAGGTCGCGCTCCTCGAACGGCTCGTAGGCGGACTCGAACCGCTCGGTGTGGGCAGCGTTGCGCTCGACCGGAGCCGAGAGGAGGGCGGCGTTCGCCGCGCCGGCGACGAGCACGCTCACGAGCAAGGCGGCGAGAACGACGGCTCGAGCCGTCCGCGGGGACGCGACGGTGGCGATCCGGTTTCGGATCGCGACGTTGCGACACTGCCGCCAGCCAGCGACGACGGCGAACGCGGCGAAGATCGACAGCGGGACGAGGAGGTCGAAGTGATAGAACGGACCGAACTTCGAGAGGAGACCGGTGGTCGGATCGGCGATTCCGGCGTGGACGTTGTAGTTGCCCCAGAACGCGAAATTGCCGAGCGAGACGGTGACGAAGAGGCCGGCCAGAAGCAGGCCCGCAGTTCGGTCGCTCCGGCGGTCACGCTCGCCGTCGGCGTCGCGACCGGGGAGCCAGTGCCACAGCGCGAGGGCAAGACCTGCGAGTGCGGTGACCGTTCCGATCAACCCCGCAGTGAACCACCGCGTGGCGAAGTACCAAAGGGCGGCGCTGTTCGCCTCGAAGGCGACGGCCGGCGTGTACTCGAGCGAATGATCGAGCAGTTCGCGATGACCGAAGCCGGGGCCATCGAGCGGGGCGAAGGCTGCGTACGGAAAGGTGAGGGGTGACCCCGTGACCCGGACGTTGTACGCGAGCGTCAGACCGACGAACGCGAGTCCGGCCGCGGCGGTGACGGCGTTTCGCCGAACGGGATCCGGAAGCGGTCGGAGCCGGTTGTCCCGCCAGCGATGGCGGACGGACCGCAGGATCGTCCAGGCTGCGTGACAGATGAACGGACCGGCGAACAGGACGGCAGTGTACGGTCGGGCGAAGAAGGCGAGTCCGATCGCTGCCCCGGCGACGGCGGCATCCCGAAGCCTGCCAGTACGGAGGCCACGGAGGTACCACACCGCGAAGACGAGATTCAACACCGTCGTCGGCGCGTACGGGAGAAACGCCGACGACGTCAGGAGCGTCATGGGGGCGGCGGCGAAGACGGCCGCAGCGACGACGCCGACCTGTCGATCGAAGACCATCGATCCGAGGACGTAGACGAGCGCAGCGTTCCCCATTGCGACGGCGACGAGCGTCACACGCGGCTCGCCGAACAGCGCCATCGCCACGGCGTACATCGCGGGGATAACCGGCGAGTACTTCGAGTAAAGCCGGCCGCCGTCCTCGACGAAAAACCACGGTCGGAACGCGTCGGCCAACTCGCCGGCGTGTATCTCGAGTTGCCCCTCGAGCAGCATGGCTGCTTGCAGGAGGTAGACTCCCTCGTCGTCGTTGCTCGAGTGGTAGGGAAAGAGCTCGGTTGCGAGTATCGCCACTGCGAAGCCGGCGAGACAGACGACGGCGAGTGCGGCCAGGTCGAGACGGCGTTTCCGGTTGTCCATTACCGACCGGACCGTACGAACGGGATCGCGGATCACGAGGTCTGTGGCGGGTGGTTAGACGTTGATGCCCTCGACGCTGCGCATGAGATCCAGCGTCGGCTGGAGGTCGGACAGTTCGGACGGGTCGAGGTCCGGAACGTCCAGTTCGGGGATCGTCGGGAGTTCGCCGACCGGATTGCCCTCGGGGATGAGCGGATATTCGAACGTTTCGACCGCGAAGTACTCCTGGACTTCCGCCGAGAGCAGATGTCGGACGAAGTTCTCCGCCAGATCGGGCACGTCTGTGTTTTCGATAACGGTTGCGCCCGCGATGTCGAAGGTAGCGCCCGCGTCACCGTCGGTAAACACGGTTTCGAGGGGTGCGTCGGGCGATCCCTCGAGAACGCGCTGGATGTAGTAGTGGTTGGTGAAGCCGGCGTCGATCTCGCCGTCCGCGACGGCCTGACAGACCGCCATCTCGTTGTTGTAGGCCGAGATTCCCGCATCGACGACGCCCTCGAGCCACTCGCGGGTCGCCTCCTCGCCCTCGAGCAGTCGCATCGCAGTGACGAACGACTGGCAGGAGCCATAGGAGGGGGCCCAGCCGAGGTCGCCCTCGAAGTCGGTGTAGGCGTCGATGCTCGTTGGCATGTCGCTCTCGGAGAACGCGTCCGTGTTGTAGGGCACCGTCCGGATACGGCCGGAGGTCCCGACCCACTGGTCGGTTCGGAACTCCTGGGGAACCATCTCCAGGACGTCGTCGGAGAGCGACCGCGACAGGCCCTCGTTCGCGATCTCGCCGAGCGCGGCCGAGTCGACGGTAAAGAAGACATCTGCGTCCGTTCCCGACCCCTCCTCGGCGATCTGGTTTGCCAGATCCGAGGAGTCGTTGTATCGCGGCCCGACGACCTCGAACCCGTCGTACATGTCTTCGAGGCTGTTGATGAGCGTCCCGACGAGGAACTCGTTTCGCCCGGAGTAGATGTGGAGTTCCCCCTCGAGTTCGGGGAGGTCCGCCATCGGCGTCCCCCCAGGCTGGTCGCGACCCGCGCGGCCGGAGCCGATCTGATTGAACACGTTCTCGTCGTCTTCCTCTTCGCCCCCGATCAGGCCCGTACAGCCGGCCAGACCGGCCGTACCGAGCGCGGCAGAGCCGGCGAGAAACGCCCGTCGGCCCGCGGAATCGTATTCCTTCGTCATGGGTTTTAGGCTGGCCTAAATACACTTATAGTCATCGATTCCCCACAACGGCCGCGGGTCGCTCGAGGGCCGAGAGACACTCGAGCCAGTCGAGCATGTGTTCGCCGACGTAGTTGAAGAACGCGCCGTTGTTGTACGCGTCCCAGTCGCCGTCGGCGAGTTCGATGGCCATCGCTTCGAAGACGTCGGCGTAGTCGTCTGCGTCGCCGCCGACACCGTCGATTACGCGCCAGAGGTGCTCGTTGAGTTCGAGGCCCGGCACTTCGTTGTTGAGGTCGTCGAACGTGCTCCGGGGAGCCTTGTTGTGCTCACAGAGGGGCGCGCCGTTGTAGATGCGTTTGCCCAGCACGTCGCAGGCCCGTTTGAGGAAGACGCCCGACCAGATGTCGTCGAAGCGGCCGACCTCCCACTCGTTGTCGTCCATCGGCAGCTGGTAGAACGCGGGGATCACCTCGCGCCGGAAGGCGAGGTTCATCGAGCAGACGGTGAGGTAGTTGCCGCGAGCGGCGACGAAGTCGTCGCCGAAGTCGTCGCTCGAGGTACGGGTCTGGGCCTGGCCCTCGAGGTCGCCGTCCATGAGGATGCGGACGGCGTCGAGATCGGGGACGTTGGTCCACAGCCCCTGGGAGGCGACGACGTCGCCGCCGTCGATCTCGGTCGTCCCAGTTTCGACCGTTTCGTTCATCGCCGAGTAGGGGTAGCCACGCGGGTAGAGGCCGTGGTCGTCGGCGTTCTGGTAGAGGACGTTGACCCACTGCTCGTCGGAGGAAACTTCCTCGATCTCGCCCTCGAACGCGATGTTTTCCATGTGCATCCCGAAGAAGTCCTGATCCTCGTGGGGAAGCGTGTCGTCGTCGATGAAAAAGCCGTAGTCGAACTCGTCGTGGGCCCACATGTAGAGCAGGCCGAAACTCGTCTCGGCGTGGCTGGCGGCCGGAACGACGTGGCCGTACTCCGCCACGTCGTGGTCGTCGTACCACTCCTCGCGACGGCTGCCATCGAAGACCTCACCCGAGACACCCTCGTCCTCGAGCATCGCTTCCATCTCGTCGGTGTCACAGAAGTCCTCGGTGACGAGGACGACGTGCAACCGTGAGAGGTCGAAGCCGTGGGTGCGAGCGTTCGCGAAGTACGAGCGCATACACTCGTACTCCCGGATCGTCGGGACGATCACGCAGATATCCTGACTCATTGCACCGTTATTTTTTAGGCTCACCTAAAAACGTATCGGTCCCCCGCGTCGCGTCCGGGTTCGACTCCGCAGCGTCGGAAAGCGAAATCCCGAGCGAGGCGACGGAACCGGCACCGCCGACCAGCGTGACGCCGTTTTTCAGTGCGTGATCGACGATCGCCGCGGCCAGGGCCGTGCTCGCGCCGATCGGCGTCAGTCCGACGACCAGTGCCGTGAACGCGGCCTCGTAGAGCCCGACGCCGCCCTGGGACAGCGGCAGGACCTTCGCGAGGTTCCCCACGCTCACCGCCAGCGTTCCGACCGCCAGCAGCGGGCCGACTGCGAGCCCGCTGCCAAGCGCCGCGAGGACGAGGACCGCCGTGAGCACGTCGAGTATCCACACCAGTAGACTCCCCATCCCGATGGTTGCCAGCGCTCGCGGCTGCCGGGCGACCACCTGTACGTCGCCCGCGAATCGGAGCGCCGTCTCGAGCAGTCTTTCGAGGCGCGATCGACCGTCGACTCGCCTCCGAAGCCACGACCCCAGACCGTGATCGGCTCGAGCGGACGTCACGACCACGAACCCGACGCCGACGGTCGCCGTACTCACGGCGGCTGCAGCGACGAGCGCGGTCCGCGCGCCGCCGGCCTCCGCGAGGATCTCGAGGGGACCGGCCGCGCCGCCCAGTACGAGCCACGTCGTCGCGAGCCCCGCGAGGGCGGCGATCGTCGCCAGATCGAAGACCCGTTCGACGGCCAGCGACGCGAAGCCGGCGGTGTAGGGAACGTCGCGGTAGGTGTTCATCACGTACGCGCGAACCGCGTCGCCTCCCCGCGCCGGGATCACGAGGTTCGCCGTCTGGCTCACGAAGACGGCTCCCGTGGCAAACGCCGTCCCCCCGCGGTGGCCGATCGCGGCCAGCACGTCGCCGTACCGGCGACCCCTGAGCGGCCACGAGGCGACGTACACCGTGACTGCCGCCACGAGCACGAGCGGATCGGCACTCGAGATCTCGGCGGCGACGGTCCGGAGGTCGATCTCCCGGAGGGCGACGAGCAGGCCGAGTACGACGAGGACGGTTCCCGCAATCGTCAGTCGACGGCGGGTCAACGCCCCGGCGAGCCCGCCGCTCCCGGAGCCGTCGGCGGGCGCTTCCGATCTCGATCGCTCCCCCCCGTCGTTCATAGCGATCCCTCTCGAGGCCAGATATTTAAGCCCACCTAAAACAGGATCGGAGAGGCTCGACTGTCGCTCTCGGGTCAGATTCCATCGGAAACGATGCGACGGAATTCGCGCTTACTGCAGTTCGTCGATGATCTCGCGCGTCGACCGGCGGACCGCCTCGTCGCTCGCGTAGCGGGGCTCCCAGCCAAGCGCCGAGAGCTTCTCGATCGAGAGGCGCATCTTCGGGACGTCGCCGGTCCAGCCCCGCTCGCCGCCGGTGTACTCGTGGTCGGGATCGACGCCCAACTCGTCGGCCACGATGGCCGCGATCCGGTCGACGGAGGTCGTCGTCCGCGTCCCGAGGTTGTAGGTGTTCATCGCGTCGTCGGCGTGCTCGATCGTGTGGAGGATCGCATCGAGGCAGTCCTCGACGTGGAGGTAGGACTTCTCCTGCCGGCCGTCGCCGAGAACCGTGAGGGTCTCCGGGTTCTCCCGGAGCTTCTCGATGAAGTCGGGGATCACCGCTCCCCGCAGGCGCGGCCCGACCACGTTCGCGAACCGGAAGTTCCAGACCGTCAGCTCGTGGCTGTGGGCCCGCGCGGAGAGTAAGCCCTCGTCCGCGAGTTTGCTCGCCCCGTAGGCGCTGATCGGCTCGAGGGGCGCGTAGTCCTCCGGCGTCGGCCGCGGTGCCTCGCCGTAGACCGTCGAGGAGGAGGTGTACGCGATCTCCGTGACCCCCGCGTCGGCCATCGCCTCGAGAACGGTGCGGGTCATCCGCGTGTTGTCGTCGAACTGGGCGTGGGGCCGGTCCGTGTCGACGTGTTTCGACGCCGCGAGGTGGACGACGAGGTCGACGTCCTCGAGGTGGCCCCCGAGGGCGTCGGGATCGGTGAGGTCGGCCTCGAGGAACGTGGCCGCCTCGGGCACGCGGTCGCGGTCCCCGTTCGAGAGGTCGTCGACGACCGTCACGGTCGCGCCGTCCGCGAGCAAGCGCTCGGTGAGATGCGAGCCGATGAACCCGGCACCGCCCGTGACGAGCACGTCTCGGTTCGAAATGGGCATACTCGACTGTTCACGGACGTGGTGTTAACGCTGTTGTGTTCCGGCGTCGGCGGAGCCTGAAACCGACGACGGCCGTTTTACCACGGTCGCCGTTTCTCGATGGCGAGTGTTTCGTCGCCGTGTGTGCTCTTTGGATATACCGCCCCGAACGACATCGGAATTACCCGACGCACCCGGTCTCGACCCCTTCACCTACCATTCGACATAGGTGATATACGCAACACGCTCGTACTCTATGAGCCACGTCCCGTAGAAATCCTCCACGTCTATCCCCTCGTGTTTCCGAATGCGGTCGACCACCGACCGGAAGTCGTCGTCGTCTTCGAAGTACCCGCCGTCGATCGCCTCCTCGACGACCTCCCTTTCGGCGTCGGAAAGACCCTCGAGCGTGAACAGGTACTGCTCTCGAACCTGCTCGGCGAACGTGTCGACGTCGGACGCGACTTCGGTCACCTCGTACCGATACTCGGCCTCGGTCGTGGTTCGCGAATCGACCGTGACTCGAGACCGATCCCCATCGTGGACGACGATATCGTACTCGGGCTCCGGCACGAACACCGACCCGTTCCCGACCTCCTCGGCGGTTCCGTACTCGACGCCGATATCGTCTCCGTCCTGCGTCGGCGGGTCGTCTTCCGAGAAGAGTCGCTCGAGGCGCTTGCGGTCCGCCTCGGGGAGGTCGCCGTACTCGATCTCGCCGCGCTCGGGCGTGGAATCGGCGGGGTCGAAATCGATGCGGAGTTCGTAGACGGTCACCTCGTTGCTCCCGAGTCGAGTCTCCGAGACGTCGTAGAAGGCGTCGTCGACTCGAACCGTCTCGGTACGATCGAACAGTTCGGACCGCCCTCTCCGCGTTGCCGAGCCGTTCTCACGGGCCGACGAGACGACCGAGTATTCCTCGGAATCGGGCTCGACCGTCGTCGAGACTTCGTTGGCGATGTCGTCTGCCGTCGCTTCGTCCATATCGAGGACGACCGGCGGGTGGCCACAGCCGGCGAGAGCGACGGTGAGGAGGGCTGTTCCGCTCGCGAGGAACTGACGGCGTCGCATACCACAACTGACAGCGAACCGGAACGAAAGCGTTCCGATTCGCCGATCGGGAGCGAAGGGAGTGGTTAGACCCCGGTCGAGTAGCGCAGGAGACCGGCGAAGCCGCCGAAGGCGTTGAGGAGCTGTTCGCCCTTCTCGAAGTCCGTCGAGATGAACTTGGTCTCGGTGCCGCGCTGTTCGGCGATCTCGATGAGGTGGTCGATCGCGTCCTCACGGTCCTCCTCGCCCCCCTCGACGTCGGTGCCACACTCGGTACAGGTGTGGGTCGGCGTCGACTTGCGCCGATCGATCACCTCGCGCTCGGTGGCCCCGCATTCGGGACAGTCGTAGGTGATGACGTCCTTCCGGAGGTCCTCGCTGATCAGGAGTCGGTCGACCGACCCCATCATGAGGTTTCGCCGGGTCTGCTCGAAGCCGTAGGTCGCCAGCTCGCCGGCGTTGAGCTCCTCGAAGAACTCCTCCATCACCTTCTTGTCCTTCATCACCTCGGCGTCGGCCAGCGCGTCTTCGGCGTTGTCGACGAGGTCCTTCAGACCGGATTCGTCGGTGTAGGCGACGTCGAACTTGCCCAGTACGGTGTCCTGCAGTTCGTGATGGAGGTAGTCGCCGTCGAGGAACTCGTCTTTGGTCGGCGAGGGACCGCCCACGAGGATGCCGTCGAGTTCGTGGCGGCGGGGGACGAACAGGTCGTTTGCCATCCCCGCGACCTCCTGGTAGAAGTTGTCGATGGCTTCGAGTCGCAGGCGGGCGAATCGCTGAGCGGACTGGCCACCTTTGCGCTGCTTGCCGGGGACCAGCGAGGAGGCGGACTTGACCGGCTCGATGCGTTTCCCCTTCAGCCAGCCGACGTTCGCCTCGCGGCGATCGAGGACGATCAGGCCGTAGAGGCCCTTGTCGGCCAGCATTTCCTCTAACGGTTCGGTCAGGAAGTCCGAGTCGCAGTGATAGCGGAACGATTCGATGGGCTGGGGCGGGCTCTCGAGGACCTTCGTGACCATGTCGGTCCGGCCGCCACCGGAGTCGACGGCACCCGAAAACAACACGATGCCGTTGTCCGGTGGATAGGTGTCGTAGTATCGCAGCCGGTCTTTGATACTCGTCAGCGCGTCCTGAACGGCCGTTCGCGTCTGCTTCGATTTGATGTTGGCCGCTTCGCTGTGTTCCTGGGTGACGTGTTGAACGACGTCACTGATCTGTCTGTCGTCGGGAACGTAGATCGTCACGAGCTGCGTTCCGGAGCCGTCGTAGTCCTTGAGGTCCTCGATGACCTTCCGGAACTCGTACTTTTTCCGGTCGGATTGCTCCTGTGCGGCCTCCTGGCTCATTAGCCGTATAAAACGGGGCTGTGGGTAAGAATCCTTTGACACACCGGTTGACGCGGGACCGGTGACGCTGCAGACGTACTCGGCGGTGCTGGGCGGCCAAGCGACCACGTTGCCGTCGCTCACGATTTGTCGGCCACTCGCCACGACTCGTCGGGTGAGGTCACGATTTAAGGTGTTGCCGTTCTAGGCTCCGGACAGTATCCGAATATGTCTCAGGAGACGGTCTACGCTATCGCGAGCGGGAAAGGCGGTGTCGGGAAGACGACGACGACGGTAAACCTCGGGACGGCGCTGGCCGAGGCCGGCAAGCGCGTCGCCGTCGTCGACGCCGACCTCGGCATGGCGAACCTCGGCGGGTTCGTCAGCCTCTCCCCCGACTCGACGACCCTACACGACGTGTTAGCCGGAGATGCATCGGTCGACGACGCCACTTATCGACTGGCGGAGAATATCGTCGCGGTTCCAAGCGGCACCAGCCTCGACGACTACGCCGAAACCTCCCCCGAAGGGCTGCGGGAGGTCGTCGCGGATCTCCGATCGAGGTTCGACTACGTCTTTCTCGACGTCGGTGCGGGCGTCAGCCACGAGACGGTCCTCCCCCTTGGGCTGGCCGATTCCGTCGTCCTCGTCTCGACGCCCGAACCCGCTGCCGTCCACGACACGAAGAAAACCGTCGAGTTGACCGATCGCTCGGGCGGTGCCGTCGCTGGACTCGTCCTCACCCGGACCCGCCCGGACAGCGATATCTCCCACACCGAAATCGCCGACCGCCTCGAGGTGTCCCTGCTGGGAACGATCCCCGAAGATCCTGCGGCCCGCGATAGCGTCTACGCCGGGACGCCGCTGGTCGTCTTCGAACCCCACGGACCCGCCGCGGTCGCCTACCGCCGTCTCGCAGCGGAGTTGACTGGGGTCGATATCCCGGTCTCGACGGCGGGCGAGGAGACCGACTCGACGGACGCTTCCGCGCCAGCCGATTCGGATTCCGACGCCGACGAACGGGAGGCTGCACACGACGACGTCTCGAGTGCGATCACGGAAGCCGAGTCCGACCACTGAACCGCGAAATCGGTCGGTAAGCGGTGCCTTCCGCGTTCGAGTCGTCGCACGATGGCGTCACTGCCGTCGAATGCGACGATTACCCTCAACTCGTGACAGTCATCGTCTCTCACCCGATGGACCGATTCTCCGCCGGTTCCGACACGGAACGCGCTCGCCTTGGACGCGTTTGTCCGCCGTTTCCGCTCCCCGTTCCGCGAGCGCAAGTGGCCGAATTCGTCGGTCGCGAGGACAGAAACGGTAACGAACTGATTACTAATCATGACTCTTCTCGATGGGCCGTCCATGGAGCGACGAAAGATCCTCCTCGGCAGTGGCGCAGCGCTCGCAACCGTCCTCGCGGGTTGTTCCAGTGACGAGACCGGCGACGACTCCGACCCGAACGACGACGACGAATCCCTCAACGACGACGGGGGAGACGATACCGACGGCACCGACGATGGCGACGACGAACCCGAGGTTCCGGGGCTCGACCGGGACAAACTGAAATTCGACAGCGACAAACTATCGATCAAGGACGTCAACAAGGACGGCGACGAAGTCGATATCGTCGCGACGACGACCACGACGGATCCCGAGACGCTGGCCGCGGAACTGGAGTCACTCGGGGAGACTATCGCCGCGGCGATCACCGATCCCGACGCGTTCAAAGCCGCGATCAAGAGCGTCACGTGGGTGCTCGAAAACGACGGTGCGAAAGTGATGTCGTTCTACGTCGACGTCCAGTGGGCGATCGCGTACATCAACGACGAGATGAGCGAGGACGAGTTCGTCGAGACCGTCCTCGAGACCAGCGACGAGACGTAGTCCGTACGGGAGCGCCTGCAGACGGTGTTCTTTCGGTCGTAACGGCGACCAGCCGTATGGCCACCCGGCCTCAGGGAGGCAGTGACGGCGGCGAGGGGCGGCCGCTTACATCGACCGCGGCGCAGCCACGCCGAGGATCGAGAGCGCGTTCGCGACTGCGTGTTTCGAGGCCGCGACCAGCGCCAGCCGCGCCTCGCGGACCTCGGGATCGACGTCGTCGGCCAGCACCGGACACTCCCGGTAGAAGCCGTTGAACCGATCGGCGAACTCGCGGGTGTAGGTCGCGATCCGGTGGGGCTCGAGGTCGTCGGCGGCCTCGTCGACGACCGCCGGGAACCGCGCGATCGTCTCGAGGAGGTCCCGCTCGGCCTCCGTCTCGAGGCGGTCGGCGTCGACGGCGGTCTCGACGTCGTCCATTCCGGTTTCGGGGTCGATGCCCGCTTCCTCGAGGATGCCACAACAGCGCGCGTGGACGTACTGGACGTAGGGGGCAGACTGGGCCTCGAAATCGAGTGCCTGCTCCCACTCGAAGGTAATCGCTTTCGTGGGCTGTTTCGAGACGATGTCGTAGCGGACCGCACCGATACCGACCTGGTGGGCGATGCGCTCGATGTCCTCGTCGTCGAGTTCGTCGTCGCGGATGCGGTCGTCGAGTCGATTCTCGACTTCCTCGCGGGCGCGATCGATCGCTTCGTCGAGCAGATCGTCGAGGTCGACGCCGGTTCCGCGGCGGGTGCTCATCTTCCCCTCGGGGAGGTTGACGTACGAATAGAGGACCTGCCGGAGCTGGTCCGTCTCGTTGCCCAGCAGTTCGAGCGTCGTCCGGACCTGTTTCGCCTGGAGCTTGTGGTCCTCGCCGAGCACCGTCACCGCGCGGTCGTAGTTGCCGAACTTCCACTCGTGGTGGGCCAGATCGCGCGTGGCGTACAGCGAGGTGCCGTCCGAGCGCAGGAAGACGAGGTTCTTGTCGATGCCGTGATCCTCGAGTTCGAGCTGCCAGGCGTCCTCCTCGTAGACCGATTCGTCGAGTTCCTTGAGGCGATCGACGAGGTCGTCGGTCGCGCCGTTTCGCATGAACCGGGTTTCCTTGACGAACTCGTCGAACTCCGCGGGCAGGCGCGCGAGACACTCCGTCATCCCGCCGAGCACCTGGTCGACGACCTCGCTGACCCGCTCGTAGGCCTCGTCCTCGCCGGCCTCCAGTCCCTGCATGATCGACTCGATTTCGGCCTCGGCGGCCTCGACGTCCGCCTCGGGGGCGTTCTCGAGGTAGGCGTTGCCCTTGCGGTAATACCGGACGAGGTCGTACTCTTTGCGGTCGCGCTCGGGTTCTCCCTCGAGGTCGTCCTCGTCGAAGGTCTCGTAGGCCCAGGTGAAGACGGCCATCTGCCGGCCGGCGTCGTTGACGTAGTAGTGGCGGTCGACGTCGTAGCCGGCGAAGTCGAGCAGATTCGCGACGGCGTCACCGATGATCGGGTTCCGGGCACGACCGACGTGGACCGGCCCCGTCGGGTTCGCGCTCGTGTGCTCGACGACGACCGATTCCTCGCGGTCGGCGAGGTGGCCGTACGCCTCGTCGGTCGCTTCGGCGAGCGTGTCGGCGAGATAGGCCGCGCTCGGCAGGAAGTTGAGATAGGGTCCCTGCGTTTGGACGTCCGAGACGTAGCTCAACTGGTCGGCATCGATTTCGTCGGCGATCTGCCCCGCAACCTGCGGCGGCGGCGCGCCGGCCTCGCTGGCGAGGCGAAAGGCGACGCTCGAGGCCAGGACGCTTTCGACATCCTCGGGCGGTTCTTCGATTCCCAGATCGTCCGTCGGAAAGGCAAGCGTCGAGAGCGCCCCCTCGAGGGCGTCCTCGACCTCCGCGCGTAGGGAGAGGAACATACCCGCCCGTATTCAGGGCCGGAGTAAAGGAATGTCGGGTTCCGTCTCGGTGCTGTCGTGGACCATCGCTCCGAACCGACGGTCGTCAGTCCATCGACTGGTCGGCAACGGAACGTTCGCGGTCGGCGTCGTCGGGCCGTTGCGAGTCGTCCGACAACTCGGACTGGATTTTCTCGATCAGGAGATCGAGCGCCACCCGGTTTGCACCCTCGGGAATGATTACGTCCGCCTGCTTCTTCGTCGGGGCCACGAACTGCTCGTGCATCGGTTTGACCGTCTCGAGGTACTGGTCGATGACGCCCTCGAGATCGCGCCCGCGCTCGACGACGTCGCGTTCGATTCGACGCAAGATGCGGACGTCGGCGTCGGTCATCACGTACACTCGCAGGTCGAGCATCTCGCGGATCGCCTCGTCGTGGAGGGCGAGGATCCCCTCGAGGATAATGATGTCGGACGGCTCGACCGTGACGCGCTCGTCCGTCCGGTTGTGCAGTTCGAAGTCGTACTGGGGCATCTCGATCGACTGGCCGGTCAACAGTGCGTCGAGTTGCTCCCGGAGCAGGTCCCACTCGAACGCGTCGGGGTGGTCGTAGTTGATCTCCTCGCGCTCCTCGAACGTCAGCTGCGAGCGGTCCTTATAATAGTTGTCGAGTGTGATCAGCGTGACGGCCTCGCCGACGGTCTCCGCGACCGTGCGTGCGACCGTCGTCTTCCCGGCTCCCGTGCCGCCAGCGATCCCGATGGCGAACGACGGTCCACTCATCGTCCGGATCTGGATCGGGTCGCTAATGAATCCCCTGATCCCGTCGTGTGCCGGTTCGTCGGACGGGGTCGACCGCCGGCCACGGTCCTACTCGAGCGCCGCGGCGGCCTCGCGGAACCGCTCCTCGTGGACCGGTCGAAACGTCTCCTCGGAGGCGTCGAACGCGGCCGGGGTCCAGAACCGGGCGTCCGTGGCGTCGCTGCCCGCGACCGGTTCGCCGTCGGCGTCGGCGCAGTCGGCCACGTAGTGGACTGTCACGACGTGTTTGCCCGCTCGAGGCGGCATCGCCGACGCGGCCAGGATCTCGAGGTCGGCCGGGTCGACGGTGACGCCGGTCTCCTCTCGGAGTTCGCGCGCGGCCGCCTCGGGGGGCTCCTCGCCGGTCTCCATGTGGCCCCCGGGAATCGTCCACTCGCCGACGCCCGGCGGGACGCCGCGTTCGACACAGAGCACGGCGGGCGCTGGACCCGAGCGGTCGACCACTGCGACGCCGGCACAGGGGACCGGGTTGTGCCAGACGATCGCTTCGCAACGGGGACAGCGCATCCGGTCGCGGTCCTCGATCGTCGTCGACTCGAGGGAGCGTCCGCAGTCGGGGCAAAACGTCGGCGGGCGGCTTACCATCTACCGGGGTATGTGAACTCGACCGTCAAAGGGTTTTCAGTCCGCTGCCGGTCAACGGAACGACGACGTCGTCGTCGGCGTCGATGACGCCGGCCTCGCGATACTGCTCGAGGGCCGCGGGCGCGACCGCACAGGTCGGCTCGACGTAGAACCCGTTGCGGTGGAGTCGATCGAGTGCGGTCTCGATCGGATCCGAGCCGATCGCGATCGCGTCGCCGCCGGTTTCCTCGATCGCCTCGAGGATCTCGGTACCGCGGGCGGGTTCGGTGATCTGGATCCCGTCGGCGATTTCCGTTCGCTTGTCGTCCGCGTCGGTAGACTCACCGCCGAGTGCGGCGACGATGGGCGCGTAGCCGGCCGCCTGTGCGCCGAGCAATCTGGGCATTTCGTCGACGATACCCGCCTCGTTCAGCAGCGAGAACCCCCGGTATGCGCCGAGGAAGAGGGTCCCGTGGCCGATCGGGAGGACGAGGGCGTCGGGGGTCGTCCAGCCCTGCTGGGCGGCCACCTCGAACGCGAACGTCATCGTCCCGGCGTAGAACGCGGGGTTCCAGGCGTGGCTGGCGTACCAGCCCGGTCCCGTCTGATACGGGACGTCGCGCCCGCCGGCCGCCGTCTCGTCCGTCCTCGAGTCGCCCTCGACGGCGTCGAGACAGGCCGCCGTGACGTCCTCCCGTGACCCCTCGATGCGAACCGGCCGGGCGTCGGCCCGCTGGATCGCCATCAGTTTGGACTGGTTGACGTCCGCTGGCATGTATATCTCGGCGTCGAGCCCCGCCCGAGCAGCGTAGGTCGCGATCGACGCGCCCGCGTTTCCGGAGGAGTCTTCGATCACCGTCTCGACGCCGAGTTCGACGGCCCGCGAGAGGGTCGTCGTCGCGCCCCGGTCCTTGAACGAGCCCGTCGGGAAGACGTACTCGAGTTTGAACTGGGCGTCCCACGCGGGGGCGTCGACCATCGGCGTAAACCCCTCGTAAAACGTGACGTGTTGTTCGATCGGGAGGAACTCGAAGAACGTCCACAGTCCCTCGGTGGTGTCGAGACTCTGCAGCGGGAGCGGGTCTCCCTGTGGATGGGGGCGTTCGGTAAACTCCAGGGCGCGACCACAGGCACAGCGCCACGGTTCGTCCGGACCGGCCTCATAGACGGCACCACAGTCGGGGCAATCGAGATCGGCGGGCATCAGTACTCACCGATGTCGGTTCCGACCGAGCAGACGTACTCACCCGTCGCGACCTGCGGGAGCCGCCGTGCTCGCCAGAGGATGCCGTTGCCGTCGGCGGTCACCTCGGCTTTCGGTTCGCCGAAGGGGGTGGTGACTTCGAACAGCGTCTCGCCGGGCCGGACCGGATCGCCGAGCTCCTTTTGCAGGGTCACCAGCCCGCCCGCGGGAGCGCCATACTGTTCGAACCCCGTGGCACGGGTCTGGGTCTCGAGGGAGTGGCTCCCCTGGAGGAAGTCGTAGTACCGGAGCACGTTGAACACGCCGTCGACGCCTTTCCGAATACTCCGCTCGTCCCAGCCGACGGCCCCGCCGAGTTCGGGGTCGACGGTCGGGATCCCATCGTCGGGGGCTGCACGGGCCAGCTGTCCGTCTGGCCCCTTCTGATCGAGGATGTAGCCACAGCCAAACGCCTTCGCGAGTTCGAGACACTGCTCGTGAAGGCGATGTCGGTTCCCACACCGGACGCGGACCTCGTCGAGCATCCGACTGGTCGATCCCTGATGGAGGTCGAGGATCAGGTCCGCACGGGTGGCGATGTCGAACGTCGCGGCGGCGATCCGCTCGCTCGAGGTGCCCCCCTCGTTGCCGGGGTAGGCGCGATTCATCTTCGTGTCGTCGATCGGGTTGCGGTGTTCGGCGACCTGAAACGCGTGGTAGTTGACGATCCCCACGATGAGGATCGTCCCCGAGATCTCGGCAGGATCGAGCCGTGGGACGACCCGCTGGATGACGCCGACGCCGTTGAGTTCGTCGCCGTCGCTCGCTGCCTGCATGTAGAGGGTCTTCCCCGCGGCTGCCCCGTTGACCACGGCGACCGGAAGCCCGACTGGACTTCCGTCCCGCGTCTCGCCGACCTCGAGACGGCCCGTGTCGATCTCGCCGGGCCCCGCGCTCGCCGTTCCGAGCGTCGTCATGTCCCTGACGTAGCACCCGCTCGCCTTTATACTATCCTTTGCCGTCGAGTCCGCCGCTACCTGGGAAGCGACGATGGGAGTGCGAATCGAACGACGGCGTCGCGACCGCACCGGCGCGATTAGGCCGGTCGTGGCGATCGCATCGTCTGTCGAACCGGCGCGCTCGATCCGTGTCGATAGGTCTCACATAACAGAATATATAACTCGAACTCGCCGAATAGCAGACGTTGTGGACGACAACGATCGGTCGATCGTCGGGTTCGTTACCGTCGGGCACGCGATGGTTCACACCTACGAGCTATCGATTCCGATCCTGATGACGATCTGGCTGCTGGAGTTTTCGACGACGGCGGCGGTGTTGGGCGTCTCGGTCGCGATCGGCTACGGACTGTTCGGCGTCGGCGCGCTCCCGGCCGGGCTGTTGGTCGACCGGTTTGGCTCTCGAACGCTGATTACCGCCTGTCTCGCCGGGATGGGGCTCTCGTTTCTGGCCCTGAGTCTGGCACCGGGCGTCGTCGGCGTGACGGGCGCACTGGCGCTGTGGGGAGCCACGGCGAGCGTCTATCACCCGGCGGGGCTCACGCTCATCAGCAACGGCGTCGAGGAACGCGGACGGGCGTTCGCCTACCACGGAATGGCCGGGAACGTCGGCATCGCTGGCGGACCGCTCGTGACCGCCGTCCTGTTGCTCAGATTCGACTGGCGGCTCGTGGCGGTCGTCCTCGCGGTTCCAGCCCTGGTCGCTGCCGCCCTCAGCCTGACCGCCGATTTCGATCCGACCGCGGCGGTCGAAGTGTCGCACGACGGTGGGCAGCGTCGGACCCCCACGTCGCCCGCCGAGTTCGTCGGTGAGACGCGACGCCTGTTCACGTTCGGCTTTCTGCTGGTCTTCGTAATCGTCGCGTTCAATGGGCTCTACTACCGCGGCGTGTTGACGTTCCTTCCCGATCTCCTCGGTGACTTCCTGACGGCGGCTGTCGGCGACGTCCGGCCCGGGTTCTTCGACCCCGACAGCCCGGTTGCCGAGGAGTTCGACCTCGCACAGTACCTCTACGCCGGACTGTTGACCGTCGGCATCGGCGGCCAGTATCTCGGGGGCCGGCTCACCGACGCGATCGAACCCGATCGCGGACTGATCATCATGCTGACCGCCCTCACCGTCGTCGCGTTGCTGTTCCTGCCCGCAGCCCAGGTGGGTCTCTGGGGACTGTTGATCGCCAGCTTCGTCCTCGGATTCACGATCTTCGCGATGCAACCGCTCACGCAGGCGACGATCGCGAAATACTCGATCCCGGAATCCAGGGGGCTCTCGTTTGGCTACACCTACCTCGCCATCTTCGGGATCGGTGCCCTCGGAGCGGCCGTCGTCGGGACGGTGCTCACCTACGCCTCGGTTTCAGTTATGTTCGTCGTCCTCGCAGGGTTCTCCACCATTGGAGGGCTGCTGGCGGTCGAACTCGTCACGAGAGCGTAGACGGGGTGTCCGAATCGAGGGTCGGAGACCACGTGTCCGTCTTGTCCGATGCCCCTTTCTTCTGAGGCCGATATAGTGTACTATAACCAACACAACCAAACCGAACGGTCACGTAGCTATCACATGGCTGCCATCGAGCTCGAGGGGCTCACGAAGGACTACGGGGAGGTCCTCGCCGCGGACGAACTGGCGTTCGACGTCGAGGCCGGCGAAATCTTCGGTTATCTCGGCCCGAACGGGGCGGGCAAGACGACGACGATTCGGTTGCTCCTCGGGTTCATCTCGCCGACGGCGGGGACCGCGCGGGTGCTCGGCCACGACGTCCGGGATCGAAGCGGGCTGATCGAGGCGAAACGACGCATCGGCTACCTCTCTGACGAACCTGGGTTCGACGAACGGGCGACCGGTGCCGAGGTGCTCGACCTCCACGCGTCGGTCAAAGGCGACGACCGGCGGGCCGAACTCCTCGAGTTGTTCTCTCCTCCGCTCGATCGCCCGGTCCGGGAGTACTCCAGCGGGAACGTCCAGAAGCTGGGGCTGGTGACGACGTTCATGCACGATCCGGACCTCGTCGTGCTCGACGAGCCAACTAGCGGGCTCGATCCGCTCATGAAACAACGGTTCGCCGAGTTTCTCCGCGCGGAAAACGAACGCGGCGTCACGGTGTTTTTCTCCTCACACGTCCTGAGCGAGGTGCGGCGGCTCTGTGATCGCGTCGGCATCGTTCGCCAGGGGCGTCTCGTCACGGTCGAGCCCGTCGAAACGCTGCTGACTCGCAGCGGGAAGGCGGTTCGTCTCCACAGTGCGACCCCGATCCCGACGGCGGTGCTCGATCTCGAGGGGGTCCACGACCTCGAGACGAGCGGTCCGGACGACCCCGACTCGACCGGGACGTTCACCGAGTGTGCGTTCACGTTTACGGGCGATATCAACGCCCTGCTCGAGGCGCTCTCGACGCACGACCTGCTTGACTGTTCGATCGAAGAAGCACCCCTCGAAGACGTGTTTCTGCGGTTTTACGGGGCCGACGATGCTTGAATTCCTCCGGTACGACGGTCGCAAGCGGCTCACGGAGAGTGCGTCGCTGACCGTCGGGATGGCGCTCCTGGCCGCGATGATACTCTGGGTCTACCCCTCGTTTCGGGCGTCGTTCGCCGCGGACGAACTCCTGGCGGCGTATCCCCAACAGCTCATTCGACTGTTCGACGTCGAGACGATGACCTCCCTCGAGGGGTTTCTCGCGTTCGAGCTGTACGTGTTCGGCTGGGTGATCCTACTTGGCCTCTATTTCGCCTACAGCGGGGCGGGCGTGATCGCCGACGACGTCGATCGGGGCCGGATGGATACCCTGCTGGCGATGCCGGTCTCCCGACGGCGGCTCCTCGCGGAGAAGTTCGCCGCGCTCGGCGTTCCGATCGTCACGGTAAACGTCGTCCTTCCGCCCGTGATGCTCGTCGGCAGCCGGCTCATCGACGAGCCCCTCTCGATCGCCGACGTGTTCGTAGTCCACCTCCTGTCGATCCCGTACCTGTTCGCCTGTGCCGGCATCGGGATCCTCTGTTCCGTCGTCTTCGACCGGGCGAGTATCGCACAACGGGTCGCGATCGGAGCCACGTTCGGCCTGTTCTTGCTCGAGTCGCTGCTCGAGGGAACCGCCTACGAGGTCCTCGGGGCGCTGGCACCGATGCGGTACTTCGATCCCAACGAGATCCTCCTCGAGGGGACCTACGACCTCGTCGGGGCGGCGATCGGGATACTGATGACGCTCCTCCTCCTCGGTGTCAGTCAGTTCTGGTTCACTCGCAGAGACATCTGATCGAGTGGCGGGTCGCCTCGCGATCTCGGTGCAGCCGCCGCTCGACGGTCAACAACTATTTGCCCCCCACGAACGAACTCGTATATAAATCGGTCTCTGTACGCGATTCCCGCGTCACCGCACCCCTCGCGGGGACAGATCTCCAATGGAAGACACGTCGAAATACCTCATTCACGCGGACGTCACGGCTGACGGGGTCGTCGAGCGAAGCGACGTCGTCGGTGCGATCTTCGGCCAGACCGAAGGCCTCCTCGGCGACGACCTCGATCTCCGCGACCTCCGACAGTCCGGCAAAGTCGGCCGTATCGATGTCGAAATCGCAAGCACACAGGGCACATCCCACGGTAGCGCGACGATCGCGACCAGCCTCGACAAGGTCGAAACCGCCACGCTCGCAGCCTCCCTCGAGACGATCACCCGCGTCGGCCCCTGCCGGGCCGACCTCGAGATCCGAGAGATCGAGGACGTCCGTGCGGCAAAGCGAAAGGAAGTCGTCGATCGCGCCAAGGAACTGCTCCGGACGGGCTTCGACGATACGATCATGTCCTCCGAAGAGATCCTCGCGGAGGTCCGCCAGCAGGTTCGCGTCGAGGACATCACCGAGTACGAGGGGCTTCCCGCGGGCCCGCGGGTCACCGACAGCGACGCCATCATCGTCGTCGAAGGCCGTTCCGACGTGCTCACCCTGCTCAAGTATGGCGTCAAAAACGCCATCGCCGTCGAGGGGACGAACGTCCCCGACGCGGTGGCCGAACTGACCCGCCACCGGACCGTTACGGCCTTTCTCGACGGCGACCGCGGCGGCGACCTCATCCTCGAGGAACTCGTGCAGGTCGGCGACATCGATTACGTCGCCTTCGCACCCGCCGATAGCTCCGTCGAGGATCTCGACCACCACGAACTGTTCGCCGCGTTGCGGAACAAGGTCCCCTACGAGACCGTCTCGGAACTGAACGAACCGCGGGAGGCGGTCGCCGCGACTGACGGGAGTACGACGCCGGCACCGCCGCCGTCCGAACCCAGGGCCGCGTCGCCCGCGACCATCGACGAGGAACCCGACCGGCCCGACGCCGACTCCATCGAGACGGAGACGACGGCCGATTCGGGCGGGGAGACGGCACCCGACTCGAGTAGCGATTCCACGGCGGCCGAGGCTGCCGACGGACCGACGGCGAAAGCGAAGACCGAACGGGCGGACGCGAACCCGGCGTCGGTCCGGACGCAGCCACCGGCAGAGCCCGGCGACGGAACCGACGCCGAACCGGCCCAACGACACGGTGAGACGCCGGGGTCGCAGGCGGAGTCGGATCGGAGTTCCGAAACCGTCTACGATCACGCAGCCGCGATCGTCCGCGCCGAAACCGACCGCGTCCGGTTCCTCGACGCGGACAACGAGCCGATCGCGGACGTCGACGCGAGCGATGCCTACAGCACGCTCGAGTCGCTCGAGTCGGTGCCGACGACGGTCGTACTCGACGACATCCTCGGCCAGCGGCTGCTCGATCTGGCGGCCGATCGCGGCGTCGATCGGATCGTCGCGCGCTCGCTCGGGCAGTTCACCAAGCGGCCGACCGCGGTCAGCATCCACGCGATCGACGATATCGCGGAGCGACCGCCGGAGACGGGCTGAGTCCGCGTCACGGTAGCAAGGCGTCTCCGGTCGGGAGCCGATCGACGGAAACGGAAGCTACATTTTCTCGAACCCGAAGAAAATACTAGGATGAACGAACCGGGGATCCAGTCGCTGCTGGACCAGGAAACGCTCGATCAGCGCGTTCGGACCGGACGGGCACCGGAGTGGGTGGCCGATCACTGGCACTCCTTTCAGGACGGACTACTCGGCGAGCGAAACGAGACGCCGTTTCCGTGTTTTTTCGGCGCTGAATCCGTCGAGAACGGCGACCCGCTCTACACCGCAGTCCCATCGATGAGCGATGCGGACGCGTTGTTGACGCTGCGGGATCGAATCCTCGAGTACCTCGCGGTCTACGAGGACCACTCGGAGCGGGCCTCGCTGGTCACGTTTTTCAAGCCGCCCGCGGAGCCGCTGTCCGAACGGGAGTACCACGACGCGCTGTGGCACATCCTGCAGACGCTCCACCTCCACGATCCCGAGCCCTGGCCCGCGGAGATCCCGACCGATCCCGACGACCCTTACTGGGAGTTCTGTCTCGGCGGTGAGCCCATGTTCCCCACCTGCCGGGCACCGTTCTACGACACGCGCAAGAGCCGATACTGTCCGGTCGGCCTCGAGATCACGTTTCAGCCGCGGGCACTGTTCGAGTCGCTCGGCGTCACGGCCGAGACCGAAGCCGGCCAGCACGCCCGGGACGTGATTCAGAATCGACTCGAGGACTACGATGGAGTCTGTCCACACGCCGACCTCGGCGACTGGGGCGTCGACGGCGACCGGGAGTGGCCCCAGTACATGCTCTCGGCGGACGACGAACAGGCCCCGTCGACGTGCCCCATTACGGTGACCCGTACGCATCCCAAACCCGCGGCAAAACTCCCATGACGAACGGCGAGCAGCCGACTGCCAACAGGAGCCGAGACGAACGACGACTCGCGGACGCCGCGCTCGTCCTGATCGACTTCCAGCAGGGGTTCGACGACCCCTCGTGGGGCGAGCGGAACAACCCGGACGCCGAAACCCAGGCGGCGCGACTGCTCGAGCACTGGCGCGAGCGAGCGCGGCCGGTAGTCCACGTTCGCCACGACTCGACGGACCCGGAGTCGCCGCTCCGGGCCGACGGGCCGGGCTTTGCGTTCGCGCCCGAGACGGCACCGGCCGAAGACGAGCCGACGCTGGTCAAGGACGTCAACAGCGCGTTCATCGGGACCGGCCTCGAGGACTGGCTGCGTGAGACCGGCGTCGAGACGGTCGTCATCGTCGGTCTCACGACTGACCACTGCGTTTCGACGAGTACGCGGATGGCCGAGAACCTCGGGTTCGAGCCGATCGTCGTCAGCGACGCGACCGCGACCTTCGATCGGCGCTTCGACGGCGAGCGCTTCGACGCGACGACGGTTCACCGGACCGCGCTGGCCCACCTCGAGGGCGAGTTCGCGACGGTGACGAGGACCGCCGACCTGCTCGAGCGCGACTCCTGATTCCGGCGGCTCGGGACGGCGATCGGCGACTGACGGTCGATTCGACTGGCGGGGTGTTCCGCCCCATACTTATAACCCCGTTCCTGCTCGACACCTCGTATGCGAGTCGCAGTCGCCGGCACGTTCGGGCCGCTCCACGACGGCCACCGAACCCTCTTCGAGCACGCGCTCCGATTCGGCGAGGACGGCATCGTCGTCGCCCTGACCAGCGACGAACTGGCGGTCGAGACGCGCCACGAACCCCGCTCCGTTCCGTCCCTCGCGGAGCGAACGCGGGGCGTGACGGACGCTATCCGCGACCTCGACGAGTGGGGCCGCGACGTCGAACTCCGCGTCCTCGAGAGCGAGTACGGGATCGCGACCGACGAGCCGTCGATCGACGCGCTGGTGGTCTCCCTCGAGACGGCCCCCGAACTCGAGGCGATCAACGATCGCCGCAGGGACCGCGGTTTCGAGCCGCTCTCGGGGATCGTCGCTCCATACGTCTACGCCGCCGACGGCGAACGGATCTCCTCGACACGAATCGTGAACGGTGAGATCGACGCGCACGGACGGGTGCTCGAATAGCCCTGTCCGAGCCGTACGGCCCTGAACGAGTCGATGACACAACAATAATAGCACGGGAGACAGTCTGCGTAGCCAATGAGCGGAGATCAACGACCGCTGTTGGTCGTGTTGCTCGGGAGCGCGCTACTCGTAACGGTGGCCGTCCACGTCTCACTGGTGCCCCGATACGTTCCCAACGAGCCGTTTTCGGGCGGGCTGGCGCTCGTCGCCGGCTGGGTGAGCTACGCGCTCGTCTTTTATTCGATCGGGCGACTGCAGGCGGATCCCCAGGAGTTGCCAACCATGCGATTCGCGGACATCGGGATCGCGCTCTTCCTCATCTCGTTGCTGCTCGCGCTCGCACTCGACGCGGTCGGCGTCCCGCTCGAGTCGATCGTCGGGCCGTACGTCCTGCCCGCGAGTGGGGTCTACGCCGGGCTCGCACTGATCGGCTGGTCGATCGGCCACCGGACGGCGGCGATCAACGAGATCGCGCGGTGATCGACGGCGGTCGGTGCCGTCCGCGACCGCGATGCTCACTCCGACTGTGACTCCGAGTTCGCGACGAAGACCGGAATATCGCCGAATCGGATCACGTGATCGGTGACACTCCCGAGTGCCATCCGGTGGACGCCGCCACGACCGCGTGTTCCCATGACGATCAGATCGGCGTCGATCTCGCGAGCGTACTCGAGGAGTGCCTCCTCCGGTGGTCCATCGAGTACCGTCCCGGTGACCGCGAGTCCGGCTGCGTCGGCTCGTTCGACGATCGCGTCGACGTACTCTTGAGCTTGGCCGCGGATCGCGTCTTCGGCGCTTGCGGCATCGCCCGGAAGACGGAGGTCTCCCAGCGGGCCGGTATCGGCGACACAGGCGACGTGGACGGCCGCGTCGTGGGCCGCCGCGAGGTCGATACCGGTTTCGGCGGCCGCTCGTGCGTGTTCGCTGCCGTCCGTCGGGAGCAAGATCGTGTCGAACATCGTACCGGTCGTACGGCGAGGACCGTAAAATTCCTGCCGAATTGGCAGGTTAATAGCAACTGAAAGCCACTGCACACCTGACCGCATGACGGCGTTGCGATCAGTGTGTAACTCTTTCAGTGGCTACGATAACTCTCGACTGCTGGAAGCCCCGTCACCGGGTCAGACGAACGTCAGCGGCACCATCACGAGAATCCCGACGACGATACCGCCCGCGAGTTCCGGCTTGCCGCCGCTTGGCAACCGCTCGCCGATATCCAGCGCTTCGGGGACGAACTCCGTGAGCACGAGGTAGATCATCGCACCCGCGGCGAAGCCAAAGCCATAGGGGAGGAACTCGCGGGCGTAGCGGACGAACCCGAACGCGAGGACGGCCCCGATCGGCTGTGGCAGACTCGAGAAGACCGCCCACCAGACGAGCTTCCAGTTCGCGACGTCCATCGAGCGCAGGGGAATCGAGATCGCAGTTCCCTCCGGAATATTGTGGATCGAGATCGCGATCGTCATGAAGATCGCCAGCACCGGAACGGTAAAGCCGAGGAACTGGGTCCCGCCCTCGAGCCCGAGATCGGCAAAGGAGACGCCGATCGCGACCCCTTCCGGAAAACTGTGGACGGTCAGGATACCGAGGATGAGGACGAGCTTCTTGAAATCCGCCGTCTCGTACTGCTGAGGGTCGATATCGGTGTCCATCAGTACGTCGTGGGCGACGACGACGAGCGCGACGCCGGCCGCCATGCCGATCGCGATCTCGAGGGGCGTCCCCTCGGCCAGTCCTTCCTCGACGAGGCCGAACGTCGACGCCGAGAGCATGATGCCCGAGGACAACCCCCAGAGAATTACGTTTCGTCGGTCGCTGATCCCCTCGAAGAAGAAAAACGGGAGCGCGCCGATCCCAGTCGCCAGCGCCGTGATCAGGCCGGCAACGAACACCAACAGGAGGTTCTCGAGGAGCGCCATCTGCCGGAATATTGCACCCGGCGTATAAATCGTCGGCGAAGGCGGACACGCTGGCCGTATCACCGGCGTCAGACCCTCGATATGGCGGTGCCTACTAGCGCCCGACAGGTCACTGCCAGTCCTGTCAGGACCGGTCAACGGCTCAGCCGGTCGTCGGACAGGGGAGACTGTCAGCGGCCGTTCGTCGTCGAACGACCGATACCGTCAACAGCCGTCCGCCGAATAGATCGTGTATGTCCCTGTGGCGATCCCGCCGCACCCGCCACTATCTCGTTTTGGTGGCCGTGGCGACCGTCGGCTCCACGTTGCTGTACAATTACGGAATGGCAACGTGGGAAAACGATCCGCAACCGCTCGTTCGATCGCTTGGAATCGTCTTTCAGTCCTTTACGACGACCGGCTACGGCGAGGACGCAGGGTGGGCGACGCCGCAAATGTACCTGTTGACGATCGGGCTGCAACTCATGGGAATCGGCCTGATCCTCACCGCGGTCGACATCTTCGCGGTGCCGTGGCTCCGAAACACGCTGGCGGTCACGCCGCCGTCGGCGGTTACCGACCTCGAGGACCACATCGTCATCTGCGAGTACACGTCCCGCGGCGAGGCGTTCATCGAGGAACTCGAGTCCCGCGGCGAGGAGTACGTCGTCGTCGAATCCGACGAGGAGACGGCGACGGGGTTACACGAGGCCGACCACCGGGTCGTCCACGGCGATCCGGAATCGACGACGGTGCTCGAGAACGCCGGGATCGAACGGGCGCGGGCGGTGGTGGCCGATTCGGCCGACGATACGAACGCCAGTATCGTCCTCTCCGCGCGCGAGGCCAACCCCGACGTACGGATCGTGACGCTGGTCGAGGACCAGCGCCTCGCGGAGTACCACGAAATCGCGGGCGCTGACGAGGTACTGTCGCCACGCCAGTTGCTCGGCGAGAGCCTCGCCCACCGGGTACCGACGGCAGTGACGACCGCGGTCGACGAGGGGATCGAGATCGGGAACGATCTCGAGCTGGTCGAGCTCTCGATCGCTGAGGGAAGCGATCTCTGTGGGCGGACCGCGGACGAAATCCAGCCCCGCGAACGGTTCCGCGTCGACGGGATCGGTGCCTGGATCGACGGCGAATTCGAGAGTCCGATCCCGCCCGGCCGCGAATTCGACACGGGGATGCGGCTGCTCGTCGCGGGCGAGCCAGCGCGGATCGACACCCTGCGGGCGGAAGCGATGTCGACGGTCCATCCGTTTTCGGCCCAAGACGTGATAATCGCCGGCTACGGCGAGGCGGGCGTGGCAGCGGGCGATGCGCTCGCCGATACGAATACGCGAGTAACCGTCCTCGACAGCGCCGACAGGGACGGCGTCGACATCGTGGGTGACGCCCGCGATCCAGCGGCGATCCGTGAAGCCGGTATCGACGACGCGTCCGCGGTGATCGTCACCCTCGACGACGACACGACCGCTATCTTCGCGACGCTGGTCGCGCGGGATCTGAACCCGTCGGTCGATATCGTCGTCCGAGCGAACGATACGGAAAACGTCCAGAAGCTGTATCGGGCGGGTGCCGACTACGTCCAGTCGCTGGCGACGGTCAGCGGGCGGATGCTCGCCTCGACCGTCTTCGAGGACGAGGAGGTCCTGGCGATCGACCGCCAGGTCGACGTCGTCAAACTCCCGGCGGGTCGGCTGGCGGGCCGGACGGTCGTCGACGCCGACGTCCGCTCGCGGACGGGCTGTACCGTCCTCGCCGCAGTGAGAGACGGCGAGACGATCACCGAGTTCGATCCGAGGTCCTTCGTTTTCGAGGAGAGCGACGAGGTCGTTCTCGCCGGGACGGACGAGAGCGTCCGGGCGTTCGAAGAGCGCTTCCTCGCGTAGAACAGTTGTGCGTTCCTATCGACCGATCGATAGCAGGGAGCCGAGATCGAGATCCAGCTGCTGTTTCGCGAACCGGGCGAGCAACGGCGCGTCCTCGAGTTCGAGCAGGCGCGTGATGGCGAGGGGATCGCCCTTGTTCGCCTTGGCCAGCGTGTCGTCGTCGAGCCGCTGGAGGTCCTGCATGAGCCTGTCGTAGCGGTCGTTCGGTGCCAGGTAGAGGAGCTGGGTCATCAGCAGCCGACTCTTCGCGTTGGGAGCGACGTCGCGGTGCCAGAGGGTCTCGTACACCTCGAGGTTCTCGGCAGTCGGCTCGACGCTATCGTATTTGAGACAGCTGTCGGCGGTGGCGGCGGCCGCGCGACCGGACTGCATGCACTTGTTGATCCCCTCGCCCCAGAGCGGATCGAGGCTCGGGACGGTGTCGCCGATCGCCATGAACCGATCAGTGTGGAGTGCGCCGGGTGCCTGAATGTGTGCCGAGCCCCGATGTTGTTTGCCCTCGATCCGCTCGGCGTCCTGGAACCGCGGATCCGTCTCGAGCCAGTGGGAGAGGTAGTCGTCGATGGTGAAATCGTCGCGACTGTACTGGTCATGGCTGCCGTTCTGGATGTAACAGAGGCCGACCTTGGCGGTGTCCTCGCCGGTGTGGAAGATCCAGGAGTAGCCGCCGGGCGCGATCTCGTGGTCTAACCGTAGCATCATCGCATCGCGCAGGTCCGCGAAGCCGGGCCGATCGATATCGATCCCCTCGAACTCGTACTCGATCCCGATGGCGTGGTTCTCGCGTTTGAGATCGACGACGCCGAGTTTCTTCGCGAGGGGTGCGCTCGGCCCAGTTGCGTCGATGACGATGTCGCCGTACACCTCCTCGTCGCCGTTGTAGGTGACGCCGACGATTTCGCCCCCCTCCATGATCGGCGCGGTGACGCGGGCGTCGAAGCGGTACTCGGCACCGTCGTCGCGGCCGTCGTTCACCAGGAACCGCTTGAAATCGGCGAACTCCAGTACTGCACCGCTCTGTTCGCGGACGTAGTGTTCCATCGGGGACTCGAGGACGACGCTGTCGGTGAACTGCATCACCACGTCGTCGGGGATCCCGAAGGCGGCCATCATGGAGGGGAACGTCCCCGCGGTGGACTTGTTACTCTGCCGCGGGAACCCGGCCTCGGCCTCGGTCTCGAGGACGACGACGTCGTATCCCCTGGCGACGAGGTCGCGGGCACACTGTGCGCCGGCAGGACCGGCACCGGCGATGACTACGTCGTAGCGGTCGTTCATGTAATCGGGACTGTCGTGGACCTTAATTAGTTTGTCCTGTTACGGTCGCCGGTACGTGGCGGAATCCCTTGAGTACCGGCCTTGACACTGGAAGAGCGGAATACTGCGATCACAGCGTCGGTCTCGCGCGATATAGTCGCAACTGAAACGATTCACACACTGATCCCAACGTTGTCGTTCGATCAGGTGTGCAGTGACTTGCAGTGGCTACTATATAATCCGTCGCTCGAATGGGTCGAACGACGAGTTATCCGTCCGACCCAGTTCGCACGCGCCGGATCTGTGAGGGTCACTGATACGCTTGTGGAGGCCTGAGCTCCGCTCTGTACTCGCTGCCGTCGTACCGGACGAACCAGTCCCCGGTCTCCTCGTCTCGCTCGAGGGCGGGTTGCGAGAGAAACCGTTCGGACAGCGACCGAAATCCGTCGTCTCCCTCATCACCGACGTACCTGCTCTCCTCGATCGCTTCGGTGACGATTGCCCGCTCGTCGTCCGAAAGCCCGCTTAGATCGAACCGGTATTCCGATCGGAGCCAGGTCAGGAAGTCGTCGTCCGTCGACGCGACACGCTCGGCCTCGTAGCGATAGGTGTACCCCTGTATTTCCTCGGTACTCGCCAACTCGACCGGATAGCGCTGCCCGTCCCGGACGATCGCATCGTATTCGGTCTCCGGGACGAGAACTGACGCGTCCATCGCCTGTGTATCGTAGTATGCGTGAGCGGATTCGTACTCCCGCTCTCCGGTTTCCGGCGGGAGAGCACCGCGAAGTGCTGCGCTGTCGGTCTCCGAAAGCGTCTCGTACTCGACCGCGTTCGTCGCGTCGTCGGACCGCGGTTCCGACGCTTCGACCCGGAACTCGGCTTTGGTCAACGTCAGTTCGACCGTGTCCGTCACCGAGAGCGTATAGTACGCCCCGTCGTACTCGAGTGGCCGGTCGACCGACGAGCCGGCGACCGGCGTCGCGGGCCTCGGGTGTGGCTCCGGGGAGGGACTGTTCCGTTTGTTGGTGCCGTTTTCGATCGTCTCGACGATCGGACGGAGCCTGTCGGACGTGGTGTCGGCGGGGATCGTACTGACCGCGCTCGAGAGGAGATCCGAGTCGGACGTCTCTCGCATCTCCATGTGCGGCCCGTGACCCGCGCATCCGGCGATCGTCGCTGAAATCGCGGCAGTGGCGGCCCCGAGGACCTGTCTTCGGTGGAGGGATGGCGGCATGTCGCGTCCGGCTACGTCCATTCTCAGTAAATATTTGACGTTTGACCGTTTCGAGGTGAGATAACGGGCGGTAAACGGTGACCGCGAGGCCGTCGATCGGACGTGTCCGGCCGACCGCTAGCGGACGATCGTCACCGGCACGGGTGCCTGTCGGGCGATCCGCTCCGCGACGCTGCCCAGCAACACCCTCGAGAACCCGGTCCGACCGTGACTTCCGACGATGATTCGATCGACCTCGTTTTCCACGGCGTAGTCGACGACGGCGTCGGATGGCTGTCCGACGACCGTCTCCGTCTCGATCGCACACCCCTCGTCGGCCGCGCGGTCGTCGGCCGTCGTGAGGAGTTCCTGTGACGCCTCCTGCTGGCGCTCGAGCAACACCTCCGGCCCCAAGTGTGCCGCCTCACCGTAGCTGCTGTTGGTCGGATCGACGGCGTGGATCACCGTCACCTCGTCGTCGGGATGTTCCCGACAGGCGAACTCGAGTGCCGCCCACCCCGGTTCCGAGTCGTCGAGTGCGACCAGCAGGTGCATACTGACCCGTACGGGGAGCAATTACTTGAGTGTCAGCCACTATCACGTGTTGCGGCCTGGTAGTCACGACCCGGCAACTGTCGGCGGCGACGGCTGCAATTCCAGGACGCTCGAGTTCCGTCTCTTCACACGGTCTGCTGTCACCAGGTCCCGTCGCATCCCCACAGCGGGCCGGGGCCGGGACGGCACCCACTGACAGGAGTCCGTCTCACTCGGAGTAGCCTTCCTGCAGGAACGCCCCTTCGGTTTCGTACATCGAGACCAGTTCCTCGATGAGTTCCGCCGGCGACTGCCCGTCTTCGCAGTGGCTGTCGAGTCGGTCCTTCAGATCGTCGCTGATCTCGAGTGTCTGTGTCATGGGTGGTGTCGTGGGTCGAAACGCGTCGACCGTACCGTCGGGGTGCAGCGCTAAATAGCCCTGGGGCGCGTATGCAGCCGGCGTCGACGGGCCGGACCCACACTGGCACGGGACGGCCGTTCGGTTATCCGGTTCGTCGCGGTAGTGTTCAACGATGACAGCGCAACTGACCGACGACGACGTCGGCAAAACGGTCGTCGACGCCGAGGGAAAGGAACTCGGGATCGTCGCGACCGTCGAGAACGGGCGGGCCGCCGTCGATCCGAACCCGAGTCTGGCCGAACAGGTGCTCGCGTCGATCGGCTGGGGTGGCGAGGACGAAGAAGACTACGTCGTCACCGAAGACATGCTCGAGCGAGTCGACGCCGACGTCGTGTTACGCGGTGAACTCTGAGACGCCCCCACGCCTCGTCCGTCGGACCGCACGGGGAGTGACTCATTCGATGGAACCGTCGTCGAACGACTGTTCGCGCCAGGTCGTCCAGTCGTAGAGTCGCTCGAGTTCCCCGCCTTGCTGGCGGATCGCGACGGCGGTGTTGAACAGGAAGGCGGCGACGAGCGTCGTCCCGACGAGCCAGGCGGCGTCGGCGAGCGCGCCGTATCCGGCCGCGTAGCTCGTCAGCAGGTCGACGAAGATGACCGCGGTGACACAGACGATCGCCGGCAGCAGGTGTCGGGTCAACGCGGCGAACGTCGTTCCCTCGTGGACGCGGACGGCTCGAACACCATAGAGGACCGCCCACGCGGAGGTGACGACCCAGCCGATCGCGACGACCAGCCGAGTCGAGGAGGTCTCGACGAGGAACGTCCCCCACCAGGCGGCGACGAAGCCGACGATGACGACGTAGTCCGCCCACGCGGGTAGCAACCGAGAGCGGTCGCCCCCGGTCGGCTGGTCGTGGTACATCGCGCGGATCGCCAGCGCGAGAAAGAGGATGAAAAAGAGGATCGCGCCGTCGACGAACCGGCCGATCCAGTCGGGCTCGAGCAGCAGTGAGGCGACGCCGGCGGTGGCGTAGACGATCGCCGCGCCGATCCCGATCAGGAGATACCACTGTTCGGTGGCCGCATCGACCGCGAGGACCTCGCGGACGTAGATTCGAGCGTAGTAGAGCAACACCACTGCTGCGACGCCCATCGCGAGATACGCGAACAGCCGTCCGATCGCGACCGTCGTGGCCGGATCGCTGGCATCGAACGTGATCGACGGAACCGGGGCGAACACCATCGGGTGAAACTGGCGGCCGAACCGATATAAGTATATAGCCCCGTTTCCGGCGGTCGGGAAGTCATCGGCGTTCGCCGCCCGCTGGCCCCCACGCGAGCAATCGAATACTGGAAAAGAGCCGACGGTGTGCGGGGCGATCGCTTACGGATCCTCGTCGTAGACGTCTCGAGTGGGCTCGCCGTCGACGTCGATGACGCCGAGGGCACCACGGCGAGTGGCCCGCGTCAGCGCGTGGTCGACGATTTTGACGGGACCGGGGACGGGGAACTCCATCTCGCCAGCCGTGGTCGTCCCGGGGGCGACGGGCGCGGTCTCGATGTTCTGGTCGGGTTCGCTCAGGAGGTCGCCGTCGCGGTAGTAGCGGCTCCAGACGTTGCCGATGGGGTGGAGCGAGCTCAGCAGGTTGGGCCCGCCGTTGGCGAAGTACACGCGTGCGGTGTCGCCGGTTTCGGCCGTCATGGGCCCGACCCCGTTCTCGGTGAAGCCGTAGGCCTGGCCGTTGAAGACGACGTAGGTCGGCGACTCCTCGAGCATGGCGTCGAAGTCGAAGCTGTGGTGGCCGGCTTCGCCGACGTCGCCGTCGGTGTAGATCTCGTGTTGGCCGAGGTAGTACTCGTGGTCGACCTCGGGGAGGCCGTCTTCGGGCTCGACGAGGATCGAGCCGAACATCCCCGAGCTGATGTGTTGATCCATGTTCGGGATCGCACAGTGGTAGATGAACACGCCGGCGTAGTCGGCGGTGAAGCTGATCCGGGCCGGGTCGTCGCCGGGTGCGATCGTGGTCGCCTCGGCTCCGCCGCCGGGGCCATAGACCGCGTGGAAGTCCATATTGTGAGCCGCCATGTTCAGGTCCTCCGGGACGTCGAACGTGAGGTTCACGCGGTCACCGCGCCGGACGCGGATCATCGGCCCCGGCACCTGCCCCTCGAAGGTCATGTACTCGAACGTGACGCCGGGCTCGATCTCGGCCGTCTGGCGGACCGTTTCGACGGTCACGTCGTGCTCGCGGGGCTCGTTCCAGTCGACCGGCGGGGGGATGTCCGTCGGATCCCGTGCGATCCGGTCGACGTCGACCGCCTTCGCTTCCGGCAGTCCCTCCCCATCGGCCGACTGGTTGGTTTCGGCCTCGTTCCCCGCTTCGTTGCCATCGAGGCAGCCGGCAACCGCCAGCGCGCCGGTCGCCCCGATCGCCTGCATCACCCGTCGTCGGCTGAGTTGCGGTTGGGTCATCGTCCTACCTGGGTATAGCGGTGGACGTATGATCAACGATCGCGACGATTCCCGCAGAACAATAATTCATTCGGCGAATCCCCGCATATCGTGGTCATTTAAATGCCCTTTCGGTCGATCGTGTGTCCAGAACGGATACCGGCCCCTCGTCGTCCAGTGATCGACCGCTCACTGTCGGTCAGCCATTCGAGAGCGACCGTCAGAACGAACACGAATCCGACGCACAGTCATCGTATGGAACCGAGCGAGCTTCGCGAGACGATGCCTGCCCTCGAGTCGACCGTCTACTGCAACTGGGGGGCCGGCGGTCCAAGTCCGCGCCGCGTCGTCGACGCGGCCGAATCGGCGCTCGAGTACCACGAGTACGAGGCCCCCGCGGCGGAAGGGGTGTATCCCGCCGCGTTCGACGCGTACGACGATGCGCGGGCTGCCGTGGCCGACCTGCTCGGGGCTGCACCGAGCGAGATCGCGCTCACTCAGAGCACGACCGACGGGATCAACCGAGTCGCGGGCGCGTTCGACTGGGCAGACGGCGACGTCGTCGTCCGAACGGATCTCGAACACTCCGCGGGGACTTTACCCTGGCAGCGCCTCGAGCGGGAGTTCGGAGTCGACGTTCGGGTCCTCGAGACGGAGTCGGGGCGGGTCGATCTCGAGGCGGTGAAAGCGGCGGCCGACGACGCGAGGCTGTTCTGTGTGAGTTCGCTCACCTGGACCCACGGTACTCGGTTACCGATCGCCGATATCGTCGATGTCGCTCACGACGCGGGGGCGCAGGTACTCGTCGACGCCGTCCAGTCCCCCGGCCAGGTACCCGTCGACGTCGGCGAGTGGGGTGCCGACTTCGTCGCCGGGGCGGGCCACAAGTGGCTGCTCGCCCCGTTCGGTGCCGGATTTCTCTACGTTCGCGACGGGCTCGAAGCCGACCTCGTCCCGGCCGCGATCGGCTACCGAAGCGTCGCGGACGCAAACGCCAGTGATTATCAGTACGCCGCCGGGGCGCGGCGGTTCGAGGTCGGGACCACGAGTCCGGCACCCCACGCCGGACTGTCGGAAGCGATCGGGGTCCTCGAGGCGGTCGGGATCGAGACGATTCAACGACGCATCGAGACGCTCACCGATCGGCTCAAGGACGGCGTTCCGGACGAGCGACTGCTGAGTCCACGGGGATACGAGTCCGGGCTGGTGACGATCGCCGACGACGAGCCGGCGGCGACCGTCGAACGGCTCGCCGACCGGGGAATCGTCGTTCGGTCGTTGCCGTTTCCGGACGCCATCCGCGCGTCGATCCACGCGTTCAACAGCAGCGAAGACGTGGACGCGCTGCTCGAGGCGCTGTAGCCGCCCCCGAGCGCGAGATCGACGGTGCAGCCGTCTCAGTCCGCAGCCTGGCGTTCCTCGAGGGCGGCGCGAACGTCGCCGTAGCGCTCGAACCGATCGGCCCCGATGTAGTCGACGGTGTCTTGCAGGTACTGAGTGAGCTGCTTGCCGATTTTCCGCTGGTCGTAGCCGTCGAAGGGCTGCTCGTCGTAGACGGGATCCGCGAGCAGTCGGTTCTCGACGTACTCCTCGATGCGGGGCTCGTAGACGTCCGTGACGATGGCCGGTTCGGCCTCGGCCAGTTTGGCCAGGATCCAGCGCCCGTTCTCGATGTGGCGGGTCTCGTCCTGCCGGACCTTGCCGATGGCTTCCTGGAACGACTCGAGGACGATGTCTCGCCCCATCTCCTCGGCTTTCAGTTCGATCATCTGATCGAAGCTGAGGTAGCCCCCGCGGGCGAGTTGCGCCTCGACGATCCCCATGTAGTTCAGGTAGGCCTCGCCGAGGGTGGAGACGAGTTCGGTCCGGTCGCCGCCGTCGATCGCCGCGAGGAGGTCGTCCGCGGTGTCGTAGAGGTCGTCCGTGCTGTACCCCTGCTCCTGATAGCCGCCCTCGCGGTAGGGGGACGTCTCCTGAGTGCCGAAGACTTCCTCGAAATAGCGGCTGAAGAGGTCGGTGTGCTTGGCTTCTTCGTACACCTGCTGGGCGAGGTAGATCTCCTCTTGAACGGTGTCGAACGGCATCTCCTCGTTCGGCAGGGCGTCTAAGGCCATCATGTACGGCGCGAGCGTCCGCGTGACGTCCTCTTCGCCGTCGTAGAACCCAGCACACGTCGCGAGGAACCGCTGTTGCTCGGCCTCGGAGAACTGGTGCCAGTCCTCGCGGTCCGTTTCGAAGTCGTACTCGTCGGGGTCCCACGTTCCCTCTCGCTTGCCCTTTCGGTAGAGTTCGTAGGACTTCTCGCGCTCGCTGTAGTCGATCGCCATATGTTGCCCGCACAACACGATCGACAATGAATATTTGGGAGAGAGTCACTATCGGGGTGAATTCGAGCGACGACCGATCCGCCGATCACGTCCGTCGGCGTCCGGTCCGCTCTCCGGCTATTCCGGTCCGGAGTCGGCCGACTCGGCCGCGATCTCGACCATCGTCTGTCGCTCGTCGAAGTACGCCGGTGCGTCGGCGTCGGCCTCGAACTCGACGATGCGGGTCAGCGCTTCCTGGTCGTCCTCTACCTCCGAAACCAGCTCCGCGGCGAGCTCCGTGTATTCCGAGGCCAGGTCCTGAAAGGCCTGCATCCGTGCCTGTTTGGCTTCCACGAGGAGTTGCTTCTCCTCGAGTTCTTCCTGGAGTTCCTCGATCGCCGCCACGTCGACCTCCGCGGCGTCCGGGACGTCCGCGGTCGACGGCGTTTCGGTCGCCGGGACTTCCTCGGGCAACGTCTCGAGGCGCGATCGGATGTCGGCCATCTCCTGGTCGATCTCGTCGAGGAGTTCGTCGGCCTCCTCGCCCATCGTCTCGACGTGTCCCGAGAGCAGGCCGGCCTGGGTGCGACAGTACTCGACGAATTCCTCGACCGCGAGTGTCTCCGCGGCGTCCTCGCTCATAGGCGTCCTTGGGACTGCCAGCCGAAGTCACTTTGGTCCGGTTGCCGCTCGAGACCCACGCAGTCAGCAGCTGCTTTCCGTATTCGGAATCGGCCGTCAGCCGGTAAAGGGCGTTCAGAGACGGCGTATTCGATCAGCTATCGGTACAGCGGTGTTCGATCTCGAGCGAGTCGATTTCCTCGCCGTGTTGCGTTTCTCCGAGTAACGTGAGGCGACCGTGATGGGGTGGCCAGCCGATCGCGAGTCTCGGTCGCGGAGACTTGGTCTCTCGGGAGACTTCCAGGGGACGGACTCCCACAGAGGGTCGTACATACGGGGCTGTACGACTCATCCTCTCCGATTGATGCGTATGGCCACATCGGTGGATTGAGGACACCGGGAGACCGTCGGAGACAGTACTACCGACAGACACACGCATGGAATACGAGGCCATACTCTTCGACAACGACGGCGTACTGCTCGAGCGAACGTCGAGCGATCGGTCCGTTTTCGAGGCTGCCATACGCGACGCGTTCGGTGAACACGGGGTGACAGCGCCCGATCCGGAGCACGTCGCCGACCTCGTCTACGGTGTCACGGTCTCTCGCTTGACCACCATCTGTGAAACGTACGGGCTCGACACCGACTCGTTCTGGCTCTCCCGCGATCGAGCGTGTTCGCAGGTCCAACGCGATGCGATCGCGGCAGGGGAAAAAGGACTGTATCCCGACGTGAGCGCTCTGGACGAACTCGAGCGGCCGACGGGTGTCGTCAGTACCAATCAGCACCCGACGCTCACGTTCGCGTACGATCGTCTGGATACTCCCTCGTTCGACGTCGTTCAGGGACGGCCCATGACCGTCGAGAGCCTTCGACGCAAGAAACCGAACCCCTACTACCTCGAGAAAACGCTACACGACATCGGTACCGAGGCCGCTCTCTACGTCGGAGACTCCGAACACGACGTGATCGCTGCACGGAACGCGGGGATCGACGCCGCGTTTTTGCGACGAGACCACAACGACGACGTGTCCCTGTCCGTCACGCCGGACCACGAACTCTCCAGTCTGTACGGCCTGTCTGCGATACTGGAGTGAACGGGTTGCTCGCTCGGCACGGACTCGAAAAGACGGGCTCGACAGCACTGGACCGTTACTTCTTGTGCGTGAAGATGACCGCCTGACCGTCCGCCGATCCCACGCACAGATCCAGTTGTCTCGAGAGGTTGAGACTCGTCGGGTTCTCCTTGCACACGATGAGGTCGTCGAACCGCGCGTCACAGGCCGGACAGGACACTGCCACCGTGTTCTGGTAGCTCTTAATCGCCTGATTTTCCTCACGGAGCGTCAACGATGCCACGAGTTCCTCGAGGTCGATGTCGTCCATACGCACCCTTCTGATCGAGCACGCATAAAAACAGGTGACGGTAGCGACCCCCTCGACGGGACGGCTCGTCCACCGCTGGTCGGACCGATCCCCCACCGGTTGCTAGTTGTTGCCATGTCATCGGCCTTTCAGACTCGTTAAGGTCTTCCGGCCACTGACTCAGACACAATGAATCTGGAACCGTATCGACAGGAGAGACAGTCCCGATCCCGGATCGAACGATGAGCAAGGACTACATCGAAGTACGGGGCGCGGAGGAGCACAACCTCAAGGACCTCGACGTCACGATCCCCCGCGAGGCGTTTACGGTCGTTACCGGCCTCTCGGGCTCGGGGAAGTCCTCGCTGGCGTTCGAGACGGTCTACGCGGAAGGGCAACGCCGCTACATCGAGAGCCTCTCGGCGTACGCCCGGAACTTCCTGGGGCAGATGGACAAGCCCCAGGTCGAAACCGTCGAAGGGCTCTCGCCGGCGATCTCGATCGACCAGAAGAACGCCGCGAACAACCCCCGATCGACCGTCGGGACGGTCACGGAGCTCCACGACTACCTGCGCTTGCTCTACGCCCGCGTCGGCACGCCCCACTGTCCCGACTGTGGCCGCGAGGTCGGCGAGCAGAGTGCGCAAAACATGGTCGAGCGCATTCTCGAGCTCCCGGAGGGAACCAAAGCCAAACTCGCCGCCCCGGTGGTCCGCGACCAGAAGGGTGCCTTCGAGGACCTCTTCGAGGAACTCGTCTCCGAGGGGTACGCCCGCGTCGAGATCGACGGCGAGGAACACGACCTCACGCTCGACGAGCCGGACTTAGACGAGAACTTCGACCACACCGTCGACGTGATCGTCGACCGCGTGAAGGTCAGCGCCGAGGACCGCCCGCGTATCATCGACAGCGTCGAGACGGCGCTGGACGAGGCCGAGGGCGTCCTGAAGGTCATCCTCCCGGACGCCTCGGAAGCAGTCGCCGCGGACCTCGGCGAGGAAGCCCGCCGAACCGGCGCGCTCGGCGAGGAGACCGAAGAGAACGACCGCTTCGTCGTCGAGTTCTCGAAGGACCTCGCCTGCACGCACTGCGGGATCGACATCCCGGAGATCGAGACCCGATCCTTCTCGTTCAACTCCCCTCACGGGGCCTGTCCCGAGTGTGAGGGACTGGGCGAGACCAAGGAAGTCGACGAAGACCTCGTCCTGCAAGACGAGTCCAAGCCGCTCAAACACGTCTTCGAACCCTGGAGTTACAACCGCTCGTACTACCAGACCCGGCTGGACGCCGTCGCGGAGCACTTCGGCGTCTCACTCGAGACGCCGTTCGAAGACCTCGAAGACGATGTCCAGCAGGCGTTCCTCTACGGAACGGACGGCGAAGTGGTGTTCAAACGGAGCACGAAAAACGGCACTCGCCGGAAACAGAAGCGCTTCGAGGGAGTCATTCCGAACCTCGAGCGCCGCTACATCGAGACCGACTCCGACTCGACCCGCGAGCACATCGAGGACTACATGTCCGTCACGGAGTGTCCGGCCTGTGACGGCACTCGCCTGAAGCCGGCCTCGAGAGCGGTGCTCGTCGACGACACGTCGATCACCGAGATCAACGCGATGAGCATCGGCGACGCCCGCGATCACTTCGAGGCGATGGAAGCCGACCTCACCGAACGCGAGAAGGTCATCGCCGAGGAGATCCTCAAGGAGATCCGCGCCCGCCTGGGCTTCATGTGCGAGGTCGGTCTCGACTACATCACGCTCGACCGGGAGGCCGCCACGCTGTCGGGCGGCGAGAGCCAGCGGATCCGACTCGCCACGCAGATCGGCTCCGGCCTCGTCGGCGTCCTCTACGTGCTCGACGAGCCCTCGATCGGGCTCCACCAGCGGGACAACGACCGGCTGCTGGACACGCTCGAGGAACTCCGCGATCTGGGCAACACCTTGCTCGTCGTCGAACACGACGAGGAGACGATGCGGCGGGCGGACAACGTCATCGACATGGGACCCGGCCCCGGCAAGCGCGGCGGCGAGGTCGTCGCCAACGGTCCCGTCGAGGAGGTCAAAGCGGCCGAGGGATCCGTGACCGGCGAGTACCTCTCCGGCCGCCGGCAGATTCCGGTGCCCGACGAGCGCCGCGAGCCGGAAGGGACGCTGACGATCCGCGGAGCGCGCCAGCACAACCTCAAGGACCTCGACGTGGAGATCCCGATTAGCTGCTTTACCGCGATTACCGGGGTCTCGGGCTCCGGGAAGTCCACCCTCATGCACGAGGTCTTCTACAAGGGGCTGGCCCGCCAGATGAACGACAACACGTCGGTGATTCCGGGCGACCACGACGCCCTCGAGGGACTCGACCAGATCGAAACGGTCCGACTGATCGACCAGTCGCCGATCGGCCGCACGCCCCGATCGAATCCCGCAACGTACACCAGCGTTTTCGACTACATTCGGGAGCTGTTCGCCTCGACGAAGCTCGCGAAACAACGGGGCTACGAGAAGGGGCGGTTCTCCTTCAACGTCAAGGGCGGCCGCTGCGAGGAGTGTGGCGGCCAGGGAACGGTCAAGATCGAGATGAACTTCCTGAGCGACGTCTACGTCCCCTGTGAAGAGTGCGACGGCGCGCGCTACAACGACGCCACCCTCGACGTCACCTACAAGGGCAAGACCATCGCCGACGTCCTCGAGATGTCCGTCGAGGAGGCCTACGACTTCTTCGAGTCCTCGAGCCAGATTCGCCGCCGACTCAAACTGCTGAAAGACGTCGGTCTCGATTACATGAAACTCGGCCAGCCCTCGACGACGCTCTCGGGCGGGGAGGCCCAGCGGATCAAACTCGCCGAGGAGTTGGGGAAGAAAGACTCCGGCGAGACGCTCTACCTGCTCGACGAGCCCACCACCGGCCTCCACAGCGAGGACGAACGCAAACTCGTCGACGTCCTCCACCGGCTGACCGACAACGGCAACACAGTCGTCGTCATCGAACACGAACTCGACCTCGTGAAAAACGCCGATCACATCATCGACCTCGGCCCCGAGGGCGGCGAGAACGGCGGCGAAGTCGTCGCGACCGGGACGCCCGAAGCCGTCGCCCGCCTCGAGGACTCCCACACCGGACGCTACCTGCGGGACCTGCTCCCGAAGATCGACCTCGAGGGACCACGTGGCGAGCGTGTCGAACCCGTGAGTGCGCCGATGGACGACGACTGATCGCGACAGTCAGAAGGACTCATTGCGATTCGGGCCAACGAGGAGACAGATGAGTCGACTGAAAGACATCGTTCGTCGCGGGTTCGCCGGTGGCGGGATCGCGACGCTACTGCTAGCCGGGCTGTTCGTCCTCGGTGGCCCCGCTCCGTCGACGCTACTGGTGGCCGGCTGGCTCGCCATCGTCGGGCTCTCGCTGTTCCTCGCCGGTATCCGCGAGCGAGTCCCCGTTGCCGGCCGGCTCGTCGGCTGGCCCCGCGTTGGCGCTGCCGGCATCGCCGCGTTCGCGATCGGCGCGGTCGGGTTCGGACTCTCGCAACTCTACACGCTCGAGGTCGCCAGCGGGACGTGGCTGCTCGCTGTCGCGATCACGGTCTTCGTCCCGGGGTATCTCGCGTGGTTCGCCCTCGAGTGCTGGGCCGGCGGCCGCCGACTAAACGACGAGATGTTCGCGGTCGAGTAACGCGGCTCCCCGACGCTGCCGTGGTGGGGTCGGATCGACCGTTCCACCGGCGCTGTTCGAGCCGATAGGAACGCCAACGACCGAGGGCTGTCGACGACGGGCCCTCGCCGGACCCGGCGAACCGGGCCGGGAGCACAGTCAAGGGGGAGACTCGCCAAGGAGTACGTATGGCAGACGATTCCACACGCTCCGAGGCGGAGTCGGCACGGACCGTCGAGGATCCGACGGACTCGTTCGATCTGACCCGTTCAGAGCGCGTTCAGATCGGTGTCACGCGGGGCGAGACCGACCTCGAGATCGGACCGCCGCGTGACTATCCCGACCGGGCCGACATCTCGGTTCGACCGCGGTCGGACGACGGCCACCGCGTGGTGGTCAGTATCGATGCGATGGCGGGCGACCACGGGACGGGCCACGCCGACGTGGAGTTGACGCCGGCCGAGGCTCGCGCGCTCCGGGATCGACTCGACGAAACGGTTCGCTGGATGACCGAAGACGACGAGTCCGATCCTTCGGACGAGGCTGCCGATCGAAACTGATCCCGTCCGGCGGGTTCGACGGCTTACTCGTCGGGGCTGGGCGACTTGACGCGCGAAATGTAGCCGGCCAGATCGGACGTCGTGACCATTCCGATGGCACCTTCCTCGTCGTCGACGACGGGGATGTGATGGAAGCCCCGTTCGACCATCGCGTCCGCAACGTCGCGGATGCTGTCCTGGGCCGAGGCCGTGACGACGTCCGTACTCATGTACTTCGAGACGGGCGTCTGATCCTTCGGTTTCTGCTCGGAAACGATCCGGACGAAGTCCGTCGTCGTCAGGATCCCCTCGAGTCGGTTGTCGTCGTCGACGACGACGACCGATCCGATCCCGTTCTCGAGCATCAACTGGGCGGCGTCCTCGACCAGCGTATCGGGCGTTACCGTGTGCAGGGAGGTGGACATGACTCGAGCGGCGAAAATGTCTTCCATATCCCGTGGTAGTCCACACACCCTATAAGAACTGTCGAAGACTCTCGAGACGTCGTCGGACGAACCACCGAGTCGTCGACCGCGGAGTCGCGAGCGGAGCCGTTGGTGGATCGCGTGATACGGTCTGCTGTACCTGCGAACCGTCTTGTGGGGCACCGTCACTGACGGACAGCAGACCGTATGAGCCCGTAAAGAGCACGCGACGACGCGGCCAGTTGATAACTATAGTAGCAACTGAAAGTCATTGCGCACCTGATCGCACGACAGCGTTGCGATCAGTATGTAAATCGTTTCAGTTGCTACTATAGCCGGCCGTCGAGGTGCGGCCATGCGCGTGAGCCATGGCGGTGGTCGAGCGACTGGCGACCGTCCGGTCGGCCGGGAATCGTCCTGATACTATATTTTAAATAGGAACTGCCCCATACTCGGTGACGTACCGACTGATGACCCCCGAATCGCCCGCCCTCGAGGGCCGCTGCAAGCTCCTTCCCACACCCGCGCCGACAACCGACGTATTCGCGGCCGTCGCCGCGGAGTACGCCGCGCTCGCGGACGAGTACGGCCCCCGGAACGTCCTGGTCCTGAAACGGCATCCGGCGGGTCTCGAATCCCTGACGGCGGCGCTTGCCGATGCCGACCGCGAACGGCCGGCCGGTGGCCCCCGCTCTCCCCGCGTCGAATCGCTCCCGGAACACGCTTCGAAGACGATCGAGGAGTACGATCCGACGCGATCCCGCCTCGAGTACGAGGAACGGATCGAACTCATCTCGCTGGTGATCGACGGCGCGAGCCGAGCGATACCCGACTACCTCGAGCGGGCCGGGGCCCACGAGAGCTTCTCGCGTGACGTGGGGCAGTTGCTGCTCGAGGCGACGCGCCAGCGGATCCGCCACGACGACCTCGAGACCGACGAGCTCCACGACTGTCTGGCCTTCCTGTACGCGATGAACGACCGGTTCCACGCGGAGCTCGAGGAGCGGGGCTACGTCGAGCGGGCGGACGTGGTGCCCCAGGCGGTCGACCTGCTCGAAGCGAACGCGGACGGCGTCCGGACACGCGTTACCGCCTCCTTCGACGCCGTCCTCGCCGTCGAGTTCGAGGAATACCGCCGGCTCGACCGTCGCTACCTCGCAGCCCTCACGAGGGAGGCCGACCTGGTCTGTTTCGGCGAGTGCCACGCCAGCGTCGAGCGGACGCGAGTCGAACCGGGCGGTATCGCGACCATCGCGACCGACGCGGGCCTCGAGATCGAGACCCTCGAGCCCGCATCCGACCGCGATAGGGACGAGACGCAGCCACACCGACCGATCACGCGGTTCCTCGCGACCGGCGACTCGCCGGCTCGAAGCGACGCGACCGGAGGCGAGTCCACAGCGTGCGATCCGGCAGGACGGGCCCGACGAATCCGTGCCGAGACCGCCCGCGAGCAGGGCCGGGCGGTCGCGACCGAGATCCAGTCGCTGCACGACCGCCGGGGCTGGTCCTACGACGAATTCGCCGTCGCCGTCCCGCGGATCGAGCGGGTCCCCGAGACCAGACGGCGACTGCGGGAGGCCGGCGTTCCGACCGCGACGATCGGGACCCCCTCGCTGGCGGAGGATCCCGCAGTGAACGAGCTCTACGCGGTCGTCACGCTCCAGTGTGACCGCGAGCGCGACGGGGAACCCCTCTCGCGGACGGATCCGACGCGGGATGCGAGCGACCCGCGGGACGTCTCGCTGAACCGTCTCCGGGCCCGCGTTCCGGACTTCTCGCCGGACCTGCTCGCCGACACCGCCGGCGCGAGCGTTCGTCGATCGCTCGAGCGCTGGATCCGACGGACGGACCTGAAAGGCCGGATCGCTCGCGACGAGGACTGGATCGACGCCCGCGAGGGGTACGAGGGCGTCCGCCGCGTGCTCGAGATCGCCCGGTTCGTCGAGGAGACGGACCTCGTGGGGCCGGACTGGCAGGGACTGCGCCGGATGCTCCGACGGACGATTCAGTACGACGCGCCCTACGTCCACGCCGTCGAGACGCAGCCGCCGACCGGCGGCGTCACCGTCTGTGCCGTCGACGACCTGAAGTACGACTCGCGCAACGCCGTCTTCCTGCTCGATCTGATCGACGAGACCTACCCCGGCGAGCAGTTTCTCACGCAGCTGTTTCCGACGGCGTGGCTCCGGGCGATGCCGTCCTATCCCGCGGTCACGGATCCGTCGCTCGAGGCGATCACCGACACGTTCGACACCGTTGCTGCCGCCGACGTCGGGGATCCCTTCGAGAGCTATCACGCCCAGCGCTCGCGCCGCCGACTCGCGCTCGGTTCCCGCGCGGCCGAACGGCTCCTCTACTGGTGTTCCTACGAACGCGGCTCCGGTGGGCTCCGTCGAACCTACGACGAGTCGCGCTATCTGAAACTGATCGAATCGACGCCCGGGCTCGCGCTCGCGGAGCGAGACGACGACGACGCCGCGATCCACGGCGAGACGAACGCGCTCGACGCGCTGCTCGCCCAGCCCCGCGGCGAACTCGAGCGGGTGCTCCGGGAGGCCAGCACCGGCGGTGAGGCGGATCTCGGCGAGACGGAGACGCTGTTCGAGGAGATCGCCGTCGTGCTCGAGGACGGCGACGTCGACGACGAACTCGTCGAAGCGGTCCGATCACAGTTCGAGTTCGCCGCCGGCGAGGTGGTTCGCGATGACTGACGGGACGACGACCGCCGAGTCGCTCTCCGTCGCGGGGCTCAGATCCGCGCTGCACTGTCCCCGGCGGTACGAACTCGCTCACGTCCACGGGATCGAGGGCGACGAGGAGGACGCGATCGGCGACCGCGTGGCGCTGCTTCGGACCGCGATCTGTGACGCGCTTCGGAGCGGTGAGACGAACCGCGAGAAGTTCGAGGTCGTCGCCCGCGATCGACTCTCGGCGCTGTGGACCGACCACGAGGAATCGTTCCACTCCCGTGCCCAGCGTCGCCACGAACGACGGGTGCTCGAGGCGACGCTCGCCGCGTACGTCGAACGCGTCGGCGGCGACCACGCCAGGGGGATCGAGCGGCTGGCTGCCGACGCGACCCGCGGCGACCTGATCGGGCCGGAACTGTCGCTCTCGAGCACGCTCGAGTGCCCCGAACCGGACGGCGGAGCGGAACCCGACCGCGAGGGGGAGACGGTGACGATCGATGCCACGGTCGACTACGTCTACGGCGACGGCTCGTCGATCGTCGGCGTCCGGTTCGTCCCGACGCTCGCACCGCTTGGCTCCCTGCGCTACCGCTCGGAGTGGGCGGGCGACGTGGCGGAGCGATTTACCGACCACTTCGATACCGATTCGGACGCGTTCGAGCCGGACTCCGTCGGCTCGCTCTTCGAAACTGCAGTCGTCCTCGACGGGCTCCGCCGGCTCCGGGACCGCCTCGAGCTCGGCGACCGGACCTGTCGCTACGTCCAGATTCCGCTGGCCGATCGGTCGGCGACGGCGGTGAACTGGGTGCGAGAGACCGTCGAGACGAGCCTCGAGGTCGTCGATCTCACCGACGTCTACGTCGATCACCACACCTACGGAATGACACACGATCATCGAAACGGAACCGTCGACGACCGGCTCGGACGGGTCGCTTCGAGCCTGCTGTCCGGCCCCTACGACCCGTCCGATCGATGGGATCGGATCGCGGACCACGCCTGTCCGACGTGTGACTACACCGTCTGCTGTCAGGACTACATCGCAGGGGAGGTGCGGTTCGATGGGTGACGACCCACGGCGAGAGAGCAGCGGCGGACAGGATCTCGAGCCGGGAGCAGATCCGGACGACGATACGTTCGACACGGCAGCGACCGCCGGACTCGCGTCCGCCGACGAGATCGAGCCGAAAGGGAATCAGAAGGCAGTCATCGACAGCCGCGCAGCCTGTACGTCCGTCGACGCGGGTGCCGGCACCGGGAAGACGACGACGATGCTCGTCCGGATCGAGCGCGCCATCGAACGAGGCGAGGTCGATCCCGAGGACGTACTCGTGTTGACGTTCGCGAACGAAGCCGCCGCGAGCATCCGGACGGCGGTCGGGGAGCGGCTCGATCCCGACGCAGCAGCCGCGATCGACGTCTACACCTACCACTCCTTCTGTTACCGACTCGTCCGCGAGTACGCCTACTACCTCGGCTACTCGCCCGAGTTCGACGTCGTGACCGAACGGGACCGCCGTCGGATCATCGGTCGCCTGCTCGCCGAGAACGACTACGACTTCGCGGCTGCGTCGACCCGAAACGACGGTTCGCCGACCGATCTCGTCGACGCGGTCGATCGGTTCATCCAGGCGATGAGCCAGGAGAACATCACGCCCGACGACCTGCAGTCGGGGCTGCCACCGGTTCGTACCCTCGAGCTGTGCAACGAGTTCGTCCTCTGGCTCGAGCGCACGGCTCGCGAGGAGCTCTCCTTCGACAACGAGGCGCTGCGCTACTTCAACCGGGAGGAGTACCTCGAGACGGCCCGGGAGTCGCTGGTCGACTACGGCAAACTCGTCTCCTACTGCCGGGAGAAAATCGCGGAGGCACCGGACGCGTTCCGCGAGGACGATCTGGTTCGGGAGATCGATCGCTACCTCCGGGTCCTCCAGCAGTGCGTGACGAACACGATCGAGGCGCTCTCGCTGGACGACCGGACGACGAAACACCTGCCGCGGGCGCTGTTCGGGAACGAAATCTGGGGGGCGGCGACGAGCCGGATCGAACAGACCCCCTTCGGCCGGCTGAAACACGCCGTCGAGTTCCTCCGGCTGGCCCGCCACTACGCCGACGTCTACGCGGACTATCACGACCACCTCGAGGCCGAGCGGACGATGGACTTCGACGAGCTGGTACGGACGGCGACCGGACTGCTCGACGACGACGCGATCGCTGACGAAATCACGGGCCAGTGGACGCAGGTCTACTGCGACGAGTTTCAGGACACCGATGGGACCCAGTTTTCGCTGCTCACCGAGCTCACCGACGGCCCCGATCGGCCGGATCTGCTCGCGATCGGCGACAAGGACCAGGCGATCTACGGCTGGCGCGGCACCGACCGCGAGGGACTCGATCGGCTGGCCGACGCCTACGACGACCACGAGGCGATCGAACTCGAGCTCAACTTCCGGTCGCGACAGGAGATTCTCGATCTGACCAACGCCTGCGATTACGGCCCCCAGTCCTCGAAGACGCTGCGGGAGGACGGCCGGACGGCCGGAACGTACGACGAGTCGGAGCCGTCGGACCGCGTCGTCAAAGTCGAGAGCGACGAGATCCCCCAATCGACGGCGACACAGGTCGCGACGACGGTCTCGCGGCTCCTCAACGGCGCGGCCGACAACGTCCCCCAGCGCTCGCTGGGCGATCTCGCGATCATCGTTCGGACGAACCGCCACGCACAGGCGGTCGCCGATGAACTCCGGAACCTGCAGATCCCCTACGAGATCTCCGGCTCGCCGCGTGGCGAGATTTCGCCCGGGATCCAGACCGTGGTTTCGTATCTCCGGGTGCTCGTCGAGCCGGACGCGGACGCTCACCTCCGGCGCGTGTTACTCTCTCGCTACCGACTCACCGAGGCGGATCTCGCGACGCTGCAGAGCCAAAGCGAGAGCTTGTACGACGCGGTGGGAGACCCCGATCCGGACGTCGAGTTCGAGCACCCGGAGCGGCTCGCGAACGCTCGGGAGCACCTCGCGACCCTCGAGCGATTCCGGGACGTCTACCCGCTGTCGGGATTCCTTCGTCGGTTTCGGGACCTCACTCGGATCGAATGGTTCTGCTCGAGCGACGAGAGCGCGCAGTTCGACCGGATCGAGCGCTTCGTCGAGGCCTACGGCGCTGACGCCGTCGTCCAGTCGCTCTCGACCGAGTTCGTGGACGCGTTGGCGTCGACGTTACAAAGCGGGGGCAGCGATCGAACCCGCGGAACGCGGTCCGCGGACAGCGTCGACGTGATGACGGTCCACCAGGCCAAGGGCCTCGAGTTCGATACCGTTCTCGTCCCCTACCTCTCGGACGAGGAGTGGTGTGTCGACGGCGACTACGTCGAACGAGCCCGCTACCGGTTGCTGGCCGCGACGCTCGACGCCGAGATCGAGTCGCCGTTGCTCGCCGATCTCGCCGCCGAGCGGGTCGGCGAGGAGTGGCGGGTGCTCCACGTCGCGCTCACGCGAGCCGAGAACCACCTGTTCCTGTTTGGCTCCGACTACGAGTACGACGGCGCGGACGACGAGCTGGCGGCGTCGACGGCCGAGGCCTGCCTGGCGAGCGAGATCGAGTGGTCGGTGACCGGCCAGCGGATGGATCTCTGGTCGTCGCTGACCGAGAGCTTCCAGCAGGTGCGAGAGAACTACCCCGAAACGGTCGTCGACCGGACGACCGAGATCGCCGCATCCGCCGGGGAGAGCCCCGGAACCATCACCTACTACGCCGACTACGGTGATCGCCCGGTCGAGCCCCTCGAGACGCGTGAGGCGATCGAGACGGTCCACCGACTGGGGCGGCAGCTTCGCGACGGCACGCTGTTACCGGCTGCCGATGCCGCGAGCACCGCTCGACTCGAGGACACCGCCGACGATCGCTCGAGTGGGCTTTGGGTCCCCAGCGGCCGTCGATCGTCCGCGCTGACGACCGATACGGTTCGATTCCCCGTCGAAACGCTCGCGAGCGCGACCGAGCTTCCCGTCGCGATGCGCCACAGCTACTCCGCGATGGACACACACGACACCTGTGCCCGGAAACACTACCTCGATCACGTCGTTCGAGCGATCGACGATCCGCTCGAATCGATCGAGGCGGACGGGACGGTCACGCCGACGGCCGACGACTCGGCGTCGCGAATCGTCGGTACGGTCTTCCACGATGTCGCCGAGGAGGCCTTCCATCGCGAGTATGGGACGCTCGAGGCGTGGCGGGAAGCCGCCCTGCGTCAGCTCACCGCACGAGACTTGCTCGCGCACCGTGAGGCCGTCTTCGCCTGTATCGACCGGTACTTCGAGGCGAGCGCGCCCGGGTTCGACCGGCCGGTCGCCGAGTGGGACGCCATCGCTGCGGAGTTACCCTTCTCGCTCGAGAACGTGACCGGCGTGACCGGGGACGTCGTCGGCTACGTCGACTCGATCAGGCGGCTTCCGGACGGCGGGCTCGCGGTCCTCGACTACAAGGCGACTGCGGGGCGGATCGACCCCGGCGATGCAGTCCAGTTGTCGCTCTACCTGCGGGCTTGTGAGAACCGGTTCGACGAACCCGTCTCGACCGTCGGCTACGTCTACGTCGGCGACGTCGACGGTCCGCGCGTCGACCTTCTCGAGCCCGAGGAGCTTCCCTCGTGGGAGTCGGTAGTCGAAACGCTCGCGGCGGTCGACGAGCCGTCGTTCTCCGAGACGACGCCGGGCGACCACTGCCGGCACTGTCCGCATCGGTCGCTTGGCTGCGGGCCGGCAGAATACGCCCACGGTGGAGACGGTTCGGAAGACGGCTGAGAACGGACCGGAGTAGTCGGAGCGCCCGTCGGTCACAGCCAGCCGTCCTCGCCAGTCATCTCGTCTCCACACGACGAAAACGGGGACCGATAGGGTCGCTGACTACGGCTCCCACTCGAACCGTTCCGGATCGCGCGTCGCAAGCGCCGTCCGGACCGCGGCGACGTTCTCCGCGGCGTCGTGAACGCGGACGATATCCGCCCCCCGATCGGCCGCCAGGGCGGTCGCCGCGACGGTCGCCTCGAGTCGGTCGCCGGCCTCGCGGCCGACCTGTGCGAACATGGACTTGTGGGAGTGGCCGAAGAGAACCGGACAGCCCAGCGCGTGGAACTCGTCGATCCGATCGAGGAGCTCGAAGTTCTCGCTCGCGGACTTGCCGAACCCGATGCCGGGGTCGACGATGATCTGGTTCCGGTCGAGTCCGGCCTTCTCGGCCAGCAGGATGCGTTCGGAGAGCTGGTCGATCACGTCCGCGACGACGTCGTCGTACTCGATATCGCGGTCCGGGACGACCGGCGCGTCGATACTGTGCATCACGACCAGTCCCGCGTCGTGGTCGGCCGCGACGAAGCGCATCTCGGGGTCCTCGAGCCCCGAAACGTCGTTGATGATGTCGGCACCGGCCTCGAGGGCGGCGTCGGCGACGACGGCTCGGCGGGTGTCGACCGAAATCAGCGCGTCGAGGTCGGCGACCCGTTCGATCACGGGGACGACCCGATCCAGTTCCTCGTCGACCGAGACGGGGTCGGCACCCGGTCGCGTCGACTCCCCCCCGATATCGATCACGTCGACGTCGGCCGCGACCATCGCCTCGGCGCGGGCCACGGCGTCCTCGAGGGCGTCGTACTCGCCGCCGTCGTGGAAGCTATCGGGAGTGACGTTCAGGATACCCATGACGGCCGTCCGATCCGACCAGGGAGCGGGTGGGCCACTCGAGTCGGCGGTCCGCCAGTCGGGCCGGGCCGGCCCGCGTTCCGTCCCCGCCGTCTCCGCGTCGCCGTCGATCGTGGTCCCGGCTTCGGCATCGATCACCGCGTCGTCGCCGACACCGGTTCCGGCATCGATCTCGAGGGTGTCCCGCAACGTTCGAGCGATATCGGTGACGCCCTCGGGACGGCTCCGGTCCTCGAGGCGTTCGACCAGCGTCTCGAACTGTGCGAGCGTTCCCATCAACACGGCGTCGACGGTCTCCTCGTCCCGGTCGAGACCCGAGAGGGCACACTCCCCGCCGAGGCGCAGCAGTTCCTCCTTCAGGACGGTCGCCTGTCGATCCCGCAGTGCAGTCCTGACGACCCGGTGGACGGCGTCGCCGTCCAGTCGGTCGACGTCGTCGCCGGCGACGTTTGCCTCCTCGAGGGCGTCGCGAGCGTCCGCCCGGTCGCGGATCCGCTTTGGAACGTCGGTGCGGGTCCACCGCGAGCGTGCCTCCGCCACTGCGTACAGCGACCCGGTCACGAGCACGCAGTCGTCGCTCCCGGCGTCGCCGAGCGCGGACGCGAGGGCATCCGCCACGGCGGCCTCGGTACGGACCGTTCCGGCACCGCCGTCGGCGAAGACGTCGGCGAGGACGGCCCGGTCCTCGGCGCGATCGAGTGCGGGCTCGGTCGTCACGACCGTATCCGGCGTCGGCAACGTGGCGGCCATCTCGCGGTGGTCCTTGTCGTGCATCGCCCCGAAGACGAGGTGGAGACGGTCGTACTCGTACGTGCCGAGGGTCTCGGCGAGCCCCTCGCAGGCACCCGGATTGTGCGCGCCATCCAACACGACCAGCGGGTCGGTGTCGAGTACCTCGAACCGACCGGGCCAGTGGGCACTTCGCAGTCCGCGTGTGAGGGCCGCATCCGACACGTCGCCGACCTGTCGGGCGAGGACGGCAGCGATACCCGCGTTTTCGGCCTGATGTTCGCCCAGCAGCGGAAGCCGCGTCTCGAGGTCCCACTCGCCCGCGTCGACCGAGACGGCGGCCTCGGTGTGGTTGGTGCGGCCACCGTATTCGACGCTGACGTCCGGTTGTGCCCCCGCGTCGCCGCCATCGGCTACGTCCCGCCCGACGGTCACCACGTCACCGGCCACGTCACGGATCGCCTCGAGTGGCCCCCCAGTGACGCCGGTCACGAGCGGCGCGTCGGTCGGGGCGACGTGGGCCTTGTCGCGGGCGATCTCCGCGACGGTATCGCCGAGAATGCCCGTGTGTTCGAGGGTCACGCTCGTGACCGCGCTCGCGACGGGATCGACGACGCTCGTGGCGTCGTACTTGCCGCCAATACCGACCTCGAGGACGGCGATATCGACGTTCTCACGCCCGAACTGCCACAGCGCCATGGCGGTCATGGTTTCGAAAAAGGTCGGTGACTCGCCGTCGGCACCGCGGGCCGTGACGTACTCGCCGACGGTCTCGACGTACTCCCGGACCGCCGTCCGAGGGATCTTCCGGCCGTCGACGCGAATTCGTTCGCGGAGGTCGTCGAGATGCGGCGAGGTGTAGAGGCCGACGGAGTAGCCAGCCTCCCGCAGGGTCCGCTCGAGCAGTCGTGCCGTGCTCCCTTTCCCGTTGGAGCCGGCGATCTGGACGCAGTCGACGGCATCGTGGGGGTTCTCGAGGTGGGCCAGCAGGCGGGCCGTCGACTCCGTCCCCGGCTTTGGGCGGAACCGCCGCAGATCGAAGAGGAAATCCGCCGCCTCGTGATACTCCATATAGGAATAGGAGAGGCCGACCGTTTTTGAGTATTCTGTTCGGACGCCGTCGCTACCGCCCACCCGTCGCGGGCGTGGTCGTCGTCCGGTACACGACGGCGACCGGTGGCGCAAATATGTTCGGGAGAAGATCGACTTCGGTGGCCGACCTCGGTTCGCCTACGGCTTTAGGTGGACCTAAACCGCCGGCCGGAGGAGATACTGTATGCCAGCAACCGATTTCGACGCCGAACGGACGTACGACGAGCATCGATTCAGCACACGGTCCGTCTTCCGGAGCGACCGAACGAAAGTGGTTCTGGGCTACTTCGAACCGGGGCAATTCATTCCGGTCCACGCCCCCGACAGCGACGTCACGATCTGTGTCCGGGCCGGTACCGGCGTCGTTCGCGAGGGGGGGACGGACCACGCCGTCGGCCCCGACGACGTGGTCGTCGTCGAGGCGGGCGTCGAGCGCGGCGTTCGAGCCGACGAAGACGGGCGACTCGAGGCACTCCTGGTCACGAGTCCGCCGCCGACCGACGCCGAACACGACCCCGTTCGGGAGGGACTCGAGCGCGGCGTCTTCGAGCCCTGATACGGTCCCCCCTCCCGAGCGACCGGCGACCTCGCGATCCGTCTGTGGGGTCGGCGGTACTGACTGACAGCGGTCAGTATGTGCCGCCTCCGGACGAATCGGTCCGTCCGACGGTATCCGTTGCCGAGGTGCCGCCGGCAAGAAACTTATCTCGCTCAGCACCTAGCAGGTAGACATGAGTAGCCGACCGGATGCCGCTGACGGGGGGCTGTGGAACGATGCCGATCCCGACGTGGCACTCCAGCGGTATCGGACGCTCGTCGACACGATCGACGACGGGGTTTATCAGCTGGATGCCGACGGGCGGTTCGTCGCTGTCAACGACGCCGTCGTCGAGGCGACCGGCTATCCGCGCGAGGAACTCCTCGACCAGCACGTTTCGATCGTCCTCGCGGACGAGGACGTCACTGCCATCGAACGAGAGATCGGCGTCCAACTCGCCACCGACGGCGGCGAGATTCCGACCTTCGAGTTCGCCATTCACACCGCCGACGATGGCCGACTCCCGTGTGAACTCCGGATCAATCCCCTCGTCGACGGCGAGGTGTTCCGGGGAACGATCGGCGTCGTGCGAACCCGCTCCGAACCGGCCCACCGACTGCGAACGCTCGCGTCGGCGGAGGCGATATCCGAATCGATCGCGAACGGAGTAGACGATCGTGAAATCGGCGTTCTCATCCTCGATCGGACGTTCGAGATCGCGTGGGCCGACGAAACGATCGAGGAGTATTTCGACGTCGACAGCCAGGCGATCGTCGGCCGAGACAACCGGACCGTACTCGAGGAGATCCTGACGGAGCGAGTTGCCGACCCCGGCTCGTTCGCCGACACCGTCCTGGCGGCCTACGACGAGGGGCAGTATCTCGACGGGCTCGAGTGTCGACTCGGTGGAGATGGAGACGGGGCGTTCGACGGCCGACAGCTCGAATATCGGAGCAAACCGATCGAGTCGGGCGCGTACGCCGGTGGACGGATCGAGCTCTACGCCGATATTACCGATCGGAAGCGGTCCGAAGGGGCCCTCCAGGAAAGCGAGTCGGCGTTTCACTCGCTGGTCGACGCCGTCGAGGAGTACGCGATCTTCCGGCTGGACCGGGACGGCCACGTCCGCAGCTGGAACACGGGTGCCGAGCAGATCAAGGGCTACGACCGCGCGGAGATACTCGGCGAGGAGTTCTCGACGTTCTACACCGAGGCGGACCGAGCGGCGAACGTTCCCGAACGGAACCTCGAGCGGGCGCTCGAAGCGGGTTCCATCGAGGACGAAGGCTGGCGCGTCAGAAAGGACGGAACGCGGTTCTGGGCGACCGTCACGATCACGTCGGTTCGGGCCGACGACGGCACTCATCGGGGCTATCTGAAGGTGACGCGCGATATGACCGACCGCAAGGAGCGCCAGCAGGAACTCGAAAGCGAACTCCAGCGCGTCCTCGGCAGGGTCTCCGACGCGTTCTATGCGGTCGACGACGAGTTTCGATTCACGCACGTCAACGACCGCGCCGAGGACCTCCTCCAGCGCTCGGAGGCGGAGCTCCTCGGGAAGCGACTCTGGGACGTGTTCCCCGACCTCGTCGACCTCGACGAGGTCTGGGACGCCTTTCACACGGCCCTGGAAACGCAAGCGCAGACCAGCTACGAACTCTACTACGACACGCTCGATTTCTGGGTCGAGGCGAACCTCTATCCCTCCGAAACGGGCATCTCGGTCTACTTCCGCGACGTCACCGAGCGCAGAGAGCGCGAACGGGAACTCGAGGAATCCGAGCAGCGCTATCGCACTCTCGCCGAGCACTTCCCGAACGGGATCGTCACCCTGTTCGATCGCGACCTCGAGTACACGCTGGCGGCGGGCAAGGGGTTCGACAACATTCCCGTCGAACCGGCGGATCTCGAAGGGGAGGCGGTCCACGACGTCTGGCCCGACGAAACCGCGGCGGCGCTCGAACCCGCGTTCGAGGCCGCACTCGCGGGCGAGGAGCGCTCGGTCGAACTCTCCTATGCCGACCGGGAGTGGGTGCTCCACGCGGTCCCGATCACTGACAGCCAGGGGACCGTCTTCGCCGGCGTGACGATGGCCCACGACATCACCGAGCGCAAGGCAAATCAGCGCAAGCTCGAGGAGACCGTCGCACAGCTCGAGGCGTCCAACAGGCGGTTAGAACAGTTCGCCTACGCCGCCTCACACGACCTCCAGGAACCGTTGCGAATGGTCTCGAGTTACCTCCAGCTCATCGAACGGCGCTACGTCGACGAACTCGACGAAGAGGGCGAAGCGTTCCTCGAATTCGCCGTCGACGGTGCGGACCGAATGCGAGCGATGATCGAGGGACTGCTCGAGTATTCCCGCGTCGAGACACAGGGCGCACCCCTCGAGCCGGTCGAACTCGATCCCCTCCTCGAGAGCGTTCTGGCGGATTTACAGATCCAGATCGCGGAGACGAACGCCGAGGTTGCGGTCGAATCGCTCCCCCGTGTCAGGGGCGATGCCGATCAGCTGCGTCAGCTCTTCCAGAACCTGCTCTCGAACGCACTCACGTACAGCGGCGACGAGCCGCCACGGATCCACATCGACGCCGACCGACGAGGGCGCGAGTGGGAACTCTCCGTTCGGGACGACGGAATCGGGATCGAATCCACCGAGCAAGACCGCGTGTTCGAAGTCTTCCAGCGCCTCCACAGCCGCGAGGAACACCCCGGCACCGGTCTCGGACTCGCGCTGTGTCAGCGGATCGTCGAACGCCACGGCGGCGAGATCCGGATCGACTCGGAGCCTGGCGAGGGGACGACGGTTTCGTTCACGCTGCCCGCAACGGAGACCGACGACGGACCGACGCCGAACTGACGCCGAACACCCGTCGCCGAACTGACGCCACACGCCACCGCGGAGCGAAACTGTGGCCGAGCGACGGTCTCCATCGACGGCGGTCGACTGCTCGAGCGAGCCCACGGGTCCGTTACTCGGCAGTTCCCTCCGTCGCCAGCCCGTCGTCCCCGTGTTCGCGGGTCAGTTCGAGGAACGCGTCCTCCAGACTGCGGGGCCCGCCGGTTTCGGCGCGGGATTTGAGCCGTTCGGGGTCGCCCTCGGCGACGAGCGTTCCGTCGTGGAGGACCCCGATCTCGTCGGCCAGTTCGTCGACGACGGGCAGGATGTGCGTCGAGAGAAAGATCGTCATCTCCCGATCGGCGAGTTCGGCGATGGTGTCCCGCATCGTCCGGGCGGCGCGTGGGTCGAGTCCGCTCGTCGGCTCGTCGAGGAACGCCACGTCGGGTTCGTGCAACACCGCCTGGATGACGCCGACCTTCTGGCGCATCCCTTTCGAATACTCCTCGATGCGTTTGCTGGCGTCCGCGAGCAGATCGAAGCGCTCGAGCAGCGACTCGATGCGTTCGCTCGCGGCCGTCTCGGGCAGATCGCGGAGCCCGGCGGCGTACTCGAGTTGTTCCCGGCCGGTGAGTTCCTCGTAGATCGGCGGCTCCTCGGGCAGGTAGCCGATGTGGGTGGTAACCGACTCGCGCTCCGCGATGGGGTGGCCGGCGACGCGGGCCGATCCGTCGGTCGGTGCGGTCAGCGTCGTCAGCATTTTCATCGTGGTCGTCTTCCCCGCGCCGTTGGGACCGAGGAAGCCATAGACCGTGCCGCGCTCGACGGTCATCGTCAGACTCGAGACGGCGGTCGTCTCGCCGTACCGTTTCGTCAGTCCCTCCGTTTCGATAGCGGGGCCGTCGGCAAGGCTCATACAGTTCCGTTCGTGGCAAGCGACGTAAACCTCGGCCATCCCCGTCGTCGCTGCGGGCGTGGGCTCATCCGACCGATCGGATGCGGACAATGCCAATTATTTACTATCGTCGTGACACGATTGTACCCATGAACCCCGTCCGCTCTCGCTCTCCACAGTCGACCCGAGGTGCTCGCTGATGGGACGCGGTCGTCCGTCACTCGCCGTCACCGGAACGGAGTTCCGGCGAACGGTTCGCGCAGTCAGCGGGAACCGGACGAAGCTCCTCCTGATGACGGCGGTCGCGATGGTCGCACTCGGTCCGATTACGGCCGTCGGGCTGGTCTTTCTGCCGACGCTTGGCGAGGAGGCCGCCGCCGGAACGCTGTCCTCGAGCGAGGCTGCGATGGCGACGGATCTCGTGACTGGTGGCGTCGCGGTCCTGTGGGTCGCGCTGGTCGGGATGACGGTTATGCGGACGATCACGACGGTCGCCGATCTCGACGAGCCGGCCTTCCTCCTCCTGTCGACGTCCGTTCGGAACACCGTCGTCGGCGTCGTCGGCGCGGAAATCGCACTCGTTGCGGTCTGGACGCTCCCCCCTGTGGTACTGCTCGCGGCCGCGTTCGCGTCCGGTGTGGGAACGGTGCTTCCGGTCGTCACCGCGCCGCTGGTGCTCGGTTTCGTCCTGTTCACCGCCGTTCCCGTCGGGTTCGCTGCCGGTATCTGGATCCGGCACGCGATAACCGTCTACGAGCCGATCGCGCGGTACCGAACGCTGCTGTTCGCCGGGTTCTGGCTCGTCTACTTCGGCGTGATCGCGACGGGTGAGCTCGACGCAGTCACGAGTACGCTGTTCGCTCGGTTGCAAACCAGCCCGGTCGGATGGCCCGGCCACCTGTTGTTGCTCGGGATCCCCGGCATCGAACCATCGGTGACCGGGATCGGCGGGACGGTCGTCGGGTCGGCACTCGGTATCGCGCTCGCGCTCGCCGTCGCTACCGCCGGTGGGCGAACCCACTGGTTCGCGGATCCGGCCCGTCCCGACGACGAGGTCGACGCGGAGGCGTCGTCGGACCGCCTCGAGGGGCTCCTCTCGGGACCGATCTCGCGACCGGTTCGGACGGTGACGGTAACCGCCATCCGCCGAACGAAACGATCGCCGATCCGGCTGGCCTACGCCGGCTATCCACTCCTGGGCATCCTCGGGTTCGTCCAGCAAATCATCGAGGCGGGGACGATTCCGCCGTACATGGCCCTCCTGTTTTCACTCTACGTCGTCTGGGCAGCCGGCGTGTTGTTCACGCTCAACCCCCTCGGCGACCTCGGCCCCGGCCTCCCCGCCGTCCTGACCTCGACGCTCACTGGTCGGCAAGCGATTCGTGGACGAATCGTCGCCAGCGCACTCGTCAGCGTCCCCCTCGCACTCCTCGTCTCGCTCGCCGTCGGGCTCGTCAGTCCGCTCTCGCTCGAGCGAACGGCCGCGTTAGTCACCGGAACCGTCGTCGGCGCGGTCGTCACGCCGGCGCTGGCGACCGGGATCGGCTCGGCGTTTCCCCGCTTTGGCAGCGTCACCGTGACCAACAACCGCGAGGCGGTGATGCCGAGCAAGACGGCGTTTTTCGTCTACACGCTCGCGATCGCACTCCCCACGGTCGCCGCCGTCGTGATATACCTCGAGGCCCCGGAACTGATCGCCAACGCGCTCACGACGGTCGCAGCGTGGACGCCGGCACCCGCGCTATCGATCTCCGCCCGTTCGATCTCGATCGGTGCCTGGATCGTCCTGATCGGCGGGCTGGTCGCCCCTCTGGTCTCCTATCGCTACGCGATCGAACGGTTCGACTGGTACGTCCTCGAGTGAGACGATCTCCAACCGGGGCACCCACCGAGCGAACGAACGGCCACGAAATTCCTAGCGTGCTATACCGTCGGTTGCAGCCGCCTCAGGCGCTCACTCGTCACCTTCGACGCCCGTCACGTCGAAGCCGAGCTCTCGAATGCCCTCGAGGATCCCCTCGTGATCGGCGCTCGCCTCGTAGTAGATGACGATGTCGAAACTCCCCTCGCGCAACAGTTGCTGACACTCCCAGACGAAGTCCTCGTCCTCGAGGGTCAGCCCCTGGTGCTGGTTCGAGGAGAAGTCGGGGTCGTCGTTGCCCGAGTAGACGTAACAGTCCCCCGGATCGTACCCCGAGTGTACGGCGATTATGTCGCCGACGTCGATCGTCGCTTGCATCATCTTGACGTCTTCCTGGCCGTCGTAGTCGGTGTGGACGACCGCCCCGTTGAGGGCGATGTCGCCGGGCTCGAGCAGTGCCTTCGTCCGCTGGTAGAGGTCGTCGTCGATCGTGTCTGGCATTACGGTCGCGTTCGCAGTCGGGACTGATAGCCGTCACGATTCCCCCGTCTGCCGGTCCCGACGTAAGACGGGACCGGTTCTCACTGTGGACGGGTCACACGCAAGACACATAGTGATCAATGACCTTTTGACGAGCAATGAAGCGGTGGTTCCGTCAGCGCGTCGACTCGGCCTACGAGCGGTTGCTCTCTCGGGAAATTTCCGGCGCGCCGACCCACGTCGCGGTGATTCAGGACGGAAACCGACGGTACGCCCGCAGTCAGGGCGACGACGCCCACGAGGGTCACCGTGCGGGTGCCGAAACGACCGAACGAGTCCTCGAGTGGTGCCAGGACATCGGCGTCGAGGAACTGACGCTGTATACGTTCTCGACGGAGAACTTCGACCGCCCCGACGGGCAAAACGAGGCGCTGTTCGACTTACTCTGTGAGAAACTCCACGACTTCGCGGACGCCGACCGCGTCCACGACAACGAGGTCTGTATTCGCGCGATCGGCGAGACGGATCTGCTCCCGGGTCGCGTCCAAGACGCCGTCGCGTACGCCGAGCGCCGCACGCGCCACTACGACCAGTTCGTGCTCAACATCGCGCTCGCCTACGGCGGTCGCTCGCGACTGCTCGAGGCCACCCGCGGGGTCGCCGCGGACGTCGAGGCGGGCGACTTAGAGCCCGAGGACATCGACATCGAGGACATCGAACGCCGGCTGTACGACCGGCCGCTCCGCGATGTCGACCTGATTATCCGGCCCGCCGGCGAAGAGCGGACCTCGAATTTCCTGCCGTGGCACGCAAACGGCAACGAGGCCGCCGTCTTCTTCTGTACGCCCTACTGGCCGGAGTTCTCGAAAGCCGACTTCCTGCGGGGCATCCGGACCTACGAACACCGACAGGAGTCGTGGCGACGGACCCGCGCTCGACGCGCGCTGGCCCTGCTCGGTGCCCTCAGCGAGCCCGAACTCGCCGAAGCCCGCTCGATCGTCGACCGGTTTCGCGACTCGCTGCCCTCCGCCGAACGACCCGAGTCGGGTGACCTCGAGGCGGGAGAGTTCGAGACCGGCGACTCGAGTCGCCGGATCGCCGACTAATTCCAGTCGAGACGCGACCGGCCCGTGGGCCGAGACGCGACCGCGACGACACAGCGTCCGCTCGAAACGCCTCGACGGCGATCGATCCGACCGGGATACGCTCCGACAGTGGGGCGGTCGAATCGGATCCCACCACCGGATTCGACACCCCAGTGCAGGCGTGGATCGCCACTACCGCCCGAACCGCCGCGATCGGTTGCAGTACTCCCGGACCGCCCGCAGGAAGTCCCGCTTGCGGAAATTCCGCCAGTTGACGTCCGTGAAGTACAGCTCCGAGTAGACCGACTGCCAGATCATGAAATCCGAGAGCCGCTCCGCACCGGTCTTGATCACCAGGTCCGGCTCCGACGGGAACACGAGATGGTCCTCGACCTGTTCGTCGTCGATCTCGTCGGGCTCGAGGTCGCCCGCGTCGACGCGCTCGGCGAGCGTCCGGACCGCACTGGTGAACTCGTGTTTCCCGCCGAGACCGATCCCGATCCGGATCGGCGCGTCGGCCCGTGCGTCGTCTTCCGGCCCGCGGACGGCGACCGGCTGCGGCGCGTCGATCGTCTCGAGTTCGCGCTGTAAGGCCGGCACCGCCGCCGCGTCGAGGACGCTCACGTAGACCGTTATCTGCGTGGCGTACTCGGTCGCCCACTCGAAGAACTCCGTGAGCGTTTCGTACGCGCCCCGCTCCAGCAGGTCGCGTTCGGTGATCACGAGCGCGATGTGATCCGGCGGCACCCCTTCGTGGCGGCGGATCCGGAGGGCGAGATAGCGTTCGTACAGTCCCACGCTCGAGCGTTTCCCGGCCGGTGACATACCGGTTACGGGTCGCGTTCACCGAGGTCCCGAACGGATTCCTCAGCACGGTCTGTAGAAGACGACGGATACCGTTTCAGCCCACTGAAACCAACGAAAACCGGCTCACGCCGGGTTCACGAACCTTCAAGTGAACGCCACAGAAAGGGATCGATATCGTGACAGCACCCGTTCGGCGAGCCGGCGTGTTCGCGGCCCTCTGTACGCTCTCGCTTGCCGTTCCGCTCTTCGGTCCACGGGTGGGAGCCGCCGTCGCCGGGGTCGTCCTGCTCGGGGCTTACGTGATCACCGGCGGCCCGCTGTTCGAGCTACTCGCCTATCCGGGCGATTACGAGGATTTCCGTCTCTACGGCCTCATCACCTTCGTCCTCTCGGGCGTCGCACTCGGCCTCATGGCGACCGCGGCGTCGATGTCCGTCGCCGTCTTCGTCGGGACGATACTGCTCGTCGGGTACGGGAACCTCGGCGAGCAACTCGTCAGACTGCGGACGGAGAACGCGGTCGTTCGCGTGGCCAGCTTCTGTCTCGCGGCGATCGCGGCCGCCGTCGCCGGACAGGCGATCACGCACTCGCTTGCCGGCGACGCCGTCACATCGCTCCTCCCGGTGTTCCTCTTTCTGGCGGCCAGTGGCGCGCTTCTCGCCGCACTCCTCCGCGACGTCCTGTTGCGTTCCGACGATCCGATCGTCGTCCTCTCCGTCGGGCTCTTGCTCTGGCTCCTCGCGGAACTCGAGGCGACGATCGGCACCGGCGAGGTCGTCATCGCGATCGCGGTGACGGTCGCCTTCGGCTATGCGTCGTACGCCCTCGAGACGGCCTCTATCGCGGGGATGCTCACTGGGATGTTGTTGGGGCTGTTGACGATCGTCCTCGGTGGTTACGAGTGGTTCGTGGTCCTCATCTCCTTTTTCGCGATCGGTGGCCTCTCGACGAAGTTTCGCTACGACCGAAAGCAGGCGCTGGGCGTCGCCGAGGACAACAACGGCGCACGCGGCAGCGGCAACGTCCTCGGGAACGCGGCCGTCGCGCTCGCCGCAGTGCTCGGTTACGCCGCCAGCGATGCCGGACTCCTCCTCGGCGAGCCCGAACTGTTCCTCTTCGTCTTCGCCGGCTCGATCGCGACCGCGATGAGCGACACGCTCTCCAGCGAGATCGGCAGCGTCTTCGACCGGCCGCGGCTGATCACGACCCTCGAGCAGGTCGAACCCGGAACCGACGGTGGCGTCACGTGGCAGGGCGAACTCGCCGGTCTCGTGGGTGCCACTATCGTCGCCGGCCTCGCGTACGGGCTGTTCCCCGAAGTCGACGCCGTCGGGGCCGCGATCGTCGTCGCCGCCGGCGTCGTCGGGATGACCGTCGATAGCCTCCTGGGCGCGACGCTCGAGGGCACCCTGTTGGGCAATCAGGGCGTGAACTTCCTCGCGACGCTGTCCGGTGCGCTCGTCTGTGCGCTGCTGGTGCTGTCGTTTGCCCTCCTCGGATAGGGTGCCGACGGGGAGCGGAGAGTGGCCGCCGCGCGAGCGCTTAGACCGCTTCGGGCAGCCAGCCGCCGTCGACCTCGATGTTCTCGCCGCTGACGTACTCGCTGTCCGGATCGAGGAAGAAGTACAGCGGCGCGATCAGATCCTCGAAGCTCGCGGGCCGGTCGCGGGGGAGGTCCTCGGGGAACTCGTCGGAGTTCTCGACGACGTACGGCGAGATCGCGTTGACCGTGATGCCGTCGTCCTGCGTATCGGCTGCGAGCATGCGCGTGAACATCAACACGCCCTTCTTCGCGACGAAGTACGGGAAGTTCTTCGGGCTGACGAGCCCCTGTTCGCTCGAGGCGTAGCCGACGTTGACGATCCGGCCGTAGCCGCGCTCTCGCATCCCGGGGAGGGCCCGCTTCGAACAGAGGTAGGTGCCGTTGAGGTTCGTCTCGAGGACCCGGTTCCAGGTCTCGAACGCGATGTCGTCCCAGCGAGCGGGCGCGAAGTCGCCGACGTTGTTGACCAGGACGTCGACGCTCCCGAGTTCGGCTTCGACGCCCGCGAAAAGGGCGTCGACGCTCTCGGGGTCGGTGACGTCGCCCTGAACCGTCATCGCGTCGGCGGCACCGCGCTCGAGGGCCTCGGCGGCCACCTCGTTGGCGGCGTCGGCGCTGGTGTGGTAGTGCACTGCCGTCCGCGCGCCACAGTCGGCCGTCGAAAGCAGGAGTTCACGACCCACGCCCCTCGCACTGCCCGTCACCAGTACCGTCCGGTCCGAGAGCGCCGGTTCGTCCATGGATCCGTGCAGGTCGACTGTGTCGAAAAATCATTCGGAACTGAACCACGGTGGTCCGTTTTTAACGCACATATTTACAACAGCTCGTATAACTAGTTTCTAGTATGACGCTGGATACTGTGTTGCTCGCCGTCGGCCCCCGCGATGCCGACCGAAGCGAGCAATTGGCCGAAACGGTCCTCGAGGTAGCGAGCCCAGCCGACGCGACCGTCGTTCTCGCACACGTCTTCACCGACGACGAGTACGACGACGTACTCGACCGCCTCGAGTTCGACGAGAGACTCGAAGAGGCCGATCCCGACAACGTCGCTGCGCGACATTCGACGATTCAGGACCTCCAGAGCGTCCTCGAGGAACACGACGTCGACTACGAGATTCGGGGTGCCGTCGGCGAACACGGGCCGTCGATCGTCGAGTTGGCGACGAGCGCCGGCGCAGACCGGGTCGTCGTCGGCGGCCGACGCCGGTCGCCGACCGGCAAAGCCGTCTTCGGCTCGACCGCCCAGGAAGTGCTGCTGTCGGCCCCCTGTCCCGTCACGTTCGTCCGACACGACGACTAGTGGCGTCTACGCCTGCACTGGGGTGTCGAATCCGGCGGTGTGGTCCGATTCGGTCCTGCAGTCGACGGTTGGAACGATAGCTCGAGTGGCACCCAGCCCGCGCTTCGGGGCGGGGCCTCCTACTTCGTCTCACCGGCCCGACTCGAGGGGCACCGCTGCGTCGAGGCAACCGCCGTTTCGCGCCGAATCGGCTACACAGCGTGCGATGGCGCGCGCTGTGACGCGGCCGATGGAGGTCGACGAGATCAGCCTCGGAGCCGATGTCGGAGACGCTGGGCGATTTCTGATCGATGGGAGAGCGGCCCGTCCGCGCCGACGAGCCGGTGTTTCCGTAATACTGCAACGACGAGAATACTTAAGCGGGTGGCCCCACCACTGTGATCGTATGGCAATCGATACGGTACTTCTTGCGGTCGGACCGATGGACACAGTACGCGCGCCGGAACTCGCCGAAACCGTTCTCGAGATCGCCGACCCCCTGGGTGCCACCGTCGTGATCGGACACGCCTTCACCGAAGACGAGTACGAGGACGTTCACGAGGAACTCGGCTTCGACGCTCGCGCCGAGGACGTCGACCCCGACGAGGTCGCCGCCAAGCGTGCTCCGGTCCCCGAACTCGCGGAGCGGTTCGAGGAGGCCGGCGTCGACTACGAAATCAAGGGTGCGCTCGGCGAAGTCAGTAGCAAGGTCGTCGACATGGCGATCGACGTCGACGCCGACCGAATGGTCGTCGGCGGCCGGCGACGTTCGCCCGCCGAAAAGGCAGTTCTGGGCTCCGTCTCCCAGGAGATCATTCTCCAGGCCCCCTGTCCCGTCACGTACTTCCGCGACCTCGACGTCATGGAGTAACGACGCCTCGCTCCGTTCTCACGTTTACCGTTTCTCTCTCCGTTACGGGTCGTCAGCACGACGCTTCCACTCTCGCTCCTGCCGGCGCTCGCGGACGTGGCGCTGGCCGTCGGCTAGCTCCCGTCGAACCCGTCGCTCGAGCGATCGCGTCTCCGCCAGCAAACTCTCTTGGAAGTTCTCCAGGACGTCGTAGGACCAGCGGTCCTCGTCGACGACGCCGTGGGGAAGCAGTTCGGTTCGAACCGCGTCCGCGAGTTCGTCGTGGCCGGTCGCTCTGAGCAACTCCTCGGCCCGATAGAGGTGGTCCATGCCGTGTCCCGTCGCGTGGTGGAACTCGAGGAGACTCCCCTGGGCGCGCTGGACCCACTCGAGGCCGAGTTCGACCTCGTGGAGGGCGTCGGACTCCGCGTCGGACAACGCCGTTCCCGGCTCGGACGAACCGCTTCGATTCGGAGACGAATCGTCAGTGCCCATATCACGGACTACGTCACATGATACCATACATGTGTCGTCGATCGACCGCCCGGCGTCGACCGCTCGTCACACCGGCCCGCGATCGCCCCGTAACACGTCGAAATCGATACTCGTTGTCGAGTATAATCTGGGTAGTTAAGTACGGCGACGGTCGTTCATAGGACAACATGGTCTACTATGCGGGCGTCGATCTCGGCGCGACCAACGTCCGGGCGATCGTCGCCGAGGCCGACGGGACGACGATCGGCACGAGTCGTCGATCCACGCCGCGTGGCCCAACGGGTATCGACGTGACGGAAGGAGTACTCCGAACGCTTCGCGAGGCGTGTGGCGACGCCGGGATCGATCCCGCGCGGATCGCTGCCACCGGCATCGGTTCGATCGGACCGTTCGATCTCGCGGAGGGCGCAGTGATCGATCCGGCGAACCTGCCCGATTCGATCGATCGCATCCCGCTGACGGGACCGATCGCGAAGCTGATCGATAGCGAGGACGTCTACCTCCACAACGATACGACCGCCGGCGTGATCGGTGAGCGTTTTCACGCCGACCGAAACCCCGACGACATGGTCTACATCACCATCTCCTCGGGGATCGGTGCCGGCGTCTGCTGTGACGGCGAAATCATGTCCGGCTGGGACGGCAACGCCGGCGAAGTCGGCCACTGCGTCGTCGATCCCCGAGGTCGGCTGACCTGTGGCTGTGGCCACGAGGGCCACTGGGAGGCCTACTGCTCGGGCAACGCCATCCCCAGCTACACCCGACTGCTCGCCGAAGACGATCCGACGATCTCGACGTCGCTCCCGCTCGAGGGATCGGAGTTTACGGCGAAAGACGTCTTCGACCTCGCAGGCGAGGACGAACTGGCCGATCACGTGATCGACCAGCTCGCCCACTGGAACGCGATCGGCGTGACGAACGTGGTCCACTCGTTCGCGCCGATCGTCGTCTCCTTCGGTGGCGCGGTCGCCTTGCACAACGAGACACTCGTCGTCGATCGGGTCCGCGAGCGCGTCTCCGAGATGGTGATGACGAACGTCCCCGAGATCCGCGTGACTGACCTCGGCGACGACGTCGTCGTCGAAGGAGCACTGGCGAGTGCCCTGACCGAGGGAACCGGCGACCGACGGCGGCTACGCGGCTGAGACGGTTTCCCGTCCCGATGTCCCGGTGGGACCGCAGGCCGGTCTCCGGTCCCACCGGCACTGACGGTCAGGAGACCGTCTGAGTCGTTCGGAGTCGCGGCCCCGTCGCTCGAGTGAACCGTGTCCGTCGGATGGTCGAGTAATCAATCCTATATATCCACATCCCCTATCCCGTAATTATGGACCGGAGAGCGTTCCTTCGAGCGAGCGGTAGTAGCGGTCTCGCCCTCTCTGTGCCGGCCACGACCACGGCAGCTCGATCGAGCATCGAGTCCCCTTCACGAGAGGGATACGAACCGCTCGGTCGGATTCCGATCACCGGCGCTGCGGAAGGCGTCGCCGGCGACGACGGCGAGACCGCCTACGTCGCCGCTACCACTGGATTCGTCACCGTCGACATCAGCGACCCCGCCGAGCCGACGCTCCTCGCCGAGGAACGCGACATCGAACTCGAGGGAGGGTCCCTTTCGGAGATCCTCGACGTGACCGTGGATGGCGATCGATTGGTCGCGGCGGGGCCGGCCAATCCGGGCTTCGGTGGCATGGGGTTTCGCTGCTACGACGTGAGCGACCCCACAGACCCCGTCTCGACCGGCGCACTCGAAACCGGCTACCACATCCACAACTGCTATCTCGAGGGGGACCTGCTGTTCGTCGCCGCGAACACACGAGCGGAGAACCGACTCGTGATCTTCGACGTCGGCGGCGACGAAATCGAGCGGGTCGGCTACTGGTCGCTGCTGGAACGCGAGCCCGGCTGGCGCGAGGTCTACTGGCTCGCCCGCTACCTTCACGACGTCTTCGTTCGGGACGATCTCGCCTATCTCCCCTACTGGAACGCCGGCACCTACCTCGTCGATGTCAGCGATCCGACCGAGCCCGAGTACGTCTCCCACGTCGCGGAGACCACTCTCGAGGAGCAACGGGAGCGCCGTGATCCCGACGCGGCCGTCAGGGGGCTCCCGGGCAACGACCACTACGCTGCGGTAGACGAGACCGGCGAGCTCATGGCGGTCAGCCGGGAGGCCTGGGCAACCGGCAGCGAGGCTCCCGATAGGCCGGGCGGGATCGATCTCTACGACGTGACCGATCCCGAGGAGCCGGCCCACCAGGGCTCGATCGATGCGCCGCGGACGGACGACGAGAGCTATCGTGGCGGTATGTGGACGACCGCACACAACTTCGAGTTGCGCGACGGGCACCTCTACTCCTCGTGGTACCGCGCCGGGGTGAAGATCCACGACGTCTCCGATCCGACCGCCCCCGAACAGCTCGCCTGGTGGCGCGATCCCGAAGCGACCGGGTTCTGGACGGCACGCGTTGTCGAACCCGGCGACGCGTTCCTCGCGACCAGTACCGAAGCGATTCCGAACGCCTCCCTCGAGGGCGCACTCTATACCTTCCCGATCGAGGCCGGCGAGCAGGCCGATCCCCCGTCGCTCCGGGATCCCGACAGTGGAACGGACGGGGGCGGAACCGACGACGGGACGAACGGCTCCGCGGAAACCGACGGTGAGGGGACCGGTGCCGCCAGTACCGGTGACGGGACCGACGGGATGGACGGCAGTCCGAGCGGAACCACCGAGACCGATCGTGGGACGAACGGAACCGACGGTGCCGATTCGATTCCCGGATTCACCGGGCTCTCTACGCTCGTCGGTGGCGGGGTCGCCCTCGAGTGGCTGCGCCGACGCGACGGAAACGTTCAGGATTAATTCGACTGATTTCGACCGCGCGACCGAACTTATTCCCCGTTCGAGTTCCTAGCACGACCCATGACTGACTCCGAGGACGAGCCGTCCCTGAAGGAACGCGTCGAGCAGTGGATGGCACGCGAGATGCCGATCATCCAGATGCACGGCGGGACGAGCGCGGTCCGGTCGGCCGACCCCGACACCGGCGAGGTCGTCATCGAACTCGGCGGCGGCTGCAAGGGCTGTTCGGTCAGCGACGTGACGACGGGCAACATCGAGGCCGAACTCATCACGTGGCCCGAGATCGACGAAGTGACCGTCCGCGTGCCCGACGCGCGCGACAGCCTCGGCGGTCCCGACCAGCCCGAATCGATCATGGGCGTCGACCGGACCGAGGGCGGCCGTGGCGACTGGGGATCGTCGAACCCGGGGAAAGACCACCTCTGAGCGGCCGCTCGGTCCGTTCCCCCGCGTCGGTGCCGTTCTGTGTGTCACGTTGACAGGGGCGGAGAGTTTTGGGAAGTCCTATATCCTTTTACGCGCCCATTACGCACATCGTATATCATGACGACGAGTAGACGCCTGCAGGCTGGAGGTGTCGGCGATGGGTGACGCGCCCGTCGACGAGGACGAGCCCGACGCCGAGACCGACGGCGGTCTTCGTGCCTATACCGTTCGGCTCGAGCTCGTCGACGAACCCGGCGAGTTGCTGCGCGCGCTCGCTCCGATTGCCGACAACGGCGGTAATCTGTTGAGCATTCACCACGAACGCGGCAACATCACACCTCGGGGACACATTCCCGTCGAGGTCGACCTCGAGTGTCCGCCCGACCGGTTCGACGACGTCGTCGGGGGGCTCCGCGACGCCGGTGTCAATATCATTCAGGCCGGCGCGGAACACTACGGTGAGGAAGTAAACGTCGTGCTGGTCGGTCACCTCGTCGAGACGGATCTCTCGGATACCCTCTCCCGGATCGAGGACGAGGCCGACGCCGCCGTGTTGGACCTCTCGCTTGCCGCGCCCGACGGGACCGACGGCGTCGCGAGCGCCCGTGCCCGACTCGCGATCGACTCCGGCCGGTCCGAGGAGGCACTCACGGCGATCCGCTCGATCGGAACCGACAAGGAACTGACCGTCGTCGAACCCCTCCTCGGAGGTGACGCCTGATGAAACTCGCAATTCTCGGTGCCGGTGACGTCGGCCGCTCGGTGGCCGACCTCGCCGACGAATACGGACACGAAGTCGTCGCGCTCGCCGATTCCACCAGCGCCACCGTCGATCCCGGTGGGATCGCCGTCGACGACGTCCTCGAGCGAAAGGTCGGTGGCGAGCCCCTCGGCGCGGGCGACCCCGAAGACGTCTTCGACACGACCTACGACGTGCTCGTCGAGGCAACGCCGACGACGCTCGGGGACGCCGAACCCGGCTTTACGCACGTGAAACGCGCACTCGAGGCCGACCGCCACGTCGTCCTGGCGAACAAGGGACCGGTCGCCGAACGCTACGAGGATCTCCGTGCACTCGAAGCCGAGAGCGCGGGCTCGATCCGATTCGAGGCGACCGTCGGCGGTGCGATCCCGGTGCTCTCGACGGTCGAGGACTGTACGCCACAGGCAGTCACCGCGGTCCGGGGCGTGCTCAACGGCACTGCGAACTTCATTCTCACGCGCATGGCCGCGGAGGGACTCGATTACGAACACGTCCTCGCGGAAGCCCAGGATCTCGGCGTCGCCGAGGCCGATCCGACGTTCGACGTCGACGGCACCGACGCCGCCTTGAAGTTCGTCATCCTCGCGAACGTGCTGGCCGACGGCGGCTTCGCGCTCGAGGACGCGACGGTCAAGGGCATTCAGGACATTCCGGGGAGCGCGCTCGATCTCGCCGCCGAAGACGGTCGGACGATCCGTCTCATCGGCGAGGCGACCCGCGACGGGGTCCGCGTGGGCCCCCGACTCGTCCCCGAAAACGGCGCGCTGGCCGTGACCGGCACGCGAAACATCGTCCAGATCGAGACGCGAAACGCAGGCTCGCTGCACTCGAGTGGCCGCGGTGCCGGCGGTCCGGAAACCGCGACGGCAGTCCTGTCGGACGTCGGTCGACTGCCGCCGCTCTGAGAGCGGGCCGCTGCTGTCTTCTGTCCTTGCTGTCGTCCCCGTTCCTCGAGTCGTATCGGTGTCGCGACCACTCGAAACCGAGGCCGGTACCCTCGAACGCCCGACACGGTCTGCTGGACGGCCCCATCGATCCGCGCGTCACGAGTTCGCCGCTCGCTCGAGGGGGAGATCACCCGCTCGTGGCCGTCCGCCTGGGGCGGAGTCGCCACCTCTCGAACGTTCGTGCCGTGTGAATCCTAGCCAAACCGCAAGACGGGATCGGGATCGGCTGAATACGCTTTCGAAATGGTTTTAACCGCAACGAGCCAAAGAGACCGATATAAGCGCCTCTGCGCGTGAGCTACAACAATGAGCGACCAACACCAGAACCTGGCCATCATCGGTCACGTTGACCACGGGAAAAGTACGCTCGTGGGACGACTCCTCTACGAGACGGGGAGCGTACCCGAGCACGTCATCGAACAGCACCGCGAAGAAGCAGAAGAGAAGGGCAAGGGTGGCTTCGAGTTCGCCTACGTCATGGACAACCTCGCCGAGGAGCGAGAGCGTGGTGTCACCATCGACATCGCCCACCAGGAGTTCTCGACGGACGCCTACGATTTCACCATCGTCGACTGTCCCGGTCACCGCGACTTCGTGAAGAACATGATCACGGGCGCATCCCAGGCGGACAACGCCGTCCTCGTCGTCGCCGCCGACGACGGTGTCGCGCCCCAGACCCAGGAGCACGTCTTCCTGGCTCGAACCCTCGGTATCGACGAGCTCATCATCGGCATCAACAAGATGGACATCGTCGACTACGAGGAGTCGACGTACAACGAGGTCGTCGAGGAAGTCGAGCAGCTGCTCAAGCAGGTTCAGTTCAACACCGACGACGCCTCGTTCATCCCGATCTCGGCGTTCGAAGGCGACAACATCGCCGAGGAGTCCGACAACACGCCGTGGTACGACGGCGAAATCCTCCTCGAGGCCCTGAACAGCCTGCCGGAGCCGGAGCCGCCGACGGACGCGCCGCTCCGACTCCCGATCCAGGACGTCTACACGATTTCGGGTATCGGTACCGTCCCCGTCGGACGTATCGAGACCGGTCTCCTCAACACCGGCGACAACGTCTCCTTCCAGCCCAGCGACGTGGGCGGCGAGGTCAAGACGATCGAGATGCACCACGAAGAGGTGCCCAAGGCCGAACCCGGTGACAACGTCGGATTCAACGTCCGCGGCATCGGCAAGGACGACATCCGCCGCGGTGACGTCTGTGGCCCCGCCGACGACCCGCCGAGCGTCGCCGAGACGTTCCAGGCTCAGATCGTCGTCATGCAACACCCCAGCGTGATCACGGCCGGCTACACGCCGGTCTTCCACGCCCACACGGCACAGGTTGCCTGTACCATCGAGTCCATCGACAAGAAGATGGACCCCTCGAGCGGCGAGGTCGCCGAGGAGAACCCCGACTTCATCCAGTCGGGTGACGCTGCTGTGGTCACCATCCGACCGCAAAAGCCCCTCAGCATCGAGCCGTCCAGCGAGATCCCCGAACTCGGGAGCTTCGCCATCCGCGACATGGGTCAGACCATCGCCGCCGGCAAGGTCCTCGAAGTCCACGAGAAATAAATGCAGCAGGCACGCGTTCGACTCGCGGGCACGAGTCCAGACGACTTGGACGACATCTGCGACGACGTCCGCGAGATCGCGAACAACACCGGCGTCAACCTGAGCGGGCCGATCCCGCTGCCGACGAAAACCCTCGAGGTGCCGACCCGGAAGTCGCCTGACGGCGAGGGCACTGCGACGTGGGAGCACTGGGAGATGCGCGTCCACAAGCGCCTGATCGATCTGGACGCCGACGAACGCGCACTCCGACAGCTCATGCGCATTCAGGTGCCAAACGACGTTTCGATCGAGATCGTCCTCGAAGACTGAGGCCGTCTCCGATCGCGACTCGAAGAGGATATTCACCGTTTTTCTATAGGAGCCACCGAACGTCCGTCCTCAGCGACGGCTACGTCCCGATCAGGCGTCGGCGTTTCCGGGTCGTCTTCCCGAGTCCCACCCCACCAGTCCGTGCCGGGACTTTTGTCGCTCGCTGCCCCAGCTATCCACATGGCGAGACGCTCGCAGTCACGGTCGCGGTCGAAGCCGGCCGTCGGATCCGGCGGGGAGGGGACCGAACCCGGCTCGAGCAGTCCGATCCTCGAACTCCTCGTCGTCTTTGCCGTCGTGTTCGCCGTCCAGGGCCTCACCGCGCTCGCGGGACTGATGGGCGGGCTGTTCGTCCTCGCACCGCCGCTCACGGCGAATCCGTGGACGGTCGTCACGAGCGTCTACGCCCACAACGGCGTGGGGCACCTGCTCTCGAACAGCGTCGCACTGATCGTCTTCGGCTGGCCGGTCGCGCGGGCGACGACTCGACTCCGATTTCACTCGTTCTTCGCGATCACCGGTGCGATCGCGGGGGTCGCCCAGATCCTCGTCACGGGGGTACTCGCGGCGATTCCGTTCGTCCCCGTCGCGCCGACGCCGGGCGTGCTCGGAGCCAGCGGGGCCGTCTTCGCCCTGCTTGGCTATCTCCTCGCGTCGAACCGGCTCTCGACCGGCCTCGCCTCGTTCGTCGACGTTCCACGCTGGCTGGCGGTCCTCGTGTTCGTCGGACTCGCGATCACGGTGACGGTCATGACTGCCTCGCCCGGCGTCGCGGTGATCGCCCACTTCACCGGGTTCCTCGTCGGGACGATCGCCGGTCGGACTCGCGTGCTCGCCGCCGGTTCCGACGCCGACGGTCGGTCGGCCGTTTGATACGGAGGACTGTCAGTCAGTGCTGGCACACCTACGACCCGCCTGCGAGTGTGCGGGACCCAGTGACAGCAGCCCGTATGCATCCCGCCGTCGACTCGAGACCCCATCGTGGTGCAGTGTCCCGATCCGCCCTCGAAACACAAGCTACAAATAGAAACCGGGGTTAGGAACGTGCGAGGGCTCGTAGATCAGTGGTAGATCGCTTCCTTCGCAAGGAAGAGGCCTCGGGTTCAAATCCCGACGAGTCCATCCGTAAAAAAGTCGGTTTCGAAGGTACCGAATTCGGTGCCCTCGGCCGCTTTTCCACCCCGATTTCTCGTCACACCCATCGTATAGAGCGGTGGGTCTCGTCGGGAGTTCAGCACTGTCAGTGCTGCACCCCCTCACCGTCTGCCGGTGAGACGAGTAAATCGGGGTGGTGCGCGTGAAGTCGCTGGACGAACTTCTCGCCGATATTGATCCGGATGAACTCGAGAGGCGGGTGTGGACTCACCCGGAACCGCGTACCTCCCGAGAGTTCACGTGTCCGGAGTGCGAGGCGCGCTGTACCCGGTTGATCAACAAGGACGGGGAGGCCGGCCATGCGAGAGGGTGTCCCCGTCGGATGCAACGGACGGGCTCACAGCGGGTTCCGCCTGTACTCACCGATGGCGGGGAGGTGGACCGATGACGGACGAATTCGTCCGTGCCAGCCGTCTGTACGACGTGGAAACGAGGACCGTTCTTGTCCATCCAGCCTATCAGGCAACCGATGACGAGATTCGCCACTCCCTCGAGAATCGAGGTGAGTCGGCGTGACGGTCACGGTGCATCAGACCGGACTCGGCTACGAATACGTCCGGTGCCGTGTAGGTGACGACGACTCGACGGCGTACATTCACCAGCTGGTCGCCTGTCTCGAGAACGATCCGAGCGACGTGTTCGGCGACGAATTCGACGTTCACCACTGCAACCACATCCCGTGGGATAACCGGCCCGAGAACGTCGTTCTCGAGGAAGCGTACAACCACCGTTGCGCGCACCTGGAGGGACGATCGCCGGCATGACCGAGGACTTGACAGCCTTCGGTCTTGAGCCGCAGGACTCGTCTGACGAACTATCGGAAGCGGAATCGGAAACCGATTCGGAGCCGGTCTGGCCGGAGTGTGACGACTGCGACTACGTTGGGCCGGAAGTGAAGTGCCGACTCGGCCAATCGATCCCGCTCTGTACCGCGTGTTTCGCGGAGCGCGAGGGGCTGCTATGAAGGCCGTCGAACTGGCCTTCCACGAGTTCGCCGCGAACTACCTGTTCGACGACCACGCACTCAAGCCGTTCTTCGCCTGTGATTCGCGGGTCAAGGACGGTGACGGTTCACAGGTTGCCGAATTCGAGAGCGGGACCGAGCGGTGGATCGTCAAACTGTATTATCAGGACAGCGGCATCGTTCATCCTGGCCCCGAGAATCCCCAGGGAACACCGTTCAGAATCAACGAAATCCGCGAATTCCGGTTCTCTGTGGCTCGACATCCCGAGGAAGATCCAGTTGGTGAGCAGTCGTTCAACGCGCACCTCGCCCCACGGTGGCAAGGAATGGAGATCGAGAACGACCAGGGCGAGCGTTCGGAGTACAGCGTTCCCGAGACGATTACCGAGGCTGTGAACGTCAAAATCAACGGATCGAACATCGATTTTCGCCGGTACCACGAACTGCTTTGCCGAGCCGCGGAGTCCGTGGGAATCCACCGCCGCTACTTCGATCGGCCCCACTCGTTCAGCAACGTACAGGACGCCGAGCGGTACGTTCGTCTGGATAGTGACCGCTCCGGACCGATCCACGCTCGGGACGGACCCATCGCCAGCATGGCGCACTTGCTCGAGAACGACCGAGACGGGTATCGGAAACTCGTGCAAAACGAACGCGACGAGAAGGGCCGCCACCTGCCCGGCTACTATCACACGGTCACACTCGGCCCGAGACGAGTCGCTGAGGCGTTCCCGAGCCACACGTTTCCCCGTGAGGTGAAACACTACTACAGCCGCGAGGCTGCCGGAATGGACGACGACGAGACGCTGGCGAACCCGAAACTCGGTGCGTCGTATCAGGTGAGTCGGTGGGACGAAACGATCGGCGTTACCGATGACGACCTCGAGGAGCTGATAGCGCAACTGGACGAGACGGTGTGTTCGGTGATGGCCGACGCCGGCCTTCCGGTTCACCCTGCCGACGACAATCGTGGCGATGGTCCATTCGTCGCGGATGCCTACTTCGATCCAACCGAAGAACAGGAGGTAAACATCGTCTCGCTGGATCTCACCCGGATACGTGAGACGCAAGAGAGCGTCGTCGTGAAACACCTCTCGGATGGGCTTTCCCCGGTCGAATGGGAAGCCCTCGAGACGCTGGTGACCGATGGGGGACAGGTGTCGCCCCAGGAGATCGCCGAGGACCACGGTCGCCACGTCGATAGCGTTCGGCGGGCGCTGAAACGGATTCCCAAATTAGTCGAATCCGAGTACGGGTCTGTCTCGCTCCGATCGAACCACGTCGCCGAGATGGTCCACGACGCCGTTCAGCAAGCGCGAGATGCGACTCGACGAGCCGTCGAAGCCGGAGCGAAGGCGATCGAAGCAGCCGAGCGAGGAATCGATGAAACGACGAGTGCGCTGGTAGCGTGGTGTGCGAAGCACGGGGTCGATGTGGATGACCGGCAGGAAGCGCGGGTGATGTTTCGACTCCAGGACGTCGAGAACGTCGAGGCTCGACTGAAGGAAGCCTATCGACTGTGGACGGAAGCCGGGAAAGATCCAGCACGGTTCCGCTCCGCACAGGTTGACCTCGGCGAGCGCGGCAAGAGCGCGGCCTGGCGCTGGTTGTAGCGCCGGGCCGACCAGTGGCAACACTATTCTAACCTCTATATTTCGCCGTTTTCAGCGTGTAATAGCCCCGGATCGGTCCCGATCGGCGCGCGCCGCGGGGTGGCCGGGGACAAGCCCCGGCCACACCTGACGGGGAACCACGACGGGGGCCGTCGGGTTCCCCGTTAGGGGTGTGGCTAAGGCCACTTCATCAAAATACCCCGTACCGTTCCGCGACAGCAAAGAGGAGTAATGAAAACTCGAAGCTATTTATTATGATTCTCTATCTTGGCTAGGAAATTTGCCCAGCCATAATTTTTATTTCTGGAATGACTTTGGGCTGCATTTTTCGCACCAGCTATCGCTCCGAATATGTTAGAAAAAACGGGGGCTTGGGTAACAAACATAGATATTATGCTTTCATACACATTCTTTCTTGATGTTGATTCTATTAGCATTCTGTTCCGTATTTCCGTAAATTCTTCTTCCAACTCTTCTATTGTCAGATCTCCCTCTAACATCTTCTCTCTAAATTGGGATCGAGTTCTATATTTTCGGAAATCATCTATAGCTTCAAAATAGGGTCCGTCTGGTGTTTGATAATTCGGAACTCTACTGGCTATTATGCTCTCTGCTTTATTCAAATCCCTATATGAGTTAGTATTCATAGTATCTAAACTTATTTTACTTTTCACAAATGTATTAGATATGTAATCTACGTCCGTATCAAGTTCTGATACGACATAGTAATCGAAAAGGAAATTTCTAGTATCTGGATTGGGCATAATACCCAACTCTTGAATTGATCTACCGTGGTTGTCATATGTAGCAAACGGGGCGATGTCATTTAACAAATGGTCGAATCCCACACTTGATCTTTCACTTTCTAATCCAAGGTTATCTGCTATCTTTTCCTGAGAAATATTGTCAAACTTCTCTCTATAATCTGCCACATCATCTGAATCCGATATAAATTTCACATAATCTAAATCTTTCATATTTTTCGGGCATAGCTGATGGTGTAAAAACCATATTTCATCGTATAGAAGAAAAAGACCTAATGGTGCCTCAAGTAGAGGATTAGGATGATTCAATTCGGGCTCCTTCTCATAATCGTACCCAATAGGGGAACTGGTTCCAATGAATGCAGTATTGTTGGGCAATGTACTAGTCCAATAGATCGTAGACGATAAATGTTTATTGGAAATCAGAACTCCAATATACCAAGTATTGCAGCTACTATCAGGGGTTGTACGTCGATAAAATCCGATTCCCGAATATACACACGAGACGCGAACTCTCGTGTGCATATCTCGAGTTTGGTCACTACTGAGACCAACATTCGATTCTGAATGGGCGACATGTTCCGCTGATTTAGGGGCGGAATGGGTCGTTCAGTGAGTCGAAAAAACTAGGATATACCGGCTCGTGTGTACGAGCATGAGAATTCGGACCGACGGCGATTACGCGTACCGACGAGATGCGATCGAACGCGCAGCGGACTTCTACGACTGCAACAAGACGAAAGCAGTGGTGAGCGCCTGTGACGATGTTCCGAAGTTCGTACAGGCTGCTCGCCAGGTCCTCAAGCGGGACGACCTTACGCTCGAGCAGCGCCGAGAGATCGCTGAGACACTGTCAACGCGAGCAATGAGTTTCGAGGTTACTACCGATATCGCCGTCGACACTGATTAGAAAATCGCGCCGATCGAAACCTTCGCTTGTTGTGTCCCTCGGTGCGATCCACCTCCGTGCCAGGAGAGTCGCGGGAGCTGTGACGAGTGTTTCCGCTTGAGTTTGAGAATCTTGAACGGAGACGGTCTGTAGACGCCGAAGACGTAATAGCCGTCGTGACGCCGGAGCTTCCGATGATACTTCTCGTAGATTTTGAAGTTCCCGGCTTCACCATCGGCGTGCTCGAGGCGTGTACTCTTGATTTCGACTGGTTTCCCGTTCTGCATGAGTGCATCGTGCCACGGCGATCGCGATAGCTCGAGTCGGTATTTATCGACGACTCGTTTCTCGACTGCAGTACCGAACTTATTGGATTTGTGACTTGGCATCGGTGAACCTCTCGCGCGTATTATATATAGTTCGACCCCGGCTATTATCCGTGCTAACATCGCCCATAATTACCTATTCATCGCCCATCGTGCGGGATCCCCTTACTCTACGGGGCGGGGTCAGTTGTTGTTGGAGTGGGTTGGAATCCGTCGCTGTCATGCGATCGCCTGTTGAATCTCGGCAACTACCTCGCCGTGCTCGCCGTCCTGATACTCGTTCCACCTTCGACGGACCCATTCCGCGGAATACTCGCCGTACAGCCGCTTACTTGCGATCTTTCCATTCGACGGTGGATCGTCCGGATTCCTCGTCTTCTCCTGAACGACGGTCCATATCGCCAACTCCCGAAATGCGTCGTCTCGAGCGATATGACTGCCGTTTCCGTCGGTTTCGCTCTCCTGTCCGTCGTCCCACGACCACGGTGCCGGATCTTTGTCGTTGGGACTCCATTTCGAGTCGGGCCAGCCTTCGATCTGGGGTGTGATCGGTTGCTTTGGGTTCCGATTTGTGATAGTTTCGTAGAACCGCGCCTTCTTTTTCGACTCCTTATGGAGAACCATGCAGAGTTCCCGAACGGCCGGGTGCAGGTCTTTCCCGTCGTGACCGATGATGATGATCGCACCGCCGAACTTGCGGATCTTGTAAACGAGAGTCGCGAGTTTCGTCCCTGTCTCCCAGCCGTCCTTTCCGCCGCCGCTGGCCTGCGATGACGCTTCGTCAAACAGGAACAGTACCGGCGCGACGTTCTCCGCCAGTACGTCCTCCATGTCGGCGTATACTCGCTCTTTCAGGTCTGCCCAGTTGTCTACCCAGATGATCGACTCGTCTTCGCTCGCGAGCGTTCGGATGTTCGTGATAACGTAGGCATCGTCATTCCCTTCGTCTCGCTGTTGCTCGAGCCAATGACGGGCAGCGAGACAGCCGGCACTGGTCTTCCCAGAGCCTGGCTCGCCGTACTCGTAGAGCCGAAGGTGCCGATCTGAGACGATGTCCCGGATTCGTTCGATGTCGTGCCAGCCGCTCACGTCGATCTCGTCCGACTGACTGCCGACGTGGTGCCGGATCTTCGCCATTTCGCCCTGCTCGAGCCGCCGACTGAACGTCTCGGTCTCGTGGTATCGCAGTCGGTCCTGGTACAGGTCAGTTTCCTCGAGCGAGTCGGGCCACTCGCTGTCGATCCAGCCGCGAGAGTATGCGCGTTCGTACGCCCGGCTGAGTGCCGTCAGGTGCCGCCTTGTCTTGCTGTCCGAGACGATGGCCGCGTGCTGTTCGACGTGTTCGTTCGACCGCTTGTGACGGCCGTCCTTCCAGTCCTTGGACTCACTCGCTGCCCACTCGCCGTTGCTGTCGCTCTCACTCATCGGGCTGCCCTCCGTCTGTCGCTGCCGCCCGTCCACCCTCGGGACGGAGATCGTCCATCGCGTCGTCAACCGAGTCGGCCACCTGGAGATCTAGCGCTCGCTCTCGAGGGGTTCGGTCGTCCTGAGCGGGAGCGTCCGGCAGGTCCTTCACGTCCGATTCCATGTCTTCGATTTCTTCGATGATCTCGACGCCTGGCACGAGGTCGCTTTGCTCGTGTTCTGCGATCTCGGTCATAATCGTCGCGTCGTGTACGTCGGTGATCTTCTCCGAGACGTTCCGTTTCAGGTGTGCGTATCGGCGCTTGAGCGACTGGTGGTGATCGAATATCGTGTCCACTCGACTCGCGTTGACCCACGCCTCGGCCGGCTCGAGCGTGGTCTGGTCCGCGCCACGAACTTCGATTTCGCCGATTTCCTCGTACCACTCGAAGCGCGTCACCACGTAGTCGAACTTCCCTTCCGGCGACTCGAGCGGAGACATCTCGACTTCGCTCCGGTCTTCCCACACATCCGGCTTGACCTTCTTGCCGTCATAGAGTCCGGTTTTCTCAGTCTGAGTCCCTGCCGTGCCGGGGTCTGCGATACCGACGTATACCCAGTTCGGGCCGGGATAGAGGTACCGAGCGATCCGCATTCCGGCCATGTACGTCGGGATGGCCAACAGGAACGCAGATATAGAGAAGTGAACGGCTGAGGCCGGTGGTTTCGGGACCTTTGGTGTCCACACTGCAAGGATAACCAACGTCGCAAGGAACATCACCGACAGTGGGATCTTGTACTCCGCTATCAGGTACACGAGACGGTCCCGGTTACTCGCGAACGTCGGCATTGGCTGAGGTTGGTCCGTCATTCTACCGTCACCACATCGCCGTGTTCCTCGTTTCTGACCTTGTACGCGGCCGCTCCCATCATCGCAACGGCCGTGAACGCGCCGCCGAACCACCCCGACGGTGATCCCGTCCGGTGGAACGGCGTTTCCGATTCCCCGATTCCCGTCGAAAGGACCGTGTAACTCCCGTTATCGATGGACTCCGGGGTTGTGATCGATACACCGGCCTTCCCGGCCGTCGGTTTGACGGGTAGCTTCACCTTGCTGGTCCCCTCCGGTATCTGCTTCTGCTTGATCCGTCCTTTACTCGCTCCTGCCTCGAATTGGCGGGCCTCAGTCACTGTGACGGTCTTACTCTCGTCTGACTCGAATTCGATGTATACCATTTCTTCCTCGCTATCGTAACGCCACTCGAGAACGCGGAGAGTCTGGTCTACTTCGGTCACATACGTCGTGTTCTCCGCGTTCTCTGCTGTCTGATTCCCCCACGTTGCGCCGTTTCCGGGGTTCTCCGGTGCCTCCTGTGCGGTCACTGGCCCAACGCCCATGCCCATGCCCATCGCCACGATCGCGACGACCGCGAGTCCGAACACTATCCGCCGTCCTGGGAGGTGTTGAAAAATCATTGATCGGGTGAGTTAGGGGCTAAACGAGTCGAACACGTCCGATACAAGTGACGCGAGAATTGCCACGATGACGATTGCGACCACGAGCGCGGCCGCCGTCTGTTGCGACGGGGAATCGCCGCCAAGATCTGGCCACCCGATCCCGCTCGATTCCTCATCGCTGGTCTTGCTTACAATCTGTCCACGCTCGTCGCTCGCTTCCTCGAGTCCGTCGATGTATCCGCTTGCATCATAGGTCGAATAGGACGGGCCGCTGTATTCCATCGTCTCGACCGTGCTCCCGTTCGAATCGGTCATGTTCTGGATAGTGAACTGTCCTTCCCAGAAGACTACTTCCTCAGTGGTATCGGACTCTCCAGTACTGAGGATCATCGACGGCTGTTTCTCGAAGTCAGAGACGTTGTACGTCACTCCCGTTTCGGCCGATCCGCTCGAGAACCCTCCAGCGTACAACATCCCGGTGTACGTCTCGTTGACCGTTGTGTAGTCGTACGAGACGGCACCTGTCGAACTGTTTACGATCCGCTGGCGATCCGTCTTCCCGTCGAAGTGGACCGTCATCGTGGACTCGACATCATCCGGCTGGGGCAGGTCCAGCGTGCTACGAAGTCCGTACTCGAGGCTATCGCCGGAGGTTTCGTTTCCAGACATGTAGCGCACCATCCCCTCGGCTCCGCGGACATCGTTTGGCGAGAGGTTCCCCGCGTCCATCTCGGCGTAGAGATCCTCTGCGACCGTACTCGGGTAGTTGTTTTGCACGGTCTGAGCTTGCTGTTCGATCCGGTGGCTCTGCTTCGCGGTTAGTCGGTAATCGTAGACTGTCGCCGAGTCGAGCGACGCAGCCGGTGCGTTCATCACTTGGATACCACCCGGCCAACTCCAGTCGTTATCAACTCCTGCCGAGACGTTGAAATCGTCCGTTTCAGCGCGGTAGTCGTCGAACAGACTGTCATTATAGACCCCGCCGCCAGTGCTGCCGCCGGATGTTGACCACGATGTTTCAATCTCGAGCTGTTCATGCTGGTATTCACTGCCGTTAACCAGCGTCATCGTCTGTGTAGACGTGTTACCGGTGAATGCGAACGACTCGCTAGATGTCGATCCATCATGATTGGCAGTCCACGCATGGATGAACTCATCTGAGATGTCCGGATCTTGGTGGGTGACGTTCATCAGATACGCTAATTCAGCAGAATCAGCGCTCGCCCGCTCGGCCAGCTGAATTTGGTGGTGAGCGTAATAGTCGTTGATTGCTTGCTGCCCAGCCGCTTGCGCCTCGATTGCAGTCTTGTTATTCTCGTAGGCCGTCGCGATCGCGTGCCGCGCCTCGAGCGAGGCCAGTGTCTCGGTGTCTTCGAGGTAATTCTGATAGACCGAGGTGGACTGTTGAGTCCCCTCATAGACACCAACAGCCGAGGTATGCGTATCGACCTCGATTGCCGAGGACTCCTGTGAGGTATCAATATCTCCGAAAGTCGCCTCGGCAGCATGGCAGGACCGTGGGAAAGCGAACTTCGCCATCGCTCCGCAGTCCTCGTTGATCTCGATCGAGTCGCCACTGTTCTGAGCCGCGACCGTCCCCGTCACCGCGATCGGCGCGACGACCGAGCCGACCAGGAGCACCGCGAGCATGACCGCAAACGCGCGGTGGGCTATGGGCCGATGGGCCGCCATCTTAGAGACCCCCCGTCGCGAGCAGCAGCGCGACCATCGCCAGCTCGTACACGGCGATCGCCGAGACGATGCCGACGCCGAGCGTGACCAATCCGTCCTCGAGCAGCGCCGCCGTCGATTTGATTGAGTCCGTCATCGTGATCACTCCGTGTACGACGTCCAGACAGCTCCGACACAGACGCCGAAGTACAGGACGACTCGGAACATCTCTGGTTCGAAGAACGTCGCGAAGAACGGGACGAGCGCGTAGAGGATCGGAGCCGCGAAGACGAAGACGATCGTATAGAATTCGGCTTGTGAGTAGTTCGTACCGTCGAATTCGTTGCTCCAGACGATCCACGCGAACGAGAGGATCGTCAGTGCGAGCGCGACCGAGATCTCCGTGCTACCGTAACTCCAGAATCCCTGACTGAAGTCGTACCCGCCGAAGACCGTCACCGACCACGTCCAGATGCCTAAGACCATCCCGGTCGTGATCGGGTACAGTACCAGTGACAGCATGTCGATGCCGTCGAATCTGTTTGATGCCATAGTGCAAGCGAAAACGTTCCGGAACTGAGTGATAAATGCCCGTTTTGAGAGATACAGCCGCTATATCGTATGATCTTGGGGGCTACTGATCTAATATCGAGTACAGATAAACAAAAACAGTCGTAAGAGCACCGGTACTTTTCACTGTGTTCTTGATAGGTAGCAACACTATATGTCCAGCTGTCGTTCTCCTTAGTATACATTCCGTTCTCCTCGATCTACCCTACACTCAGATGAAATGGTTCAACGGAGTCAGCGAATATGTCCGTTCTTTTGACATTCGAATAGCTTTGCTAGAATTCTGGCTATATCTGTGTTAGAACGGATCCGATTCGAATGTCTCCGGCGAAACTTCTTTTTTCATTTTTCTCAGTTCTCGGTATCTCTCTCCCGATGTCTCCTGAAGCAACTTTCGGTCAGGCCATGTATGAATTGTCAGATTTTCAAATTGACCGGCAACGTCTTGCACCAATTCGATATGATCTAACGCATACTCAACCCACTTATCTTCTTCTCGTATTTTGAACAACTCTTCGGCCATATCTACATATCCTGCTTCTTGAGCAGCCTCAAGACACATCTGGAAATTCGCACCGCGGGGGTTCATCGGCTCATGGAAAACTACAGTGGGATCGATGGCTGCGAACCAGCTGAGCGCCTCTCTGATATCGTCCCGATCCATTGTTGGATAGGTTGGTGAGAATGACACAAATCGTGGCACCCCGGCCTGAAAGAGTTTATCGAGTGCCTCCCAGCGCGCTTGCGGTGGTGGTGCATTCGGTTCCATCGCTTTGACGAGCGCGGTATCGAACGTTGGTATCGAGCAGCCCACAGCAATTTTATTGCCGGCTTTCTGAAAGAGATCGATATCTCGAGTAACGTTCGGACTCCGAGTAAGGATACGAACGGGAATACCGTGTTCCGTGAGTTCCTGTACACATCCTCGAGTGATTTGAGCGGCACGTCGGTCTTGGTAACAGTCCGTCCCGCTTGATAGCATCACAACACCCCGACCACGCCGTGTTGTTTTCCAGTCACTGAAGTCCGTTTCCTGAAGACCCTCGTGAACTCGTTCGGGGAGATCGTCACGATAGAGTAGGTAGCTCCCCCAGTCTCTCTGGGGATCATCTACGTCCGCATGTTTTGCGAGCATCTCATCACGATTATCGATTGCCGGTGTGCTTGGGACGTAGCAGAATTTGCAGCCATGCCGACATCCGGTCGCAACGTTGATTACGTAGTCACAGAGGCTCTTTTCGTGTAACTTCGACTCACTCAGAACTGATTTGGTCGGGTCTGTGTTGATTATGAGTCCTCCCTGTTCGCGGCTGTTTTCTGATTTTGCACACTCCCAACAGAGGATTTGCCCATCGGGACGAGCAGCGAATCGATCGTTGATTTGATTTCCACATTCATAGCACACTAGACCTTGCTGCCAAAGATTAATCCGTTTTCTGTGGCGATGCTCTGCCTCTCTAAGTTCATCTAATGTTGGATCTTTTCCAAAGTCCTCGATAACATTCTCTTCTTTGTCAACAAGACGAATATCCCGGTCGTACCATCCACCGTCTGGATCGCGTTGTGTATCGAGGTGCATGCATATCCCACTAATTAGATAATGAGGCGACAAATCTATAAAAGAAGCCCAATACCAGAGTGAAAGTGAAAGTAAAGAGTTTAAGAGGTCATGCTGGCGGAACTGGCTGCGGATAATCTTCCGGGGAGTCGTCCTTTTCTCGTTCGTGTTTGAAGAACTCCTTGTGTTCACCAGCGTATTTGATAAACTCTTTATCGGGCCAGAGATGGATTGGAACATCAAGCTCGTTACCAAGTTCTCGAACAGTCATCAGCTGATTTTTCGAGTATTCGACCCAATTATCTCTATCTTGTAGCTTTTCGAGTTCATTGGCGAGTTCTATTTGGCCAGCATCTCGGGCCGCTTGGACAGTCATGCCAAAGTTTCCTCCACGAGGATTAATAGGCTCGTGAAAGACGACATCAGGATCAAGTCTTGTTTTGAACTCTTTCAGTAACCTTCGTAGATCATCACGGCTCTGTGTCGGATATGTTGGAGACATAGAAACATAGACTGGGACACCAGCGTTACTGATCTTCTCCAAGGCATTTAATCGAGTAGTTGGAGCTGGTGCACCTGGTTCAATGGATCGAACGAGATTGTCATCAAGTGATGGAATTGATGAACCAACAGTTACCAGACCGTTTGCGGATTTAAACACGTCAAGGTCCCGAACCACAGCAGGACTTCGTGTGAGAATTCGAACTGGCTTTTTGTGTTTTATGAGTTCGATAACGCATCCTCGGGTTATTTGAGCAGTTCGTCTATCTTGGTAACAGTCTGTTCCGCTCGAAATCATCACGACACCGCGCCCATCTGGAGTCGCGTCCCATGTTCTTTTGCGTTCAAGTTTACGATTAAGTCGTTCTGGTAAATCATCGCGATATAAGAGATAACTGCCCCATTCTGATTGGCCATCTTCCACATCAACTTGTTCGTTCAGCATATCTTTCCTCATCTTGATATTCGGTGTGGAAGGAACATAGCAGAATTTACAGCCATGTGTGCATCCAGTGGCTACGTTTATAACATAATTACAGAGATTCTTGTGGTGTAATGCTGATGACGAAAGTACTGCTTTTGTAGGATCAATAGTAGAGGTAACTCCACGAGCATCAGATTCAGCAAGGTTCGAATCTACACAATCCCAGCAGATTAGATCACTTGTAGATGATGCTCCAAACCGATCTGTGATTGGATTACTACATTCAGAACATTGCAATCCAACATCCATTAAATCAAGTCTTTCTAGAGGGCCGCCAGTAGATCGACTCAACTCCCGTAATCTGTTTAACTTCGGAGATGGTGGCAAATTCCCTTTTATTTGGCCGTCATAGCCTCTAATAATGAGCCTCGGGGAATCTGTACTTGTAGAATCATTACATTCTATTTCCATTTCATTAGTACCACGTGGCTGATTTTCAATAAATTGTTCCCTGAATAGGGGGAGCAAGATGGATAGTAATTCCCACCCAACACTATTATTATCAGCCACTGAATGCTTGGTGTATGGAAGACCCGGTTAAGGCAGACGACTCTGATGAAAAATGGGAGGGATATCAGGGTCATACCCGTGCAAAACACGAACTTCTTCGGTATTATCTTGGACCTTGGTTAAAGAAATTAGGGAATGGGTCAACGAAACTAAGGATATTTGATTGTTTTTCAGGAAGAGGTGACTATCAATCTACAGATAGTGTTGACCCGATCAAACTTAAAGAAACAGAAACTCCTGCTGATATTCCAGGCTCACCGCAGATCATCCTTGATCGTGCTGTAGAATTCTCTCACCTTACCGAGATTGAATGTGTTTTTATCGAAAAGATGGAGAAGAACGCAGACCATCTTCGTGGAAACCTTCCTGACAAGGCTGATCTTCCGAATAGTGTGTCCTATGATGTTGTTGAGGGGAAATTCCAAGATGTCACGAAGAATCAAATATCTCTGCGAGGTGGATGGAACATACCCACCTTTTTCTTCATTGATCCTTACGGATATAGCCAACTCGAATATGATCTACTCACGGACATCTCCTCTACCAAGGGGTTTGAGGTGTTAATAAATATGATGGCAAGTGAGGTGATTCGGTGGCAGGACGTAGATAAACATCAAGATGCTCTAATGAAACCCTTTGGAACAGAGTCTTGGAGGGAGGAATTAGAGGAATATATTCCAGATCAGTTGGAGCACAAAGAAGTCGGATATTACTGTAAGCGGTTGAAAGAAAATGGTCCAGATGAAACGCTAGCATATCTAGTTACAGAAGAAGATTCTACAGCTATGAAGTACTACCTTGTTTTTGGCACAAACCATCCAGATGGGCTAGAGATAATGAGAGAAGGAATGCAAAAATGCGGGCCTGGCAAATTTGCGTATGCACCGCATCGAGATGATATCGCACAGGATCAATCCGGTTTAGAGCAATTTCTAGGGAACAAAGTGCGCGAAAAACTCCTTACGCTATTCTCTGGACAGGAGATTGCGTTTAATGACATTATTCGGCAATACGTTGTTGAAGAGAAGAGATCGGCGTATCGTCGAAAGGACATTCGTGATGAGTTGAAACAGATGGAGGAAGAAGGATTGATAGAGGTCTCAAGAGTTACCTCAAAGACACAGAACGGATTAGGTGGAGACGACAAGATATCCTTCTCAAAAGATTAATTCAGAGAGTCTACTTGCCGTTCTTGCCTTTGTCTGGTTCGCTAATATTGTCCATATCAAGTTCCCCCTCAAGATATTGTTCCCCAGACTCTGAAATAGCGTAGTAACTACCTTTTTGCTCAACACATTTGATAAGACCAGCATTTTCCAGTTTCTCAGTGCGTCTTTTAATAGTTGAGTAGGATACATTTATTCCCCGCTGCTCAAAATTCACTTCAAGCCCTCTTTTTGAGAAGGCTGCACCTGTCTCAGCGAGGAATTCTAAGATGGTATCGTCGCTATCATTCATCCACTGAGGTCGGTAACGCACAGTCTCAATCACTAATACCGGTCGTATAACCCCACCGGTATTTTCGGCATTCGGACAAATATCTGGTCATATTAGACCAAATATTTGGTCAAGACTTATTACATACCTGTACAATAGATTTGATGGGAAGCTACACGCGGACCTGACTCTCACGGGTCCTGAAAGGTAGCGGACCGGTGTTAGGGCCACCGGGTCCGCGAGAAGCTCCCGTAACCACACTACGGAAGCATGATCGACAACACACACGCGGGGTATAAACTCCCCGTTCGATGGACGCCGTCTGGCAGTATCGGAAGTATCGGAACCGGCTCGGTTAGAATTAATATTACGCCGACCAGTCGTTACAAATCACCGACGGACAGCAGCCGTGCACGCCCCCGCTCCTACACAGTGGCGTGCACGGTTCGTCCGCGGTCCCAATACACTGAGACCATGCGCGAATGCACTCCACACCACGGTAAGAGTACCGAATTCAACCATCCCGCTGACACGCTCGAGGTGAGTCGATGAGCGACGATCTCGAGCCGATGACGCCGACCGAGGGTGTCGAAGCGTTCCTGGCACACCGGAAGCCGAGCGTCGCGGAATCGACGTACTACAACAACCAGACGACGCTCGAACAGTTCACCGCGTGGTGTTCCGACAACGAGATCGACAACCTGAACGACCTTTCCGGGCGGGATCTGGCGCTGTTCGTCGCTCACCGCCGCGAGAAAGTGAAGCCGATCACCCTCCAGAAGAACCTGAGTGCGATTCGGGAGTTCCTCTCTTGGGCCGCCGATATTGAGGCCGTTCCGGAGGGACTGAACGAGAAGGTCCACGCACCGGTAGTTCCCGACGGGTCCGAATCCCGGAGCATCAAGCTCGAGCGCCCTCGAGCCGAGAAGATCCTGGAATACCTCGACCGGTACGAGTACGCGAGCCGGGATCACGTCATCATGGCGATCCTCTGGCGGACCGGGATGCGTCTCTCGGCGCTCCGGTCCATCGACCTCGATGACCTCGAAGGCGATCAATTCGCGATCTACCTCAAGCACCGTCCCGAGACGGATACGCCGCTGAAAAACAAGGACCGCAGCGAGCGGTGGGTATTCCTCGGTCCGGAGTGGTACAGCGTCGTCTCGGAGTACATCAAGGTCAACCGAATCGAGACGACCGACGACTACGGACGTGAGCCGCTACTGACGACCAAACAAGGCCGTATCTCCGGTGGATCGATCCGCAACACCGTCTACCGCTGTTGCCAGCCGTGTTTCGTCGCGGACTGTCCGCACGATCGCGACCCCGAGACGTGCGAAGCGGTCGGAGCCGCGAGTGTTCCGTCTAAGTGCCCCTCGACGCGCTCACCCCACGCTATTCGTCGCGGCGCGATCACCGGCCACCTGCTCGAGGACGTGCCGCCGGAGATCGTCTCCGACCGGATGGACGTGTCTCTCGATGTGCTGTACCAGCACTACGATGCGCGCCAACCTGACGAGAAAATGGAACAGCGGCGCAAGTTCCTGGAGGGGTTCTGAATGGCGGTCACTGATACCCTCCGAACCCTACGCCGTCTGGTTAATTTCACGGTTCCCGACGAGTCCACTATTCTGCGCCGCGAGCAAATTCGCGAGCGGCGCAAACCATCGCCGATGTCCGGATGTGATGCCCTGTAGGTCGTGGGACGACAACGCCGCCCGTCGATCGCGAGTGATCCACGCTCCTCGAGCAGTCGTCGCTTCGCGGGGATTCGTCTCGTGGTTCGCCGACGAGAACCGCGCCACAGCGTGTGACACCCCAGATTCGCTTCTCGGGGGTGAGACAGCGATTTCCGTGACCGATCGCGTTCCTCGAGAGCAGCGGCGTCTCCGGACCGGAACTTCGCCCGCTTTTAAGCCGTCTCGCTGTGAGGGATCGAGTATGAAACGAATTATCGAGACCGACGACGCGCCCGCCGCGGTCGGTGCCTACAGTCAGGCGACGACGAACGGCTCGCTCGTGTTCACCGCCGGCCAGATCCCCATGACGGCCGACGGCGAGCTGCTCGAGGACGAACCGATCGAAAATCAGACGAATCAGGCCCTCTACAATCTCGATGCCGTCCTCGACGAAGCCGGCGCGAGCTACGAGGACGTTCTGAAGGTGACCGTCTTCCTCGACGATATCGACGACTTCGAGGCGATGAACGAGGCCTACGCCGACTACTTCGACGACCAGCCGCCGGCACGCAGCGCCGTCGAGGTCGCCGCGCTCCCGAAGGGCGTCGGCGTCGAGATCGAAGCCATCGCGAGCGTCGAGCAAGACGAGTGAGCCCACCGTGAGCGGGTATCCGTCGGGGAAGCGGGGGATCGATCCGCGATCCAAATCGGCGTTCCTGTGGGGCCTCGTCGGCTTCCTGTCGTTTCTGGTGCTCGTCCAGGGCTACGCGCTGCTCGCCGACCCGATCGCGACGATCACGCAAGCACTGGCCCTCGCAGCGCTGGTTGGGCTCGGAGCGGGAAGCGGGGCGTACCTGCTCGAGCCACGCGTCGCCGCGTGGGCAGCCGACCGCGGGGATGCGTAAGCGTATCTCGTAACAGTTAAACGACGGACGTGGTTAGGATGACCTGAGCCAGGATGGCCGAACGGTAAGGCGCACGCCTGGAAAGCGTGTTCCCTTTGGGATTCAGGGTTCAAATCCCTGTCCTGGCGTTTCTGTCGACATCGACCGACGAGCGATGCGTAGCCGAGCGAGTCGCGATTTCGACGAAACGCAAACGAGGGGATGTGAACACGCGAGTCGCACGCGGCCGAACGGAGTGAGGCCGACCGTCTCGCATCTGTTCAAATCCCTGTCCTGGCGTATACCGTCACTGTAAGCCAGTGAACGCATTCGCCGCGCAGTCACGGCGAATGCGTGTAACCGTTACAGTTGACGGTATATTCTGCCGACATCGATCGACGAGTCTGTCGCTTCGTCTTTCGTCCGAACGTCGTGACCAGAAGACTTTCATCCGTGGTTGCGTGACCCGGTGACGGATGCGACGAATACTGCTCGTCGTGACGCTGGCGGTACTCGTATCGATTGCCGGTTGTTCGGGCTTTGGCGGTAACACGGCCGAGCCGTCGTCCGATACCGGCAACACACTCGAGTCCGAGGACCCGGCCGTCAACGCGACGGCGACCAATCAGACGGTCCGAATCGAGGCCACCGAATCGGTCGTCGGCAGCGAATGGGAGTCGCTCTCGGTGACGTATCCACGGGAGAACTTCACCGTCGACAGCGCCCAGCACGGGGAGATCGTGCTCGGCGTCGATACGAACGGTGACGGGTCCGTGGATCGAACGTTCAACGAGACGCACATCAGCGGCGTCAACAACAACGACTATTCGTTCACGATCGAACTCGAGACGGGATACACGTTCGAGAGCGGTGACGCGATCGTCGCCGAGTATCCCGCGGTGGACAACCCTGCCGAGGCGGGCGAATACACCGTTGCGGTGACGCTCAACGAGGCCCAGACCACGAACGGAACGATTACCGTTACAGACGAGGAGCAGGTCTAAGAGACGCTCGGGGCGTCGAACTCTCGAACCGTTTCGAGCACGCAATCACTGCGGGCAGTCGCTGACGAACGGGTCGGGGAAAAATGGAGCGTGGTCGCGTTCGCATCGACAGGGGATCGATCGCAAGTACCCAGTCGGGGTCACTCGATCGCCGCGTTCCAGAGTACCACACTGACACACCACCGTTTCGAATCGGCCGACCGGACTGACCCCGACGACGACTCCATCGGGATCGGATATCGTAACGGGGTCCGTACCGACCGGTCGGATCGCGGTAAGGACCTCGTACTGCCGGTTTGGCAGGTACAGCCGTCTCCGATCGAGCGTCTACCGGTCAGCCGCTCGCTGTGTCGTCATCGTGGGCTGTCACCGGCCGCGAGCACCTCTCGATCTCGAACCCACTCGTCAGCGCCGAACTTCCGGTCGGCGAGTGCTCGAGCGGCCTCGAGTTCGCCGTCGCGCCAGCTCGATTCGTCGGCATCACACCAGTCCCGGAGCGACTCGGCGATCGTCTCGACTGCGTCGTCACGATCGATCCCTGCCACATCGCGAACGCTCGTCACTCGATCGGTAAACGTCGACTCCGCGAGGTCGGCGTCGAAGACGCCGACGTGGTTCCGGGGCTCGAGGCCGTAACTGATCGAGCCGTGCTGGATGACGACGTCGCGCTGGCGGTACTGGGCGTTGCCGCTGATCTTGTTCGCCCCGTCGCCCGCATTCGCCGGCGCGACGATATCGTGTGCCGGGTTGATGTCCCGGAGATAGCACGAGGGCTGGTAGATGGCGTCCTGTTCGGCCGACGCGAAGGCGGCGTCGACGCTCATCCGGTCGAAGGCCTCGAGGATGGGGTCACAGAACAGTTCGTAACAGTCCATCAGGTCCCCCGGAACCTCGTCGGCCGGGGCTACGATCGTATACGAGATGTCGGCGAAGCGGTCGTGATAGATCCCGCCGCCGCCGGTTTGCCGGCGGGTGACGTCGATCCCCTCCCGCTCGCAAAAGTCCCAGTCGACCGTGTCGGCGTCCTGTCGATACCCCAGCGAGAGCGTGCTCGGCTCCCACGAGTACGTGCGGACGGTTCGAACGCCGTCCTCGAGCGCCGTTCGCGCGGCGACTTCCTCGAGTGCCATCTGCATCGCGCCTTCGCGGGAGCCGTCTCTGATCACCCGCCACTCTCGATCGTCTAGTGCCGTCATGTACGAAGCCACGCGGACGAGGTCGAAAGTCCTTCCGACGGCGTTCGATTTCATATATCGCAATGAAGTTTATCGGGTGGGGTTGCCAGTTCGAATCGCTCCGAACGACCCGAAACGGGAGGGCTTCCGAGTGGCCGACGGTTCCTGACTGCGGCCCCGTCCGTCACGCCGTTTTTACGTACACACCGGCTACCGGTATCTATGGTGCGAAACGTCGCCGGGTTACTCCCGGAACTCGAGGACGAGGACTTCTATCTCCTCTCTGGGGTCGAACAGGGGATGCGATTCTCCGAGTGGGTCCAACGGGAGAAGCTCCCGAAGTTCGCGGATCTGACCGACGAAGAGGTCGACTACCGACTCGAGCGCGGTCTCAAGCGCGGCCTGATCGAAAAAAAGACCATCCAGTACGAAGGGTATACCCTGCAGTTCGAGGGGTACGACGTCCTCGCTCTGCGGGCACTCGTCGAGCAGGATACGATCTCGGAGTTCGGCTCGCCGCTTGGCGTCGGCAAGGAGAGCGACGTCTACGAGGTCAAGTCCTACAAACCGCTCGCGCTGAAGTATCACCGCGAGGGCTATACGAACTTCCGGGAGGTACACAAAGAACGCGACTACACGTCGGACAACGACCACGTCTCCTGGATGTACACCGCCCGGAAGGCCGCCGAGCGCGAACACGGGATTCTCGAGTCTCTCTACCCCGACGTCGCAGTCCCCCAGCCGATCGGACAGAACCGCCACGCCATCGTTATGGAGAAGATGGACGGCGTCGAACTCTCGCGGACTCGACTCGAGGACGAACAGATACTCGGTGTTCTGGAGCTGTTACTCGCCGAAATCGCACGTGCGTACACGAACGGCTACGTCCACGCCGACATGAGCGAGTACAACGTCTTCGTCAACGAATCGGGGGTAAAAATCTTCGACTGGCCTCAGGCCGTCCCGACGGATCACGAAAACGCCGCCGAGTTCCTCCGGCGTGATCTGACCAACATCGTGGGGTATTTCCGCCGAAAGTACCCCCAGTACGTCCCCGACGACCTCGAGAGCGACGAACTGGCCGAATCGATTACTGCCGACTCCTTCGAGACGATTACCGACTTCGTTTGAGAAGCCAGCGCTGGCCCTCGTGACCCTCGAGTATCCCGATAGACCGACTCGAACTCGGGACTTACCAGTCGGTCGTGACCCGACCGTAGAAATCGAGTTCGTTCTCGTCGGAGACCCCGCCGAGCACGTCTGGAAGACGATTCCATCCGATCGTCGGCTTGGGAAGACGGCTCCGAACACGTTTCCGAGCCGTCGAATTCGGCGTCACTGGATACGGAACCGCCGGTTCCGAAGGTATTTGGCTCGGAACCGCCTGGTCCAGCGTTCGGCTGCGAATCGATCCGACACGGTCGGCAGCCAGCCGGTCTGGGGTGCGAACCGCGAACCCAGTCGAGAGCGCAGTAGCGAAACCCGTGTCGAGGCTGCCACAACCGTTTCGTCGATGGCAGTGGCTTCGGGTGGACACCCGTCTGCGGTCCCGTTCGAACCGCTACAGTCCCATGATATATTGTATAACGATATATAAAATTCGAGGCCGTCAGCCCGTGAGCGGTCATGACTCTTCGAAGGCCGGCGGAGTGGACGGCTCGAGGCTACCCGAACGCGAGAATCGGACGACACGAGTGGATGGTAGACGCGGGGACACTATCGGGCAACCCGACTTTCAGGGATCCCCGTCGATGGTCGAATTGATTACACTCGCTTCCATAGCCCCATATATGGAAGACAATACCACACACGATCTAGACGGGATCGGGACCTGGGGCGGCGGCGTGACCGGCGGCGTCGTCGCCGGGATCGCCATGGGACTGGTCCTCCACTTCGGCGGGAACCAGATCGAGCTGCTTGGCGGGCTCGCGACCGATCCCGGCACGGCGGTCGGCGTCGGCTGGACGATCCATTTGATGATCAGCATCGCCTTCGGGCTCCTGTTCGCCGCAATCGCCTCGAGACGGGCAGTTCAGCAGCTAGTGGACGATTTCAGCGACTACCTCGTCCTCGGACTCGCCTTCGGTGCGCTCCTCGGGCTCTTCGCCGGCGGTGTCGTGTTTCCCCTGGCGATGGAACGGGCCGGTGTGGCGGCGTTGCCGCTCCCCTTCCTTCCGGTTTCGGGGCCCGCAGCGGAGTTGTTCAGTGCGCTCCTGTTCGGTCTCGGTCACCTCGTCTACGGACTGGTCATGGGTGCCGTCTTCGCGACGATTAACGGGATTACGCCGAGTGGCGTTCGCGAGCGCGTTCCAGTGCGATAACCAACTGCTGAGCAAACACACGGTTACACCGGATATCTGCTCGAGAAACGCGTGAACCGAGGACGAACGCTACGAACGACGATAAGTCTGTGAGACCGTGAATGCGGTACTCAAGCCCTCGACTGACTCCGCTGTCGGGTACGAGTGTGGTATCGGCAGTTCCGTGAATTCCCCCTCGCAGCTGCAGTCTGGGGCGTCGAGCGGGCGAACGAATACTACATCTCGGTACTGTTACTGACGTTGTTTGGAGTCTGAATCGTTGCTATTGTTGTGGCTCTGTTGAACGCTCCTCTATGATCGGTTCGAAGCGAAAATCATCATTGTCCGCATCTACAAGTGCGTTGCGAAGCCGTTAGAAACATTATTTTTCGGCTAAGTCTGTTGTCTATGCACCCCTCGAGATTAGTCGCTCTCTGTTTCTTTTTTGTCAGCGTCTTACTATTAGCTCGGGTCGGACTTGCCGGGGAACTGCGGTTAACCGCGAGTACAGTATTACAGGTGATCGGTGGGGCTTTTCTGTTGCTGACCAGCCTGTTCGGATTAATACGGTACGAAGAGAACCTCATTGTCAGTGAGTACGGGCCGACGACGTATCTCCTCGTTTCTGGCCTGGTAATGTGGGCAGTCGGCTTGCTTACCCAACTGATCCAGCTTAGCCCGTACTGACCGTAAGAAACGGCCGTTATTGGTGGCTACGTTCCTGAGACACCAGTACTATCGACACGGCGGCCAAGCAGGCCGTTGACTCTTCGGCCGAGTGTTCCGAGTACGAATCCGATCACCCCGAGAGGGATTCCCCACACGAATGCAAGGAAGAGGGACGTTCCCAGAGTCTCTACTGGACCGACTGTCGCGAAGTGCATATCCGTGATACCGAACCATCGGTGAACTTTGCTCGGTGAGAAGTGCTCGACGAACATCCCGTATCGTGCGAGGCCGATCCCGAACACCGGTCCCATAACCAGGAGGAGCGTTGGCACCAAACCGGAGTTTCTAGCAGCGAACGCCGCAGCGAACGCCACGAGCATACCGATGCCGACGAGCGCTATCGCGTTCGCTCCTGTCCCGTTCAACGTCCCTAGAACCAACTGTCTGAGGCTGTAGGTACTCCCCAAAACCCACCGCTCGATCTGGCTATACCCAACCGTAGTGGCTACCAGTGGGCCGGTCACGACTGCCAGTGCCGGTGCGGACAGGATCGCTTTGATTGACGTCCTTCGTCGCCGGCCGACTACTCCATACCAGACGCGCTCGAGGAAGGAGCGGGACGTGACGGGGTCTCTGAACGACGCGTACAACACGGCAATCGCTGCGATGACGTGTTTGACTGCTGCAACGGCGTGTTCGAAAGCGGTTCCTTCGGAGGGGTTTACCGTAGGTTCATTTCGATCTGGGGACACAGATGCATGTTATTTTTCCAATAAAATAAATCTTACTCTATTGTTAGAACTACCTGTCGATGATTTCCACGTTGGGGAACCAATCGCGGTGCAAATCACAGGTACGTTCGTTTCAGTTCCGCTCGCCTCCGTTATTTCGGTGAATCCGTATCAAAGCGTGTTCCACAGACGGTATCGAGCACGCACGTGTTCGTCTGTGCGGCACGCGACGCCAGACCCGTGCTCGCGGGTAGTCGAGGCATCCGTGCCGGCTTCGATCGGATCGACGAGTCGACGTTTACGGATGGTTGCCTTCAGGCCGCCGTCGACCGCTCCAATGCCGCTTTCCGTACGGACTGAGGTGGCTCGTCGCTCGCTTCGAAGCGCTTATACACGGCCGCTGGATACGTTTGGGTGACTCGCTGGTTCGCGGGCATCAGCGGGCACCTGCACGGCAGTGTGCCACAGGTCGGGATGTGATCCGCGGGGCACGCGCCCCGGTCGGGATTGAACCACGCAACGCCCGCGGGTGAATACAATGGCAGAAAGCTTCTATTCCCACATCAAGGACGCATGGAAAGACCCCGACGACGGCAAACTCGGGGAGCTGCAGTGGCAGCGCAAACAGGAGTGGCGCGACCAGGGTGCGATCGAGCGGATCGATCGCCCGACGCGTCTCGACAAGGCACGCGAACTCGGCTACAAGGCCAAGCAGGGCATCATCGTGACCCGGGTCTCGGTCCGGAAAGGGACCGCCCGGAAACAGCGTCACAAAGCCGGTCGGCGCTCGAAGCGCCAGGGTGTCAACCGCATCGGGCGGCGCAAGAACATCCAGCGCATCGGTGAGGAACGCGTCTCCCGGAAGTACCCCAACATGCGGGTGCTCAACAGCTACTGGGTCGGAGAAGACGGCTCGCAGAAGTGGTTCGAAGCGATCCTCGTGGATCCGAACCACCCCGCGATCGAGAACGACGACGACCTCAACTGGATCTGCGACGACGCTCACCAGAACCGCGCGTTCCGTGGACTCACCAACGCCGGCAAGGCAAACCGCGGGCTCAACAACCGCGGCAAAGGTGCGGAGAAGGTCCGCCCGTCCAACACCGGCGGCCAAGGCCGCGCGAAGTAACGCAGTCTCTGCAGCCGGTTTCACACCGATTTTCCGTGACTCGTTTCGAGAGCGCTTGGCTTTCCGTCGCTGGCCAGCGGCCCGGAACGCGGGCCGCGCAATAGCCGAGACGGGCACTAAGTAGGCGACCGTGGTACCGGTCGTATGCCACGCTCTCAGCTCGCCACGTTCTCGATCGAGCGCGTCGAGATACTCGACCAGGACGGCCGCGTCGACGAATCGCTCGAGCCCGATATCGACGACGAGCGCCTGCTCGAGTGGTACCGGACGATGAAGCGCTCGCGGCGACTCGATCAGCGGGTGATCGCGCTCCAGCGCCGGGGTGAGCTGGGAACGTTTGCACCCGCGACGGGCCAGGAGGCCGCCCAGGTCGGAAGCACCGCGGCGCTGGACGAGGCCGACTGGACGGTGCCCGCGTTCCGGGAGCATCCGTCGGCGCTCGCCCGCGGGGGCTCCGCCCAGGAGATCATCGAGTACGCGATGGGCCTCGAAGAGGGGGGAGCGCCCCCCGACGACGTCCCGATGCTGCCGCCGTCGATCGCGGTTGGGACCCAGCCGCTACACGCCGCGGGGATCGGCTGGGCCGAGGCGATGAACGACAGCGATTCGGTCGCGCTCACCTACTTCGGCGACGGTGCCACGAGCGAGGGCGAGGTGTACGAGGCGATGAATCTGGCCGGGGTCTACGAGGCACGAACGATCTTCTTCTGTCAGAACAATCAGTACGCGATCTCGACGCCGCTGTCGAAACAGACGCGCGCGGCGACGCTCGCCCAGAAGGCCGTCGCGGCGGGGATCGAGCCGGTGCAGGTCGACGGGAACGACGTGCTCGGCGTCTACGCGGTCACGAGGAAGGCCCGCGAGCGCGCCCGTCGCGGCGTCCCGACGCTGATCGAGGCCACGACCTACCGCCGGGAGATGCACACGACGGCGGACGATCCCTCCGTCTATCGAACGACCGAGGAAGAAGCGTCGTGGGAACCACTGGACCCGATCCTGCGATTCCAGCAGTACCTCCGGGAACGCGGGCTCCTCGACGACGAGACGGTCGAGTCGATCGAAGCCGAGATCGAGGCCGACCTCAAGGACGCCCTCGAGGCGGCCCGGGAAACGAAAGCGAACGCCGATCCGGCGGACATGTTCGACACCGCCTACGCGGAGCGGCCGCCCTATCTCGAGCGCCAGCGCGAGGCGTTCCGTGCGGACGAGGGCCGGACGGTCGCTCCCGCAGGCGGGGATCGTCGCGGTGACGGCGGGTCGTCGACGGCCGATACGAGAGCCGGTGCCGACGCTGCCACCGACGCGGATCTCGAGAGCGCCGACCGACTGAACATGGTCGAGGCGATCCGGGGGACGTTACACGCCGAACTCGAGCGGGACGACGACGTGCTCGTCTACGGCCAGGATGTCGGTGTCGACGGCGGCGTCTTCCGGGCGACGCAGGGGCTTCTGGAGGGCTTCCCCGGTCGGGTCCACGACGCGCCGGTGGCCGAGGCGGGCATCGTCGGCCTCGGCGTCGGTCTCGCGGCGGCGGGCTATCGACCGGTGGCCGAGATCCAGTTCGCCGGCTTTAGCTTCCAGGCGTTCGCACAGATCCACCAGCACTGCTCGCGGATCCGCAGTCGGTCGCGCGGGACGATCACGTGTTCGATGGTGATCCGCGCTCCCTACGGCCTCGGGGTGAAGGCCCTCGAGCATCACTCGGAGAGTTACGAGGCGGGCTACGCCCACATTCCGGGACTCGACGTCGTGATTCCCTCGACGGCCAGGGACGCTGCCGGCCTGTTACGGTCGGCGATCCGCAGTCCCGATCCGGTCGTGTTCCTCGAACCGATGGTGCTGTATCGGGCAGCCAGACGGCCGGTTCCCGAGGAAACCGTCGTCCCGCTGGGTGAGGCGCGGCTGGTCGACCAGGGGACCGACGCCACCGTCGTCGCGTGGGGCGCGATGGTCCGGGAGGTCGAGGACGCGGTCGCCGATCTCGAGGCCGACATCGAGCTGATCGACCTGCGGACGATCAGTCCGATGGACACCGAGACCGTCCTCGAGTCGGTCCGCAAGACCGGTCGCTGCGTCGTCGTCCACGAGGCACCCCGAACGGGCGGGTTCGCCGGCGAAATCGCGGCCCGGATCGCCGACGAGGCCGTCTGGTACCTCGAGGCACCCATCGAGCGGGTGACGGGCTACGACGTGCCGGTTCCGCTGCCGGCCCGCGAGGAGTCCTACCGCCCCGGTCCGGATCGAATCCGTGCCACGATCGAACAGGTGCTCGCCGCGTAGCGTCCCACTGCGTCGGAGTCAGAGGTGGACTTATTCCGCCGGCTGGTATACTGGGGCGTATGGCACGACACGTTCTCGTGGCGGTCGATGACTCGAATCAGTCGACTGAAGCGCTCGAGTTCGCTTGCACGGAGTATCCGGAGGCGACGATCACCGCGCTCTACGTCCTCGATCCGGGCGACTTCTACGCGGTCAGCGGCGTCGAAGGGACCGCGATGGCCAATTACGACGAGATACAGGGCCACCACGAGGACCGGGCCGAGGAGATCCTCGAGCGAGCACGGGAACAGGCCGCCGACCACGGCGTCGAGATCGAAACGGAGCACACCCTCGGCGGCGTCTCGCGCTCGATCGTCGACTACGCCGCCGAACACGACGTCGACCACATCGTCGTCGGCAGCCACGGCCGGACGGGCGCGAGTCGGATCCTCCTGGGCAGCGTTGCGGAGACGGTCGCCCGCCGGTCACCGGTCCCGGTAACGATCGTTCGATAGTCCGGGGGCCGGACGCTGCGTCGTTCCCGATCGCACGCTACCGTCGAAAAACAAGGGTATCAGCCGCTCTCAGTCGGGGTAGAAGACAGCGTGTGACAGGGACTCAGCGTCAGTTATGCGGACACAGTTCGGCCTTCCCGTTCGCCCTCCGTCGAGCGCATGTCGAGGTCAGCCGTGAGGGCTTCGATGGCGTCCTCGGGATCGGTCTCCGAATCGAAGACGCGATCGAATCCCATCTCGCGGAAGAACTTGCGGGTCTCCTCGAAGTCGTCCTGCCCGACGGCGAGGTTGCCGCCGATGTAGGTCGTAACGTCGAGGTCGGCCTCGGCGATCCGCTGGTGGAAGCCCTCGCAGTCCTGTTTGGCGTGACCATAGAGCGAGGAGACGAGTACAGCCTCGGCGTCGTTGTCGGATGCGGCTTCAACGAACTCTTCTTGGGAGCTCTGGACCCCCAGATTGACGACGTCGAATCCGGCTGCCTCCAGGGCCTGTTCCAGGATGGTAATCCCGACGACGTGAGCGTCGGACCCGATCACGCCGAGGATGACTGTCTTCGTCATGTGCGTACCACCACAAACTGGGGGCACCACCATAAACCTAATGATTAATAATGTGCTAATGATTCACACGCCTCCCCTCGTGTGATTACTCGCCGTTTCTTCGCGAACTGCGTGCTCGAGAAATCGTCCGTGCATCCTCGCAGCCGAATCCCGTCCGATCGTCCCGTCGATGATCGAAACGCGAGTCGATCGGTCACACGCTCGTGAGCGAGCCGATCGGGGCGTCGGTGCGTTCACGGGCGCGTCGGATGCCGTCCTCGCCGGCCGCGATGAGCGCGAAGACACCTGCGACGTCGGCCTCGGCGCTGTGGACGATATCGAGGAGCAGTTCCTGGGTCTCGCCCGACCGGATGAGGTCGTCGACGACTAGGACGGACTCGCCCGACTCGATCGCGGCGGCCGGAAGGTAGTAGGTGAGTTCGATCCCCGACTGCAACCGCTGGCGGGCCTCGATGAAATCCTCGACGGCAGTTTCCTTGCGCTTTTTCGCGTAGGCACAGCGGACCCCGTAGTAGCTCGCGAGCGCGGCCGCGAGCGTGATCCCGTCGGTCGCAGCGGTGAGGACGACGTCGGGGCGATCGAAGTCGAACCCGTTTGCCACGACCGGTGCGGCCAGATCGAGGAACGGCTGGTCGAAGACGGTCGCGCTATTGTCGACGTACCCCTCGTCGTCGACGCGGATTCGCGCGTCGAGTTCGTCGGCTAACGCCTCCCGACCGAGGTCTTCGACGATCTCGCGTGCGCGATCCGTTCCGGGAAGGACGTGGCCGTTGACGTATCGGTTGAGATCGCCCGCCGGGAGCCCCGTCGTCTCGGCGAGTTCGTCGTAGGTTCTCGTCTCTTTCAACATTCGCAACACGTCGACGGCCCGCAACTGGAGGGCTGCCTTCTCCGCTCTGTTCATACAGATATGCACGATCCCACAACTATGGGTATTACGATCGGATTCAGGCGATCGAATCCGCACGAACGTGGTTCACCCGAGCGATCACCGCCTCGCTCGAACGGGTCGGCGGATCGTCGACGGCGGCCGAAAAACGCGGCGACGGGATCTCGAGGGCGCTACTGCAGGAAGTCCGGTTCCGTCCGCTTTTCGTCGCGTTCGTCCTCGAGGTGAGCGCGGAACGCGTCGATCTCGACGTCGTACTCCTGGTCCTCGAAGCGGTCGCGCACCGAGATGTTACCGTCTTCCTCCTCGTTGTCCCCGACGATGATCTGGTAGGGGACCCGATCGTCGTGGGCCGCTCGGATCTTCCGCTCGAGTGTCGAGTCGCGGTCGTCGACCTCGACGCGGAAGTCGTCGAACTCGTTTGCGACGCGGTGGGCGTAGCCGAGGTTGTCGTCGGAGATCGGCAGCACGCGGACCTGTTCGGGCGCGAGCCACAGCGGGAACCGACCCTCGTAGTGCTCGATGAGCACCATGAAGAACCGCTCGTAGCTGCCGTAGATGCCGCGGTGGATCATCACCGGGCGGTGTTCCTCGTTGTCCTCGCCGACGTAGCTCAGGTCGAAGCGCTCGGGCATGTTGAAGTCGAGCTGGACCGTCGGGCCGTCCCAGAGACGGCCGATGGCGTCCTCGAACCCGAAGTCGATCTTCGGTCCGTAGAACGCGCCGTCGCCCTCCTCGACCTCGTACTCCATCTTCGACTCATCGAGCACCGACTCGAGGATCGACTCGGCTCGCTCCCAGATCTCGTCGCTGCCGACGCTCTTCTCGGGACGCGTCGCCAGCGACACCTCGTAGTCGAGATCGAACGTATCGAGGACGGTAAAGATCATGTCGATGATCTGCCTGACCTCCCGTTCGATCTGATCGGGGCGGACGAACAGGTGGCCGTCGTCGATCGTGAACGCCCACACCCGCGAGAGTCCCGAGAGTTCGCCGCGTTGTTCCTTGCGGTAGACCTTGCCGTCCTCGGCGTACCGGATCGGCAGGTCGCGGTAGCTCCAGGACTGATCCTGGAAGATCGCGGCGTGGCCCGGACAGTTCATCGGCTTCAGGCCGAACTCGTCGTCACCGACGTCGAAGACGAACATGCTGTCCTGGTAGTTCTCGTAGTGGCCCGACCGGTGCCAGAGATCTGTCTTGAAGACGTGGGGCGTCTCCACGTAATCGTAGCCCGCGTCCTGGTTGAGCCCCTCGACGAATCCCTCGAGTTCTTTGAGGATCGTCTTCCCTGGCGGGTGATAGAGCGGGAGACCGGGGCCGGTGACGTCCTGGATCGAGAACAGATTCATCTCGTTGCCGATCCGGCGGTGGTCGCGCTTCTCGGCTTCCCGCTTGCGCTCGAGGTAGGCCTCGAGGTCGCTCTCGTCCTCGAAGGCGGTGCCGTAGATGCGCGTCTGCATCGTGTTTTCCTCGTCCCCGCGCCAGTAGGCACCGGCGATCTCGAGCAGTTCGATCGCGCCGATTTCGCCCGTCGACTCGACGTGGGGGCCGGCACAGAGGTCCTCCCACTCGCCTTGCGTGTAGAAGGTGACGGTGTCGTCCGCCTCGGCGAACTCCTCGAGGAGTTCGAGCTTGTAGGGTTCGTCGGCCAGTCGCTCCCGTGCCTCCTCGATCGAGACGACCTCGCGCTCGATGTCGTAGTCTTCGGCGACGATCGCCTCCATCTCATCCTCGAGGTCGGCGAGATCTTCCTCGTCGACGTCGAGGTTGTCGAAGTCGTAGTAAAAGCCCTCGTCGGTCGGCGGACCGATCGCCAGGTCGACGTCGTCGTAGTGGCGTTCGACGGCCTGGGCGAGACAGTGGGCCGCGGAGTGGCGCATGACCTCGAGGTACTCGTCGCTGCCGTCGGTGATGATCTCGAGTTCGGCCCCGTCGTAGACCGGCTCCTCCTTGGCGACGAGCTCGCCGTCGAGTTTGCCGGCGACCGTGTCGCTACCGAGACCGGGCCCGATCTCGTAGGCACAGTCCTCGACCGTGGCGTCGGCGTCGACCTCGAGTTCGGATCCGTCGGGCAGTACGACCGTTAGTTGCTCCTGTGAGTCTGATTCTGACATGGCTGTGGATGTGGTGAAAATCCGGTGGCGTGTCCGCATCCGCGTTCCGCACACTGGCCGACTCGTGCCGACACAACACGCGGTAGGTGGGAGTTAGAAACGGGGGAACGCCCCTGTAAAGCGGACACCTACCATCGTGGCTACGCGTACTCTCGAGTCGGATAAAAGCGTTGTGATGGGGGGCGAGCGGCGGCGGTATCACCGGACCTCGAGCGAACGGCTGGCGACGAAAGCCGACGATCGATTGCGGAAGCGCCTGCTGCGCTCGAACGCAGCAACGAGGAGACGCCCAACGCCGAGCGGACCGACCACAGTATGCCGTTCCCGCGTTCTCATCGTCGAAGGGGAATCTCGATCGCCTCGAGATGCCGGTCGTCCCGCTGCCCGTTCAGGAACTCGAGAACGGGCCGGACCTCGTCGAATCGCGGCCCTCTCGTGACGACGTGGTCGTCTCGGTTCCACTCGACGAAGCCGTACTCGGCCAGTTTGGGCAGGTGGATATGTCGTTTCACGAGGAGTTCCTCGTCCGCTTCCGAAACGCGTCTGGACGCTGCCAGGTGCGTGCGGAGCAGTTCCTCGTCCGCCTGGGCGAGTTCCCGGGAAACGCCGGTCACTGTCGAAACGTGCTGGCGATTACAGTGCAACAACTCGAACAGCAACCGGCGGCGGTGGACGTTCGCCAACGCGTCGAATACGTCGTCGACGTCGCTTCCATCGTCGGTTTCGATTGTACTTCCCCCAGCGATCGTCCCGTCGACATCGATTCTATCGGTCTTATTGATCATGGGCAGCCCCTCGGTCCCCGTCTACGATCTCGTATTGCTTAAGTAGCTGATGTTTTCACGATTCGCCGCTGTTTTGAGTAACTGAGTGACAACGATCGCGAGGGGCAGTCCCACCGTCGGGCGATCGGTCCGGACGTCCCGTCGGCCGCGGCCGTGCCCACGACCCTCTCGCCAACCGCGCTCGAGGATGTGCCTTACTGACTCTCGAGCAACTCGCTTGCCGTCACCAGCGACTCGAGTTCGACGCCGGCATCCGCGACGTTCTCGCGACCGCCTTCCTCGCGGTCGACGACGACCAGTGCACGGTCGACGGTCGCACCCGCGTCCCGCAGGGCCTCGACGGCCTCGACGAGGCTCGTCCCCGTCGTCACGATGTCCTCGACGACGACGACTTCCTCGCCGTCGGCGAGTTGCCCCTCGATCAGATTGCCGGTACCGTACTCCTTGCGCTGCTTGCGCGCGATGACGTAGGGGACGCCGGCGGCGACGCTCGTCGCGGCGGCCAGCGGTACGCCGCCGAGTGCGACGCCGCCGAGTTTGTCGTCGGCGTCGAGCCGCTCGGCGAAGGCCTCGGCGATGGACTCGAGGCAGTCGGGATCGGTCTCGAAGAGGTACTTGTCGACGTAGTACTCGCTTGTGCCGCCATGCGAGAGTTCGAACTCGCCGAACTGGACGGCGTCGGCCGCGCGAAGGGCGTCGATGAGGTCCTGATTCGTCATTACTCGAGAGAGCACACCGCACCGAAATAAGCGGTGTGGAACCGGCTCAGTCGTGGTGCTCGAATCGACGTCGAGGATCGGAGCCGATCGCTCGAGCGCGACGCACCGACTGCGTTCCGCTGGAGGTATCTTTTTGTCCTCTACTCCCAACTGTTCCGTACGATGACACCAACCAGGGCGGACGAACCACACCCGGACGTGCAGGCGTTTCTCGAGCTCTACAACGCCCTCGATACGCCGTCGTTCGACGAGATTTCGGCACAGGAGGCTCGGCGGATGTTCGCCGAGATGCAGGTCTCCGACGAGCCCGCCATCGACCTCGAGTCCGTCGAGGATCGGACCATCGACGGCCCTCACGGCGACCTGCCGATCAGGATTTACGACCCCGGCACCGACGGCGAGGACCGCCCGCTACTCCTCTTCTTCCACGGTGGCGGCTGGGTCATCGGCAGTATCGACACCCACGACGCCACCTGCCGCAAGCTCGCCGCCGAGTCGGGGTATCCCGTCGTCAGCGTCGACTACGGTCTCGCGCCCGAACATCCCTTCCCCGAGGGGCTGGAGGACTGTTATGCCGCCCTCGAGTGGGCCGCCGCCGCGGCCGACGAACTGGGCGCAGACCCCGAACGGATCGCCGTGGCAGGCGATAGCGCCGGCGGTAATCTGGCGGCGGGACTGTCGCTGTTCGTGCGGGATCACGGCGGTCCCGAGATCGCCTATCAGTTGTTGATCTACCCCAGTACGGGCGATGCGACCGAGACGGCAGCCTACGAGAAGAACGGCGAGGGCTACATGCTCACGGCAGCGGAGATGGAGTGGTTCCGGGATCACCGCTTCGAGCGCGAGATCGATCAGGGGAACGTCTACGCGATGCCCCAGCTCGCACACGACCTCTCGGAGCTGCCGCCGACGACGGTCCTCACGGCCGGCTTCGATCCGCTTCGGGACGACGGGGCGAACCTCGTCGAGCGGCTCGAGGACGACGGCGTTCCCGTCGAGTACCACCACTACGACGACGTGATCCACGGTTTCTTCGGCATGATTTCCGAGCCGGTCGATCTGGATCGGGCCCACGAGGCTCACGAGGCCGCTGTTACAGATCTCAAAGCGGCGCTCGAGTGAGTTCGCCACGGCGGCGATCCTCGACGACGATCGAGTCCGACGTCGCGGAATCCGCGGACGGACCGACGCCGGACTGGATGGCGGACGAACGCCATAGGAGCCGCCGTTTCGAAGCGAACGCAGCCGAGAACCGAGCGACGCCTACCAGGGTTCGTTCTTCAGCCCGAGTTTGTACGCGATCACATTCGTCGTCACGTGGAGGATCGGCGTGAGGACGACGACGACGAGGACGACCTCGAGCGTGAACCACTCGCGGAACCAGTCGGTCGCCAGCAGCGCGGTCAGCGGCAGGGAGACGACGACGAAGTCCAACTGGTCGAGGCCGGGGAACATCGCGCCGCGCTCGCGGCCGCTTCGACGTTTCAGAAACGAGGCGAGGATGTCGCCGAGCATCGCGCCGCCGGCGAGACCGAGCGCCGCGAGCGGGGAGAATTCCGGAACCGCGAAGCCGAGCAGGCTACTGACGTCTTCCGCGAGGAGGGTCAACGCGGCCGCCAGCGCGAGGCCCGCAGTGACTCCGGTCGCCGTCCCGCGCCAGGTCTTGCCGTCGCCGAGTACTCGCTTCTCACCCCACGTCCGGCCCCCGTCGATCGGTCGGCCGCCACCCGCCAGTACCGCGGCGTTGTTGGGAACGTAGGCGGGCAACATCGCCCAGAACGCGATCGCGATAGTCTCGAGTACTGCCATATCGGCCGGGAGGAACCGACGTGTCTTAACGGGCGGTGGTTCGGCGGGAGCGATCCCCGACGACATCGCCGGGGAGCCGACCGCCCACCGTGTAAACAGTATCTGTGTTCTATATACACGAAAAACTTTTATCACTCCTGATCGATGCACCTCATAGAGCCCCTGTCATCATGCCACGAGAGCATATTTTCGACGAAGCCGAGTACGAGCGGCGGGTCGCTCGAACGAAGGAGCGACTGCGCGAGGAGGACCTCGACGCCATCGTCGTCGCCGATCCGGCGAACATGAACTACCTGACGGGGTACGACGGCTGGTCGTTCTACGTCCATCAGGCCGTCGTGGTCACGCCCGACCGCGAAGAGCCCGTCTGGATCGGCCGCGACATGGACGGCGGCGGCGCGCGGGCGACGACTCACCTCGCCGACGAGAGCATCCGCGCGTACAGCGACGACCACGTCCACTCGCCACACGACCTCCACCCGATGGACTACGTCGCGGGCGTCCTCGAGGAACTGGACGTCGACGACGGTCGGATCGGTCTCGAGATGGACGCCGCCTACTTCACCGCGAAGTCGTACACGCGCCTGCAACAGAACCTCCCCGAGGCGGAGTTCGAGGACTCGACGCTGCTGGTCGGCTGGGTCCGGATCAAGAAATCGGAGCAGGAACTCGAGTACATGCGCGAGGCCGCCCGCATTTCGGAGAACGCGATGCAGGCGGGCCTCGACGTCATCGACGAGGGCGTCCCGGAGTACGAGGCCGCAGCGGCGATCTACGAGCAGTTGATCACCGGAACCGAGGAGTACGGCGGCGACTACCCCTCGATCGTCCCGCTGATGCCCTCGGGCGATCACACCGGCACGCCCCACCTGACCTGGACCGACCGCGAGTTCGAGGACGGGGATCCGGTCATCATCGAACTCTCGGGCTGTCGCCACCGGTATCACTCCCCGCTGGCCCGGACGACGTTCGTCGGCGACCCGCCCGAGGAACTCGAGGAAACCGCCGAAATCGTCGTCGAGGGACTCGAGGCGGCCCTCGACGCCGCCGAACCCGGCGTCACCTGCGAGACGGTCGAGAAAGCCTGGCGCGACACCATCGCACAGTACGGCCTCGAGAAGGAGGACCGCATCGGCTACTCGATGGGCCTTGGCTACCCGCCGGACTGGGGTGAACACACCGCGAGCATCCGCCCCGGCGACGAGACCGTCCTCGAGGAGGACATGACCTTCCACATGATCCCCGGCATCTGGACGGACGAGATCGGCATGGAGATCAGCGAGACGTTCCGCGTCACCGGCGACGGCGCGGAGACGCTGGCCGACTTCCCGCGGCACCTGTTCACGACGTAACGCGATCCGTCTCGCCCATCCACCCCACCACCCACACAATCGACATACCAATGACAACGTCACCACCGGCAACCGAGAGCGCATCCGAAGACGAGCTCGATTCGGCACTCGTCACCGCCCGTCGACAGTTAGAGCGAGCAGCGACCCACGCCGACGTCGATCCCGGCGTCGTCGAACGGCTGAAACACCCGACGCGGGTCCAGCAGGTGTCGGTCCCCCTCGAGCGCGAGGACGGCACCGTCGAGGTCTTTACGGGCTATCGGGCACAGCACGACGACGTTCGGGGCCCCTACAAGGGCGGGCTCCGGTATCATCCCGAGGTCAGCGCCGAGGAGTGTACCGGGCTCTCGATGTGGATGACCTGGAAGTGTGCAGTGATGGATCTCCCCTTCGGCGGCGGGAAAGGCGGGATCGCCGTCGATCCCAAGTCGTTGACCGACGAGGAGACCGAGCGGCTCACCCGTCGGTTCGCCGAGGAACTGCGCGATGCCGTCGGCCCGACCAAGGACGTCCCCGCGCCGGACATGGGGACCGACGCCCAGACGATGGCCTGGTTCATGGACGCCTACTCGATGCAACAGGGCGAGACGATTCCCGGCGTCGTCACCGGGAAACCGCCCGTTATCGGCGGCTCCTACGGTCGGGAGGAAGCACCCGGCCGCTCGACCGCGATCGCCACACGGGAAGCGATCCAGTACTACGATCGCGAGGTCTCGGAGACCACCGTCGCCGTCCAGGGATTCGGCAGCGTTGGAGCCAACGCCGCCCGCCTGCTCCACGAGTGGGGCGCGTCGATCGTCGCCGTCTCGGACGTCCACAGCGCGCTCTACGACGCCGACGGCCTCGACGTCGAGGCGATCCCCTCCCACCACGAGGAGCCGGAGGCGGTCACCAGCTTCGCGAACGACCTCGAGGACGACGACAGCGTCCGCCGGCTCTCGAACGCGGACCTGCTCGAGTTGGACGTCGACGTCCTGATCCCGGCGGCCGTCGGCAACGTCGTCACCGCGGACAACGCCGACGCGATCGCCGCCGACATCGTCGTCGAAGGGGCCAACGGGCCGACCACGTTCGCTGCCGACACCATCCTCGAGGAGCGGGACGTGCCGGTGATCCCGGACATCCTCGCGAACGCGGGCGGCGTGACGGTCAGCTACTTCGAGTGGCTCCAGGACATCAACCGCCGCCAGTGGTCGCTCGAGCGCGTCAACGAGGAACTCGAGGAGCACATGCTCGAGGCCTGGGACGACGTTCGCGCGGAGGTCGACGCCGAAGGACTGACCTGGCGTGACGCCGCCTACGTGGTTGCGCTCTCCCGGATCGCGGCGGCAAAGGAGACGCGCGGGCTCTGGCCGTAATCGAACCCGACCAGCAGCCACGACGGGAGACGGGGTAGCGGAGTTCCCCGGCGATCCGGAACGGGAGAAGGGAAGGGCTCATGTCCCAGCGGTCACATGCGTCGATAATGGCGTCGTGGAAGCGGTCGTTCGCGAGCGGGCTGATCCTCATCGGGCCGATACTCGTCACGCTGTACGTCGTCTACCGGGCCTACGCGATCGTAACCGGTATCACGCCGACGCCCACGTTCGACGCCGCGATGCTGGCCGGCACCATCGGTCACGAGCCGACTCGCATGCTACTCGTTCGACTCCTCCAGATCACCGTCTCACTGAGCGCGTTCGTGCTGTTGACGATCGCGGTCGGCGTGTTGACCCGAACGACGATCGGTGACGTCTTCGCACGGACCGTCGACGGCATCGCGAACCGCGTTCCCGGCCTGCGCGTCGTCTACAACGCGTCCAAGATCGCGGCCGAAACCACCCTCGGCACGGAACAGGCGTTACAGGAGCCGGTCAGGGTCCAAAGCTGGGACGACGTCGAGATGCCCGCGTTCAAGACCGGACACACGACCGACGACGGGCGAGTGGTACTGTTCATTCCGACGGCACCGAACGTCTCCTCGGGGTTCGTGGTCGAAGCCGACGCCGATCGGGTCACCGAAACGGACGAGAGCGTCGAAGAAACGCTCGCTCGAGTACTGAGCGGCGGGTTCGGCGAGTCGAAACATCCACAGAAGAGCGATCCAGCGGTCCCGTTCGACACGGCCGACGATCGGTCGACGGACGAAGAGCGACGGTAGGCGAACTCGAGAGCGCGTCGAGCGAACTCGAGTGGAGACGACGAGACGCGACAGCGCGTCGATTCGAACCCGTAAGGCGGCTACCGCGAAAGCGCAGCCGCGAGTTTTTCGATCGGGTGGGGCGGGTCGTCACAGCCGTCGTAGCCGGAGAGTTGGGTCCGGCAGGATGCCCCCGGCGCGACGACGGTCTCGCCGTCGCTGTCGTCGACCTGATCGAAGAGGATTCGCGCGATCGACTGGCTCAGCGAGTAGTGTTCGGCCTCGTAGCCAAAGGAACCGGCCATGCCACAACAGCCCGAATCGAGCGCGTCGACCTCGTAACCGGCCGTCCGCAGGACGGCGGCCGCGTGGCCGTCTTTCTTGGTCGCCTTCTGATGGCAGTGGCCGTGGTAGGTCAGCCGTTCACCGGGCGCGGCGGTCGGCAGGTCGCCTGCCAGGTCGAACCGGTCGAGATACTCCATGACGCCGTAGGTGTTCGCCGCGACCCGCTCCGCGTCGCGTCCGGTAAGCAGATCCAGGTAGTCAGACTGGAGCATCACCGCGTCCGAAGGCTCGACCAGAACGACCTCCCAGCCGTCCTCGATTCGGGGAGCCAGCGCCTCGACGTTGGTTCGGGCGCGCTCGCGCGAGACGTCGAGGAACCCCTTCGAGTGTGCCGGCCGGCCGGTCGAGGTCACGCCGTCGGGGAGTTCGACGCGGACGCCAGCCGTCTCGAGCACCTGCACGGCCGCCTTCCCCGCTCGCGGATGGTTGTAGTTGGTGTAGGTATCGGGGAAGAGTAAGACCGTGCGCGTTGCCTCCTCGAGCGGGATCCGGGAGCCGCCACGGGCCTCGAACCAGTCCACGAAGCTCTCGCTCGCGAAGGTCGGCAGGTCGCGTTCGCGCGCGATGCCGACCGTTTTCTCGGCGATCGTTCCGGCACCGGGCAGCGACGCGGCCCAGTTCGAGAGGGGCGCGAGCGCCGAGCCGACGGCGTTGAGTCGATCGACGTTGGCGAAGAGTCGATCGCGGAGCGTCGCGCCGTTTTCCTCGTGGTTCGCGTGCTCGACTTCGGCTTTGAGTTTGGCCATGTCGACCTCGCTCGGACAGTCCCGGGCACAGCCCTTGCAGCCGATACAGAGGTCCATCACCTCCGCCAGGAACTCCGCGTCGGCGGTCTCCGCGTCGAGTTCGCCGTTCATCGCACCGCGGAGCATGTTCGCACGCCCACGGGTGCTCAGACTCTCCTCTTCGGCCGCGCGGTAGGTCGGACACATCACGCCGCCGGTCGTCTCCTGACTGCCCCGACAGCCGGCACAGCCGTGACAGAGTTCGACCATCCCCTGCATGCCGTTGTCGACGTCCCACTCGAGGGCGGGCTCGAAGCCGGCATCGAACTCGTAGTCGGGCGAGAACCGGAGGTGCTCGGTCATGTCGTGATCGCCACAGACGGTGCCCGGATTGAGTAGCCAGTCGGGGTCGAAGGCCGTCTTCAGGTCGCGGAACAGCGACCAGACGTCCTCGCCGTAGAGTTTCCGGTTCCACTGGGTTCGAGCGCGGCCGTCGCCGTGTTCGCCGGAGACCGACCCGTCGTACTGGACGACGAGATCGGTCACGGCGTCGGAGATCGCCTCGAACTGGGTCAGCCCGGCCGGGCTCTTGGTGTCGACCAGCGGTCGCATGTGCATACAGCCCGGCCCGGCGTGGGCGTAGAAGCTCGCGAACGTGTCCTGTTCCTCGAGCACGTCCTGGAAGTCGGCGACGTAGTCCGCGAGGTTCTCCGTCGGGACGGCCGTGTCCTCGATGAAGGAGATGTGCTTGGCGTCGGTGGTCCGCGAGAGCAGGATCGGTGCCGCGCTCTTGCGGAGCTTCCAGAGTTCCGCGCGATCGGCGGGCTCGTAGGCCTCGAGGGCGTCGAACGCGCGGACGGGGTCGCCACTTGGTTCCCGCTCCGAAACGGCCGTTCCTCCGTTCGATTTCGGTTCCGGGAGCCGGTCGGCGAGCAGTTCGGCCACGTTTCGCCGCGCGTCGGCCTCGCTGTCGGCGTAGAACTCGACGAGCAGCGCCGTCTCGGTCCCCTCGGGGAGGGTCGCCGCGAGGTCGGCGAACTCCTCGGTGTTCCGGGCGAGCTCGAGCAAGACGTCGTCGATCGCCTCGATGGCCGCGGGGTCGTAGTTGCGGACGATCGTGTCGACGTCGGCCATCGCCTCGAGCAAGTCCTCGTAGGTCAACAACACGACGCCCGTCGTCTCGGGCACGGGCTCGAGCGAGACGGTGGCCTCGGTGATCACGCCGAGCGTTCCCTCGCTACCGGCGAAGACGCGCGCGAGGTTGACGGTCGCGGCGGGGTCGGGCTCGCCGTCGATCGCGACCGTCTCGTCGGTGTTTTCGTCGAACGCCTCGGGCTTCCCGTAGGCTTCCGCGACCAACCGATCGAGGTTGTAGCCGGAGACGTTCCGTTTGAGTTGCGGGAAGACCTCGCTGATCGCCGCGGCTTCCTCGTCGACGACGCGGCGCAGTGCCTCGGAGATCCGCTCGAGGAAGTCGCCGTCCGGATCGGCGTTCTCGCGGAGGTCGGCGACCGTCATTTCGCCGAAGCGTTCGACGGAGCCGTCGGCGAGGACGACCTCGACCTCGTCGACGTAGGCGTCGGTCTTGCCGTACTGCAGTGAGTGTGCGCCGGTGGAATTGTTGCCGATCGCGCCGCCGATCGTGCTGCGATTCCCCGCCGCGGGATCGGGCGCGAACTTCAGGTCGTGGGCCTCGAGTGCGCCGTTGAGGTCCGCGAGGACGGTTCCGGCCTGGGCCGTCGCGTGGCGGTCCTCGGGCGCGACCTCGAGTACGTCGCCCATGTGCGTCGTGAAATCGAGGACGACGGCCTCGTTGACCGCCTGGCCGGCGAGGCTGGTGCCACCGCCCCGGGGGAGGACCGGTATCCCGTTGTCGGCGCAGTACTCGACGACTGCGGCGACGTCGTCGGTCGAGCGCGGGAGGACGACGCCGACGGGGGTCACCTCGTAGGCGCTCGCGTCGGTCGCGTAGAGTCGCCGGCTGTACTCGTCGAACCGGACCTCGCCGTCGATCCGCTCGTCGAGGGCCGCGACGAGTTCGGGCCGATCGATATCGCCGCCGACGTAGTCGTAGTCGGCCCGCGGGTCCGCTGCGGGATCACCGGCTCGCGGATCCGACGGCGGTCCGCGCTCCCGCTCGTCCGGGGTCGACGTCCGCTCGCTGTGATCGGTCGTCGACCGCGAGTTATCGGTCGCCATCTTACGTTGCGTCCGATTCCGGCTGGAAGACGGCGTTTTCGAGCTCGCCGCCGGTCTCGAGTGCGTCGACGTTGCCCGCGACGATGTCCGCCAGTCGGTCCCAGTGTTTCGGCGTGTGACCGCCGGTGTGGGGCGTGATGAGACAGTTCTCGAGGTCCCAGAGCGGGTGATCGGCGGGGAGCGGCTCGGGGTCGGTGACGTCGAGTGCAGCGCCGCGGATCCCCTCGACCTGCAGCGCCGAGACGAGCGCGTCGGTATCGATGATGCCGCCGCGGGCCGCGTTGACGACGACCGCGTTCGGAGGGAGCGTCGCCAGTTCGTCCTCGCCCACGAGGCCGCGGGTCAGGTCGTTGAGCGGACAGGCGAGGACGACGTAGTCGCTCCGGGAGAACGCCTCGTGAACGTCGTCCGTCTCGAAGCCGAGCACCTCGTCGGTGGGGCCGCCCTTCTCGGGGGTGTAGCGGATGCCGATCGTCTCGACCTCGAACCCCTCGAGGCGCTGGACGATCTCCTGCCCGATCGAGCCGAGGCCGACGATCGTGACGGTGCTGTCGGTAAATTCGTGGGACTGAAAGTGCCGCCACTCGCTGTTCTCCTTTCGCCGCCAGCCCTCGTGGAGCCGGCGCGCGAAGACGAGCATGTTGCCGATCGATTGCTCGGCGATGCCGGGCGCGTGGATGCCGCCCGCGTTCGTCACGGTGACGCCGTGGTCGGCCAGCGCGTCCATCGGCACGTGGTCGGTGCCGGCGAATGTACACGCGAACAGTTCGAGACGGTCGGCCCGCTCGAGGAGGTCGGCATCGATCGTGATCCCGGTGACGACCCGTGCCTTCGGAACGAGTTCGCGCTCTTCTTTCGGCGTCCGCGCGAGCGCGACGGTGTGGTCGGGCAGCCGCTCGCGAAGCGTTTCGGCGTACGATTCCATCGACAGCCCTTCCGTCCCCTCTCGAAGAACGACGACGTCTGGATCGGTGCTCATAGGGTTGGTACGTTGGCCTACGATTGTCATCGGCTGACTTATTCCTTTTGTGTATCCATCGTAAACACTGATTGTGTATAATTAAGTTGCTGGGGCGCGTCAGCGACTCGCATGAACGAGCCGATACGGGACCGCCTCGTGTCCCTCCGGCGGAGTCTGCACCGCTACCCCGAGCCCGCGTGGCGCGAGTTCTACACCACCGCTCGCCTCGTCGAGGAGATCCGGGCCATCGGCGTCGACGAACTGGCCGTCGGCCCGGACGCCTACGACCCCGCCGATCGGATGGCCGTCCCCGACGCCGACCTCACGCCGTGGCTCGAGCGCGCCCGCGAGCGCGGCGCGGACGACGCCCTCCTCGAGCGGATGACCGGCGGCAACACCGGCGCGGTCGCGGTCCTCGACCGCGGCGAGGGACCGGCGATCGGGCTGCGCGTCGACATCGACGCGCTGTTCATCGAGGAATCGACCGACGAGGACCACGACCCGGTCGACGAGGGGTTTCGCTCGGAGATCGACGGGACGATGCACGCCTGTGGCCACGACGCTCACATGACCTGGGGACTGGCGACTCTCGAGGCGATCGCGGAGAGCGACTTCTCGGGACGGCTGGTCGTCTTCTTCCAGCCCGCCGAGGAGACCGGCGGCGGGGGCTGTCCGATGGCCAAAAGCGAATTCGCCGAGGAGCTGGACTATCTGCTCGCGATCCACGTCGGACTCGATCACCCGACCGGCGAAGTGGTAGCCGGCATCGAGAAGCCACTGGCGATGTGCCACGTCGACGCGACCATCGAGGGGACCTCCGCGCACGCTGGGAAGGCCCCACAGGAAGGCGACAACGCCATGCACGCCATGGGGACGGCGATCGAGAACGTCTACGGGATCCCCCGGCACAGCGACGGGATGACCCGCGTCAACATCGGGAAAGCGGAAGCGGGGACCGCGAGCAACGTCATCGCCGAGCGCGCACACATGGAGGCCGAAGCCCGCGGCGAGACCACCGCGCTGATGGAGTACATGGAACGACGACTCGAGCGGACGGTGCGGTCGGCGGCGAAGATGCACGGCTGCCGCGCCACGGTCGACGTCGTCAGCAAGTCGCCGCGAGCCGACAGCGACCCCGAACTGCAGGCGCTGGTCAGCGAGATCGCCGGCGACGTCGAGGGAATCGAGCACGTCCTGCCGGCCGCCGACTTCGGCGCGAGCGAGGACGCGACCTTCCTCATGGAGCGCGTCCAGCAGGACGGCGGCCTGGCGACGTACGTGATCGTCGGCACCGACCACCCGACGAGCCACCACACGCCGACGTTCGACGTCGACGAGGAAAGTCTCCGACACGGCCTCGACGTGTTGGTCGGGACGATCCGGGAACTCGAGCACCGACATCCGGTTCCACAGGTCGACGAGATGGCCGACGGCGGACAGGTCGACGACGTGGCAGGCGGCGGGGACGCCGAGATCGACGAATGAACGGGCGCAGCGACTCGACGGGGACCGACGGGGCCAGCGGGTCCCGCGTCACTCGCGAGGACGTCGAGGCAGCCCGGGAGCGCATCGCCGACGTCGTCCACCGGACGCCCCTGGACACCTCGCGGACGTTCGCCGAGATGAGCGGCGCGGCCTCGGTGGGCCTCAAACTCGAGAACGTCCAGCGGACGGGCTCGTTCAAGATTCGGGGCGCGTACAACACGATGGCACAGCTGTCGCCCGCCGAGCGCGAGGCGGGCGTCATCGCCTCGAGCGCGGGTAACCACGCACAGGGGGTGGCGCTGGCCGGTGACCTGCTCGATATCGAGACGACGATCGTCGTCCCCGAGGTCACCCCCGCCGCGAAGATCGAGGCCACCCGCGGCTACGGTGCCGAGGTGGTCGTCGAGGGCGACATCTACGAGCGTTCCTACGAGTACGCCCTCGAGCGCGCCGCCGAGACCGGAGAGACGTTCGTCCATCCCTTCGACGACGAGGCCATCGTCGCCGGCCAGGGGACGATCGGGCTCGAGTTGCTCGAGCAATACCCGGAGATCGATACCGTCCTCGTGGCGATCGGCGGCGGTGGTCTCATCTCGGGCATCGGCACGGTTCTGACCGCCGCCGAGCGCGATATCCGCGTGATCGGCGTGCAACCCGAGGGTGCGGCACACGCGAAACCGTCGCTCGAGGCCGGCGAGATCCGCCAGCTCCCGGACGTCGACACCGTCGCGGAGGGGATCGCGGACACGCGCATGCTCGAGACCACCTTCGAGATCGCCCGCGACGTCGTCGACGACGTGGTGAGCGTGAGCGATCGGGAGATCGCCGCTGCCGTGACGCTGCTCGCCGAGCGCGCGAAGACGGTCGCCGAGAGCGCCGGGGCCGCCCCGCTGGCCGCCGCGCTGTCGGACGAGTTGGCCCTCGAGGGCGAACACGTCGGCGTCGTCGTCTCGGGCGGGAACGTGAACCTCACCGAACACGCCGAACTCACCCGGACCGGCCTCCACCAACTCGAGCGCTACACCGAGGCGAGGCTCGCGCTCGAGGGGTGGCCGACGGCGGTCGGCGACGTAGTCGAGACCGTCGAAGCCGAGGGTGCCGAACTGGACGTCCTCGAGCGGGCTCGCCGGAGCGGGATCGATCACCCGAATCGGACGCCCGTGACGATCGGGCTCGAGGGGAGCGGGCCCGAGCACCTCGAAGGGGTGCTCGGGTCGCTGTCGGAACTCGAGGTCGTGGCGGTCGTCGAGAGCTCGCTCGAGTAGCCGCCGGCCGTATTCCCGTTCGTCCGACGAGGAGGACCGGCCGGCGATCCGACGGATGTCAACGAAACGTTTTTTACACTGCGTAGACAGGACCGAACGTGAATCGACCGGTCGTCTATCACATCTCACAAATGGTCGTCGGCGTCGGCCTCGCCCTGATCGCGGTTTCGAACGTCGTGACTGGCGATCTCGACGGGGTCGTGATGCCCGTCAGCACGGCATTGATGATCATCGGCGGCGTCGGGATCGTGCTCGGTAACGGCTACCATCTTCTGAACGAGAACGCCGACCGCGTCGACGTCGGGCCCGTGAGCTTCTGGCTCTCGATCGTCGCTGCGGTGCTCATTCTGATCGCGGGCGTGTTGTCGTTCGCGGTCTGACGCGGAGCGGCGGAGTCGTTCCTCGCGCTCCGGTCGATTCAGCGAGTCAGGATTCGGTATCTGGCCGGCGAAAGGAGATCAGCGGACTCGAGTGGTGCGGTTCGGGAAACGACGTTCCATCGGCGGGAGCGAGGACCGTCAGGCCACCGTCGCGCTCGGGCCGACGGCCTCGATCGCCTCGAGGAAGATGGAGATACCAAGCTCGATCTCGCGCTCGCTCGAGTCCAGGGGCGGGAGCAGCCGGATGGTCTTCGTCCCGCAACCGAGGGTGAGCAGGCCGCGCTCGAGGGCGGCTTCGACGACGTCGGAGCGCCGTTCGGGGGTATCGAACTCCACGGCGAGCATCAGGCCCTTGCCGCGGACGTCCACGACGGAGTCGGGCGCGTCGTCGCGCAGGAGTTCTTTCGCTTGCTCGCCCCGTTGGGTCGCGTTGTCGAGCAGGTCGTGTTCCTCGATTGCCTCGAGCGTGAACGCGCCCATCATCGAGCCCAGCAGGTCGCCGCCGCCGAAGGTCGAGCCCAGTCGGTTCTTCTGGCTGGGGAAGACCTCCGAGCGGGAGATCGTCGCGCCGACGCGCAGGGCCTTCGCGCTGGCGATGACGTCGGGTTCGATGGGGTAGTGATCGGAGGCCCAGATCTCGCCGGTGCGGCCCACGCCCGACTGGATCTCGTCGACGACCAGCGGGATGTCGTACTCGTCGGTGACGTCCGCGACCTCCTGCATGAAGGCCTCGCTGGGGAAGCGGTAGCCGCCGACGCCCTGGATCGGCTCGAGGGTGAGGAAGGCGATCTCGTCGGGATTGATGTGACCGCCCTCGGGCGACAGCGAGTTGCGGAGTTGCGAGCCCGGATCGGTGAAGAAGCCACAGTCACAGCTGTCGGCGTCACAGCCGCGATCGGCACAGAACGGGACCGTCTCGATCCCGCTGATCTCGGGGTAGTGGCGCGTGTAGACCTCCTTGGACTTCGTCAACGAGAGCGTTCCGAGGGTGCGGCCGTGGAAACTCCCGGAGAAGGCGACGCCGTATTTCGCGGGCGCTCGCCGATCGTGGGTGATCTTCATCGCGTTCTCCATGGCCTCCGCGCCGGAGTTCGAGAGGAAGACGGTGTCCATGCCGTACTGACTCGAGACCTCGGTGAGTTTCGCCATGAGGTGACTCGAGCCGGGGAAGTCGGCGTCGTCGGGGCTCGGACCGGAGCCGAAGTACATGTCCTGGCCGGCGATCTTCATCGGCTCGACGAGGTCGAACTCCCGGAGCTTTCCGAGGACCTTCTGGTTGTTGTAGCCAAGCGGTGCTGCGCCGATGTGGCAGGTGAAATCGAGGAGCACGTTGCCGTCGACGTCGGTGACGAACGGCCCGTCGGCCTCGCGAGTGATGTCCCAGACGAACTCGTGGGAGTACTCGCTGGGCGCGGAGTACTCCTGGTGGAAGTCCACCCACTGCTGGGCGTTCGGACCCGGAATCGCGTCCGTGTCGGGTTCCGCTGTGTCCCTGTCCATACACAGTTTATGTGTACTCCATACATTAAAACTTGTTATAGATTGTCGAGGTACCGACACGGGACGCGAACGGGTACACCCCGAACGCGAACCGACGGACAGCATGACGGTCGACGGATGCCGTCGACCGGCGAGGTAGAGGGCGTCGGCGATTCATACGGTTTGCTGTCCCGATGTCCCGGTGGGACCACAGGGCGGTCCCACCGGCACCGACGGACAGGAGACCGTCTCAGTCGTCGTCGGATTCGACGGTGCCGGGCGGTCCGGACGGCGAGTCGGTCTCGCTCGTTCGACTCGAACCGATGAGGACGGTTTCGTCCTGCAGTAATACCCGGCCGTAGCTCGAGCCGAAGTCCTTGATCAGCGAGAGCATCGCGGCGAAGCAGACGAAGGCGAACGGCGCGCCGGTGATGATGACTGCGTCCTGAAGCGCGCCCGTCCCGCCTTCACCGCCGATGATCATGAGGATCGCGGCAGTCAAACCGAGGACGACCCCCCAGAAGACCCGGTTGATAGTCGAGGGTCTCGCTTTCCCGCCGGTCGTCATCATCGAGACGGCGAGCGTCGAGGAGTCCGCCGACGTGATGAAGAACGTCGTGACGAGGATCATGAACGCGATCATGAACACCGTCCCGAGCGGGAAGGCGTCGAAGAGGATGAAGCCCGATATCTCCGGCGTGAAGTTGTTGATAACGGGACTGAAGTCCGCAACGCCGGTGTGGTGGTACTGCAGCGCGGTTCCACCGACGACGGTGAACCACGGAATGGTCGCCGCCGAGGTCGCGCCGATACCCGTGAACGCGACTTCGCGGACGGTTCGGCCCTTGGAAATGCGGGCGATGAACAGTCCGGCGAACGGGGACCACGAGAGCGCCCACGCCCAGTAGAAGACGGTCCACGAGTTCATCCAACCCGTCCCGCCGTCGGAACCGGTACCGGTGTAGAGGCTCATGGACGTGAAGTCGGCGATCATGCCGCCCATCGCCTGCGAACCCAGCAAGAGCAAGAAGAGGGTCGGCCCCAGGATGAACGTCGCCACCATGAGGATGACGAACAGGATCATGTTGAAGTTCGACAGTCGGCGAATCCCCCTGTCGACGCCGAGCACCATCGAGATGGTAAACAGAAGCGTCATCGTGGTCACCACGAGGAGGATCCCGACGTTCCCGAGGTCGATCCCCCACTGGTAATTGAGACCGGCGATGAACTGACTTCCGATGAAGCCAAGCGACGTCGCCACGCCGCCGATCGTCGCGAAGACGGCGAGGATGTCGACGACTTTCGCGGCCGGGCCGTCGAGGTTTTCCTTCCCAAGGATCGGCGTCAGCGCCGACGAGACCCGGAGCGGGACGTTCTCGTAGTTGTACGCGAAGTAGGAAATTGCGAGCCCCATAATCGTGAACACCGCCAACTGGGGAAGCGCCCAGTGGAACAGCGTCTGCTGGATCGCGTACGGAACCGCCTCACCGGTTCCGCCTTCGATCCCGAACAGCGGCGAGGGGTTATCGTAGTAGAACAGCGCCTCCGTCGGACCCCAGAACACGACGCCTGCTGCGAATCCGGCGGAGTACAACATCGCGAAGTACGACAGGAAGCTGTACTCCGGGTCCGAGTCCCCCATCTTGATTTTCCCCCACGGACCGACGATCAGGAACAACAGGAAGAGGACGATCAGGAACACGATCACCAATAACGCCCAGTTCAGGTACGTGACCACCCAGCCGTAGACGGTCCCGATCGCCTCCGTGACGAGCGCCTGATTGACGAAGAACCCCACGATCACGCCGGCGGTCAGCAACGCACCGAACGCGAAGACGATCGGGTCGATTTCCTCGAGGAACTCGTCGACCATCCCCTTCTCGGCGCCGCTCATCCGATCTCACCCCCCGGAGCCGGACGACAGCGTGCTGATTGCTCGTGACTCCACCTACCGTTCGCCATGCTGCATGATGGCATACCGCCACCATTGACAGCGTATACAATAAGTGTTTCTCACTCGGTTCATCCATCCACGGATTACGTTTATTTGACGATTAGTCATATACTGGATAAAAATCGGAAATATGTGTATGTCTGGGCCGCTATATCATGCATAGTAAGACAAACAGGCGATAAAACACTCCATATTGTGGGGGACAAACACATATACGACTATTCGATATCTGATTACACCGGGACGAAACGAGGCGGATCGTCGATCGGTCCGGCGGCGTGCTGGCTCCGAGGAGTCGCGAGTCGTAATCGAAAATCGATGCGGCGGCTCTCAGTTCGTCAGTTCCTCGAGCGTCTGCTCGCGGGAGTCGGCGCTCTCGGCCACCTGCTCGGCGAACTCGTCGACGCGGTCTTTGATCTCCTCGCGGTTGTCCGACGGCGAGAAACCGTCGGACATCGTCAGTAGACGGACGAACGCGCGGAGTTCCTCGTCGGTGAGCTGAGCGAACTCCTCGTTCTCGAGCTTTTCGACGACCTCGTCGACGTCGATCTGGCCGACTGGCTCGACGTTGAACTCGACGTTGACCATCCGGTAGTTCGAGCCGGCGAGGCGCTGTTCGGCCTTGCCGACGCCCTCCGAAAGCATGTCTTTGAACGGCGTGTGATACCCCATCGTTCCCAGATGGAGGAATGCCAGCATGTCGGTGATCCCCTGCGTGTAGGCGTCGCGATCCTCGTCGTTGGGGTCGAAGACGGTCTCCCGGTCGCGTTCCTCCATGTACTCGAAGAGAATGCTGAAATCGAGAATCGCGTTCCGGACGCGTCGTCGGATCCGGTTTCGCTTCTGTTTCTTCGAGTGATCCGTGTAATCCGTCTTGCGGCCGAGCAGAAAGTCGCGATCGGAGGGGGTGAGGATTCCACGCGGGCGATCCGAGTCCGCCGCCATTCGCAGCGACTCCGGCACGTCGTCCTGGCTCATACGTCACACACACGGCGAGCGCGAATTAACGTTTCCGTTCTCTCGAACGTGACCGTTGCCGAACAACTTCGCTCCTCGAAGGCCGGGTTCGCGCCGAAACGGATCGTGCGTGTGACGGGGCGTGGCCGCTCACGTCCGGAGCGTCTCGAACGTCTTGAGGACGTGCGGCCAGTGGTCGCTGTCAGCCTCGGCGTAGCCGTCCGCCGAGCCGCCCATGACGAACTGCGCTGTTCGCTCGCGGTCGGCCGTCGGCAGATACGGGGTAGTGATCGCGTGTCCCGCGTCCGGATACGTCAGATGCTCGTAGTCACAGCCGTGGCGGTCGAGTCGCTCGGCCGCGAGATCGTGGAGCCTCACGGAGTCCCACATTCGGTCCGCACCGCCCGAGACGAGGAGGACCGGACCCGCTATCGACTCGACGGCTATCGTCGCCTCGGCGACCGTCTCGTCGTCCGCGTCTTCGAGCGACTGCGAGTAGCCCGGCTCCATCTCCATCGGTGGCTCCACGTCCCAGACCGAGTGATCGTCCGTGTAGGGGACGTGTGAAATCGGCTCGCCGTCCGACGTCCACGACGGCCCCGGCGGGAACTCCCGCCGGGAGATGCCCGCCCAGACGACGCCGCTTCCGTTGACCGAGACGACGGACCCGACTGATTCGAGTCGACTCCCGGCGAGGAGCGCGAGTTCACCGCCCTTCGACGTCCCGAACAATCCCACGTCGGGTCCGCGAACGCCGTTCCGTTCGCGCAGCGATTCGATCGCGTTCTCGACGGACTCGAGCGGCACCGCCACGAGTTCCGCCGGGAGGTTATCGCGTCGGCCCTGCCAGTCGAAGTACTGCAAGGCGAGCGCGACGAACCCGCGTGACGCCAGCAACTGTGCGGTCCCGTCGACAGGTTCCCCGCTCGACCCGTGGAGCACGACCACCGCTGGTGCCGGTTCGCTCCCCGGTGGCTCGTAGAGTCGCCCGACGAACGACTCGCCGTCCACCGCTTCGGACGTGACGTCCCGATCACCGAACGTGCGTTCGATCGTGGTCGAACCGAGCGTCTCTCCGTCGTGTTCGACTCGGACGGTCAGTTCGTCGCACGCGTCGCGTCCGGTTTCGTACGGGCCCGAACCTTCCACCGGTGTCGCCCGCTGGACGAGTTCGGTCACGCCGCCCGTTACGTCTCCGTCCGTCGAAGTCGTAGACCCGAGGTCGAGCGTTTCGTCCGCCGTGTCGTAGGTCGCCGTCGATTCCCACCCGCGGTCGCTCCCGTCCGTCAGCGAGACCCGAACGTCGACGGTCTCTGAGGGAACGCCGTCGATCGTGAGGGCAACCGGCTCGTCCACCGAGACCGTAGTCGGATGCTCGAACTCGAGTTCCGCTCCGACTGCCTCGTTCGCGTCTCCCTTTGCCGGAGACGACGTCTCGCCGTTTCCCGTTTCACCAGTCATGGGGCACGGGATAGTGTCCCACCGATCGATCATAAGTATATTGGGAATTACATTTTGGTAAGCGATCTTCGAGAATCTATTTTTGGTTGTTATCCCGACATGATCGCCGCGGCATCCGGTAGTAATGGATAGCGAACGACAGGTCAATACGAGTCGCCCGCCATGGCGGCGTATGGGCGGAGACGTGGATTCGGAGGTCGTTGCGGAGAACCTCTCTGCGCTGGCGAACCCGTTGCGGATTCGAATACTGCTCGCACTCGCGGAGACGCGCCAGCCGAGTTGGGAACACCGGGGAATGAGTTACAGCGATCTCCGGTCGGCGGTGGACGTCGAGGACGGCGGACGGTTCAACTACCACATCAACGAACTCCGCGACAGGTTCGTCCGGAGAGAAGAGGGACAGTACTGGTTGACCACTGCCGGCTCCCGTGTCGTCGACGAAATCCACGCCCGGACGTTTTCGGGCAGTCACGAGGCGGTCTCGGGACCGGTCGAGTGGACGTGTCCGGCCGACGAGGAACAGCTGAACGCCACGCTCGAGGACGGAGTGATCACCGTGGCGTGTCCGAATCACGGCGTCCTGTTCGACATGATGCTCTCGTTCAATTCGCCTCAGGGACGTGATCCCGACGAACTGTTCGCGTGGGCCAACCGGCGAGCGCTGTGGTACCTCGAGTCCGTCTCCTGGGACGTCTGTCCCCACTGTGCGGGGCGCTTCGGGGAGGCGACTATCGCCACCCACAGTCCGGAGCCGAACGATCGACTGGAAACGCTCAGGTGGGACGCCTCGACGATGGTGATGGCCGGGATGCGCTGTCGGCGGTGTGGCGTCTCGTTCCGGATTCCCGCGTTCCACTACGCGCTGACGCGACCGCCCACCATCGCGTTCCTGCACGACCACGGCATCGACTACAGGACGCTCGAACTGGAGTACGGGTCGACCTCGTGGGACTGCGAGAGCGAGCCACTCGAGGACGGCGTTCTGGTTCGGTTCGTGATCGACGACGAACGGCTCGAAATCGAACTCGACGGCGCGCTCGAGACCCGGACGTACCGACGCACGTCACTGCTCGAGGAGCACTGAATGGCCCCAGCGGCAGCTATACTCCCGTCCGCCGACGCTGCTGTCACGCCGGCTCGAGGTTCGGTTGTGACGGCTCGGCACAGGAGTCGCGCTCAGCGGCGCGCCCCCTCGCTCAGACCGGCCGCTGAGAGAGTTCGATCGCCGTCTCGGAGAGCAGAGATGTCCCGATCTCGAGGCTCGACTCGTCGATGTCGAACGTCGGCGTGTGGTGACTCGTCGGGTGGTCGGTACCGACGAGCACGTACGAGGCGAGGCCGCCGTTGTCCTGGACGCGTTGCATGAGGTAGGTCACGTCCTCGCTGACGCCGAACTCCTCGGTCGGGATCACTCGGTCGACGCCCTCGACCTCCCAGGCGACGTTGCCCACGAGATCGCGGAGTGCGGGGTGGCTGTCGACGCGGGGCGACTCGCTGATCACTCGCGGCGCGACGTCGCAGTCGTGCATCTCCGCGGCGGCGTACAGCACCCGCTCGAGTTCCGTGCGCATGTACTCCATCAGCGCGGTGGTCTCACCGCGGACCTCGGCCTCGATCGCGACCTCCTCGGCGATGACGTTGCTCGCGGTGCCGCCCTCGATGTGGCCGACGTTGATCCGGGTCATCCCGTCGCTGTGCCGGGGGATCGCGTACGCGTTCTGGACCGCGGTCGCCGCCGCCTGCATGGCGTTTGCCCCCTCGTTGGGAGCCTTGCCCGCGTGGGCGCTCGCCCCCTCGAAGGTCGCGGTCAGGTGGGCCATCGCCAGCGGTTTCTCGATGCCGGCGACGATCTCGCCCGTCGGATGGTCTAGGCCGATGTGGAGCGCGAGCAGGTAGTCGACGTCGTCGAGGTAGCCGGTCTCGGCCATCGCCTTCCCGCCGCCGGAGATCTCCTCGGCGGGCTGGAAGAAGATCTTCAACGTCCCTTCGAACTCGCTTTCCTTGACCGCCTCGAGGGTCCCCAGTGCGATTGCGAGATGAGCATCGTGCCCGCAGGCGTGCATGTAGCCGTCGTGTTCGGAGCGGAACCCTTCGGCGACTGGCCGGTGATCGCTCTCGGCGGACTCCTGCATCGAGATCGCGTCGAGATCGACGCGCAATCCGATACAGGGGCCATCGCCCTGCTCGAGTACCGCCACGACCCCGGTGTGACCGTCGGCAGTGCGCTCGAGGATGTCCGAGCGGACCCCCGCTTCCCGAGCACGCTCGAGCCACGGCTCGAGCTCCGACGCCGGCGGGACTGCCATGCGCTCGTCGACCGCCAGCGCCTCCCGACCGACGGCGACCTCGTCGACGCCGATCCGCTCGAGTTCCTCGACGACGCGCGCGGTCGTCCGAAACTCACGCCAGCCGGGTTCGGGGTGGCGGTGAAACGCCCGCCGGAGATCGCTTAATCTGTTTCGCACGTCGTAGGGCATTCTTGCCGCTTCTACGCGCGGGAGATACTTAATCGTAGTCAATAATCGTATACCGGTTACGCACGAACGATGGAGGGATTCGGGAGTTTGATCACGAACGGCGGTGGAATTCACGGCTCGATCGCGGTTCGATCCGGAGTCCCCAGCCACCGGACGGGGACCCGGCGCACCCGACCGAAACCGCGTGGAGGGCCGAAGAGTGAGTCCCAGGAGCGTTCGAGAGCTCCCGTCGGCGTATCATCCGGTTACCGGGATAAATCCGGGCGTGAATTTGGTGGCCGCCACGCGCCACCCGGCGTGGGCGAACCAGTGCCGGCGTTCGATTCGCGGCTCGAAACCGGGCGTCGTCACTCGAGACCCGGCTGGCGTCCGTCAAATCCGATGGGGGATTTATACGACATCGCGTCGAGAGCCGCGATACACATGTCGACGCTTCCGACGTGGATCGACGACCGGATCGAATCGGAGCCAAGCCGCGGGCTCACCCAGCGCCGCGTCGCCGAAGCGATGCTGGCGGCGGATCGCCCGTTCTTTCTCGGCGTCCCAACTCGGTGCGCGGATCGGCCCGGACGCCACCGAGGAGCAGGTCCGAAATCGCCTCGAGGAACTCCGCGAGCGCGACGTCGTCGCCGTCGAGACGTATCCGACGTCGACGGCCCTCTACTATATCGATCATCCGGGCGGAGCCGGCGCAGGCCACTCGGAGGAAACGCGGGCACGATCACCGGCGAACCCGCTCGATCGGCTCTCGGCGAGGGACTTCCTGTTGCTTCGAGAGCCGGACGGGATCGGGACGCTCGTCCTCGCGGGGTACCAGCTCGCCCTGGTGTTGTTCACGCTCGGGATCGCCCTGGCGGCTGTCGGGCTCGAGGCCCCGGTCGACAGCAGCCACGGGCTCTGGACGGCCGCGCTGAACCTGTTCCTGATCTGTATCGGGATTCGACTCGCCGAACGAACCGCACGACGGATCCGCTCGCGGCGCGACCGCTCCTGAGACGGTCTGTTGTCGGTCAGTGACGGTGCGACCGCGACTGTCGTGCGGTTCCACCGGGACATCGGTACCACGGACCGTATGATTCGAGCCCCTACCGGTCGAACGGGTGACTCCTGGGTGAGCCGGCTGATTCCGCGTTTCAACCGATAACTGAGTCGTTTTGTGGGCGCGAATCCGCGTTTGGTGCCCGCCAAATCCGGGCAGGGGTTTACTGTTTCGCCAACCGATGGCTGAATCAACGATGACGACCCTCCCGATGTGGATCGACGACCGAATCGATCCCGCGTTCGACAAGAAACTCACGCAGCGACACGTCGTCGAGGTGATGCTCGAGTCCGACCGGCCGTTCTTTTCGATCCAACAGCTCCGGTCCCGGGTCAGCCCGACGGTCAGCAAGGAGACCGTGCGGAACCGACTCAACGAACTCCGCGAGATCGACGTCGTCGCCGCCGAAACGTATCCGGAGACGATCACCCTGTACTACATCAACCACCCCGAATCGAACTGGCCGCTCTCGCCGGCGGGCCAGCAGGCACTCGCCGTCGACTCGCCGCTCGAGACACTGTCGCTGGCGGACTTCCTCCGACTCCGAAATCCAGCCGGAATCAGAACGCTGGTGTTGGCAGGCTTTCAGCTCAGCCTGTTGTTGTTCTGTGTCGGCGTCGGCATGGCCGTGCTGACGATCGAGGCACCCGTCGAGGCGAGTCACGGACTGTGGGTGGCCGCTGGCAACCTCTTCGTCGTCTGTCTGGTCCTCCTCGGTGCCGAGCGCCTCGTTCGCAAAGTCCGCGATGACGGCCTCACCCGTGCCGTTGCGACGGCCGATCGTTCCGGTCAGCAGTAACGTACCCGTCTCAGACACCACTCACCAACGAGATCCATGTCAACGAACCCATCACCGACCGAATCGTCGTCGACCGAGCCCGGACCGTCGATCCTCGCGGAGCGGACGCTCCTGGGGATTTTCGTCCATTTCATCGCAATGCTGCCGTTCGTCGGACTGATCGCCACCGTCGTCATTTACGTGGTATCGAACCACGAGTTCACGCGAGCCAACGCTCGGAACGCGCTCGACTGGCACCTGTTCGTCAGCGGATCGTTCCTCGCGACGTTCGTCCTCCTGTTCGGACTGGATGCGCTGTTCGAGTACGTTCGGCCGCCGGAGATAGTCGAAACAGCCGTCTTCCTTCCCGTCTTCGCGCTGGCGTTCTTCGCGATTTTGCTCGGGTTCCTCAGCGTCTTCCTCTGGATCGTCGCGATGGCGAAAGCCATCTTCGGCGAGGCGTGGCGCTACCCGTTCGCCCCGAAACTCGTGTAATAGGGCCGGCAGTGCTTGGCCCGGGACGGCTCAGCCCAGATACGCGGTCGCGTCCAGTTCGACGCGAACGTCGTCGGGGAGCCGTGAAACTTCGACGCAGACGCGTGCCGGCGGTTCCGCGCCGAATCGTGCGCCGTAGGCCTCGTTGACTCGCTCGTAGTCCTCGAGGTCGGTCAGGTAGACGGTGATTTTGACGACGTCCGCGAGCCCGTCACCGCCGGCGTCCGCGACGACGGCGGCGATGTTGTCGAGCACCTGGTCCGTCTGGGCTTCGACGTCGCCGTCGACGGGCTCACCCGTGTCGGGATCGACCGGGCCGTAGCCGGAGACGTAGAGCGTGTCGCCGGCGCGAACCCCCTGCGAGTAGGGGTTGTCGTTGCTCGGTGCGTCGTCGGTTTCGACGGCGTGAGTATCGGCCATAGCGGTCCGGCTCAGGCGGCCCGGTTCGCTTCGGCGGTCACTTCTTCGATCGCCTCGACGACGATGTCGAGTGCCGTTTCGGCCAACTCGTGGGTGAGCACGAGCGGCGGCAGGAATCGAAGCACGTTGCCGTGGCGACCGGCCGTCCAGATCAGGACGCCGCGTTCGAAGCAGTACTGCTGGATCGCGTCGACGATATCGCCGTCGGGCTTGCCGTCGCTATCGACGAACTCCGCGCCGATGAACAGGCCTTTGCCGCGGATGTCGGCGAGGTGGTCGTTGCCCGCGCCGGCCTCGCGGAGCCGACCCTGAATGTACTCGCCGAGGTCGCGGGCGTGTGCGAGCAGATCGTGGTCCTGAATGTACTCGATGGCGCGGGTGCCAGCGCGCATGCCGACGACGTGGCCGCGGTAGGTCCCGGCGTGGTCGCCCGAACCCCACGTGTCCAGATCCTCGTGATACATCGTCGCCGAGAGTGGGAAGCCGACGCCGCCCAGCGCTTTCGCGGAGGTCATCGCGTCGGGGGTGACACCGTCCCAGTCGCTGGCCCACCACTGCCCCGTCCGACCGAGCCCGCTCTGGATCTCGTCGAAAACGAGGGTGACGTCGTTGTCGTCGGCGATGTCTCGCAGTCCCTGGAGGAAGCCCTCCGGCGGCGTGACGATGCCGCCCTCGCCCTGGATCGGTTCGACGATGATCCCCGCGGGGTTCGCGAGGCCTCCGTAGGGGTCCTCGACGATCGCCTGAACCTCCTCGAGGGCGTGATCGACCGCTTCCTGCGGTGCCTTCTCCTGCCGGAACGGGTGCGGATAGGGCGCGTGGACGACGTCGGCGAGCAGAGGCGTGTAGTCCCCCTTGAACTTCTTGTTCGAGGTGACGCTCATCGCGCCGGTCGTCGCGCCGTGGTAGGCACCGCGGAAGGCGATGAGGCCGTCGCCGCCGGTGTTGTACTTGGAGAGTTTGATCGACGCTTCGACGGCGTCGCTGCCGGTCGGGCCGCCGAAGACGACCTTGTTCTGACCCTGGAGCCCGTCGGGTGCGATCTCGTCGAGTTTCTCGATCAGCTCGAGGCGCGCCTCGGTCGGGAAGTCGACCGTGTGGACGAACTTGTCCGCCTGCTCGTGGACCGCCTCGAGCACGTAGGGGTTCGAGTGCCCGACGTTGAGCACGCCGATCCCCGCGAAGAGGTCGATGTAGGTGTTGCCGTCCGCGTCCCGGACCGTCGCACCCTTCCCCTCCTCGAAGGCGATCGGGATGTCTTCGGGATAGGCGACTGCGCTGCTGTCGATCTCGCGTTGTTTCTCGAGCAAGGCCCGCGTGTTCGGGCCGGGAACGGAATCGACGGTCGGTGCGTCCTCGAAGTGGAGTTCGTCTATCGGCGGTCCTGCCGTCATACGTATGGCCAGGTGGAACGATTATAAATAACTTGTCCACAATATCTATGCAGGTAGTATACAGTTATTGAATATCTGTGTCGTGACGAGCGAACCTCGTCGCTTCCTCGAGACGGCGAACGGAAGCGGAGGGGAGCCATCGATTACGTCACGGGGATCGTTTCGGACGGTGTTTCGTCTTCGGAGCATCATTCGGACAGTTGAAGCCGGATATTATCCACGATCGTCAATATTCTATCAGGAAAAACGGATCCAACGATACAATCCGGGGGTTTATCATCGTCACCTTCACAACTCCGAATCAATGAACGCTCGTCATCGTGCGTGCGGTTCCCCCGAGAGACCGGTATCGAACGCGATCAGCGGCTGGAGTCGGCGATCGAGACGGCGTAGCGTGTGTGTGAATCCGAGCAGTGACGCCCGCGACGAGACGGATTCGGATTCCGATGTCGACGGGAACGGCACCGCCAGGGGTGGCCCGATATGAGCGCCGACGAGGAACTCGCGAAAGACCTCGGCTTGCTGTCGGCGATCGCGATCGGTATCGGGACGATGATCGGTGCTGGTATTTTCGTACTTCCGGGGACTGCCGTCGCTCGAGCAGGGCCGCTCGCGGCGCTCACTTTCGTCATCGGCGGCGTCACTGCCCTGTTTACGGCGCTGTCGGCCTCGGAACTCGGAACGGCGATGCCCAAATCCGGCGGGGCGTACTTCTACATCAACCGCGCGCTCGGTCCGCTGTTCGGGTCGATCAGCGGCTGGGCGAACTGGCTCGGACTCGCCTTCGCGTCCGCGTTCTACATGTACGGGTTCGGTGAGTACGTCAACCAGCTCGTGGGCGCGCCGGCGCTGGCACTGGGGCCAGTGACGATTTCGGCGGCTCAGACGATCGGGCTCATCGGAGCGGCGCTGTTCATCGCGATCAACTACATGGGTGCCAAGGAGACCGGTGGGCTCCAGATCGGCATCGTGCTCACGCTGCTGGGTATCCTCGGGGTGTTCACGATCGTCGGCCTCCTGAACGCCGACCTCGAGTCGTTGCGACCGCTCGCGCCGGCGGGCACGACCGGTGAAGTGCTCCCGGTGACTGCGATCGTCTTCGTCTCCTATCTCGGGTTCGTCCAGATCACCTCCGTCGCCGAGGAAATCAAAAATCCCGGCCGGAACCTCCCGCTCGCGGTCATCGGGTCGGTCGTCATCGTCACGATCGTCTACGCCCTGTTCCTCCTCGTGTTGCTGGCGGCGGTTCCCAACGACCTCGTCGCGAACAACGACACGGCCGTCGTCGAGGCGGCCGAGTTGCTGTTCGGACAGTACAGTCTCTTCGGCTTCAGTCTGGGCGTACTCGGCTGGGGATTACTGTTACTCGGCGGGCTGCTGGCGACGGCCTCGAGCGCGAACGCGTCGATCCTCTCCTCTTCGCGGATCAACTTCGCGATGGGGCGAGAGAAGATCATCTCGCCGTCGGTCAACGAGATCCACCCTCGCTTCGGGACCCCGTACAAATCCATCCTGATCACCGGCTCGCTCATCATCGCCTTCCTCCTGTTTGGCAACCTCGAGATCCTGTCGACGGCCGGCTCGGTGCTCCACCTGATCGTCTACGGCCTGTTGAACATCGCGCTGATCGTCATGCGGGAAGCCGAACCCGCCGAGTACGATCCCGACTTCGAGGTGCCGCTGTATCCGTTCGTTCCGATCGTCGGGACGATCTCGTCGTTCGCACTGATCGCGTACATCGAACCGTTCGTCATCCTCCTTTCGGCAGGGCTCGTCGTCTTCGCGGCCGTCTGGTACCTGCTCTATGCCCGCCAGCGCGTCGAGAGCGCCGGCGTCTTCGCCGGCTGGATCCTCGATCGATCCGAGGCGATGCCCGACGCTGCCGTGACCGCGGCCGACTCGGTCCGCCCCGACGCCGCCAGGACGGTCGATGCGAGCCCCGACGGCGGTGACTTCCGCGTGATGGTCCCGCTGTCGAACCCCCGCACCGAGAAGGAACTCATCACGCTCGCCGGTGCCATCGCGACCCAACGCGGCGGCACCGTCCACGCGGTCCACATCGTGCAGGTCCCCGACCAGACGCCACTCCAACGCGCCGAGCAAGCCGAACGGATCGACGCCGAGTCCGAGAAGCTACTCGAGCAAGCTCGAACCGACGCCGAGACGTTCGGCGCTCCCCTCGAGACGCACACGGTGCTCTCACACCGCTCCTTCGAGGAGGTGTTCGACGCCGCGCGGACCTTCGACGCCGATCAGGTCGTCATGGGCTGGGGGCCCGCCGCCCACGGACGCGCCGAGTCCCGGATCGACGAACTGACTCACGACCTTCCCTGTGACTTCCTGGTGTTGAAAGAGCGGGGCTTCGATCCGTCACGCATCCTGTTGCCGACTGCCGGCGGCCCGGACTCTGTGCTCGGCGCGGAGGTCGTCCGACTGCTCCGCGACGAGTTCGACTCCCGGGTCACGCTCTTGCATGCCCTCTCCGGGGACGAATCCCGCGACGAGGGCGAGCAGTTCCTCGAGAAGTGGGCCGTCGAGAACGGGCTGGCCGATGCGGAACTGCTCGTCGACGATCGCGACGTCGAGACCGCGATCGAGGACGCGGCCACGGACGCGACGCTCGTCGTGATCGGTGCGACCGAGGAAGGGCTGCTCTCGCGGCTCGTCCGAGGATCGCTGGTGCTGGACGTCCTCGACGACATCGAGTGTTCGGTGTTGCTCGCCGAGACGGCCCGCAAGCGGACCCTGCGCGAGCGGCTCCTGGGTCTCAAAGAGGAATAACCCAGCCGTTCGGCCCGGATGTGGTGGTCCGCACCCTCCCGGTATCGGTCGCTTCCGACGGCGGAGGCCGCCGATCCCGAGGCCAGTCGCTCATTGGCCGAGCGTCGACTCGAGCGTCAGCGCTCGATCGGCGAGGGCGTCCGGATCGGGGGCGAGGAGTTTCACGAGCGCTTCTTTGCCGACCTCGCCGCGATCGATGACGGCGACCGGTGGCTCCTCGCGGTCCGCGAAGGCCTGCCGGGCCCCCCAGCCCATCGTACTCCCCTCCGTGTTCCTGATCTCCCTCGGCTGAGCGCCCCGGTCGTACTCGGCGACGGGCCACTCGAGGTCCTCGAGGGCGACTTCCACGTCCGCGTCGAAACGGCAGTTGAGCGCGAACCGGACCTCGGGGACGAACTCCCGGGCCGCGAGGAGGAAGCGGGCGACGTGACTCGAGGCACCGAACCGAACGCCGCGGTTGGGCTTGATTCCCGAGAGCGTGCGCGTGATCCGGCCTTCGACGGCCGCGGTCTCGGCGACGGATTCGGCGTAGGGCGTCGCGCCAACGACGTTCATCCCGACCTCGGGAATCAGCGACGAGACGTCGGCGTCGACGAGCCGGTCGACGAGTGCGTACACGTCCTCGGCGGTGGGCTCCCGTGCGGCCTGATTTCGCAGCGGTGCCATGTGGTTGACCGCACCGTCGCCCTCACCGACATCGTAGGGGTACCGCACCGCGCGGGCGAGGAAGGCCGTCGCGCCCTCGACGGCGGGCTCGAGGGAGTCCCCGCTCGCGAGTCGCGCCGCGATCGCGGCGGCGAGCGCACAGCCCGAGCCGTGGGTCGCGTCGGTGTCGACGCGGGGGTGTTCGAACGTCCGGCCACTGCCGTCGGTGACGAGGACGTCCCGAACCCGTTCCCCGGGGACGTGGCCCCCCTTGACGAGGACCGCGTCGACGCCGGTCTCGAGGATCGCCTTCCCGGCCTCGCGGGCGCTCTCCTCGTCGGTCACGGCGATGTCGGTCAGGACTTCGGCCTCGTCGGCGTTGGGCGTCGCCAGCGTCGCCTCGCCGAGCAGGTCCTCGTAGGCGCGTTCGGCGTCGGCCTCGAGGAGCCGATCGCCCGACGTCGCGACCATTACGGGATCGACGACCAGCGGGAAGTCGAACGAGCGGGCGTGGTCCACGACGGTTTCGACGACCGCCGTCGTCGCGAGCATGCCGGTCTTGGCCGCCCCGACGGCGAAATCGTCGGTGACGGCCTCGAGTTGCGCCTCGAGTTCCTCGATCGGCAGGACGTGCGAGGACTCGACGCCGCGCGTGTTCTGGGCGGTGACGGCGGTGATCGCCGAGGTCCCGAAGACGCCGTGGGCCGCCATCGTCGCGAGGTCGGCCTGGATCCCCGCGCCGCCGCCGGAGTCGCTACCCGCGATCGTCAGCGCGACCGGCCTGCTATCGGGTGCTGGTGTTCTCATGAGGGATCGTATTCCCGGATTATACTAAGCGGTGATGGTCAGCGACGGTGAGAATCGTCCGATTCCAACTGCGGCGGCGCGTGCGGGGTCGCGACGAGCCCTGCGAGGCGCGACTCGAATCCACGCGAGGGATGAGCGAACGCCGTCAGGCGTGAGCGAATCGGCTGGGGAGGACGTGGGACTCATTGTAGCCACGTCAGCAGGAGTGCCACGTCGGACTCCCCTCTGCTGCTCGTACTGGCATCACGGAGGGCCACACCCTCCCCAACCGATTCGCTCGTTCACGTCGCTCACTCGCTCATCCCTCGCGTGGGTTCGTGCCGCAGTTCGTTTATCACTCACTGCGGCTCCGCACGCGCCACTGCATCTGTGCCGAGCGTTCGATCGCACACTGTGCCGAGCGTTCGATCGCACACTGCCCGCCGTTCGGTGCGTCTCGAGCGACCCACAGGAGCGGCTACGAATCGGTCCCGTCGGCCGCCCCGGCCGCGAGGTCGGCGTACGCCTCCCACGACGGATCGACGCGCGGATGCTCGAGGCGGTCCCCGTCGACCAGCACGTCGCTCCCCTCCTCCCCAGAGGTTTCGACGCGACCGATTTCGGCGACCGGCGTGTCTCGGTCCTCGAGTGCCCCGCGGACGTCGTCGACGCCGTTGGGGTCGACCGCGATCACGAGCGACCCGCAACTGGTCGCCGCCCAGGGGTCGAACTCGAGTGCGTCACAGACCTCGCGGACACCGGGGCGCATGGGGACGGCGTCGCCGTCGATTGCGAATCGGACGCCCGCACCGTCGGCCATCTCGTTGAGCGCGCCGGCGAGGCCGCCTTCGGTCACGTCGTGCATCGCCCGCACCGGCCCTGCGGCGGCCGCCGTGAGGGCGTCGCGGACGGCAAAGACCTCCTCGAGGCGGTCCTGGGCGGCCGCGATCACGTCGTCGGGCAACTCGAGGGAGTCGCCATAGAGGGTGCTCAGGAGGCCGACGGATTCGACGGCGGGGCCGTTCGTCAGGAGGAGCCGATCGCCCGGCCGGGCACCGTCGGGGCGAACGAGCTCGTCGTGGTCGCCGACGCCCATCGCGGTGGCGGCACCGACCCACGGATGCGAGGGATCGGCGTAGCGGGCGGTGTGGCCCGTCACGACGGCGACCCCCAGATCGGCACACTCCGCGTGGATCGTCTCCCAGACGGTCGCGAACTCCTCGTCGGTCATCCCCTCGGGAAGCGTAAAACAGATCGAAAGATGCGAGGGGGCGACGCCGCTGACGGCCACGTCCGCGAGCACGAGATCGAGGGCGAACCGTGCGGCTCGCTCGAGGCCCAGCGCCGGCAGGATCGACAGCGGATCGGTGGCGGTAACCAGTGCCTGGCCGCCGATATCGATGACGCCGAAGTCGACGCCGTGGGTCGGGCCGACGGCGACGTCGTCGCGGTCGGCACCCAGGTTCGGTGCGATGTGACGGTCGAAAAACGCCCGATCGATTTTTCCGAGGTCGCTCACGGGTACTCGATCCCGTCCGGTCACCTTATCCGTGCTGATTCGTCGATGGGATCGCGATCGACGGCGTCCACCGCCGATGCGATCGTCCCCGGACGGACGACTGCAACGACAGTGTCGTCTCGTCACAGTCGACCGACTCGAGAGCGGGACACTGTCGATCGATCGCCCCCTACCCAACAATGTAGGGAAAGCAATTAAACAGGAATAATTATAATAGAGGTTTTCAGTCATGAGTTCTGATTCGGACCGAATAGGGATCGCCGGGGGAACGGAAAAAAGAGGGGTCATATGCACGGAATAATTCTGAAGACGCTGCAGGCGTTCGTCGTGGATACCTACGGCGAGGACGCCTGGCTCGCGATTCAGGATCGGGCGGACATCGAGGAGAAAGTCTACGTTCCCGTCACCGTCTATCCGGACCGCGACGTCTACGAGATCGCGCGGACGGCCGGCGAGCTCACGGATCAGAGCCCGCGGACGATTCTGACCCAGTACGGCACGTGGGTCGTCCCCGCACTGCTCGAGACCTACGACCTCCACATCGACGACGAGTGGGAGGGGTTAGAGCTCATCGCGAACATCCAGCAGTTCCACACGTCCCTGCGGACGCGGGATATGACGACGTTGACGACGCCGCGAATTCGCTCGGAGCGAATCGACGACGATCGGGTCCGGATCACCTACGACTCGGATCGAAAGCTCTGTGATGTCGCTCGCGGTGCGATTCAGGGCGTCGCCGAGCGGTTCGACGAGGAACTGATCGCGGAGGAGCGAACGTGTATGCACGAGGGCGACGACGCGTGCCAGTTCGATATTCGACGAGCCGCGACTCCCGGAGCCACGCCCGTGGCGGAGTCGGAATCGGACGCGAACGCCGCCGACGAGACGGGATCCGCGTTCGAATTCGACTCCCGATCGGCGACCGATGCCTCCAGTGGGGAAACGAATGACTGAGTCCGCAAGCGCAGCCGGGGGCTCGTCGCTCCCGTCCGCGATCCAGTCGGGGAGTCCGGTCGGGTTCGGCTTCGTGATCGCGGTCGTCGGACTGATCGTCGTGGCCGCCGCCGCCGCCGCTCTCGGGGAGCTAACCCCGACGGTTCTGGGCATCGGTGCCGGCGGCGTCGTCGCGGCCACCGTGGTCGGGACGTCGATCGCTGCAGTCTCGGACGTTCGCGCTGCACCGCGCCAGCGCGAGGAACTCCGCGAGGGGATCGCCGACGTGGCCGAGCGGACGGCCCGTCTCGAGGACGGAGCGTACGACGTCTCCTTCGCGACCGACCGTGAGGACGAGCTGGGCCGACTCGAGGGCTCACTCGCGGGGATCCGGAACCAGCTCGCGGCGAGCGAGCAAACGGATCGGTCGCTGGACGAACTCGAGAGCACCGTCTCGGCACACGCCGAGACGACGCGGGCGGTCGCAGCGGGCGATCTCACGCGTCGATTCGATCAGCACGGGACCCACGACGCGTTCGACGAGTTGGCCAGCAATTCCAACGCGATGCTCGCGGAGTTCGAGGACACCTTCGGGACGCTGAAGTCGTTCTCCGGCGAGGTCGTCACCTACAGTCGCGAACTCAAAACGAGTATGGAGACGGTTCAGGCGGAAGGCGAGCGCACGAGCGAGGCGCTCACCGAGGTCGTCAGGGACAACAGGGAGCAAAACGACCAACTTCGGAGCGTCGCGACCGAGATGGAGTCGTTCTCGACGACGATCGAGGAGATCGCCGCGACGGCCTCGGAAGTCGCGGACACCGCGGATCAGACCGCCAGAGCCGGGCAGGACGGGAGCAGTGCCGCCAGCGACGCGATCGAGGGTATGGACGTGATCGATAGGGAGAGCGAACGAACGCTCGAGGAGATCGAGGCGCTCGAGGCCGAGGCCGAACGGATCGACGAACTCGTCGATTCGATCAGCGACATCGCCGAGCAGACGAACATGCTGGCGCTCAACGCCAACATCGAGGCGACCCGATCGGACGAGGGCGGCGGCCAAGGCTTTGGCGCGGTCGCCGACGAGATCCAGAACCTCTCCGAGGAGGTCTACGACTCGGTCCAGGCCGTCGAGGAGCGCCTCGAGGGGCTCAAACAACGGGCGATGTCGGCGGCCGACGAGGTCCGAACGAGCCGCGACCGAATCAAAGGGAGCGTCGCCGACGTCGAGGAGGCGGCGAACGCGCTCGAGCGGATCGCGACCCTCGCCGAGCGGACGAACGACGGCGTCCAGGAGATCTCCGCGGCGACCGAAGAGCAGGCCTCGGCGACCGAGGAGGTCGTCGTTCTGGTCGAATCCGCCGCCGAAACGAGCGACAAGACGGCCGAGACCTCCGCGAGAGCGGCCCGCCGAGCCTCGGCACAGGCCGATGCGCTCTCCCACGTTGCCCGCAGCGCCACCGTGCTCACCGAGCAGGCCAGCGAGTTGAACGCCCAGCTCGAGCGCTACGTCACGGAGAGCGGCTACGACCTCCCCGAAGCGCGGACGGCCGATGACGTGGATCCGGAGGCAGTGTCGACCACCGATTCGGTGCCGGAGACGATCGGAGACGGCGGGAGCGGATCCCGATAGCAGCGTCGCCCGGTCGCTCGAAACCGGGTGGCCGCTTTCGGAGCGAACGAGCAGTTTTACGGCCGCGTCGTTCGTGGCCCCCTGCATGCAGGGAACTGGTGTCCCGATCGTCACGCCGTTCGATTCGTCCGGCCGCGTCGATTACGCGCGGCTTCGAAGCCTCGTCGACTGGCTCGAGGAAGCCGGCGTCGATTTCCTCGTCCCCTGTGGATCGTCGGGCGAGGCACCGCTGTTGACGGCCGACGAACGGGTCGAGATCGTCGACACCGTCGCGGAGGCCACCTCGCTGTCGGTGCTCGCGGGAACCGGATGGGAGGGGTACGAGCCGACGCTCGAGACGACCGAGCGCGCCGCAGCGGCGGGTGCAGAGGCGGCACTGGTCGTAACTCCCTCCTACTACGGCTCCGACGACGCGGCGCTTGCCGCCTACTACCGATCCCTCGCCGACGAGTCACCGATTCCGATCTACCTGTATAGCGTTCCGAAGTTCACCGATCACGCCCTCTCGCCACGGACCGTCGCGTCCCTCGCCACCCACGAGAACGTCGCGGGGATCAAAGACTCGAGCGGGAGCCTCGAATCCGTCCAGCGGCTCGTCCGTCTCACCGCCGACGAGTCCTTCGCGGTGCTCGTCGGCAGCGGGAGCATCTACGCGGCCGGCCTCGATGCGGGTGCCGACGGCGGTGTACTGGCGCTGGCGAACGTCGTCCCCGGACGGGCGAGCGGGATCTATCGTCGCCACGAGGACGGTCGATCCGAGCGGGCACGATCACGGAACGCCGACCTCGTCGAACTCAACCACGCCGTCACGACCCAATACGGCGTGCCGGGGCTCAAAGCCGCCCTCTCGTTGCGGGACCAGCCGGCGGGCTCGCTTCGGCGACCGCTTGAGCCCCTCGCGGGGACGGCTCGCGATGAACTCGATTCGGTACTCGCGGACGCCCTCGAAGCGACGGACTCGACGAACCCGGATTCGTCGACGTAACCGAAATCACACGTCGGACACCGGGGAACGAAACTCGGAGTGGTTACTGCCAAGAGTCAAGATGTCGGCACCCATAGCGGGGATAGATGGCGTACTCGCTCCGAGTGGGGACGGAATTCGACCTCGAGTTCTCCGTCAGCGAACTCACCGGCGCGCTAGGTGATTCGGTTACTGTCTTGCCGCTGGTGGTTGCACTCGGTGCGACGACGAGCGTCTCGCTTCCCCACGTCCTGCTTGGTTTTGGCGTCTTCCAGATCGTCTGGGGGCTCTACTACGGCATGCCCCTCTCCGTCGAGCCGATGAAGGCACTGATCGGCCTCGCGATCGTCGGGACGCTTTCCTACGCCGAACTCGCCGCGGCCGGGATACTCGCCGGCGGCGTCTTGCTCGCCGTCGGCCACCTCGGGCTCGTCGGTCGCCTTCAGCGGGTGGTCGGCGAACCCGTTATTCGCGGCGTCCAACTCGCCGTGGCGCTGCTCTTGCTCGAGGCGGCCGTCGATCTCTCGCTTGGAAACCCTTCCGTAGCGGTGGCCGGTCTGGTCGTCGTCGGGCTCCTGGCGCTGGTCGGCTACTGCCAGGCGAGCGTCCTGGTCGTGCTCGGAGTCGGCGGGATCGCTGCCGTCGTGACGGCCGGGATCCCCTCGCCGGCGGTCCCCCAGCTCACCCTCTTTCCCGCCGGTATGCCGTCGGTTACCGCGGCCGCACTCGAGGGGACCGTCGCCCAGCTCGGGATGACCGTCGGGAACGCGGCGATCGCGACCGCACTGCTCTGTGGCGAACTCTACGACCGAGATATCTCCGCGGACGAACTCTCGAGGAGTATGGGCGTCACCTGTCTCGCGGCGGTCCCCCTCGGCGGCGTGCCGATGTGTCACGGCAGCGGCGGCCTCGCCGGCAAGTACGCCTTCGGCGCGCGAACCGGCGGCGCGAACGTCCTGCTCGGGGTGGGCTATCTCGCGCTCGCGTTGGTCGCCGCCGGAGCCGTCCTCGCCGCCTTCCCGATGGCGATCCTCGGCGTCTTGCTCGTCGTCGTCGCACTCGAACTCGGGCGCGCGGCGTTCGCGCCCGTCAGCGACGGTCGCTCCCTCGCGCTCGTCGCGGGCGTCGGGATCGTCGGCCTCGTGGGCAACGTCGGCGTCGCGTTCGTCCTCGGCACCGTCGCGTTCTGGTCGCTCTCACGGCGGCCGTGAGGCAGGCTCGAGCCGGACGACCTTTGATGCCGTGGCTCCAACGGCCACCGATGAGTGCGAGCTGGGAATCCCTGTTCGACCGGGCGGCGGCGTACGACGGCGATCTCGAGCGCATTCGGACCGAACTCGAGGCGATCCGGGAGGGCGACGATGACTGAGGACGAGCGACCGAATCCCGCTCGCGTCGTCGCGGACGCCGACGTCCTCGCGGCGGATCTCCTCGTCGGCGGCGAGGCACGCGAGGCGCTCGATCACGTGCGCGAGCATTCCTGGATCGACCTGATCGCCAGCGACCCGCTGCTCGAGGAGACCGAGCGACTCGTCGCGGCCCTCGCCGATCCAGCGCTCGCCGCCGCCCACCGCGAGCGACTCGCGGCCGAGCGCGTCGCGGTCGACCAGCCCGAGGGCGACCATCCGGCGCTGGCCTCTGCCTACCAGGGCGAGGCGGCCCACCTGCTCTCCTACGACGAACGGCTTCGGTCGGCGAAAGCCGGATTGACGCTTCAGCCCCGCGTCGCCGTCAGCATCCGTCCGCCCGACGCGTTCGCCCGGCTGTTCGATCCCGCGAGCCTGTACGAGGCCGTCGAGGGCGGCGAGTATCCGGGACCGGATCGGGATCCGCGAGCCTGACCGATCGAGATCGCCCCGCAAGCGCACCTGACGGGACTCGATCCGTAGTTCCTGGACACCTGCCGACAGTCTTATTTGGCGGGAACACTGATCCGGTACGGGTTATGAACGATCTCCGTACCGGGTTGAGTTACGGCGACGTACTCCTCGTCCCGAAACGCTCGCCGGTCGATAGCCGCAGTACCGTTGATCTCTCGACGATGCTCACGCCGAGTATCGAGTTGGAGCGGCCGCTCGTCTCCGCCGCGATGGACACCGTCACGGAGGCCGAGCTGGCGATCGAACTCGCACGCGCCGGGGGCGTCGGTATCCTCCATCGGTTCCTCACGCCGGCGGAACAGGCCACACAGGTCGAACGGGTCGCCGCCGCCGGCGAACAGGTCGGCGCTGCCGTCGGGATCAACGAGGACTACGTCGCTCGCAGCGACGCCCTGGTCACGGCGGGCGTCGACGCGCTCGTTGTCGACGTCGCCCACGGTCACCTCGAGCGAACGCTCGAGGCCGTCGAGGTTCTCCGGGAGGAGTTTCCGGAGACCGATCTCGTCGCCGGCAATGTCGCGACGCCGGCGGGCGTCGAGGACCTGGCCGCGGCCGGAGCCGACTGCGTGAAGGTCGGTATCGGCCCCGGCTCCCACTGTACGACCCGGAAGGTCGCCGGTGCCGGCGTTCCACAGCTGACCGCCGTCGACGACTGTGCGACGGCGGCCGAGGAGTTGGACGTGACGATCTGTGCCGACGGCGGGATTCGAACGTCGGGCGATGCGGTGAAGGCGCTGATGGCAGGTGCCGACACCGTAATGTTGGGAAGCCTCTTTGCCGGGACCGAGGAGGCACCGGGTGCGGTGGTCGAGGTCGACGGGACGCGGTACAAGCGTTCGCGGGGAATGGCGACCACGACGGCCGCCGAAAAACGCGACGACAAGGACGCCGACGTCCGCGCCGACGAAGGCGTCGAGGCGCTGACGCCGTACAAGGGACCGGTCGCCGACGTCGTCGACGAGTTCTGTGCCGGTATCCAGTCGGGGCTCTCCTACTGTGGCGGCCACACGATAGCTGACGCCCGCGAACGGGCCGAGTTCATCCGCGTGGCACCGAGTGCGAAAGAACGCGAGGGATACCACGCCGATCAGGACTGGGAGGGCGTCAGCGTGGATAGCACGGCGACGATAGACGCCGACTCGGGGACGGTCGGGGACGACGACACCGCAAACTCCGCCGCCGAGAGCGGCGACTGACGGTCGGCGATCCGCCACCAGTTATACTGACAGGAGACCGTCTCAGCGGTCGGCGTACCACTCCGTGAACGCCGCCAGCGCGCGACCCCGATGCGAGATCGCGTTCTTCTCCTCGGTGCTCATCTCGGCCATCGTCTGCCCGTTGTACTCGAAGATCGGGTCGTAGCCGAACCCGCCGTCGCCGCGGGGGGCGACGAGCGTTCCGGCGACGGTTCCGTCGAACGTCTCGGTGCCGTTCTCGTCCGCGTACGCGAGGACGGTTCGAAAGCGGGCACGACGGTTCTCCTCGGCCTCGGCGAGCCGCCAGAGTCGTTCGACGCCGACGGTGTCCTCGACGTACGCCGAGTACGGCCCCGGGAACCCGCCAAGCGCGTCGACGAACAGCCCCGCATCGTCGACGAGCACCGGATCGTCGCTCCCCAACTCCTCGAAGGCCTCGCGGGCTCCGTACGCCGCGATCTCCGCGAGCGAGTCGCACTGTACCTCGGTGTAATCGTACTCGATCTGTTCGACGGGATCGATTCCCTCGAGGTACGCCCGCGCCTCGCGGACCTTCCCTTCGTTGCCGGTGACGAACCGAACGGTCATGTCGGAGGGAGCGTCCGCGACCCGAAAATAGGCGTCGATTACCCGCGTTCCGGGGGCGGTTTCCGCCGATTCGGCGGGCCGATCGTCTGACGCTACAGCTCGAGGGCGTTCATGACGGTCGCCTCCGCCTTCCGGAGGTGTTCGGCGGCCGTCCCCGGTGCACAGTCGAGTTCTGCGGCCACGTCGTCGACGCTCGCCGAACGGGGCACCTCGAAGTAGCCGACCTCGCGGGCGATCCGAACCGCCTCGCGCTGGCGTTCGGTTAGCGCTCCGACCGCGGCGTCGCTCCCGTCGTACTCGCCGATCCGGTCGACGGTCGTCTCGATCCCCTCGGGAACCTCAGCGAGTGCCTGCTGGAGATCGGCGGGCTCGCCGACGACCGAGAACCGAGTCGTCCAGTCCGACCGATATTCGATCGGCGGGAGCGTCACGAGACTCCCCTGCGTGAACGATCCGAGCAGTCGCTCGTCGATTCCGTCGGGAACGTCGCGAACGTAGACGGTAAACGACCGGTCGCCGGTCCGCGTGAGTTCGTACTCGCTGACCCGGTCGGTGTCCGCGAGTGCGGCCTCGTAGACGTCCGGATCGCCGACGACGTGGAAGATGAAGGCGTGATCGTCGCCCCCGGCGAAGTTCCCGTGGACCATCCGGTAGGAATCGAACGCGTCGCTGTCGGCGACGAACCGATGCATCGGGTGGATCGCCTCCGCGTCGTACCGGAGCGTGAGCCGAACCGTCTTCACGACCGGATACTCCGGCCGGCGTATATAAATAGCCTCGCTCGTGGCGCAGAACCGACACGCCAGTCGCGTCCGAACGGGCAGCTATGTCATCGGAGTCGACGCTCGCGTCGCGACCGGCCGACGCCGCGTCCGGCCGCGACCTCGAGGCCCTGCTCGGCGACGCCGTTCTCCGTCGCGACGACCACCTGAACGCACCGGGCTTCGTGATCCGGCCCGACGCGGTCCAGCGCGTCCTCGAGACGCTCCGCGAGGACGCGGGGTTCGACCACTGTTCGTGCGTGACCGCCCAGCAGTATCCCGATCGATTCGAGACGATCTATCACCTGAAATCCTACGACGATCCGACCCGCGAGGTGAGCGTCGTCGTCCCGACGGCGGTCGCGGACCCGGTCAGCGAATCCGCCGAACCCGTCTTCCGAACGGCGGACTGGCACGAGCGCGAAGCCTACGACCTCGTCGGCATCGAGTACGAGGACCATCCCGATCTGCGACGGATCCTCCTGCCGGATACGTGGCAGGGCCATCCGCTCTCGCTGTCGTACGATCAGGCCCAGCCCCAGGTCGTCACCCTCTCGGAGCACGAAAACCCCATCGCGGGCGACGAGCACGACGCCGACTCGGAGACGATGTTTCTCAACATCGGCCCGCACCATCCGTCGACCCACGGCGTCCTCCACGTCAAAGCGGTGCTGGACGGCGAGACGGTCGTCGACGCCGACCCCGACATCGGCTACATCCACCGCTGCGAGGAGCAGATGTGTCAGAACGCCACGTACCGCCACCAGATCATGCCCTACCCCGACCGGTGGGACTGGGTCTCCTCTGGCCTCCTGAACGAGTGGGCCTACGCCCGCGTCGCCGAGGATCTGGCAGACATCGAGGTCCCCGAGTACGCCCAGATCATCCGGACGATGGGGGCCGAACTCTCGCGGCTGGCCTCCCACTTCATCGCCCTTGGCACGTACGCGCTGGACATCGTCGGCGAGTTCACTGCCACCTTCCAGTACGCCATCCGCGATCGGGAACTCGTCCTCGACCTGCTCGAGGCGCTGACCGGCCAGCGGATGATGTTCAACTACTTCCGGCTGGGCGGAGTCGCCTGGGACCTCCCGGAACCCCGCGAGGAGTTCATCGCGGACGTCCGGGACGTCCTCGACGGACTCCCGGCCAAACTCGAGGAGTACCACGACCTGCTGGTCACGAACGAAATCTTCCAGCGCCGGTGTATCGACACCGGAGTCCTCGAGCCCGAGGTGGCCAAACAGTACGGCTGTACGGGCCCCGTCGCCCGGGGCTCGGGTATCGACTACGACCTCCGGCGAGACGACCCCTACGGCTACTACGAGCACCTCGAGTGGGACGTCGTCACGGAGCCCGACGGCGACAACTACAGTCGCGTGCTCGTCCGCATGCGCGAGGTCGAGGAGTCCGCGAAGATCGTCGAACAGTGTCTCGACCTGCTCGCCGAGTGGCCCGACGACGACCGCGAGATCCAGAGCAACGTGCCCAGAACGCTCAAACCGGAGGCCGACGCCGAGAGCTACCGCGCCGTCGAAGGGGCGAAAGGCGAACTCGGCATCTACGTCCGTTCGGACGGCACCGAGACGCCGGCGCGGTTCAAGATTCGAAGCCCCTGCTTCTCGAACCTCTCCGTCCTCCCCGAGATCACCCGTGGCGAGTACGTCGCGGACCTCGTCGCGGCGATCGGCAGTCTCGACTGTATCATGGGCGAGGTCGACCGGTAACCGGCCCGCCGGACGGTAGATCCGCGAGCGATCGCGTGACCGCGCAACCGAATTTGCAGTCGCTCGGAGGCTCTTTCACTGGCTCCCGGTACACCCCCCTATAGCGGGTCTCGAGTGCGCCGAAACTGACCGACAGCAAACCGGCTCAGTCGTCCGTGTCGCCGTCGACGATGACCTCGACGGGTTCGTCCGTCGTGTCCTCGCTCTCCTGGCCGGCACCGCTTTCCTGGTGCCACAGGAGCGCGCCCGCGACGAGGACGACGATCCACGACCGCCAGTTGGCGAGGTTCAGGGTGTAGCCGACCCCGAAGGGCTTCTCGACGAGCATCCCTTCGCCGGGCTGCCAGTACGACGAGAGCATGCGACTGATGCTCGGTCGCTCGAAATTGTACGGTACCCCAAGAATCTCACCCGAAGTCGGCTTCTCTGCCATGACCGGTGATACGTCTTCCCCCGATAAAGGTATTGTGTGCTGCGACGATCGGTGCAAACAGCCGACTGCCGCCAGTCGATCCGCCCCGTCAGGATCGATAGCGGCCGCGCCCCTCGACGTCTCGCAACCGCTCGAGGACCCGTTCCTCCCCGACCTCGCGGTAGCCCTCGCGGACGGCCCCGCGGAGCGGTTCGGGCTCGTCGGCGGTGCCGACGAGGCTCTGATCGAAGACGTGCAGGTCCATCGCGTAGTCCTCGACGTGGTCGGTGTGATAGCCGAGCCCGAAGTCGATGAGGTAGGTCCGGGTTCCGTTTACCCTGACGTTCCGGGTCGTCGGATCGCCGTGGACGAACCCCGCCCGATGGAGTCGAGCGAGATGACGGCCGACGTCGCGGACCCGTTCAGGGGACAGCCCATCGCGGAGATCGCGTTCGCCGACGTACTCGAGGTCGAGGCGCGCCTCGCGGGGATCGACGTCTGAAAGCACGGGCGTCGGAACCCCCTTGCGACGGGCCAGGCTGGTCAGGCGAGCCTCGAGCGTGGTCCGGTCCCTGCGGAGCCGGTCGTCGAGTTTGGGGTGGCGGTAGGTCTTCGACTCGCGGCGTTTCCGAACGCGTCCCCGTTCGGGTTCTATCCCGACCAGCGCTTCGGCCCCGCGGACCTGCCGCTCCGCCTCGCCACCCTCGCCGCGTCCGGCCGCGAGCTCCGGTTCGTCGACCCGCCAGCTCACGGGGACCTGGTCGGGCCGGAAATCGGGGTCGACGCGCGAGTCCTCGAGCGCGAGCGTGTCGCCGGCCGCGTACATCTTCGCCCCGAGGACGGCGATCATGCCCGCGTTATCGCGCAGGAAGCGCGGCTCGGGCGCGTGGAACTCAGCCCCGCGCTGGGCGCACATCTCCGCGAGCATCTCTCGCAGCCGGGCGTTCTGGCCGACGCCGCCGCCGAGGACGAGTTCGTCGCTGCCGGTCAGCGAGAGCGCGCGTTCCGACACCTCGGTCAACATGCCGAAGACGTTCTCCTGCAGGGAGTAACAGACGTCTTCGACCGGCGTCCCGTCGTCGACGGCCTGTTTCGCGGCGCTCATGATCCCCGAGAAGGAGAAGTCCATTCCTTTGACGACGTAGGGAAGATCGACGTAGTCGCCGTCCTCGGCGGCCGCTTCGACCTTCGGCCCGCCGGGATGTGACCAGCCGACGTGGCGCGTGAACTTGTCGATCGCGTTGCCGACGCCGGTATCCATCGTCTCGCCGAGCACGCGATACCGGCCGTTGCGGTAGGCCAGCAGGTGCGCGTTCGCCCCGCTCGCGTTGAGACAGACCGGGGAATCGAACCCCGACGTGTGACGACCGATCTCGAGGTGTGCTACCATGTGGTTCACCCCGACGAGGGGCACCGCGAGTGCCTGACTCAGTGCACGCGCGGCGGTACCGACGACGCGCAGGCAGGGCCCGAGACCGGGGCCGCGGGAAAAGGCGACGGCGTCGATCGGTGGCTCCGTCGCCGGACCAGCGTGGCTCTCGCGGGCGTGCTCGAGGGCTCGCTCGACGACGCGGGGAATCGCGTCATGCATGTGTTCGGCGGCTTCGCGGGGGTGAATGCCGCCGCTCTCGGGCTGGTAGGCGTCGCTTTCGATGACCACGTCGTCGCGATCGGCATCGTAGACCGCCGCGCTGGCCGCCCAGGCGGTGCCCTCGATCCCGAGAACGCGAACGGTGTTACTCACGGATTAGAACGGGTGGAGTCGTGGGTCGATCTGCCGCTGTGGCCGACACAGCGCCTTACTCCCACTCGGTGTAACTGCACTTCCCGCAGTGCTTGCGGTCGCCGTGGTTGGCGAGGAAGACGTCGCCACAGCGGGGGCAGAGTTCGCCCTCGGTGGAGCCGTCGTCGCCGTAGAGGTCGTAGCGCGCCATCTATGCCTCCTCCGCTTCGGCTTCAGCCTCGGCCTCTTCCTCGGCGCCGATCTTGTTGCGCTCGAGCATGTGGTCTTGCTCGACGTCGCGGGCGTAGTCGGCCGTGTCGTAGACTTTCGCCTGGCCGACGGTCTTGCGCATCCCGAACTTGGTGTCGAGTTTGCGGATGACGACCTCGTCGGCGTCCTTGTTCAACTTCGCCGCGAGGCTGTCCCGAACCTGCAGCCGTTCGGGGGTCGCGTCCTCGTGGGAGAGTTCGAAGGTCACGTCAGTCCGATGCAACATGGGGTTTTCCTCTTCGGAGATGATGTCGACGTCCATGATATCACTCAGTTACCCTACTATCCCCGTGTAGCGCCTAAAAGGATTTCGAAGCGCCCGACTCGCTCGCGATCGACCGGACCCGCCCGGTCGCTGTTCCCGGGACAATCACGCCGGCAGTGCGACCAGCCCGCGTGGCGACTGCGTCTCGAGGGCCGTCGGCCACTCGATCTCGATGCGCGTCCACGAGTCGCCGAAATCCCGCGTCAGGAACAGCCCGCGGTTGGTCACCGCGAAGACGACGCCTGGCTCGCCACTCGTCGCGAACACCGCTCGGACGACTCCCTCGCCGGTCGGCAGGCCACGTCCCTCGAGACGCTCCCACGGATCGCCGTCCGCGCGGCGGTAGACGAACGAGTGGGCCCTGCTCGCAGTGTGGGCCGTCGCTGCGCCGCGCGCGCTCGAGACGAGCACGCGATCCGGGTCGCCGGGATCGGGGACGACCGACCAGCAGTAGCGGTGCTCGAGCCCGTCCTGTGGCCGTCGCCACGAGTGGCCGCCGTCGTCGCTCTCGGCGTAGCCGTCGCCGGCAGCCGCGTAGAGTCGCCCCTCGAGAGCCGGGTGCGTCGCCAGGCTGTGATTGTCCCGACGGGAGCCTGGCGGCCGATCGCGCCAGGTCTCGCCGCCGTCGGGCGTGTAGACGAACGCACCGGCTTCGATCCCGACGGCGAGTCGGTCGGGATCCGTCGGATCGACCGCGAGACAGCGGACGTGGTGGGTGTGCGGGCGCGGCGGGAACGACCACTCCGCGGCGGAGGGGAGGTCGGTCAGGCCCTCGAGGCGGGACCAGGTGTCGCCGCCGTCCCGCGAGCGGTAGATCCGGCTGGGTTCGGTCCCGGCGTAGACGACGGTCGGATCGTGGGGGCTGACCGTCGCGGCCATCACGGGATCACTCCCACGGTCGGCCGCCCCGTCGCCGGGTTCCCCTGCCGTGCGTCCGCCCGACGAGCCACCGGCGACGAATCGCGTTTCGAGGCGGTCGAACGACGCCCCGCCGTCGACGCTCCTGTACAGTCCCTCCTCGGCCCCGACGAAGATCCGGTCGGGCGCGCTCGCGGCGGCGGCGACGCATTCGAGGGCGTGGCCCTCGAGTCTCGTCTCGGTCGTCCAGCCGTCCGGGTCGATTCCGTCGGCTGTACAGACGAGCAGCCGATCTCGGAGGGCCGCGATCACCGTCGTCATACGCCTCATAACGTGGTCGGCGCACATGAGTCGTCCCCCGGTGGAAGCGGTGACTCGAGGTATCGATCCGGTAATCAGAGCGGGTCGAAGTCGAACACGACCACGCTCACGTATAGTACGGCCAGTATAGCGCTCGTCCGGCCTTTACGAGCGGCCAGAGCGGACTACAGCCCCGCTCCCAGACCAGGATCGGCACGGCCCGCCCGCCGAACCCCTCCTTGAACCGAAACACGCCGTCCTCGAAGTCCGTGTTCGTACTCCCGAAGTCGTAGGTCTCGTAGCCGTTCTCGATCCCCCACTGGAAGACGTAATCGTAGAGCAGTTCCGACGCGTGGTCGTCGAAGTACTCCCGGGGAACGGCGGCGAAAAAGCCATGGATCGAATCACGCTCGTCGTCGAGCAACTCGAGCATCCCGCCGGCGTACTCGCCGTCGATCCGAAGCGTCACGAAGAGGAGCCGATCCTCGAACTCCTGGAGGGCCTCGAAGAACGAGAACGGATACACGCTCCCGCCGACCCGCTCCATGACGCGTTCGTACGTCCGGTAGAACCGCGAGAGGGTCTCCCGCGTAAGTTCCTCCTCGACGATCTCGACGTCGCCGTCGCGGCCGCGTTCGATCCCGCGCCGCCGGGTCCGACTCATGTCCGCGAGGATCCCCTCGTGGCCCTTGGTGAGATCGAGCAGGAACCGACACTCCCGCCGGAAGGGACGATAGCCCGCCGACTGGAACGCATCGTTGTACCGCAGATAGCCCGTATCGAGCCCGCGGATCTGGTGGACGATCGCCGTCCCCCGACAGACCGCCGGGACGGCCCCGAGGATCCGATCGAGCGAGTCGCTCGTGTCCGTCGGCAGCAACGGGCCACCGAAGCCGGGATAGAGCGACGAGAGGCGGTCGAACGGGGTCTTCTCGATTTCGACCACGAAGTTGGGCATCGCCCCGATCGTGTTCCCGTCCTTGGTGACCGTGAGGTGTCTTGGCTGATAGCCCAGTCCGGTCTCGATCGCCTCGAGCCACTCGTAGCGATGAAAGACGCTGCCGCGACTCGAGCGTTCGACGAGCCCGTTCCACTGGGCCTTCCTCACCTCCGCTATCGATTCGACGACGGCCACCTCGAGACTCGACGTCCTGTTCCCCGTGGACCGCCCATACCGGTTCGAGAACAGCGACCCGATCCGATGCAGTCTCGAGCGTGGAGTGCCGCCGGTCTGTTGTGCCATTGCCCGATCTCAACAGGGGGACCCTATTTGGTAGTCCGTCCATTCCGTCCCGGTATCGTGACGGTAACGGTCCCCAACCGGTTTTCCGGCGGCGACGCGCCGCGGGTTCGCCGGTCAGGCGAGGACGTCGACCTCGTACCCCTCCGCGCGGAGATCCGAGAGGAAGGCGTCGACGTGGTCCGGCCCGCGCATCTCGAGTTCGATCTCGACCTCGGTGTCGCTCATCTCGACCTCGCGGGAGGTCCGGTCGTGGTGGATCGCGTAGATGTTCGCCCGGTGAGCGGTGAAGACGTCCAGCAGGTCCTCGAGCGCGCCCGGCCGGTCCTTCAGCACGGTCCGGATCTTCAGGTAGCGGCCGGTTTCGACGAGTCCGCGGACGATGACGTTAGTGAGCGTGTTGAGATCGATGTTGCCGCCACAGAGCGCGGGGACGATGATCTCTCCGTCCTCGTAGTCGAAGTGTTCGAAGAGGACGGCGGCGAGTGCGACCGCACCCGCGCCCTCGACGAGGGTCTTCGAGCGCTCGAGCAGGTAGACCAGGGCGACGGCGATTTCGGGATCGGAGACGGTGACGACCTCGTCGACGTACTCCTGAATGTAGGGAAAGGTCCGCTCGCCGACGCTGCGGGTGGCGATGCCGTCGGCGATCGTATCCACGCCGTCGAGCGAGACCCGTTCGCCTTTCTCGAGGGACGTCGCGGCGCTCGAGGCACCCTCCGCCTGAACGCCGATCACGCGCGTGTCCGGCTTTTGCTCCTTGATAGCCGTCGCGATGCCGCTGATCAGCCCGCCACCGCCGATCGGGACGACGACGGTCTCGACGTCGGGACAGTCCTCGAGGATCTCGAGGCCGATCGTCCCCTGCCCGGCCATGACGTACTCGTCGTCGAAGGCGTGGACGTAGGTGCGGTCTTCCTCGCGTTCGATCTCGTGGGCGCGCTCGGCGGCCTCGTTGTAGTCACGGCCCGAGAGGACGACCTCCGCACCGTAGCTTCTGGTCGCTTTGACCTTCGAGATCGGCGCGTGTTCGGGCATCACGATCTTCGAGTCGACGCCCGACCGCGTCGCCGCGAGCGCGACCCCCTGTGCGTGGTTGCCCGCACTCGCGGTGACGACGCCCGCATCCGTTTGCGCCGCCGAAAGCGTCGCGATCCGATTCGTCGCGCCGCGGATCTTGAACGCGCCCGTCCGCTGGAAGTTCTCCAGTTTCAGGTGGATTTCGGCCCCGGTCATCGCCGAATAGGTGTGTGACCGCTCGAGTGGCGTGTGCCGAGACGTCTCTCGGACCCGCTCGCGTGCCTCGAGGATATCGGAGAGTTCGAGCATATCCCCGTCTACTCGGCGCGTAGTGTAAGGATTACTGTCGGAGACCGTGAGAGCCGTTTCGGGCTCGCACCGTCGTCCGCTGACAGTGATGTGTCGCCAGATCTGGGCAACACGACAGGGAATACAGGGAATGCACGGCGTGTGACGTGCGAATGAGGAAGGGAACCCTGTCCATATAAAACTCATGCACCCGTGGTGAAAGTGGAATCGCAATACTGCGGCGGGATCTTGTCGGCGTCAGACGCGAGACAGACGCGTGTCATTCGCGGGTTCGGACGGCGATCCCAGTCCGTGACACGACCGATCGGACGCGCTCTCGAAACGACCCGCCGCCGGGCCAGGTCGCGACGACATCGAGTCGATCCGGTTTCCCGACGTATGCCCAACACTGATCGCCTTCGGCCACCCCCTCTCCCCCGTCGTCGACCGCCATCGGCACTGCGACACGGACGTACAGTCCGCGTTCGACCCCCTCGTACCGATCGAGTGCGGCGAGTTCGGTCCCGTCGACCGCGAGCAAACGCCCGTCGACGCTGCCGCCGGGTACGAGTGTCGGATAGCGGCCATCGACCCGGTGGAGTCCCTCGAGCGTCGCGTGATCGACGAAGCGATCGGCCGCTGCCGCCGGTTCCAATTCGAGGACGGCTGTGACTCGAGCGGGATCGGTCAGGGTTCCGTAGACGAAGACGAGCACGCCGGATCGTTCCGTCTCCGACCCCTTGCTCGTACTGCTTCGGTTCACAGTCCCGGATGGCCGTGCTCGTCGGACTACACAAAACACTTATACAACTGATTTGTGACATCTGACATGAACCGCGAGTCCCTCCTGGCCGTCGCGACGGTCGTCGTCGTGGTCGGGGCAATCACGACCCTCGCTCTCGCCGGCGCGGTGTCCGATCCCAACGAGTCCGAGACCGCGGCCGACGTCGAGGCTCCCGGCCACGTGTCGCTGACGGAAATCACGATCAGCGCCGACGAGATCAGCGGCGGCACCGCAACGCTCGCCGTCGACACGTATCTCGAGCACCGGGGCAATCCCGTCAGGAACGTAACCGTCGTCCACCGGGCGACCGATATGCAGACCGGGCTCGTCGAGGACACCACCGAACGGGAGGTCGGGACGGTCGACGACGAATCCGAAGTCGTCGTCTCCGGGACGGTCGCAGTTCCACGGGAGAGTGGCTACGAAATAGAAACCTTCGTCTACCACAACGGAACGCGGACCGAATCGGCCAGCCACACCGTCGAAGGCGTCGATTCGCTGACACCCGCCTACGCCGATACCGACGTCGAGTTCCACCGCTTTGGCGGGAAGTCCGGCGGGAGCCTCGCGGACGTTCCCGCGATCAGCTACTCGGCCGCGTCGACGACCGACGAGACGGCGACCCTGGAAGTCGATAGTTATCTCACGAATACCGGTGACGACACCGAATCCGACCTCGAGCTCCAGGTGATCGCTCGACAGTCGGATTCGAACGTCGTCGCCGATTCCGCGACCGCCGAGCTGTCGGCGATCGAACCCGGGAAAACCGCTTCGCCGACCGTCGACCTCACGGTTCCCCAGGAGTACAACTACTACCTCGATGCGGTTCTCTGGCGGGACGACACCATCGTCGCCACGAACCGCGCGGTCGCGAATCTCGGTCCCGGCTCGCTGTCCGTCGACGAACCGAGCGGGTCCGAGGGGATCGAAGTGAGCGACTTTTCCAGCGACTCCGGGACGGCGACAGGCGACGGGCGGGCCGCCGACGAAGGAGGCGACGCCGGGGACTCGAGCGTCGACGGGACGCCCGGCTTCGGGATCGCCGCCGGCGCTGTTGCACTGCTCGCGACGGCCGCACTCGCACGGAGGGTCCACGAATGACTGATACACCGACACGAACGCAGACGGAGACATCGATCGACGAGGCCGAAGAGACATCCGACCGATCGGACGAGGTGACGGAGACGCCACAGCCGCCCGGCTCGAGTTCGACGACCGGGTTCGATGGCGGCTCCGGCACGATCCGACGCTACATCGCCTGGGGTGCCCTCGCCATCTGTTCGTTGCTGGCGGTCGTCGCCCTGATCCGGTTTTACGGCAGCGTGACGGCCGCGATCGATCTCTGGGTCGATCCCAAGTACCAGCCCCTGATACACGCCGCGTTCAACCTCACCGTCCTGCTGACCTCCCTGATCGGCGTGTCGCTGCTGGTCCGCGAGCTGACCGATAGCCGCCGATAAGAGCCAGCGACCACTCGCTCGCGAACTGCAGCCGAACACGGGGACGATAGCCGATCTGATCGCTATCGATCGGCGCGGAGAACGAGGGGAGGGGATCGCTGGACTCGACTCGAGGCGGTTACCGATCCTCGAGCGGGACGAACTCCTGATCCTGGGGCCCGGTGTAACGGGCACGCGGGCGGATGAGGCGGTTTTCCGCCTGGTACTCGAGCACGTGAGCGATCCAGCCGCCGGCACGACTCATGGCGAAGATGGGCGTGTACATGTCGATCGGGATGCCGAGCTGGTAGTAGACGGAGCCGGAGTAGAAGTCGACGTTCGGGGCGATCCCCTTCTCGGTGAGACCTTTCTCCTCGGAGAGGTACTGTTCGATCGTCGTGGTGTAGTTGTACCACTTGTCCTCGCCGTTTTCGGCGAGTTCCTTGCTGCGTTCCTGGAGGATCTTCGCGCGAGGGTCCTTGACGTTGTAGACGCGGTGGCCGAAGCCGGGGATCCGACGACCCTCTTCGGTCGCCTGCTCGACCCACTCGCGGTGGTCGAGGTCGCTCTCGTCGATCTCGATTAAGACCTCCATGACGTCCTGGTTCGCGCCGCCGTGGAGCGGCCCCGAGAGGGCGCTGATGCCGCCGGTCACGGCGCTGTAAATGTCGGCCATCGTCGACCCGATGACCATCGAGGTAAACGTCGAGGCGTTCAGCCCGTGGTCGGCGTGGAGAATGAGCGCCTGATCGAACGTCTCGGCGGCGATCTCGTCGGGTTCCTCGCCGGTCAGCATGTAGAGGAAGTTGGCGGCCAGTCCCAGATCGGGATTGGGATCGACCGGCTCCTCACCCAGCCGGTAGCGCTCGAAGGCCGCGAGCGCGGTCGGGATCTTGGCCGTGATGCGACGCCCCTTCCGGAGCGTCGCCTCGAGGTCGCCGGGGTCGGCGTCGTCTTCCGGCTCGGAGGCCGAGAACATCGAGACGGCGGTCCGCAGGGCGGCCATCGGCTGTTCGTCCGCGGCCGCGAGTCGCTCCATCGTCGCGAGCACGTCGTCGTCGACCTCGCGTTCCGCCAGGAGCGCGTCGGTAAACGGCTCGAGCTCGTCTGCCGTCGGGAGGTGACCGTGCCAGAGCAGGTACAGCACCTCCTCGTAGCTCGCGCCACGAGCCAGATCCTCGATCGTGTAGCCGCGGTAGATCAGCCGACCGGCGTCACCGTCGATCGAACTGAGCTCCGATTCGGCAACCAACACGCCCTCGAGCCCTTTCTTGAGGTCGTCAGACATAGTCAGGGATTTCGGACGCCAATGGAAAAGTATTATCGTTTGGCCGGTGGCGGCGGTCGGCACATTGGATGTGTGTGTTTTACCGCTTTTACGAACACGTACGGGTGGTATTTCGATGATCGAACGAACACACAGTCAATCGATTCCCGACCGGGTACTGTAATCGTCTTTCATTGGGAATCGCTGACTACGGTCCCGCGTTCGTCGTCGCGTCTCGAACCACGTGCGAACGCCCCGGACTGTGCGGGACCGACCTCAATCGAGTGCTTCGACCAGTTCGACGACGTAGCCGTTCGGATCCTCGACGAACGCGACGCGGACGCCGATGTCGGCCATCGTCGTCGGCTCCGTGTGAACCGGCGGCTCCTCTCGATCGACCAGTCGCTCGAAGGTCTCGTCGGTGCTGTCGACACTGACGGCGACGTGGGCCATCGTCCCCGAGTCGGTCTCCGGTCCGTCCTCGGGATCGTATTTGAACTGGAACTCGCCGTTCTCGCCGCCGATGTAGACGTTTTCGACGCCGTCGTCGGTCGAGAACGACCAGTTCTCCTCGAGTCCGAGCGCGTCGACGTAGAACTCCCGCGTTCGCTCGAGGTCCGATACCCACAGCGCAGTGTGAATGACGTCCATGTCACCGGGGAGAACGCGGATCGTCAAAGTGGTACCGGGACTACCGGGTCGAGGATTCGGTCTCCGTCTCCAGGATCGCGTCCATCAACTTCGTCTGGGCTGCTGCGAGGTGCTCGGTGAAGGTCGATCGGGCGACGTCGAGTTCCTCGGCGACATCCGTCGCGTTCGCCCCCTTCGGATACTCGAAGTAGCCCATCTCGTGGGCCGTCTCGAGGATCTCCCGCTGTCTGGTCGTGAGCGCGTCGCGGTTGACGACGACGGGATCCGCGGTGGCGTCGTCGTGGTCTTGCGTGAGTTCTTCGACGAGTACCCCGTCGAAATACATCCGCAGGTCGTCGACTATGTCGGCGATTTCGGCCAACTCGAGCGTCCGAAAGGAAAGGAGCAAGGCACCGTCCTGACCGCGGACCGACGAAACCGGGGTTCCCGTTCGCTCGATGATTTCGCAGGCACAGTCGACGCCGCTGTCGCGCTCGAATCGATAGATCGACTCCCGATCGGTGGACTGAACCGGCGTCACTTCCACGTCGGACTCCTCGCCGATCGAGGCATCCGCGGCGATGCCGAACTCCTCGACGACCGTTCCGTCGGCCGTCGCCTGAGCCGATCGGGAGACGGAGTCGACCGGTTCGCCGGTATCCCCGGAGATATCGGCGACCGGACAGTCACCCGGTTCGTCGATGACGACCGTTGCACGAAAGCCCGTCATACCGAATCGGTACGGCCGCACGCGCCATAACCGGCCCCGGGAATTCCCGCCGGATGAAAATACCTCACACGGATCGCGCGACCCAGTCAGCACCACTCCTCGTACTGGTGGACACGAGCCGGGTTCAGCGGCTCCGGCTCGCGGTCCGTCCCGTCGTAGGCTGCCCGATGGTGCTCGTAGCTGATGCCGATGCTATCGTCCGGGTCGTACTCCCGCGGGAGGATCGATTCCGCACGCCGCCGGTTCCACTCCGCCACTCTCTCGAGTGCCGCCGGCCGGTCGATCGCCGTCGTCTCGAGGCCGCCCGCGACGGCCCGATTCCAGGCGGCTTCTCCCGTTTCGGTCCGGACGATAGCGGTCGTATAGCCGTCTTCGCTGCCGACGTTGCCGACGCTGATGTCGGCCGCGCCGCCGACGAGATCGGCACACTCGTCGCAGCCGCGCAGTCCCGCCGCGTCGAACGCGTCGACGGCCGACTCGAGGAGCGACTCGCCGTTCCCGTCGACCGCGCGAAGCCGTCCGTCGCTGATGTCGAGCGTGTCGACCGCGTCGGGATCGACGCCGAACGACTCGAGACGCGAGACCAGACGGCTGTGCTCGAAGCTACGGGTACACATCAGCGCGACCGTGAGCGCGATGGGGTCGGCCGGCGCGTGGTCGTAGCGATCGAGCGCGGTCGCGCCCTGTATCATACAGGGTGTGCCGACGAGCGCGAGGTCCGGGTCGTCGGTTCCGATGGCTGCGTCGGCGAGCAGCGTCTCGATCTGTCCCAGCCCCATCGTCTGGTTGTAGATGCTGCCGCCCGCCTCGAGCAGGTCCTCGCGGGAGGTCGCGAGGAACGCCTCGCCACGGAGCGGGTCGTCGTCGCACTCCCGGGCGACAACCGCGCCGTCCAGTTCGCCGCCCTCGATCAGCGCCGCGAGCAGCGCCGTTACGACGCCGCCGTCCTGTCCCGCCTCGGCGGTGTCGCCGGTCGCTCGCGCGGCGTAGGTGACCGGCTCCTCGAGGCCGCGCTCCGCCCGGGTCAGCTCGAGGTGGCGCTCGTAGCGCAGGCCGCTGCGGGGACAGAAGTCCCAGCAGCGCGAACAGCCGGTACACATCTTGACGAGGGTGGGTCGGCCCTCGTCCTCGTCGATGCCGATGGAGTCGGAGGGACAGGCGGCGACACACGAGGCACACTGGATACAGCGGTCGGCCTCGATGACGGCTTCGTCCAGGTCCCTGAACCAGATCTTGCCGGGTGCCTCGGCGACGTCGCGGTCCTGTTCGCGCGGGTCTTCGCCGACGCCCTTGACGCCCGCTTGCGGGACGCCGGGACGGGGACCGCTCGCCGCGTCCGACGGGTTCGTACCCGACATCTAGCTCACCTCCGTCCCGATGGCTGGCGGGTCGCGCGCCGGCTCGTCAGTAACGATCTCCCGCAGCGCCGCGTTCGATGTCCGGCGCGTCCACTCGGTGAACGACTCGCCGGGCTCGCTGTCGGCGTCGTAGGCGCGCATCGTTGCCTTCACGACACCGGGCACGTCGCCGATCGGGATCTTCCCGACGAGCCAGTCGATGAACTCGTCGTTCCCGAGGTCGCCGCCGAGCCCGAGGTCGGCCGCTCGCCCGGACTCGTAGTCGTCGCGGTAGACCTCGCCGCGCAGCCCGAAGTCACCCAGTTGTGGCTGGGCACAGGAGGCCGAGCAGCCGGACATGTGGATTCGGATCGCCTCGTGATCGTCGGCGATCCCGGCCTCGGTGGCCCAGTCGTCCAACTCGCGGGCCCATCTGATCGCCCGGTTTTTGGTTTCGATGATCCCGTAGTTGCAGAACTCCCGACCCGTGCAGGTGACGATCCCGCGGGTGAACGGCCCCGGATCCGGGCTGTAGCGCTCGAGCAGCGGGTCCGCGAGCAAGTCCTCGAGTTCGTCGTCGTCCAGATGCGGGACGAGGACGTTCTGGTTGGGCGTCAGGCGGAACTCGTCGTCGCCGAGATCCGCGGCCAGACGAGCGAGGTCGGCGAACTCCGCGCCGGCCAGACGGCCAGTCGGGACGTTCAACCCGACGTACGAGCGGCCGTCACCCTGTTCGTGGACGCCGACGTGATCCCCGCGGTAGTCCATCGTCAGGGTCTCGTCGGGCTCGACGAACTCGAAGTCGGCGTAGGTTGCGAGTTCCTCGCGGAACGCCTCGGGTCCGAATTCGGCGACGAGGAATCGCAGCCGGTTGACCGCGGTGTCGAGGTAGCTCCCGTGGTCCATGAACAGGTCGGCCATCGCGGCGACGAGGTCCTCGACCTGGTCGGGTTCGACGAACAGATCGATGTCGCTAGCGACTCGCGGGCCGTCCGAGAGGCCCCCACCGACCCGCGCGAGGAACCCATCGCGACCGTCCTTGCGGGCGGGCGTCAGCCCGAGGTCCTGAATGCCCGACCGTGCGCAGTCCTCGTGACAGCCGGTGACGCTGACCTTGAACTTCCGGGGGAGGTTGGCGTAGTGGTGGTCGCCGAGGAACCGCTTGCTCACCCGCTCGACGACGGGCTGGATGTCGACGGTCTCGTCGGGGTCGAGCCCGGCCGCGGGACAGCCGACGACGTTGCGCACCGAGTTCCCGCAGGCCTGCATCGTCGAGAGTCCGACCGCGTCGTAGCGGTCCCAGATCTCGGCGACGTCCTCGATCTCGATCCAGTGCATCTGGACGTCCTGACGCGTCGTCACGTCGAGGTAGCCGTCGCCGAAGACCGGGTTCTGGTCGGGGCCGCCGTAGGCCTCGGGAGCCCTCGCGAACTCGTCGGCAACCTCGCCGACGGTGCGGGCCTGCTCGGCGGTGAGGACGCCGCCGGGGGCCCGCGTCCGGAGCATGAAGTAGCCCCGCTGTTTCTGGTGGTAGAGCCCGATCAATTTCAGGCGGCCCAGCACGTCCTCGCCCAACTCGTCGACCATCGCCTCGAAGCCGCCGTTGTCGGCGTAGTAGCGGACCTGCTCCTGCAACTCGAGGGGGTCCCACTCCGGCGCTTCGGCGCGCACCCAGTCCGTCAGGCTCCCCTCGTAGAAGGCCACGTCCTCGTAGCCCAGGTGTCGAAGCGTGACGTAGGTATGGCTGAGTCGCCGCGCCGTGTTACAGTAGAGGACGACCCGTGCATCCGGCGTGATCCCGCGCTCGGCGAGTAGCTCCTCGAGCGCCCCCTCGTCTCTGAGCCAGCCGTCCTCGAGCAGGTCCGCCCAGTCGAGGTGGACGGCTCCGGGAACCCGCGACTGCTCGTACTCCGCGGCGGTTCGGGTGTCGACCACGACGGCGTCGCCTTCGACGGCAGCGTCGACGTCCTCGCGGTCGACGATCGGCGCATCGTCCCGGAGGCGAGCCTCGTAGGCAGTCGGTTCGGGATCGGGGGCGTCGGTCGAGAGGGATCGATCTCCCGCCTCGAGCCACGCCTCGAGGCCGCCGTCGAGCAGATAGCGATTCCCTTCGTGGCCGTAGACGGTGGCGGTCAGCAGAAACCGCGCCGCGAGCGGGCCGCCGTCGTCACCGTAGGCGACGATGGTATCCTCGCGATCGATTCCGGCCGCGGACAGGAGCGCCGCGAAGTCGTCGGCGGCCGGGAGCTTTCCATCGGCGACGCTGCTGGGATCCCGGAACCGATCGGCCGGGACGGTGACCGCGTCCGGGACGTGCCCCAGTTCCTCGTAGTCGCGGGCCTCCCGGACGTCGACGACGACCACCGAACCCGCGTCGCGGTTGGCCTCGAGCCACGCCGGCGAGACGATTCCGAGGGCGGAACTCACGAGCGGTCACCCGCGTCGTGACGGTCGGCGTCCCCGTCCGTTCGCGGCTCGAGCGGACTCCGGGTCACGCCGTCAGATCGGATCTTCGACACTGTCTCGATCATGCTGTGGCTGGCGGTAGCAGCCGAGACCCCTTTCAGCTACGCGTACGGGTAAGCAGTACCGTCGCTCCCGGACGACGGCAGCGAGCCGTCGGCGTTCGTGACAACTTCATTACCCGTGGTATGAACTGCTTTTATTCGGCGCTCGAGACGAAACGAACTGCTCAGCGTCCGTCTCTCGCGGGTGGCCCCGCGCCCGGTCCGTCGCCGGATGCAGCAACAAATTCCTGTTCCAAGCGAACGGGGAGGACCGAACCGAGTCCCCGAGCTGGGTCGTCCCAACATCGACTCCCACGGGGAGGTCGTGGTACCACGACTCTCGGAACTCTTATCCCCGAATCCGCTCTACGTTTGTTTGTAATGGCGAAAGGTAACGTTGATTTCTTCAACGACACAGGCGGCTACGGTTTCATTTCGACGGACGACGCGGACGACGACGTGTTCTTCCACATGGAAGATGTTGGCGGTCCGGACCTCGAAGAAGGCACAGAGATCGAATTCGACATCGAACAGGCTCCCAAGGGCCCACGCGCGACGAACGTCGTCCGAACGTAAGTTCGAACTATAGTAGCAACTGAAACGATTTACACACTGATCGCAACGCTGTCGTGCGATCAGGAGTGCAATGACTTTCAGTTGCTACTATATTAGCTAATACCCACTGAAAACGTAACCAGGATCTATAGTCTCTTTCTCCATAACATCTCCTCTAGCTTCAAATGTTCCACTGGCTTTACAGAGGACAATATTCGATTCGTCCTCAGTCCAGTCACCGTAGAAGACACCGCTGTTCCCTGCTCGAACTACAGTATTTCCGCCAGCATTGCCTGCATCCAATACACCACCATACTCATATTTGGTATTAACTGAATCATCTGGGTCGGATTCATTAGTTATATTATCAACATCACCGTCACTAGGTGATAACGTAACAGCGCCATGTGCGCCTGAAGCATCAGCACCAAATGTCACAGATTCTAGGTTAATATCGCCGTCAATCCCTCCATCCGAATTATCCGGATCTGGTGCAAAATCAATAATTTTTTATTATGTCTACCGTCATGTGACCAATCTTGTTCGACATAGGTCTTGTTATTATATCCTTTACCATTCGACACAGACTCCTCATGATCATCAAGATATGCTCCAGGCCATTGGAGAAAAGAAACTACACATCCAAGTTGGCGATCACCAGAAATATCATCAGTTTCATAAAGTCTCCCCGTTATATCTACTCTCCCGAGAGTATACTCTTCCCCATCAACAGTTACTCTTGCATAGTCATCATTTACTACGGTCCCAATGTGATTCCAATCTGGGCCTGCACTAATTCCATCATCTCCGTCAACCGTGTCGGTAGTGGTGATTGAGCTACTAGAAATTGAATTACTAGAGGATTTATTTTCTATACTTTCTGAAACAGCTTTTCGGGCACCATTTATTTTATACTCTTTCTCTTTCGCAGAAGTTGTTGGTGGGGCAGACCATAATCTTTCGTATGGACCATTATCAACCCATCCAAGATAATATGCTACCTTTTTACTAGACTTATCTTTATTAATAACCGAACTTGGTTTTGAAATGGCACCATTACTCTTTTCTGGAAGTACTTCTTCCCTAACATCCATTATATCGGGACGAACAAGCCCAGATGAATGAGTTGTCGAAATAAAGACTCCATTTTCGGTTTCTTCCCGTTTTATATTATTTTTCTTAGCAGATGTCGCATTTGATAATACAGCGATTGAACCAACACCTGTAGCAACCTTTCCCAGGTAGTTTCTTCTTCCGAACAGCTTATTTTTATATTTCATATTCAGTTCAATATATAACACAGGGCATATTAATGTTTATTATTGCGGAAATTAGATTCTACTTTATCAATATAAATAGTAAATAATATTATAATAGTTGGTCTGGTTTAGATGTGGTAGCTAGAGGACTATCTGTTATCTTGTAGTGTTGTTTCACAGTCGCTTGCCTATCAACTAATGACATGACTCAAGGGGAATCCAATATTACTCAACTTGAGACTTAGGATGGTACTACAATCGACTCTTGACAACCTCCTTCATGGGTCTCTGAGTCAATTGTTTCCCAGAGCGGTATTCCCGAACCATCTCTCCCAATCCAATAGGCGAGCTGGAGGGCATATCCGTCAGATGCTTCTTTAGAGTCAACCGTTGTCCACTCTGAATCTCTGTCCATACGCATGTGAATGCGGAAATATCCCGATTTATCTGGCCAATCTTGATTGATCCATTGATGCTGAAGTGGACCCGATTCTTTGCGGCCCTTGATTACATATGAATCAGAAAGTATATCCTTATCTTCATAACTAACACGTACGTGAATGGTATGAGATTGGGTATCTGCATTAGCTATCTCAATACAACTGAGAACTGATTGATTGTTAGAATAAATTGATGAGATACACCCAGAAAGACTGACACACATGGTGGATGTTACAGTTGACAGGATAGTACGTCGGGAGACCATTTAATTCATATTATGTCTGAGAAGTATTAATATTTGTGATGCGAGTTTGTCAATGGCTTTCGTGTAACTCGATAGAACATTGCTAAAAGGCTTTAAAACGAGCATCTTTACGAGCAAATCGATGACCTCGAGGCGATGAACGATCGACTACGGGCCCAGACCAACGCCGAGATCGACGAACGCCTCGAGTCCTACGAGGACTTCTTGAATCTATAGTAGCAACTGAAACGATTTACACACTGATCGCAACGCTGTCGTGCGATCAGGAGTGCAATGACTTTCAGTTGCTACTATAGGCAGTCGTCTCTGACGACACTCTACTACTGTTTATCGCACCGCTCTTAGTCCCCCCATAGCGGCGTGACTGTATCGTCAGACCGTCCGCACCTCGATAGGGGAATGGGCGGAACCACCGGAAAACAAGGTACCGGTCCTAACGGAACTGTGTCCTGTCCGGAGCGTCGACGCGAACTCGAGGCGTGACTACAGTTTCTGGCCCAGTTTTTCGCGACTGATCCGAACCCCGGTCGGCGTGATGATCATCTGGTCGTCGCCTTTCCGGACGATATCGCCGTCGACTTCCTGTGCGACCTGGCGTAGTTCGTCGACGATGTGTTCGACGGTGCTGTCCTCGGTCCGCAGGCGTGTGATGTCCGCGATGACGATGTCGCCGTCGTAGACGGCGTCTTTGATGTCGATCGCATCGGCCTGGCCCCCGACCTCCGCGATGTGTACTTGCATCGTCGCCTCGGCCGGGCTCGTCGAGGCGTCGTCGAGATCCAGTTCGGCGTAGTCCTCGACGGTTCTGGACTGGTCGCCACCGAGAATTTTGCTCATGAGTCCCATTGGCGATACCCACCGCCGCCGCGAGTATAGTTCTTACGTCAGACACGGTCCCGTCTCCGGGACCGTCCGGAAATCCGACCGGAACGGCTGGCTCGAGTCACGGGGACACGTCAGCGACGACGCCTTCTCGCCTTCCCGACAGTGTCGATTAAAACGTACGGCCGTTGTACGTCCATGTATACGTCGTCTCGGCAGCGACAGCACGCCGCCGTGAGTTCCGTCGAAACCAGCGGTCGGTGACGGAGGCGTTCGGCTCGTCACGTCGGCGGCGCGTTCTCCGGAGGTGGGTGTTTTTGAATGGATCGCCTAATCCCTTTCAACAGCAGTTTGATCCCGTTCTTGTGTGCTTCCTTCCCCTTGTGAATGTGAGTGGGGCGAACTGGTTGTTCATCGTAGGTGTCGAACGCGCCAGGTGGAACGGTCCCCTCCTGTTCGAGGTCTCGACGCACTTCGAACAGCAATGCATGAAGGTGGATGTGCTCTTGGCTTTTCATGAGAGCATTCAGCACTTCGTCATCCATAAAGAATTTTGCAGTATTTTCTTGGTGTACTAATGTGAGTGACTGTGACAGCAACGGGGCGGCTCGAGGGGGTCGTGGTCTGCCGCTCGGGGCGAGGCACCGTCCGACTCGAGGGGGTCGACCGAGAGCGCCGGCGCTCAGAAGCGTCCAGCGACGACTCCGGGAGCCACGATCAGCGGACGGCCGCGGGGGAAGACGACCGGTGCGTCGTCGCCGAGCGGACTACCCGGTAAACTCGTAGAGTTCGTCACCGACGTGGTGGAGCGAATCGACGACCTTGCCTTCCTCGCCGACCATGTCCGCGCCGTCGACGCGGGCGCGACCGATCGCGAGGACCTTCCCGTGGGATTCCTCGGCGATGACGACCAGATCGTCCGGCGAGACGTCGTCGGTCGCCTCGGTGATTCCCGGTCGCATCACGTCGGCCCCGTCGCTGACGAAGGAGACGGCCCCCGCGTCGACGGTGACCAGCCGTTTCTCGGGATCGTAAGCGTTCGCACCGCGAACCGTCAGGAACGGGGCATCGTCGAAGTAGGCGACCTGTGGTTCGCCGTCGATGAGGATAACCTCCCAGTCGGTGTCCTCGAACTCGACGCGCTCGTAGGCTTCACCCGCAGGCGAGACGCCGAGTTGCTCCTCGAGGGTGTCCTCGAGATCCGAGACGGCATCGCTGCGGAGGTGGTGTCGAGATTTGACCTGCATGGTCGGAGCAACGCGTGGTCCGGAAATAAAAGGCCCGTTCCCGACCCTGCGGGTCGTCAGCCGACACCGCTCGCGTGCCAATTGCTAAGTGTATTCACGCCGTCGGACCGCGTATGTGGCCCTCTCGGACCCGTACCGAGACCGTGACGTGTCTCGCCTGTGGTATCGAGTGCCCGCGCGACGAGGCCCGCGAGTACGACAAGCACGGTGACCGCTGGGATCGCGCGGACAAGACCTTCGAACACCTCTGTAAGTCCTGTCACCGCGAGCTGTGCCATCACCCGCGGGCCGAACTCGAGGACCTCCTAGTCGAACTCGAGGCCGGCGAACGGGACCGAGACGCCTTCCTCGCGAGCTATCTCTCGGCGGTCGAGGAGCGGTACGGAACGCTCGAGGAGGAATCCTGACGACCGACGGCTACGGGCCGGGTGAGAACCCAGTGTACGGGCCGACGGGAGACGGTGACGTCAGCCGGACTCGGTCGCCCTCGCGACGAGTTCGGCTTCGGCCTTCCGTAACAGTTCGCCGGCCGTGCTCCCGGCACACCCGAGTTCGTCGGCAACGTCTTCGACGGTCCCGGATCGCGGAACGTCGTAATAGCCGACGGCGACGGCGGCCTCGAGCGCCGTCTGCTGTCGGTCCGTCACTGCGGTCGAGGCCGGACGACGGTCGAACTCGTGAACGCGGTCGATCGTCCCCTCGACCAGGTCGGTGAGTTCGGTATAAAACCCCGTCAGCGCGTCGGACTCCCCGACGGCCTCGAACTGAACGGTCCCGGTATCCCGGAACGTAACCGGCGGCAGGAACACGATTCTCGAGTCGGAGACGAGATCCAGCACGGCGTCTGCGAACTCGTACTCCGTTTGATGGACGAACGCGTACGTGCCGTCGGAGCCGTCGACGAACGCCGTCGTGGTAATACTGCCGACGGCGCTCAGCAGGTCGGCGACGGCATCCCGTCCGCCGTCACACCAGAGTAGCGTGGTTACGGTTCCCATCGGACCCCACATCAGCAACTCCGCTCGTGACACGTCGTCCGACGACACGAGTCGGCGGTGTAACGGGTGGGCGATCCCGTCGGGAAACGTCACGCTGAACGAGACCTGTTTCATCGGTCGATACTGTCGCCGGCAGATATTAAAAGACCGCACCTATCCGGGAGAAGCCCCTCCGCCGATCGGTGCCAACGAGGACGTAGTGACTCGCACACGCTCGGATTCGGACGGAAAGACGACCCACGAGGTGGCCTCGCCAACGATCGTCACTGACGAGGACGGACGGCGGATCGCCTACACCGAATACGGTGCACCCGGGGGAACCCCACTGGTCGTCCTGCACGGCACCCCCGGATCGCGCGTCTTCGGGCGACTCTTCGACGACCGTGCACGGGATCTCGGCGTCCGGATTCTCGCACCGGACCGGCCGGGGTACGGACGATCGGCCCCCGATCCCGACTGGAAGCTCACCGATACCGGCGCGATCGTCGCCGCGGTGCTCGCGGACGCCGGCGTCGCTCGAGCCGGGATCGTCGGCTTTTCCGGCGGTGGACCACACGCGCTCGCAGTCGCCGCGACGCGGGGTGATCTCGTCGAGCGGATCGAGATCGTCTCCGGCGCGCCGCCGCAGTCGCTCGTGTCCACGCTCCCACCCATACAGCGGCTCCTCGGGACGCTGGCGAGGCGGACGCCACTGCTCCTGAAGGGATTGCTCGGCGTCCAGACTCGAGTCGCCGGACGGACGCCTCCAGCCGTCGTTCTCTCCCAGTACGCGACCGCGACCGAACGCGCCGAAATCCCGCCGGCTGCCGCCGACTGTCTTCGACGCGACTTTCTCGAAGCGTTCGCCAGACATCGGGACGGGTTCGTCACCGAGACGCGCCTCTTCGCGAACGAGTGGGGGTTTTCACTGTCGAATATCGCCCACACGGTCCGCCTCTGGCACGGCGATGCCGACGCGAACGCCCCGGTTCAGGGAGCGCGCCGACTCCGTGCGGAGCTCCCGAACGGCGATCTGACCGTCCTCGAGAACGCGGGCCATCTGACCACACTGCTTCGGAGCAGGTCACGAATCGTTCGGTCACAGCAGTAGCGGCTCGTCCGAGCCTGCTGTCGCGACCCGAACGGTGGTCGATCGGCGGCCGTCCGCTTGATTCGATCCCGACACGACTTTCACCCTTACGTCCGTAGTCATCGCCATGAGTGACGACGCACAGGCCGACGCCGGGACCGTGGAAGGCCAAGGCCCCGTCGAGGTCTCCGAGGAGCTCGCGCGCCATCTCGAGAACAAGCGCGAGGAGCTGTTCGAGAAGTTCGAACTCCGCGACGAGTTCCCGCCCGAGGTCTTGGAGGAAGCCGAGGCCCGAACGGAGGGCGTGACGGCGGAGATCAGCGACGAGATCGATGACCGGCAGGATCTCCGTGACCTGACGACCTGGACGACGGACCCGATCGACGCCCAGGACTTCGACGACGCCCTCTCGATCGAGGAACGCGACGACGAGTACGTCCTCTGGGTGCACATCGCCGACGTAACCCACTACGTCAACCCCGAGACGGCGATGTGGGACGAGGCCGTCGAACGGGGCAACACGGTTTACCTGCCCGGCTACACGGTCCACATGCTGCCGCCGGTGCTTGCCGAGACGGTCTGCTCGCTGGTCCCCAACGAGGACCGACTGGCACACACCGTCGAGATGCACCTCGACAAGGAGACCCTGAGCTACGAGAACATCGAGATCTACAAGTCCGTCATCGAGTCCGACGAGCGGCTCACCTACGCACAGGCTGAAAGCCGGCTCGAGGACCCCGACGCGCCCCTCCACGAGGAGAACGCGCTGGTCTACGACCTCGCCGAGCAGATGCACGAACAGCGCAAGGAAGACGGCTCGCTCGTTCTCAACCCGAGCCGCGATCGGGCCCACACCATCATCGAGGAGTGCATGCTCAAGGCCAACAAGGCCGTCACGCACGAACTCATGTGGAATCGCGGCGTCGAGGCGATGTACCGGGTCCACCCACAGCCCAGTCCCGACGAGTGGTCGGAAGCCCTCCGGGAGATCCAGGACCTCGATGGCGTCTCGATCCCCGGCAGCACCTGGGACGACCCGCGAAAAGCCGTCAACGCCACCCTCGAGGAGGCTCCCGGCCGCCAACTGGACAAGATCCAGTGGGCGGTGATGAAGGTGATGCCTCGAGCGCGGTACATGAACGATCCCTTCGGCGGCCACCACGCGCTGAACTTCGAGATCTACGGCCACTTCACGAGCCCGATCCGACGACTCAGCGACCTGATCAACCACTGGATCGTCTACCAGAACGACGTCCCCGAGAACCTCATCGAACTCTGCGATCGCGCGAGCGACAAACAAAAAGACGCAGAACAGTGCGAACGCGAGTACAAGACCTTCCTACAGGAGGTCGGTCTCGATCCGATGGCGGTCAACAACCGCGGGATCGAAGTCGTCGACGAGGCAGAAGCGGAGAAGACGTTGTAGAGCCCTCCTGCCGATCTCGGCGCGATCAGATCGATTTTTCATACACCCGCTCCTCGAGGTCCGTCCCCAGATCCGACGGTCGCGTCTCGACGTGCTCGAAGCCGGTCGACTCGTAAAACGAGATTCCGACCTCGTTGGCAGCGAGGACCGCCAGCCGGAGCCGGTCGAACGCCGCCGAGAGCTCGGTCTCGAGGGCGTCGAGCAACGCCGTTCCGGTCCCGTCGTTCCACCTGTCGGGCCGAACGTACAGGCGCGCGAGAAACGCGACCGACCGATCTTCCGGCCATGGAACGGCGTGTGCGAAGCCACGAGCGACGGTCTCGGTGTCGGCCGCTGGCGAGCCCGAAGCGACGAGAAACGCGGCGTCGCGGCGGCCGCTCGCCTCCCTAATCGAGGACTCGAGGTCCCCGATCGCGTACCACTCGTCGACGACGTCGTCGACCGTCTCGGGGCCGAGAAGGTCGTCGTAGGCGGCGTGCCAACTTTGGCGCGCGATCTCGTGGATGATCCAGGCGTCGTCGACCGTCGCGTGCCGGACAGCTCGAGTCACACTGAACGGTATCACAGCGGCCGGCAAAAAGCGACATCCGATCGCCTTCGATCCGTTACGTTCGCGAGCGGCGACGAATCGGGAAGAAGCTAGCGGTCGAACGCACGAGCGGCGAGAAGAACGGCACCGTTCGAGGGAGGCTATCGCGAAATCGCTTCGTCCTGCTCGTTGACGACGGTCTCGACCTCGTCGGCCGTGACGAGCGCGACGTCGCCGGGGATCGTTCGCTTGAGCGACGCGGTCGCGGCGGCGTACTCGAGGGCGGTCGGGACGTCGTCGCCGGCGAGCCGGCGGGCGATGAACGCGCCGGTGAAGGCGTCGCCGGTGCCGATCGGATCGACGGTGTCGGTCTCGTAGGCGTCGTGGTCGTGGACGACGCTGTCGTGCCAGCCGACCGCACCCTCGGAGCCGCGGGTCACGACGACCGTCGTGAAGTCGTACTGGGAGCCGAGTTTGTGTGCGAGCTGTCTGGGATCGCCCTCGAACCCGAGGACCATCCGCGCGTCGCGAGCGGCGATCACGAGCACGTCGATTCCCGGGAACAGCTTCGTCAGGGTCTCCCTGGCCTCGTCGGGCGACCAGAGCTTGCGCCGGTAGTTGAAGTCGAAGGCGGTCGTCGTCCCGCCCTTTCGGGCCGCTTTGAGCAGGTTGAGCGTCGTATCCCGAAGCGTCGTGGAGAGGGCAGGCGTGATACCGGTCGTAAAGAAGACCTTCGCGTCCTGAATCCGGTCGATGTCGAATTCGCGGGCCTCGGCCGTCGAGATCGCGGTGTTCTCCCGATCGTAGATCACGTTCGTCCCGCGGGGTTTGCCCGCTTGCTCGAGGTAGTAGGTCCCCTGGCGGCCGCGGTGGCTCCAGACGACGTCCGTCTCGATACCGTGGCTCCGGAGTTCGCCGGTGACGCGCCGCCCGAGGGCGGTCTCCGGGACTTTCGAGATCCAGGTCGCGGACGAACCCAGTCGACTCGCCGCGATGGCGACGTTGCTCTCCGCTCCGGCGGCACGCACCTCGAACTCGGCTGCGTTCTCGAGGCGTTCGTGGTCGGGTGGCGACAGCCGGAGCATCGTCTCACCGAACGTGACGATGTCGGTCTGGCTCACGGCTCGGCCCTCCAGATCGATCGGCAGTGAACGGGGATTCCTCCGTCGGCCATAGCTGAGCTAACGGTCGTCTCTGGTATAAGTTATGGCGGTTTTGACATCCGCCCACCCCTGAGGGGTGGACTTTCGCTCACTATCTGTCACCGGCAGAGACGGCTCGAGCGGCCGCCACGAACGGACTCGGATCGATCACCCGAGTCGGTCCAGTGGCGACACGACGGAGACGACCGCCGTCTCGCCGTCCCGCTCGAGCCCCACCTCCACACCGAACGCCTCGAGCAGCTCACACCGCGTTTCGACGTGATCCGTCACGGCTGGCACGCGAACCCGGCCGCCCGCGAGTGCGAGAAAGACGAGGAGCTGATCGGCCATGTGCCGGTCGACCGGAGCCACGCCCTCGAGAAAGCGGGTCGTCGCATCTGCGGCGTCTTCGCCGACGCGCTCGGCCGGCTTCCCGCGCTCGCCGAGGGCCGTGAAGCCGGCGACCCCGGTTCCGTGATCGACCCGGAGAACCATGGCGGAGCCGGGCGAGGGACTCGCTGCGGTCGTCTCGCAGCGCTCGGTCGGTTCGAGCCCCGGCTCGCGATTCAGGCGCTCGAGTGCCCCGTCCGCCTGCCGAGACGCGACATCGCGATCCGCCAGCGACGCCGATTCGGTCGAGTAGAGGCGGAGCCCCTCGAGGGACCCCCGCTTGACGAGGTCGATCGACTCGAGGCGCGAGGGGGCGAGTCGAAGCGTCACCGTCCCGCCGCCGTCGGGATAGAACCCGCGTCGATCGACCTCGCAGGCGGCCTGGATACCGAAGCGACGGAGCAGCGGGAGGGTCACGTATCGCAGGTAATCCAGCGGCGGCGACCACGCCACGTCCGTCCCGCCAGTGACGGTGACCGACAGCGGGGATTCGAGGACCGTCGCCAGCGGGAGTACGGCGTTGCAAAGCAGCGTCACGCTGCCGGCGGTCCCGATGTCGACGGCGTACTCCCCGCCCTCGAGTCGGCTGCGGGCCGGTTCCTCGCTCCCGTGTCCGGTCCCGTCGAGTCCGGGATCGAACGCGATCGTCTCCCGCCCGAGTTCGGCCCCCGACACGTCGGCGTCAGCGATCGCCGCCATCGTCTCGAGGACTGCCAGGTGCTGGTGGCCCAGGCCCGGCGTCGGCCGATCGCCGCGGACGCCCTCCAGGCGGACCGGTTCGTTCGCGAGGACCGATAGCGCGAGCGCGGTCCGAAGGAACTGGCCGCCGGCGCTCGAGCCGTCGAGTTCGCGTGGGGTCATGGATTCGACTGCGGACTCGAGGCACCTACCGGTGGCGGCTTCGATCCGGCTCGAGGGCGTCGGTTCGGTCGAGCGGGGAACCGTTCGGGACGAGCGTTCGAGCGGCGAGTGCGTGGGGTGCAGCCGGAACGGGACGCCCTGCCATCGTGGCACCAGTGAGTAGCCACACCCTCCCCAGCCGACTCGTTCGCTCGCGACACTCGCTCACTCGTCCCTCGCACGATATGGACGGCCGTCCTCGCTGTACTCACGGTTCCCTCCGGTCACCGCTCGGTTTCGAGGCGCTCGCTTCGCTCGCCCCTCGCTACCGCTCGGCCGGCCGACGGCGCGCGCCACCGCAGGAGAGTCCGGTCGGGGGTGCCGTCCGGGGACCGGACGACCCGGCCGGGGACGGTGTGACGGCCACGGGTCGTCGACTCCCACTACCGTTTCCGGTTTGTGAACTTTTTCCATGCTCCGCGGGAGAGGTGTAGCCCGATGCGACTCTGGCACGATCCCCTCCGGCGTCGGTGGCTCCTGTGGGCGATACTGAGCGTTCTCTTCCTGCTGGTCAACGTCAGCCGGCTCTCGACGGCGGTCCTCTCGGAGGATCTGATGGCCGCGTTCGGCACGACCGGGGCGCAACTGGGCACGCTCCACGCCGTCTTCTTCTGGGTCTACGCGGCGATGCAGATCCCGTCCGGTCTGCTGGCCGACCGGATCGGCCCCCGGCTGACGGCCACCGCCGGGGCCGTCGTGATGAACGTCGGCGTCGTCTGGTTCTCGTTCGCCGAGGGCTACCTCGAGGCGACGCTGGCCCGCGGGCTGATCGGCCTCGGCGGAAGCGTGATCTTCGTCTGCGTCCTCCGGTTCTGCGCGAACTGGTATCGGACCGACGAGTTCGCGACGATGAGCGGCGCGACCTTCGCCGTCGCCGGCTTCGGCGGCGTCTTCGCGACGACGCCGCTCGCGCTGGCGGTCGGCCGGTTCGGCTGGCGATCGACGGTCGCCGGACTCGGTGTCCTGGGACTCGCGATGACCGTCGCCGCCTTCGCCCTCGTCCGGAACTCCCCGAGCGCCGCCGGCTTCGAGCCGCTCGAGGGCGTCCCCGGACAGGAGGTCCTGACGAACGCCCAGCTCAAATCCTCTCTCGCCGCCGTCCTCCGGGACCGCTGGCTCTGGGTCGTCAGCGTCATGCTGTTCTGTTCGACCGGCGTGAACATCACGCTCTTCGGGCTCTGGGGCGTCCCCTACGTCGTCCAGACCTACGACGTGACGGTGACTCGGGCCTCCACGCTGACCCTGCTGGGCGGGCTCGGGCTGATGGTCGGCCCGCCCGCCGTCGGCTGGCTGGCCGACCGCCTCGAGCGTCGACTCGAGTTGATGGTCGTCGGCGGGATCTGTTACACCGCCTGTCTCGCCCTGATCGCGGTCGTCGGAAATCCGCCGCTGCCGGTCGTCGGTGCGGTGTTTCTGGTGAGCGGCATCAGCCTCGGCGCGTTCGTGCTGGGGTACTCGGTCGTCCAGGAACGCCACCCCAGCAGCGCGAGCGGGGTTTCGACGGGGGCGGCGAACGCCGCGGCCTTCACCGGCGCGGCGATCTTCCCGACCCTGATGGGGCAGGCGCTCGACGCCTACTGGACCGGCGACCTCGTCGGCGGCGTCCGCGTCTACACCGAGACCGGCTACCGGATCGCGTTCGGAATCGCCACCGTCGCCGGCGCGATCGCCTTCTGTTGTACCGTCTGGCTGTACAGACACCGCCACCGAACGACCGCCGAGGCCGACGATCCGGCCCTCGAGGGAGCGAGCGGCGAGTGAGGAGCAGACGGGAGCAATCGTGAGGCCTAGCCGCCGTGGCCAGGGTAGTCGCGCTCGAACCGATCTTCGATTTCGCTCTCGTCGAACTGGACGATCACCGGCCGGCCGTGTGGACAGGAATAGGGGTTCTCACAGTCGTCTAGCGCCGCCAGCAGGTCGACGACCGACCCCTCGGTCAGCGACGTGTTGCCGGTGATCGACGGATAACACGCGAGGTCGCCGAGGAACTCGTCGGCCAGCGCGTCGACCGTCTCGGCCCCCGCCTCGCGGTCGCCGGCGACGAACGAGGCCAGCACGTCCCGCAGCCGGTCGGGTTCGAGGGTCGCCTCGAGCACCGCGGGGACGGTCGTCACCGCGACGGTGCGGTCGTCGATCCGGTCGGCGTAGAACCCCAGTCGCGAGAGCGCCTCGCTGTACTGTTCGAACGCTTCGGCTTCGGCCGCCGTCAACTCGAGTTCGACGGGCGCTGCGAGCGCCTGCGCGCTCGGATCGTCCGCGAAGGCATCCTGCAGACGCTCGTAGTTGACCCGCTCGTCGGCGGCGTGCTGGTCGATCAGGACGAGCCCGTCGGGCGTCTCACAGACCAGATAGGTGTCGCGGAGCTGGCCCAGCACCCGAAGCGAGGGCAGCGACTCGAACTCGGATCGCTCGCCCGTCGCGGCCTCGCCGGTCAGCGTCCGCTGTTCGGTGGCCGCGTCGAACTTGCGTCCGGGGTCGAGATCGCAATTCGGCTCCGCCGTCGAGTCGTGGTCCCGACCCGATGCCGGTGGAGCCGAGCCCGTCCCCGGCGAATCGGCCGCGGAACGGCGACTCGTCTCGGAGCCCGTCGCTGCATTCGGTTCCGTCGCGGTCGCCGATTCCTCGTTCCGGCTACTCGAGGCGGGGCGTTGATCCGCGGATCGATCGGCGACGGCGGCGTCCGAACTGCTCGGATCGGGTTCCGCCTCCTCGCTCGAGTCGCCGTTCCCACCCCCGCTCGCGGGGTCGGTTGTCGGCGGTTCGGCGTCCGCTCCGGCGGTCGACGCCGAGGTCTCCGATCCGGCCTCGCGGTCGCCGTCGGCCGATCCGTCGGCGGGCGAGGGTGTGTCGGCGCTGCGCTCGAGCGTGGTCGGCTCCGAGGCGGGCGAATCGGCCCCGCGAGTTCCGGGTTCGATTCGCGCCTCGCCCGGTGCCGACCGACCGCGGGGGGCGCGAGACCGGAGGAGGCCGTGCTCGAGCAGGGCGCTCTCGACCGCGGCGTCGACCTGCCGGCGGACCGCGTCGTCGTCGTCGAAGCGGACCTCCCGCTTGCGCGGGTGGACGTTCACGTCGACCGCGTCGCCGGGGACCTCGAGGAAGAGCGTCACGAAGGGGTAGCGGTCGCCGCCCAGTTGCGTCCCGTAGGCCCCCATGATCCCCTCGCGGACGGCGTCGGCCGTGACGGCACGGCCGTTGACGTAGGTCGCGAGGTAGTCCCGACTCGAGCGGTTCGTCTCCGGGTGGGAAACGAGGCCGGAGACGGACTCGAGCGGTCCCGGCGGGAGGTCGTCGCCGTCGGCGTCGACGGGGATCATCGCCGAGGCGACCTCGCGGCCGTAGACTGCCAGGACGGCGGCCTGGAGGTCGCCCTGGCCCGTCGTCGAAAACACCTCGCGGCCGTCGTGGGTCAGCGTGACCGCCACGTCCGGGTTCGCGAGCGCGTAGCGCGTGACGACGCGATTGACGTGGGAGAACTCCGTCGCGGTCGTCTTGAGGAACTTCCGGCGAGCGGGGGTGTTGTAGAACAACTCCTCGATCTCGACCGTCGTCCCCTCGGGACAGCCCGTCGGCTCGACGCTGGTCACGTCGCCGCCCTCGTAGACGAGTTCCGTCCCCGCGCCCTCGCTCTCGCGGGGTCGCGAGCGGATGGTCAGCCGCGAGACCGAGCCGATGGTGTGCAGCGCCTCGCCGCGGAAGCCAAGCGTCGCGACGCCCGACTCGAGGTCCTCGAGCCCCTCGATCTTGCTGGTCGTGTGTTCCCGGACCGCCGCCCGGAGGTCGGCCTCGCTCATCCCGCGGCCGTCGTCGGCGACTCGGATCAGTTCGGTGCCGCCCGCTTCGACGGTGACGTCGACGCTGTCGGCGTCGGCATCGAGGCTGTTCTCGACGAGTTCCTTCACCGCGCTGGCGGGCCGCTCGACGACCTCGCCGGCGGCGATGCGGGCGACGGTGGCCTCGTCTAACTGGTGGATATCGGTGTCGTGCTGGGATGGGGTACTCTCGTCGCTCATAGTGGAGATGGCGTCGGTAACGCGGTGGGTCCGACGCGCCGAACGTGGTGCCTACTCGTACAGAAGGCGAGTGGTTAGGTCTTACGTCCGGTCCGACTCGAGTCGTCGTCGGACGGACGCCTATCAGTCGGTGCAACCGCGACTCGTCTCGTGGTTGCACCGGTCAATCGGGACGGGACCCGTCTCAATCCTGCAGTCCCAGATCCTGTGACATCGAGTTCCCGGCGCGGGGGACGCCTTTCACCGTCACGGTCTCGCCGTTCATGAAGGAGGCGGCGGGGCTGGCGAGGAACTGTGCGACGTCGGCGATCTCCTCGCCGTGGCCGATGCGGCGATCGGTCTCCTCGCGGGGCGGCATGTCCTCGCTGTCGATGCCGAGCGTCTCGGCGACGCCGGGGGTCTGGATCAGGCCCGGCGCGATGCAGTTGACGCGGATGCCGTCTTCGGCCCATTCCGTGGCGAGCGTCTCGGTCAGGCGGATGATCGCGGCCTTGGACGCGCCGTAGTGGCTCTCGCCGGGCGCGGCGTGTTGTCCGTTGACCGACGAGAGGTTGATGATGACCCCACCGTCGCCCTCGCGCATGACCTCGCCGGCGAGTTGCGTACAGTGGACGGTGCTGTTGAGGTTGAGGTCGACGATGGTCTTCCAGCCGTTCGCGGAGATGTCCTCGAAGGGCGCGACGAACTCCCCGCCGGCGTTGTTCACGAGGATGTCGACGTCGCCGAACTCCTCGACCGTCTCGTCGACGAGGGTCCGGACCTGCTCGCGCTCGCGGACGTTGCACTCGACGGCGAGCGCGTCGCCAGCGTCCGCGGCCTCGTTGATCCCCTCGGCGACCGGTCCCACGCGATCCATCGATCGCGAGCAGATCGCGACGTTCGCCCCGCTTGCCGCGAGTGTTTCCGCGATCGATTGGCCGATCCCCTGGCTCGCACCGGTGACGATGGCGGTCTTCCCTGCCACGTCGAACGTTGCTTCGTGCATCGTGCTAACTGGCCCCCTACCGACCCATAGTTGTATCGATCAAACACGTCCGCCATCGGCCGATCACGCGGACCGATCGAGCAACCGGGCGCGGTTCGAGACCGAACCACTGACTCACACTGCGTCGCTCCGTCGCGGTTCGGTGGCTCGAGGACCGTCCGACGGTCCCGGTTAGTCACTGGCGTCGGCGCGCGGTACGTCGAGGCAGATCGTCGTTCCGTTCGAACCGGTCTCCTCGACGGTGATCGTGCCCCGTGAGAGCGTCGCGATCCAGTACACGAGCCAGAGCCCCATTCCGAGGCCGTGGTAGAGGGGTTCGACGGCCTGATCGCCGGTGAGAATCCGTGCTTCCTCCTCGGGAAGGCCGGGGCCGTCGTCGGTGATTCGTATCCGGACGGTCTCGGGCCGACGGTCGACGCGAAGCACGACGGCCGGTTGCGATCGCTCGCCGTGGGCGAGTCCGTTCTCGACGAGTTCCCGAATCGCCGTTTCGAGGGCCGGGATCGCCGAGACGGTCACTGCGGACGCTCCCTCGAGCGTGATCTCGGCGTCGGGATACTCCGTCGCGACGGTTCGAATCACTCGGCGGCACAGCGGCTCGATCTCGATCGGGCCCGGGGACGGACGGTCGCTCAAGAGGCGAACGATCGATCGATGCTTGTCCGTGATTCCCAGCAAGTGGTCCGTCTCCTCGATGATCGTTTCCGCGGCGGTCTCGGCGTCGGTCGCTCCCTCGAGGAGTTGTTCGGCAGTACCCCGGACGATGTTCAGTTGATTGGAGAGGTTGTGACGCAAGACCCGGTGCAACACTCGGAGTTGCCGGGTCGCTTCCTTGCGGTCGGTGACGTCCTGCTGGAAGCCGACGTAGTTCATCACGTCGCCGTCGTCGTTCGCAACCGGGGCGATGGTAACCCGGTTCCAGAATTCGCTCCCGTCCTTGCGGTAGTTGCGGAGTTCGACCGTACACGGCCGTTCGGCGTCGATGGCCGCCCGCATCTCCGCGAGCGGTTCGGGGTCGGTTCGAGGCCCCTGCAGGAACCGGCAGTTCCGCCCGAGAGCGTCTTCACGCGCGTATCCGGTGAGCCGTTCGAACTGCTCGTTCGCGTAAATGAGTGGATTGTCGTCGTCGGGCGCACTGAGGGTGATCCCGATCGGGGCCTCGTCGATCGCTCGGTTCTTCAACTCGAGTTCCCGTCGCCGTTCGGCGCGGCGGTGGTTCCGAAGGGCGCGATGCACGACGTCTGCCACGTCACCGGCGAACCGGATTTCGGCGTCGCTCCACTCGCGAGTCCGTCCGACCTGCTCGTGACAGACCATGCCGATCACGTCGCCGTCGGCCCGGACCGTCGCGTCCAGCAGCGAGTCGATCCCCGCTGGCTCGAGATACGCCGCCGTCAGTTCGCGCGTTCGCGGATCCGACCGGGCGTCGACGGCACTGATCGACCGATGCGTTCGGAGCGCCTCGAAGTACGCGGGGTAGTCGGACGCGGTTAGTTCGGTCCCAGCAGTGTGCTCGTCCGTGCGTCCGTCGTACCGATCGACACAGCGGACGTGATCGCCGTCGAAGAGCCAGATACTGGCGCGCGTGCAGTCGACGGTTCGGACGGCCGTTTCCGTAATCGAGCGTACTGCATCGTCGAAGTCCCCGTCGACGACAGTCTCCTCTCGCATGAGCTCGAGGACCGCCTCGTGGTGGCCGCGGTCTCGCTGCCGGTCGCCGCCCTCGTTCTCGACTGTCATCGAGTCATACCATGTTTCGTATCGGATCGAAAGAAACTTCGGGTCGGTCCGGATCGGGTTTCGCGTCCCCGAGCGCGACGCCCCGAGGGGCGCTACTCCTCGAGTCGGTCCTGTAGCTTCTGGACCTTCGAGACGAGTTCGATTGGTGGCGTCGCGTTGACGTCGATCGACTCGAACTCCTCGAGGACCGCCTCGGTGTCGGGATCGATCGGCTGCCCTTCGGGTCCGGCCTCCGTGGGACCGCCGTCGGTCGATGCCGCCTGCCTCTGTGACTGCTCCTCGGCTCGTCCCTGGGTCTGCATCGTCCCGCTCCCCAGATCGAAGACCGCCTGAACGGGCTCGCTCGAGCCCCCGCCCTTTGCCTCGATGGCCTTCTCCTCGCGCAGACGCTCTAAGACGTCCCGCGAGCGGTCGACGACGGGGTCCGGAACGCCGGCGAGGTCGGCCACGTGGATCCCGTAACTTCGATCCGTCGGCCCATCCCGGACGGTACGGAGGAACGTCACCTCGCCGTCCCGCTCGTCGGCCGCGATGTGGACGTTGGCGACGCGCGGGAGCGTCTCGGCGAGCCCCGTCAACTCGTGGTAGTGTGTCGCGAAGAGCGTTTTCGCCTGGACCTCGTTGTGAAGGTACTCGGTCGCCGCCCACGCGATCGAGATCCCGTCGTACGTCGCAGTTCCGCGGCCGACCTCGTCCAAGATGACCAGCGACTCCTCGGTCGCGGTGTGGAGGATGTTCGAGAGTTCGCTCATCTCGACCATGAACGTCGACCGTCCCTGTGCGAGTTCGTCCAGCGCGCCGACCCGCGTGAAGATGCCGTCGACGAGGGAGATCTCGGCCGCCTCCGCCGGGACGAAGCTCCCGATCTGGGCGAGCAACACGATGCAGGCGACCTGTCGCATGTACGTCGACTTCCCGGACATGTTGGGGCCAGTGACGACCAGAAAGCCCCGATCCTCGTCCAGTCGCACGTCGTTGGGGACGAACTCCGTCGTCTGCTCGACGACCGGATGCCGACCCTGCTCGATCTCGAGTCGGTCGTCACGATGCAGGTCGGGCTGAACCCAGCGGTTTTCGGCCGCGTGGGTCGCCAGACTGGCCAGTGCGTCGACCGTCGCCAGCGCCCGCCCGACGTCCTGGAGCAGTTCGGCCCGCGCGGCGACCGCCTCGCGAAGCTCCGCGAAGAGTTCGTACTCGAGTTCGCCGCGGCGTTCCTCGAGCCGGAGGATCTCGCGTTCTTTCTCCTCGAGTTCGTCGGTGGTAAACCGCTTGGAGTTTTTGAGCGTCTTGATCTCCTCGTAGTGGTCGGGAACGCCGTCGGCGGCGGACTTGCCGACCTGGATGTAGTACCCGTCAGTTTTGTTCCGGTCGACGGTGACGTGGGAGAGCCCGTACTGCGCTTTCTCGCGCTCGGCGAGGCTCCCGAGCCACCCTTTGACTTCCTCGTGACGGTCGATCACCTCGTCGAGGTCGTCGTCGTAGCCATATTGGAGGAGTTCCCCCTGGGTCACCGTCGACGGCGGCTCGTCGGCGATCGCCTCCGCGAGGGTCTCCCGCAACTCCGCTGCGAGATCCCGATCCGGCCGGTCGACGATCTCCGAGAGGGGTGAGTCGGCAAGTTCCGGGTTCGACGCGACGATATCGGCCACCGCGGGCAGGACCGCCAGCGTCTCCTGGACGGCGAGCAGGTCCCGCGCGTCCGCGCTGCCGTGGGTCGCCTTCGAGGCGAGCCGCGCGAGGTCGTATGCCTCGCCGAGCGTGTCCTGTATCTCGTCGCGGGCGAGCGCTGCCGTCGAGAGCGCGGCGACGCTCTCCTGACGGTCCTCGAGGCGCTCGAGCGAGCGCCGCGGACGCTGGAGCCACTCCTTCAGTAGGCGGCCGCCGGCGCTGGTTTCGGTGTGATCGATCGTCGCGAACAACGATCCCTCGCGCTCGCCCTGCATGGTCTCGGTGAGTTCGAGGTTACGCTGGGTGGTCGCGTCCAGCGTGACGTGGTCGTCGCCGTGATGGGCCTGAATCCGGGTCATCGAGGCGAGCACGCCCGCACCGGTCTCGTCGACGTAGGAGAGGATCGCGCCGGCCGCTGCGACGGTCGGGGAGCCGACCGTTAGCCGGTCGACGGTCTCGGTACCGAACTGCTCGCGAACGGCGTGGTCGGCGCGCTTGGGCGCGAACGATTCGGTGTCGTGGAGCGTCAGCGCCGCGTCGACCCGCTCGCGGATCGTCCCCAGCAGTTCGTCGTCGGTTCGGACGTCCGGTCCCGGCAGGATTTCGACCGGATCGAACCGGTACAGTTCCGTCAGCGCGTCGTCGGCGTCCGTCGCGTCCGCGACGAGGAACCGCCCGGTCGTCACGTCGGCGAACGCGAGCCCGTACGCGTCCTCGGTCCCGCTCGAGCCGCCGTCGACGATCGCCGCGAGGTACTGGGCGTCGGCGTCGGTCGTCTCGAGTAGGGTGCCCGGCGTCACGACGCGGACGATCTCCCGTGCGTGCCCGGAATCGGTCTCATACTGGTCGGCGACGGCGACGCGATAGCCGCGCTCGACTAAGGCCTTGAGGTAGGGAGTCAGATCGTCGAGTGGCACGCCGGCCATGGGGTAGGACGAGCCGTGCGAGGACTTCTGGGAGACTTTGAGATCGAGTTCCTCACTGACTCGTTCGGCATCGTCGCCGAAGAACTCGTAGAAATCGCCACACTGCATCGCCAATAAGTCGGCGTCGGTTCCCTCTTTCAGGGAGAAGTACTCTCCGACGATACCCGTCGCCTCGGTCATAGTCGGAGACTCTGCTTCCACTCCAAAAACCCTGCGGGATCCGCGGTGAAAGTGGTCGGTCGGCGACCGGCGACCCCATCAGGTTCAGTTCCCGGTACGCCCGAATGGGAGTCCCGGTCAGTACAACAGCGCGCCGAGGGGCACGTCTTCGTCCGGCGACACTAACACCGGATACCCTTCCTCGCTGGGAACGCCGACGGTCAGCGCTTCGGATTTGAAGCCGGCGATCCGCACCGAGCCGAGGTTCGTCGCACACAGCACCTGGCGACCGACGAGATCGTCGGCGTCGTAGTGGTAGTCGAGCTGGGCGGCGGACCGAATCTCCTCGTCGCCGAGGTCGATCCACAGTTTGGTCATCTCGGGCTTCTCCGCTTCGGGGAACGGTTCGGCGTCGATCACGTCGCCGACCTCGATCGTTACGTCGAACGGGCTCTCGACCATGTCCCGGGATATCCTGCCGACAACTACTATAGCTCCCGGTTCTCGAGACGAGGTCGCCGGCACGGGATCTATTATGCTCTCCGTGGTAGGGGGATGGAACCCGAACGATGTCAGCACAGCGAGATCACCGCGTCTTGGTTCCAGTCGACGTTCTCGAGGGCCAGAGCGTGCCGCGAACGATCGTCGACGCGTTCGCGTCGATTCCGGTCGTCTTGCTCGGCTATCGCGAGTTGCCCGACCAGACCGGGCCCGATCAGGCACGCGAACAGTACGGCGACCGCGTGCAGGCGGAACTCGCGGAACTCCGGACGGTGTTCGAAGACGCCGGCTGTGACGTCACGTCGCGATCGGCGTTCACCCACGACCGGCTGAAGACGTTCGAACGCGTCGCCGTCGACGAATCCTGTGACGCCGTCCTGGTGCTCAATCCGGCACCCGTCCTCGAGACGGTACTCGTCGCGATACGTAGCGACGTCAACGTCGAACACATCGCGGGGCTGCTCGGAACGATCCTCACCGACACGGCCCTCGAACTCATGCTGTTTCACGTCGTCTCGGACGAGACAGCGCGTGACGGGGGAGTCGAACTCCTCGAGGCGGCACGTTCGGAACTGGTCGCGGTAGGAGTCGATACGGGCCGAATCGACAGCAGGGTCGTCGTCGACGATTCGCCCACGGACGCCATTCTCGAGGCCGCGACCGAGCACGATCTCCTCGTCGCGGGTGAAAGCCGGCCGTCGATCCGTCGGTTCGTCTTTCGCGACCGGGCCGAACGGCTGGCCCGTCGGACGGTCGATCCGGTGCTCGTGATTCGCGGCGAGTATCTCGAATCGGACGAGGAGGACGCGGTCGACGACGGATAACGGACGAACCGTCGTCCCCCGTTCGATCGATCCGTCCGCGACCGGATTCGCCACGTTCTGTCTGACTCGCGGCGAACACGACGCGGAGTGAAGATACAAGACTTATTTACTGGAGTTGGATTGATAGACCGAGCAGGTGAAACGGAACCGAACGGTACTGCTGATCGGCCTACTGCTGGTCGCACTGAACTTCAGGCCGGCGATCACGTCGATACCGCCGGTGCTCGAGGCGATCCGCGCCGATCTGGGACTCAGTTACACTGCGGTGAGCCTGCTTACGACGGTTCCAACGCTTCTGATAGGGATCTTCGCGTTTTCCGCAGCACCCGTTTCCCGGCTGCTCGGGCGGGAACGTGCGATTCTGTGGGCGACCGTCCTCGTCGGTGTGGGGACGGCACTACGGGTCTGGGGGGCGACCGCGATCGTCCTGTTCGGGACCACCGTCTCGATCGGCATCGGGATCGCGATCAGCCAGACGCTCCTGCCGTCGATCGTCAACGATTACTTTCCCGAACGGGCAGCACTCGTGACCGGGCTCTACACCACGAGCCTGGGCATCGGTGCGGCCGTGGCAGCCGGCGGAACCGCCCCGCTGACTGGCGTTCTCGGATCGTGGCCCAGGGCACTCGCCGTCTGGGCGGTGTTGGCCGGTATCGCCGCCGCCGTCTGGGCACCGATCAGTCGGTCCGACGACGCCGGTTCGCGTGGGGCGCAGTCGACGCAGAAACGGCTTCCGTGGCGGCACACCGGGGCGTGGATCACGACGCTGTTTTTCAGCGCGCAGACACTTCTGTACTACTCTGAGCTGACGTGGCTCGCACCGCTGTACGTCGATCTGGGGTGGGGGACGGAACAAGCGGGGTTCGTCCTGACCCTGTTCGTGATCGCACAGCTGGGTGGCTCCCTCGGTATTCCGGCGCTGGCCGACCGCTGGACGGATCGCCGGCCGTGGCTCGTGCTGGCGGGCGTCCTGAACGCGATCGGTCTCGGGGGGTTCGTCTGGTTCCCGTTCGTGAGTCCGTGGGGATGGGGCATCCTCACCGGCATCGGGATGGGAGGGCTGTTCGCGCTCGGTCTGACGCTTCCGAGCGATTTGGCCCCGAACGCGGACGCCGCCGGCCGGCTCACCGCGATGATGATCGGCGTGGGCTACGTCGTCGGCGCGGTCGGCCCCGTTGCCATCGGCGGGGCGCGTGATTTACTCGGCAGTTACGGTCCGTCGTTCATCGTGCTCCTGGGACTCAACGTCGCGATGCTCGTCACGATGCTGTGGTTCCGGCCGAATCGGAGCGTCTCGTAGTCTGCCGCCTCGGCTCTAACGACTCGCGTCGTCAGGTTCCTCGGGGTTTCGGACGACGAGTACTGGCCCGACCGACTCGGCAGCGACGCGTTCGGCCTCCTCACCGAAGAGGAACGACCGGAGCGAGGGGGCTCGTTCGCCCATAACGACGGCGTCGTGGCCGGCCGCGGCGTCGATAAGCCCCTCGACGGGGGGTTCGTCGACGGCGAGTTCGGTCTCCACGTCGATGCCGTGCTCCGAGAGGAGCGTGGCCGCGGACTCGAGCGACTCCCGCCCGCCGGTCCCGTCGTCGGTCGCGAGAAAGAGCGTGATATCGATTCCGCGCTCGTCGACCAGTTCGGCGACGAACGCGCAGATCCGTTCGACGGCGACGGTGCCCGTCACTGTCACCAGAAGTCGCTCGATCGGCCCAGTCACACCCGTGATCGCGTAGGCGTCCGCTCCTGTCTCCGATGCGATTCGATCGATCGTTTGCTCCCGGTCGTGCGTGAACACGAGGCGGTGGTCGGCCCGCCCGCCGGCCGCCTCGAACTCCGCCACGAGATCGGTCAGCGCATCGGTCGCTTGCTCCTCGTACTGGAGTCGGGCCTGGTCCGGCGGCGTCTGCTCGGGCAGGACGTGATAGCCAAGCACGGTCACGTCCATCGGCTCGAGCAGCGTCGTCAGTCCAGCCGAAATCGATTCACCCTCGAGTATTGCCAGCGGAACGAGTACGTGTGTCATTAGAGGACCCCCTTCAGCGTCACGTCCCGGGCGTAGTAGGCGTGCCACCCGGCAGTGACGATCATGATACCGATACCGATGAACTGTGACGTGCGTTGCATGAATCCGATCAGGGCGAAACTGGCGAGCGCACCGAGTATCGGGACGGCCGGATAGCCGGGAACGCGGAAGTCGGGATCGTACCACTCCGGTTCGTCGCGGCGCACTGCGAGCAGCGCCACGCAGATCAGCCCGTACATGACGAGGTGCAGAAACGAGGCGACTTCCGCGAGCAGTTCCACGCGGCCGGTCGCGACCAACAAGAGTATTGGCCCACCGGCCATCCCGAGCGCGACGTGTGGCGTGCCATAGCGGAGATTGATGTGACTCGCGCGTCGCGGTAACAGGGCGTCCTTCGAGACGGCGTAGATGGCTCGAGACGTGCTGAGGACCGACGCGTTGGCACTCGACATCGTCGCGAGCAGTCCGCCGAAGACGATCGCGAACGCCCCGGCCGCGCCGAGATAGTGGCGGCCGACCTCGACCATCGCCGTCTCGCCGAATTCCGAGAGTTGCTCGCTCCCGAACGCACTCGTCGCGACGAAGACCGTCACGACGTAGAGAACGCCGACGATGACCACGGAGCCGACCATCGCCAGCGGCAGGTTTCGACCGGGATCTTTCATCTCCCCGGCGACGGTCGCCACCTGTGCGAACCCGAGATACGAGGTGAACACGAGCGCCGCGGTCGTCAGGATAGGGAGCGTCCCGAACGGTGCGAACTGCTCGGGGGCGGTCGATTCGCCGACGAGACCGACTGCATCGAGTCCGCCGTATCCGAGGAAAACCACGAGAATCGACAGCAACAACGCGACGATTCCGTTTTGGAGTTTCGCCGCGTTTTCCGTCCCCGTGACGTTCAAAACGGTAAAGCCCGCGCCGAACAACAGCGCCAGCGGAATGACGAGGCCGTCACCGACCGCGACGCCGAGTTCCGCGAGCGTATCGACGGCGTAGTAGCCGAAGCCGACGAGGTAAAACGCCGTCGCGAACACCAGTCCGAACCACAGCGACAGCCCGACGACGGTCCCGGCGAGCGTGCCCAGCCCGCGGGAGATATAGTAGTAGCCGCCCCCGCTTTTCGGCATCGCCGTCGCGAGTTCGGAGGTCGGCAACGCGACCAGAAGGGCGACGAGCGCGCCGACGGCGAACGACGCTGCCGCAGCGGGGCCGGCCTCCCCGGCTGCCAGCCCCGGAAAGACGAAGATGCCGGCCCCGATCATCGTCCCGATCCCGATCGCTAATCCACCGGAGAGCCCGAGCGTCCGCTCGAGTTCGGCATCGTCGGTAATCGTGGCTTCGTCGGTCTCGACTGTCGGCTCGACCTGTGGCGACTCCCCTTCGATGTTGGTTCCACCGGTCGACGACGTGTCGCCCATGATGACAATGATTCGTGCGGTCCATAAATCTCTACTGCTGGCTGCACGTCGCTGGGACCGCCGTCGGCATCGATCGACCTATATCGTCGATTCGATTCCGTTCGAGTCGTCATTGCCCCCGCTCACACACCGGTTCAGTTGATGCGATACCGCGGCCGATACCAGTACCAGTACGCCACGATCACGAGCAGGACGGCCAGTCCGCCGAGGAAGAAGAGCAGTCCCGGTGGGACGGTTTCGAGGACCGGTTCCGCCGCGTCCGTGGCCCCGTCGGTGGCGTTTTGCAGCGTCTCGTTGTCGGCCTCGAGCGCCGGATCTACCGACCCCGAATCCCCGGCCCCGGCGTCCCCGCCCCCGGCGTTTTCGGTGGAGCCGCCGTCTTGGTTCTCCACATCCGCGATACCGACGTCGTCTCCGCCGTCGGCCCCGCCGTCGGTCGTCTCGGCATCCATGCCGTCGTCGGCCGAATCCGCAGCCTGATCGTCCCGCGAGCGTTCGTCGGTCGACTCGGTGGTCGCTCCGTCCGATTGACCCCCGTTGCCGCCCGCTGCCGGCTGTTCGGTCCCGCCCGGTGTAGGGCTCGTGCCGGTTTGCCCGAGCCATCGGGTCACCCCGTACTGGACCAGCAAGCTCCCGCCCGCCAGTACACCGATACCGCCGACCAGGCGCGAGAGTGCCTCCTTCAGTTGTGTCGCCCGCGATTTGTCGCTGGTAACGATCAACGGCCCGTCGGTCGTCGCGTAGACGCTCATCTCGTTGCCACGCGAGGAGTACCAGGTGTCGACCACCTCGACGAGTCCGGCGTCCTCGAGCTTCTCGAGGTGGTAGCGGACGTTCTGGATCGAGGAGTCGATCGCGTCGGCGACGTCGCTGGGTGCGCCGGGTTCGTCGTCGAGATGCGAATAGATCTCCCGTGCCGTCGTCGAGGAGAGCGCGCCGAACACCGCGTCGGCGTCCTCGCCCTCGAGGTCGACGACGCGGGGCTGGCCCTCTTCGGGAGCCGTCTCGGAGCGAAAGGGGAACAAACGGGCCATACGGGTGTCGATTTCTAGTCGATGTCAGACGTACATACTCTTTTTCCTCGGTGAAAACGCGATTTTAGCTACGAAAAACCGCCACACGCCATCGGGATCCCGGACCGATGAATAAATCTCTTCGATATCTTGGATCGAATAGTAAGAGTTACCCATACCGGGACAAAGGGTCACACATGCGCCGGAACGAACTGGGACTCTGGCTCGTGATCGCGGTCGTCCTCGCGGGGCTCGCGATCCCGTGGTTCCTGTGGGGTTCGGCAGCCGTCGTCGCCGGGCTTCCGGTCTGGCTCTGGTGGCACGTCGGCTGGATGGTGCTGGCGTCGGCCGTCTTCTGGGTCTTCACACAGCGAGCATGGGGAATCGGCGTCGAAACCGACGGAGGGGGTCGGGGCTCACGGGGCAAGGGGCTGACCGATCCCGATCGCGCTCGAGACCGGCAACCCGGTGGTGATCCGCCGTGAGACCGGTCACGCTGCAGTTGGCTATCATCGTCGGCTACCTCGTGATCGCGCTCGCGGTCGGGCTGGTCGCCTACCGACTGACCGACCGCACGGCCGAGGACTTCTATCTGGCGAGCCGAACGCTCGGGACGGTCGTCTTGCTGTTTACGACCTTCGCGACGCTGCTGTCGGCGTTTACCTTCTTCGCGGGCCCGAACATCGCCTACGCGCAGGGTCCCGAGTGGATCCTCGTCATGGGGCTGATGGACGGCATCATCTTCGCGATACTCTGGTACGTCGTCGGCTACAAGCAGTGGCTGCTCGGCCAGCAATACGGCTACGTTACCCTCGGGGAGATGCTCGGCGACCGCTTTGGCTCGTGGTGGCTCCGCGGGCTCGTCGCCGTTGTCAGCCTCGTGTGGCTCTTTCCGTACGTCATGCTCCAGCAGGTCGGTGCCGGGACTGCCCTCGAGGCGCTCACCGAGGGCGCGGTTTCCTACGCCGCCGGGGCCGGCCTGATCACCGCGTTCATGATCCTCTACGTCGTGGTCGCGGGGATGCGCGGCATCGCTTGGACCGACACGCTCCAGGGTGCGTTCATGCTCGTCACCACCTGGGTCGCCCTGCTGTGGGTACTCGCGGCCGTCGGCGGCCCCGGCGCTGCGACCGAGGCGCTCGCGTCCAACCCCGACACCGGCGGCTTCCTCTCGCTGGGCAGCGACTACTACACGGTCCCGTGGATGCTTTCGACGGCGATCACGATCGGCTTCGGCGTCGCGATGTTCCCACAGGTCAACCAGCGCTTCTTCGCCGCGGGATCCAAAACGGTCCTCAAACAGTCCTTCGTTCTCTGGCCGATCCTCTGTGTCCTCCTCTTCGTCCCCTCGTTCATGCTGGGCGCGTGGGCCGCCGGCCTCGAGGTGGCGGTTCCGGAGGGTGCGAACGTCCTGCCGCTGGTCCTCGCCGAATTCACGCCGACCTGGTTCGCCGCGCTCGTCATCGCCGGCGCGATGGCTGCGATGATGTCTTCCTCCGACTCGATGCTGCTGTCGGGGTCGTCGTACTTCACGCGAGACCTCTTTCGACCGATCCTCGGGTTCTTTGGGGTGGTCGTCTCCGAACGCTCGGAGGATCTGATCGCCCGCGTGGGTGTCGTCCTCTTTGCCACCGCTGCGTTCGTCGTCAGTCTGTTCCAGCCCGCGACGCTGTTCGAAATCGGCAACGCGGCCTTCAGCGGCTTCGCCCAACTCGCACTGCCGATCATCCTCGCCCTCTACTGGCGCGGAACCACGCGAGCGGGCATCACTGCCGGAGTGGTAGCGAGCCAGCTCTTCTACATCCTGAGTCTCTTCCTCGCTGTCGTTCCGAACTCCTACGCCGGCTGGTCGGCCGGCATCGTCGGCATGGGACTCGGACTCGTCGTCACCGTCGTCGTGTCGCTCGTCACGTCGCCGGCGGCCGCCGAACGGCGCGCGATCTACTTCGACCGACTGGGCGCGGACTGATGCGGGTTGCCGTACCGACCGACCGGCGCACCCGCAGGACGGGTCGCGGCTGGGACGGCACTGACGTACGGTAGTCCGTCCGATCGACTCGGAACCGCCACCCTGAACCGCCCCGCCCGTGTACGCGACGGCGATGGCTATCGACCTGCCGCCCGCAGTCGCCGACGACTGGCGTCGTCTCGGCGGCCGAACCGACGAACGCAGCCTCTCGCTGGCGACGGTTACCGCCGAAACGACCGTCTTCGAACACCGACCGACCGCCGACGCCCTCAAGCGGCTCCGCGCCGACGGCGACGTCCCGGCCCGATCGCTGTTCACCGTCGACCTCGCGATCAGCCCCTCCCTCTCGGCGATCGGGCTCGACCCCGGCGACGCCCTCGAGTTGGCCGCCCCCAAAGCCCGCGAGGTATTCGTCGAGACCGTCGAGGACGATGGCATCGCCGTCGGCGGGGAACGCGCGAGCGAGTTCATCGACCGGCCCGATGGAGCCGTCGGCCATCTCACCGTCCTCGAGGTGGCGTATCCGACCGACGGGGCGACGGCGACCGACGGCGGTACGAGCGACGACACCGGTGACGAAAGCGCGACGATCGACGCCGAAGCCCACGTCGCCGTCTGGCCCGCCGCCGACGCGTACGCAATGGCCGGCGGCATCGTCCCGCTGGAGGCCCCCGACGACGCGGACCTGCTCGCGGCCGCCCTCGACGTCGATCCGACCCGCGACCGCGAGGCGATCGTCGATCTGTTCCGGGGACTCGACCTCGAGCCCGCGTCAGACGATTGATTCGGCTCACGAGCGGGCTCGAGCGTCCGTCGGGTCCTCGTCTCCGGCCCGACCAGTCACATCACCTCCTCCGATCCCGACCGCGAATTCAGGTTCGAGTATCTGATACGACGGGTATCAAAAACCATACTAATTTATCCTCAGGGAGACAACCGAGTGGTATGGATTACCAAGTCGTGGATCCCGAGACGCACGGTCGGCTGTCGGATCGGCCATGCCGGACCCACTCGATCACTGGTGCCGACGACGGGATCACGTTCGACCAGCTCGGCGCTCGGCTGTACGTCGCCGAACCCGGCGAACAGCTCCCGCTCCAGTATCACTATCACGAAACCCAAGAGGAAGCGTTCTACGTCCTCTCGGGGACGCTCAACGTCGAAACCCCCGAGCGCACCTACGACGTCGAGGCGGAGAACGCGTTCCTCGTGGAACCGGGCAACCCACACCGCGCGTTCAACTCTGACGAGTCGACTGACACCGTCCGCGTCCTCGCGATGGGTGCGCCGACGAACGACGGCGGGCAGCCATACGACCCATAATATCACATTCAAATCATTAAAAGAGATACTAAATCGTCACGTCTCTTCTCCGTCCAGGTGGATGGGCCACGGACGACACAGCGGCAGACACCGACGATCCCCACACCAACGGTACGAGAACTGGTGCTTTTTATAAACAGCACCGCAACGTATCGGGTATGCAAACGCACATCGTTCCGGTCGGCTTCGACTACGACCGGCTGATCGCGCCCCTCGTGCGCGATCAGATCGACGTCGACAGCGTCATTCTCCTCGAGGGGGCCGTCGGCAGCGAGGCCAACGTCGAGTACTCGCGACATCTCTCGAAGAAACTCGAGACGGACTTCAAGAACCTGCTCGGGGCCGAGACCGAGCGGTTCGTCTTAGAGGACGTCTACGACTACGACGACGCCTTCGAGCAGGCCTACGAGCTCATCACCGCGGAGCTCGACCGGGGCAACGAGGTCTGGGTCAACGTCGCCGCGATGCCCCGGACGGTGAGTTTCGCCTTCGCCAACGCCGCCCACTCGCTGATGGTCGAACGCCAGGAGGACCGCGAGGGGATCCACACCTACTACACCGCCCCCGAGAAGTACCTCGAGACCGAACTCGCCGAGGAACTGCGCGAGCAGATCACGCTGCTCGAGGACCTCGGCGAGGTCGACGACATCGCGGACGACCGGATCACGAGCCGCCTCGAGAGCGCGTGCGATCTGTTAGACGAGTTCGACGAGCGCGGGACGACGATCGGCGCGAAGGAGATCGACGGCAACCACATCGTCGAGTTGCCGGTCGCCTCTTTCTCGAACGTCAAGCCCTTCGAGGAACTCATCCTCTACAAGCTCGGCGAGGACGGCGAGTTCGACTCCGTCTCGGAACTCGCGGAGTCGCTGGCCCGCGAACTCAACGAGGAGTACACCGATAGCTTCCGGTCGAAGGTCATCTACAACGTCGATCGGCTCGGTCCCGGCGGCAAGGGCTACATCGAACGCGAGGAACACGGCAAGTCCTACCGGACGCGGCTCTCCCGTATCGGCGAGTTGTGGGTGCGAGCCCATTCCGACGACGACTCGAGGTAGCGACGACCGGCCGATCGGTCGGCCGTCTCGCGTCCGCCGGATCAGAGCAGCCCGAGGCGTGATAGTCGAGAGAAGGAGGCCGCGGTGTTCGCGCGGTTGGTCCGTCGGGAATGGCGATCACTCCTCGTCGAACTCGAGGGCGAGGGAATTGATACAGTAGCGTTTGCCCGTCGGGTCGGGGCCGTCTTCGAAGACGTGGCCCAGGTGACCGCCGCAGTTGGCACACAGGACCTCGGTGCGGCGCATGCCGTGGCTGGTGTCGGTTCGGGTTTCGACCAGGTCGTCGTCGACGTCGTAGAAACTGGGCCACCCGCAGCCGGCGTCGAACTTCGTCTCGGAGTCGAACAGTTCGGCCCCGCAACCGGCACAGGCGTAGGAACCGTCCGCCTTGTGATCGACGTACTCCCCGCTAAACGGGGTTTCAGTGCCGGCCTCGCGAAGGATCCGGTACTCCGCGTCGCTCAGTTCCTCGCGCCACTCCTCGTCGCTCGTCGGGACGGCATTCGGCTCGTTGCTCATGGGTGGCCGTTAGTGGGAGACACTCAAGAGTCTGTCTGCCCCGGTGGCCGGTCGCGGCCCGATCGCTCATCGGGAGCGGTGTCCACAACCCATGGAGACGGAGCCTCGACTCGAGCGGGCCGACTCACCGGCTGGTGATGACGTCCGTACTCTCACAGTCGGGACACTGGGTCATCCGGCCGAGTTTCGGAACCTCGATCCGCTGCCATTCGTCGTCCCCGCAAGGTGCTTCGAACCCACAGTTCCGACACCGTGACCGTTCGCGCGTGCGGTGGTCGCTTGCCATACTCCGTGATATGTCATAGGGTCACATAGGCGTTTATGCAGGCAGTTGCGACTATCGGGGATACCAACGGGAGCTGTGACCGGTCGTCGAACGACGACCGGTCACCGCTACGCCACGATTGACAGGGGTGAGCGTGGACCGCGTTGCTCGTCCGGGCCGACCACGCCGATGCGTGCCGTCAGGCCCGTCGAACCGCGTTGGGTTCGATCGGAGATCGGCTCGTCGGTGTCGCTGCGCCCTCGAGGCCCCGACTTCGAGTGAATCGGTGTCGTCGTTCCCCACCCGGTCTCATACGAACTACTGTAAGCCGGTGGGACCGGGACCGCCCTGCGGTCCCACCGGGACATCGGTACAGCAGACCGTCTCAGCGCTCGGATCGTCGCTCGCGTGGATGAGGTGTCCAGCACACCCGATCTCCGTGGGGGTTGTCAACGGACATCTATATAAATATTGACTGCCCAACGCGACCGCTCGGTCGCGAACCGGACGATCGGAGCCATCCCGTTCGTACGACTGGTAGAAACGGACGGGAGCAGCCCTCTTGCTGGCAAACCGGCCGGTCGGTTCAGGAGATCCGATCGGCAGAGAGCACCGGAACGGTCGTCGAACTGTCGATTCCGTCCCCGTGTGCGTGCCACTCCTGTTAAGCGTTAAGCCAGGGTAGGACGTATTCGCAGGCGATGGCTTCCCGGCAGGACCTCGCTGCGGCGACGCTCGAGACGCTCCCGATCACCATCGCCGTCATCGACGACGACGGCGAGATCAGGCTGACGAACCGATCCTGGCGCGAGTTCGCTCCCGAGAGCGAGGACCACCTCGGTGTCGACTACGTTGCGACTGCCGCGACTGCGGACGACGAACACGCCACTCGTGCGGTTGCAGGGATCGAGCGCGTGCTCGACGGCGACCAGGAGTCCTTCGAGATGGAGTACCCCTGTCACTCACCGACGGAAAAGCGCTGGTTCATGATGCGGGCCAGCCGGTTTCGCGACGGCGACGAGCGACTGGTGTCGATCGTCCACGTCGAGATCACCGAGCGGAAACTCGCCGAGATCGCCGCCGAAGAGAACGCCCAACAGGTCCGCGACGAACGGCAGGCGCTCGAACACGTCCTCGAGCGCGTCGACGGGCTCGTCCGTGACGTCACCGACGCCGCCGTCGGTGCGGAGACGCGGGGAGAGATCGAACGCGAAGTCTGTGCGCGGCTTACCGAAACCGATCCCTACGCGCTCGCGTGGATCGGCCGGGCCGACGTCACGAACCGACGGCTGTCCCCCCAGGAGTGGGCCAGCGAGGGGGACGTTTCCCTCGAGGACGACGAACTCGTCATCGGGACCGACGAACGCCATCCCGCGATTCGGGCGTTCGAGGACGGCGACCCACACGTTATCCAGGATCTCGATGCGTTCGACGATGCCGACCGATGGTGGCCAGCGGAGGCCGGCGAACACGTCCGATCGATCATCGCCTTGCCACTGACGTACGGTGAGATCACCTACGGCGTCCTCGTCGTGTTCGCCGCCGATCCCGAGGCCTTCGACGAACGGGAACGCTTCGTTCTCGAGTCGCTGGCGGAGACGATCGCGACCGCGATGAACGCACTCGAAGTCAGGCGGATGCTCACGACCGAGACCGTCGTCTCCATGGCGGTTTCCCTCGAGGACCCGTCGTTGTTCGTCACGGCGTTGTCGACTGCCGTCGACGCCACGATCACCTACCGCGGCGTGACCTACGATGCGGACGGGACGCCGCTCGTCTTCCTCCATGCCGATCGCGAACTCGACGCTGCCAGCGTGCAGAACGCGTTCGCGAACGGACGCGACGTAGAAATCCTCTCCGAGACCGAGAGCGACACCGTCCTCGAGGTCGAGGCCGAAGACGGACTCGTGACGGCGCTGAGCGAGTACGGTGGGGTGATCCAGGAGCTGACAGTCACCGACGGCGTCGCCGATCTCGTCCTCGAACTTCCCGACGGACGGTCCGCACGGTCGGCGTACGACCTGCTCGAGCGCCGATACGACCGCGTCGAACTCGATAGTTATCACGAAACGGAAGAACCCACCCGGACCCGGAAGGACATCGTGACGCGACTCGAGTCGTCGCTGACCGACCGACAGCTCATGGCGCTTCGAAAGGCCTACTACGCGAACTACTTCGAGTGGCCCCGAGACATCTCCGGCGAGGAGTTGGCCGCGTCGATGGACATTTCCCGGTCGACGTACCACCAGCATCTGCGGACTGCCCAGCGGAAACTCCTCGACGAACTCCTCGAGTGATCCGCCGTGCTGGCACTGCGTCCGGCGGTCGCCCGAACATAGTGAGGGGGTGGTATTTTATATGCATCTGTCGTATCATATACATCCGTTCACTGTCGGAGGGTCAACGGGGCAGAGAATGCAACAGGAACACATCGACGCAGGCAAGACGATACAGAAGCGAACCGGGAAGACGTTCTATCTCGCGACGCGGTTCCTTCCCGAGCGAGTGCGCCACGCCACGCACGTCCTCTATGCGTTCTTCCGGATCGCGGACGAGGTCGTCGACGACGCGGCGGACGTCGATCCGGAGACACAGCGCGCGCAACTCGAGGCCATTCGAGCCCAGGCGCTGGGCGAGCAACCACCCGACGATCCGGTGCTCGAGGCGTTCCGGGAACTCACGGAGCGATACGGGATCGACGACGCGGAAATCGAGACGTTCATCGACGCGATGGCGACCGATATCGAGACCAGCCGGTACGAAACCTACAGCGACCTCGAGTCCTACATGCGGGGGTCGGCCGCGTCGGTCGGCGTAATGATGACCGCGATCATGGAGCCGGAGGCCGAGGAGACGGCGCTTCCCCACGCCGTCACGCTCGGCGAGGCGTTCCAGATGACGAACTTCCTGCGGGACGTCCGCGAGGACGTCCTCGAGCGCGATCGGATCTACATCCCTCAGGAAACGCTGCGGGACCACGGGGTCGACACCGAACAGATCGAACGGCTCGAGTACACCGAGTCGTTCGGGGCGGCGATGGCCGCCGAGCTCCAGCGGACCGAAGAGCTCTATCGGGAGGGCGTCGCCGGGATCAGGTACTTACCCGAGGACTGTCAGCTCCCGGTCTTGTTGGCGGCGGTTCTCTACGCGGAACACCACACCGTCATCCGCAATCAGGAGTACGACGTGCTTTCGGCGGAGCCGTCGCTGTCGACGGCACGGAAGTTGTGGTGTCTCGCGAAGACGCGCTGGCACTGGCACTGGAATCGAGATCCCGAAGCAGTGTTCCAGCGGGTCTCGGCGGTTCCAACTGCCGACCGAGACCGACACAGCCCCGAACACGGGGACGGCGTTCCCACCCGGTCGTAACCGTCGCAGTATCAAGCCCCTCGATATAGTGGCTCACCGTTCGTTGTCCTCGCAGCAAAACGGCCGCGTATGGCCACGGAAACCAGTTCCGGGATCGGTGACGAAGAACGACAGATGGCACGCACGACGGCGATCGGGCTCGGTATCTGGCTCGCCCTGACGATCGCCGCCGTGGTGTCGTTGCTCCTGTTCGGCGACGCCATCTCGAGCCTGTTCGTGTGAGACGGTCTCCTGTACGTCATCGCCGGTGAATCGTTACAGCAAACCGTATGAGCCGCCGGGTCGGAGCGATCGCCGTCGTGCCGGCGCTACTCCGAAATATCGTCGCTCGCGAGCGCGGTCGTTTCGGCGACGATGAACTTCGCGAGCTTGCGTTTGGGATGTTCGTCGACCAGATGCTCCTCGAGTTGTTGATCGGCGGCCGGCGGTTCCCGACAGACCGGACACTCGATCGGTTCACGAGTCGCCATAGTGGTGACAACAGTCACACACGCAAAAGTAACTCCCTGGCATACTCGTCCCGGCCACGACCCGTTCCGATTCGGTCCACGTCTCCGCCGTGTTAGGATCCGAGCGACCGGTTCGCAATCGTCGCGAGGTCGTAGCGGTCGGTCCGCAACAGCCCGAGACAGAACAGGCCCGCGACTCCAGCGGCCAGCCAGTTGCCGTACAGCGCGTTGATCGCCCCCCAGAGCAACACGAAGCTCACCAGATCGTCGAGTGCGAACGAACAGGTTCGGACCCGCTCGAGCAGCGCCGCGCGATCGAAGGCCAGTTCGACGAGGAGGACGGCGACGGTCCCGGAGAGGAGCCACCCCCGGTAGTTCGAGGCGGGGACGCCGTAGTAGCCCCCCGGCGGTACGTATTCCCAGAAGCCGATCGCGACGGCTGCGGGGTCGAGCACGAGGTCGATCGCGACGACGGCGGCGATCGCCCCGGGCACTCGCACGAACACGTTCTCGGCCCGTTCGCCGAAGACCAGCAGCGTCAGCAGGTAGGCGTTGAGTACTAGCGGCACGAAAAACAGCGGGAGGGCGAGGGGGATCTCGCCACCCACCATCGGCCCGAGCCGAATCCCGTACTCGAACGCACCGTAGGGCCAGTCCGTCCGCACGCCAACGAGTTCGATCGCGTACGTGTACACAGTCAGGAGGCCGAGAGAGGCGATCGCCCGCCGATCGATGCGGGGCAACAGGGCGACGACCAGCGGCGAGCGCATCACCAGCGTCCCGAACAGGATCAACAGGGGGTTGTACGCGAGCGGCGGCGGCAACAGCTCCTCGGCGCTCGCGACCAGCGTCACTGCCCCGATCACCGGGAAGACCACCGCGATCGTGAACCGATTCTCGCGGACGAGGGCCTCGAGCCGGCGCTGGACCGCCGCTCGTGTCGCGCCACGTTCGGTGCGGGCGCGTTCGCCGTGGGACCCGTCTCTGCCGTCCCGCTCGTGAGGGGACGGCCCCGAGGGAGCGTCCGTCCCCGACCTCGAGGCGGGGTCCGAACCCGGACTCGAGCGGGGTCGATTCGAGTCGCCGCTATCCATGGAGGAGCCTCCAGAGGCCGCCCATCGTCAGGAGCGCGCCGACGACGGTGTTGATCGCCGGGAACCACCAGTACGCTCGGTCGACGGCGACGCTCGCGGTGGCGATCGCGGCGACGAGCCCCGGATAGACGAGCATGAGCGCCCCCAGCCGGACGTCGAGCGTTCCGAACGCGGCCGCGCTCGCGAGCCAACAGCCGGCACAGTAGCCGTAGGTCCGACGTTCGCCGAGTACCGTCGCGGTCGTTCGGATACCGGTCTCGCGGTCGGGCTCGATGTCGGGGATCGCCGAGAAGGTGTGCATCCCCATCGCCCAGAGCCAGCCGCCCGCGATCGCGAGGAGGGGCGGCTGTGTGCCCGAAACGGCGGCGTATGCGGCCGCGCCCGGCGTGATGTAGAGCCCGTTCGAGAGCGAATCGAGCGGCGGCGTCGTCTTGAACCTGGCCGGCGGCGCGCTGTAGGCCGCACCGAGGAGGAGGAACGCGACGAGCCACGGTATCGCGGCTCTGGCCAGCAGCGGCGCGAACAGCAACGGCAGGGCTCCACAGAGCCCGACGGCGAGGGGAACGTACCGCTGTCCCCGGTACCGCGTCTCCCGGTCGTCCTTCTTCGGGTTCGCCGCGTCGATCTCCCGGTCGTAGACGTCGTTGATGCCATAGAGGAAGACGTTCGCCGGCAGGAGGAAGTACGCGAACAGGGCGATCGTGGCCGGGGTAAACAGGTCGTCGACGGACGCCGCGGCGTAGGCGACTCCGACGACGACGGGGCCGGCCAGATACAGCCAGAAGCGCGGCCGCGAGAGGGTCAGCAGGTACGACAGCTGGTCGCCGACGCTGGCTTCACTCGCCGCCGCGGATTTCGAAGTCATCGTTGGAGTCTCGAGCGTGTGCGATCGTGGGTTCGGACCGGGCTCCGTTCGTCCCGACGACTCATTCGTAGCTCACGACGGTCGCGCCGCGATGCCGTGATCCTCGAGTACCTTCTCGGCCGTCAGATCGCCGCTGATGAGACACATCGGGACGCCGATACCGGGTGTGGTGTCACCGCCCACGAAGTAGAGTCCGTCGACTTCTTTCGACCGGTGTGGGGGTCGGAAGAGCGCGGTCTGCCGAAGCGTGTGGGCCAGTCCCAGCGCCGTCCCGCCGTAGCTGTTGTACCGGCCGGCGAAGTCGTCGACCGAGAACCGCTCCTCGAGGACGATCCGCTCCCGGAGGTCGGTCCCCGTATTCGCGGCGATGTCCTCGAGGACGAGGTCGCGATACTCCTCGCGTCGTTCGGGGGTGTCCTCGAGTCCGGGTGCAATCGGGACGAGGACGAACAGGGCGCTGTGGCCCTCGGGCGCGACGGCGTCGTCGGTTTCGGAGGGCACACACAGGTAGTAGGCGGGGTCGTCGGGCCACTGGGGAGCCTCGAAGATCTGATCGAAGTGCTCCTCCCAGTCGGTCGGCAACACGAGCGTGTGGTGGGCGAGTTCGTCGACGTCGCCCTCGACGCCCAGATAGAGCAGGAAGGCGGAGGGCGCGTAGGTCCGTTCGTCCCAGTAATCGGCGTCGTGGCCGCGCCGTTCGGGAGTCAGCAGTTCCTGTTCGGTGTGTGCGTAATCGGCGTTGCTCACGACCAGATCCGATCGGACCGGCCCAGCGGGCGTTTCGACCTCGAACCCGCCCGTGTGGCCCTTGATCTCCGTCGCGGGACGATCGGTCTCGTACTCGACGCCGAGTTCCGCACCCAGTTCCGCGACCCCGTCGATGACCGCACCGATCCCGCCGTCGGGGTACCAGACGCCGAGGTTGAAATCGACGTGGCTCATCAGGTTGTACAGCGCCGGCGTGTTCGTCGGCGAACCGCCCAGGAACACCAGCGTGTACTGCATGATCTGCTGGAGTTTCGGATGGTCGAAGTAGTCCTCGACGTGACCCTGCATCGAGCCCAAAAGCGAGAGCCCCCGCGCCTGTCGAGCCACGTCGAGATCCAGATAATCGCGCAGGCGTTCCCGATCCTCGTAGACGAAGTGTTTCATTCCGACCTCGTAGTTCTCCCGTGACTTCTCGAGGTAGCGTTCGAGTGCGTCGCCGGCACCCGGCTCGTACTCCTCGAAGACGGCTTTCGTCCGCTCGAGGTCCGGCGTGATATCGACCTGGTCACCGTCTTTGAAGAAGATTCGGTAATGGGGATCGAGATGCGAGAGCTCGTAGTAGTCGCTCGGCGTCCGATCGAAGTGGGCGAAGAACCGCTCGAAGACGTCGGGCATCAGATACCACGAAGGACCCATGTCGAATTTGAATCCGTCCTTCTCGAGGCGGCTCGCCCGGCCACCCAGTTGTTCGTTCTTCTCGATGACGCGGACGTCGGCACCCGCATCGGCGAGGTAACAGGCCGTCGAGAGCCCACCGATCCCGCTCCCGATCACGACGACCGACTCACCGGACAGCGATTGCATGGTCGAACGTACGTATCGGACCGCTGTTAAACGTATCTCATACATAGGTAGGGAATCCGATCGGTCGTCGAAACGAACTGGAGAGACGGCATCCCGTGGCATCGGTCGCGATCACCGGGGGTCGATCGTCCGGTGGGTTCCTGTGGCTCGGGTCCGTAACGGACGTATGGACGGCCAGACAGCCATCGTGACCGGTGGAACGCGCGGTATCGGACGCGCCGTCGCCGAAGCGTTCGCAGCCGAGGGAGCGGCCGTCGTCGTCGGCGCTCGAGACGGCACGGACGTCGACGCGACCGTCGACGCGCTCGAGGCGACGGGTGTGAGCGCAGACGGCCACAGGACCGACGTTCGCGACGAGTACGACCTCGAGCGGTTGACCGAGACCGCCTCGCGGACGGGCGGGGAAACGGGTATCGACGTCGTCGTCCCCGCAGCGGGCGTCTACCACGGCGAGGCGGGGCAGACGCCGACGGACGACGAGTCGTATACCGCGTTCGACGATCACTGGCGGACGAACGGTCGCGGCGTCTACGCGACGATCCGCGAGTCGCTGCCCCACCTGAACGACGGGGCGCGGGTGCTCGTGCCGACGGGCTCGGTGGCTCGAGACGGGAAAGCGGGATACGGTTCCTACGCGATCTCGAAGGCGACGGCGGAGGCGGTGACTCGCGGCTTCGCCGCCGACACCGACTACGTCGTGGGCTGTCTGGACCCCGGGATCGTCGCGACGGGGCTGTCGGGAGGGAACGGCCGCGACCCGGACGCCGTCGCTCCGATGTTCGTCTGGGCGGCGACGGAGGCGGAGCCAACGGCCGTCGACGGGGCGGTCGTCGGACTGCGCGAGTGGAAGCAAGCGACGCGGTAACGCTCGAAAACTCGGTCGCTGCGGTAGTCGAGTACCCGATTGCCTCGAGTCGCTCCGACTGCATTTCCGGACCTGGGCGGACCGCTACGTCGAGATGCGCGTCAGTGCACGGACCGACCATCGGGAGTAACGACTGCTCGTGGTTCGCTACGGTCGATTCGACTGGTTCTTCGGACACACGACGGAGCGAACGCTCGCGTGAGCACCGTCTCGCGTCGGTCCGACTGACGACAACGGTTATGCGCACCCGTGTTGTGTGGTATCGTGGTGAACGGAGATGAACGAAGTTGCAACGAAAGCGGTCACCTGCCCGCACTGTGGGGAGAACGCGAGCGTCCCGCTCCCCGGCGGGGAGACGGAGGTGAAAGTGCGGAAATCGATCGCGGCGTTCGGCGATCACACCACGGTCACGTGCTCACAGGGCCATACCTACTGGGTATACTTCTGTTAACACGCCTCCTTTTGCGGTCCTGTCACCGAAATATCGGCGAGCCATCGAATACGAGCGCCAGCGCGGCCGCTACGGGCAACCGATCGGTAGGAGAAATCTAGTAGTTATCGGAACCGATACCGGGGATCAATCGATGTGGCCTTCACGACGCAGTTGATCTGCGTCCTGGCCGGTGTAGCGCCATTCGATGGTGGCTTTCTCGTCTTGCCAGTCCCAGGGTTCGGCGACGACGATGTCGTCTTGCTCGATCCAGGTTCGGTATTTCATGCGACCCGGAATGCGGCCGAGTCGCTCCTCGCCGTCCTCACAGCGGAGGCGAACGTGGTTGCCTCCGAGGTGTTCGGTTACGACGGCGAATACTTCATCGCTGTTGGGCATACGGAGGTTCCGTCGCCCGGAGTCTTCTGTCACAGTTTAACTACGTGCGGTAGACGTTTAAATGGTTGGGGAGTCGTGGTAGCGTGGGCCGTACTGGTGAAAATCCGTTTACCGCTCGTCCGAACGGCCCTCCGATCGTGACCGTTCGTCGGACGAATCACTGTCGATTCGCCGGCTACAATTCGCGATCCGAATCCGGATTCTCGAGTTCCCACAGGAGTTCCGGCAGGAATGCCTCGAGGTTGTCGATAACGCTGCGCTCGCTGACGTTCAGTCCCTCGCAGTGCTCGTGGGCCGAGTCACGAATGTCGACGTGGAGGTCGCCGTCCTCGAGCCAGACGCCGAGGGGAAAGACCGAACAGCGGGTGGGTTTCCAGTCCTCCTCGAGGTGGAGCGAACAGAGGCCGTCCTCCCGGAGGAACGCACAGGCCGAACCGTCCTCGCCGACGTGGTCCTCGCGGTCTTTGCCCTCGCGCGTGACGAATTTCTCGCCGCGAAACTCCGTCGTGGTCTCGGCGAGGTTCGCCCGCTGGGCCAACTCGAGGAGGTCCCTGTCGTAGAGGAGCACGCCGTGGTGACAACACCACGTGCAGTCGTCGACGCACTCGAAGGTAAGCTCGGGATCGAACTCGACGACGACCTCGCGGTCGGGATACACCTCGACGCGTCGGTGGTCGGCGCTCACGTGTCGTCGGTGGGCGCTCGCCGTAAAGTGCCTTTCTACCCGTCGTTTCGAGCCGTCGCCGCTTCCCCGAACGCTCCTGCCCCGTTCTACGTGCGGACCGTCTCCCGCTCGAGCGGCAGGGTCTCGCGCTCGCTCGCATCGACCACGGTGTTGCGGAGCGTGCCGACGCCTTCGTAGGTGATTTCGACGGTGTCGCCGGGTTCGACGAGACCGGGGTTGGCGGGACTGCCGAAGGAGACGACGTCGCCGGGACGGAACGTGACCCGGCGGGAGAGGTGTGCGATGATCTCGTCGGGGTCGAACAACATCAGTTCGGTGTTGGCCTCTTGGCGGCGCTCGCCGGCGACGTCGGTGTACATGTCGATGTCGGTCGGCTCGACCGCGGTCTCGATCCACGGCCCGAGCGGGCCGGACGCGTCGAAGGCCTTCCGGGGCGTCCGCTCGCCCTGGTCGAGCGCGTCCATGTCGTTCAGAATCGTGTAGCCGCGGACGACCCCGGACACCTCGTCTTCCGAGAGGTTCCGACAGGGCTCGTCGATGACGGCCGCGAGCTCGCCGGCGTAGGTCAGTTCGTTCGTGACTGTCGGATACGGAATCGGATCGCCGTGGCCGACGAGCGACGCCGGCGGCTTGATGAAGAAATCGGGCTCGTCGGGGCGTTCGTAGGACATCTGGTCGATCGTCGCCGCGAAGTTCCGGCCGATACAGTACAGCGCCGAGGGCTCACAGGGTGGCAGGAACCCTTCGTCCGCCCCGACCTCGTAGACGCCGTCGGCGGCGTGAACGACGCCGTCCTCGTATCGTCCGGATACCGGGCCATCGTCGGTCGCGATCCGCGCGAGTTTCATTGTCGGCGGTCTCGAGGCCGGGAGATTAGTGGTACCGGTTCGCGGCCGAACCGGTCCGGATCGACCGGGTCGCTCGAGACGACAGTACACGAGCATCCAATTGTGATGCCCGTTTTCCGATCGATGTCATCCTCGTTCCGAATACGCCATATTATAGTATTCGAATGACCAGTTTTATCCATATTTGAGTATATTCGCCCACAACAGTAGAGCTTTAATAGTAGAATCCGTTTGCTTAGGCGAGCAGAAGATGACGAACGGAAACCTGACCGCCGCGGAAGAGGACGTACTGGACGAGATCGAAGACGAAGACATCGACTTCCTTCGGCTGCAGTTTACCGACATTCTGGGGACGGTCAAGAACGTCTCCGTGCCCGCACGCCAGGCCGAGAAGGCCTTCACCGAAGGGATCTACTTCGACGGCTCCTCGATCGAGGGGTTCGTTCGCATTCAGGAATCGGACATGCGGCTCAAGCCCGACCCCGACACGTTCGCGATCCTCCCGTGGCAAAACCGCGAGGACGGTGCATCGGCCCGGATGATCTGCGACGTCATCGACACTTCGACGGGCGAACCCTTCGAGGGCGACCCGCGACGCGTCCTCAAGAACGCACTCGAGCGTGCCGACGATCTGGGCTACACGGTCAACGCCGCGCCCGAGCCGGAGTTCTTCCTCTTCGAGGAGGACGAGGAGGGCCGCGCCACGACGGAGACGGGCGATCACGGCGGCTACTTCGACCTCGCGCCGAAAGACCTCGCCAGCGACGTTCGCCGCGACATCATCTACGGCTTAGAGGACATGGGCTTCGAGATCGAAGCGAGCCATCACGAGGTCGCTCGCGGCCAACACGAGATCAACTTCGAGTACGACGACGCGCTCTCGACGGCCGACAACGTCGCGACGTTCCGTACCGTCGTCCGCGCGATCGCCGCCCAGCACGACCAGCACGCGACCTTCATGCCCAAGCCGATTCCGCGCATCAACGGCTCGGGTATGCACACCCACCTCTCCCTGTTCGAGGACGGTGAGAACGCCTTCCACGACGAGGACGACGAGTTCGACCTCTCGGAGACCGCCCACTCCTTCATCGCCGGCATCCTCGAGCACGCGCCGGCGATCACGGCGGTCTCGAACCCGACGGTCAACAGCTACAAACGGCTCGTGCCCGGCTACGAGGCACCAGTCTACGTCGCCTGGTCGGACCGCAACCGCTCGGCGCTGATCCGCAAGCCCGCGGCCCGCGTCCCGGCCGCCTCGCGCATCGAGGCTCGCTTCCCCGATCCGTCGTGTAACCCCTACCTCGCGCTGGCGGCGCTCATCCACGCCGGCCTCGACGGGATCGAACGCGACCTCGAGTGTCCGGACCCGGTTCGGGAGAACATCTACGAGTTCGACGAGGAGAAACGCGAGGAGTACGGCATCGAGACGCTGCCGACGAACCTCGGCGAAGCCGTCGCGGCACTCGAGGACGACGAGGTCATCTACGGGGCACTCGGCGAGCACGTCGGGCCGAAGTTCGTCGAAGCCAAAGAACAGGAGTTCGAAGACTACCTCGTCGACGTCTCCGACTGGGAGCTCGAGCGCTACCTCGAGACGTTCTGAGCTGCCGTCGAAACGGTCGTTCGCGGTCGGCTCGTTCGGGCACGGGAATCGTCCGGGATCCGACCCCGTCTGTATCAACTGTCGCGGGAACGGCGACGCGGCCGTCGCTTCACGACGACGCCGTCGGGATCAGTTCGCGAGAACGTACTCCGATTCGGCTTGCTCGACGTAGCCGGCACTCGACAGCGAGTTCAGCACGCTCAGGATGTTGATCTTCTTCATCGCCAGTATCTCCCCCAGCTCTTCGATCGTCGCCCCCTCGGCGACCTCCAGGTAGATGTAGACGAGTTTCGCGTGGGCTGACTCGAGATCGTCGGGAACCGGATCGATGCGTGCTCTGCGGCGCGTTTGCGAGGCCATAGTCAGCCGTACGGACCTCGTTCTGGTATATAAATCTACACGTATTTGGAGTACCAATGAATACTAGGACTACATATACTGCGTGGTATCACGCACCAATATCCTCCATCGGGGAGTGTTCATCCCGAAAAACCATGGTTTACGGGGATCCTCGTCCCATCGGCGTATATGACCGCCGACGAGCGACCGACTCCCCCACGGGAGCTGGACCAGGTGAGCCGCGACGTACTCGAGGAACTCGCCGGGAGAGACGTCGCCACCCTCCGGACGATGAGTTCCTATCTCGAGGACGTGGCGACGTGGAAAGCACGACGGACCGACGACGGGGAAGCGACGTCGGCGACGGCCGATCCCGACGCGTACCCCGACGATGTCCCGGAGCGAGCGAGCGTCTCGGTGACCGAGATCGGCGGCACCGAGTACTACTACTATCAGTGGCGCGAGGACGACGAGATCAGATCGCGGACCGAACAGCTGTAGCCGGATGCGGCGCATTACCCGTTATACACCTGGAGCCACGCTGCAGCGCCGCCGGTCGTGGGTGGCTCAAACCGACTCGTAGGGTCCGAGCCGCGTTCCGTCCAGCAAGTAGGCGTCGCCCTCCGCCAGCCCCGCCGGGATGAACGGCGAGAGAAACGACTGCCCGGAGACGTTGATCCAGGTTCCGCCGACGAGGTCGTTGAACGCCGGGAACACGACTACTCCGGGCGGCGATCCGTCCGTCCCCTCGAGCCACGACACCCCCTCGTACTCGGGGCGGTCGCGAAACGGGTCGGGATCGAGCCGCCCCCGCAGCCACGCACGCTCGACGCGACTGCCGCCGACCTCGTCCTCGAGTCGCACGCAGGGATGTTCGTGACCCAGGCAGATCACGTCGCTTTCGAGGACCGCCGGTGTGGGCCACGTGTGGCCGTGACAGACGCCGACGTCGCCGATCGTGATGCCGTCGCCGGAAACGACGGTGACGTCCGAACCGATATCGTCACTGTCCGTGAGCCAGGTTTCGATTCGACCGTCGTGATTCCCCTTGACGACGGTGACTGCAAACGTCGCCGGAAACGACTCGAACAGCACCTCGAGTTCGCCGCGTTCGGCCCCGCCCGGCTCGCCGATCGAGTGCATGAGATCGCCGAGGACGACCAGCCGATCCGGACGGACTCGCTCGAGGAGTGCCAGCAACTGCTCGCGCCGGTCCGGCGCTCGACTGGGAACGTCGACGCCGCGCTCGTATCGCAGGCCGGCCTCGTAACCGGCGTGATAGTCGGCGACGAACAAGACGCGTTGGCTCCCGACTGTGGCCGTCGCGGCCGGTTCGCCGGGGAGAGGCTCGACTCGCGGCGGCGTCGACGCGGGTCCGGACGCGGAGCGACGGTGACCGTCTCCCATCGTCGGCCGATCAGATCGCCTTCAGCGTCTCGTCGTCGGGTTCGTAACACTGACCGCCCATCAGGGCATCCTGGATCGCGTCCTCGACCTCGTCGGTGGACGCTCCGGTGTCGGCGGCGACCCGCTCGATCAGCGCCGCTCGATCGGCACCGTCACCGTCGTCGAGGTCGGCCATGGTCTCGACGACGTAGTCGGCCAGATCGACGTCGTCGGCCGGTTCGTCCTCGCCTTCGGCCTCATCGGCTTCCGAGCCCTCGTCGGCCGGTGACTCGTCCGCATCCGATTCCGGCTCCGCCTCGTTCGTGGGTTCCGGCTCCTGCTCGAGGGACTCGTCCGCTCGGCCGTCGTCCGCGGCCTCGAGTCCCGATTCGGGCGGCGAGCCGAGATCGTCGGCCGGCTCGGTAGCGTCCGTCTCGCCCGTGCCGTCGTCGGCCGCGGGCTCGTCTTCGCCCCATCCCGAATCGCGCTCCGTCTCGCCGACCTCGTCCGCCTCGGGTTCGGGCACGTCGATGTCGGCCGCACCGGGCTCGTCGACCTCGCTGCCGGTCGTGAACTCCGCGCCGAACTCCGCCTCGAGTTGTTCGCGTTCCTCCTCGTCCATCTCGTACATGCCGTCGTCTCCGTCGCCGGCATCGAAGTCGCCGAGTTCGTCGTCGCCGCTGGCGTCGTCGCCGGCTGCCGTCGCACCGTCGCCCTCGGCTGTGGTCGCGTCGATCTCGGACTCGGAACCGGTCGCGGTGGTCTCTGACTCGCCGGTGTCGCTCGAGTCCGCGTCGGAGTCGGCGTCGGCTGTGTCGGTCTCGACGTCGGCCGTCCCCGTCTCGAGGTCGGCATCGATGTCGGTCGTAGAAGCGGTATCCGTGCCGTCGCTCGTCGCCGTCCCGGCGGCGGAGCCGTGCTGTGTGTCCGCTGGGTCGGCCGCTTGTGGGCTCCCGCCGGCCGTCGCCATCGCAGGCTCCATCGACTGCGGTTCGGCCTCGGGTGTCGAGTCGGCGCTGGCTTCGAGGGCCTCGCGATCGACGCCGTCGAGATCGGCAAGCGACGCGAACGTCGTCTCGAAGTCGGGGGTGGTCGCGTCGGGTGCGATGTCGAGCCCGCTCACCTGATCGCGGTCGCCCGCGACGACCTCGACCGCCTCGAGCGTACACGCTCGCAGGGCTGCCAGATACGACGGCGTCGTCCCGTAGTGGTCCTGTGCGAGCGGAACGCCCGCCGCGAGGCCGGACTCGACGCCGGCCTCGAGCAGGGCGTCGGTCAGGGTCTCGCCGCTCGCGTCTAGCTCGGCGGCTCCGGCGTAGGTGCCGATCCGATCGATCGTCTGTTCGGCCGCGCTGACGACCCAGCGGTCCCGGGTGTCGGCGTCGACCGTCGCGATGCTTTCCGGGCGGATCGAGGTGTATACCTGGTCCGAATCGTCGGGCTGGAAGGTTCGAGCCTTCCCCGTCACGGCGACGAATTCGGGGGGCTCCGTTCCCTCGAGGAAGGCCAGTTCGTCGGGCTGGTACTGGCCGGCGTAGACGACGAACGCGCCGGTCGGGTCGACGACGCGGGCACGGACCATCTCGTCGTTGACCGACGTGACTTCGGTGAGCGTCCCGACGACGAAGACGCGGTTGAGTCGGGCACCGGTCGGCGTGATCACGTAGTTGGGAGCCCGTTCCTCGTCGCTCTCGGCGTAGGACAGCGTCGCGTCGTCGTACTCGGCCGCGAAGAGCCGGTAGGCGAGTTCTCGTCCCGGCACCTCGTCGTCGCCGTTGCCGTCGCCGTTCGCGCTCATGCGTCCACCTCCTCGAGGAAGGCAGTCGCACGGGCGGCCGGATCGTCGTCGCTCTCCTCGAAGGTCTCGGCGTCGAGGTTCGCGCCGTACTCGTCGACCGAGAGGTGACCGCGCACGCGGTATTCACGACCGACGATTCGCTCGCGGATCCGGTCCGCGACGACCTCCTGGTCCATGGCTTCCCGGGCCTGTTCTAAGGCGTCGTCCAAGGTGCCGCCGTAGACCCGTTCGGTGAGTTCGTCGTCGAGGACGACGGTAACGGTGCCGGTGCCGTCGTCGAGGATCGCCTTGACGCGGAGGTCGTCGATACCCTCGACGTCGCCGTGCGTTCTGCACTGTCCCTTCTGGATGACCCGGTAACACTCCGGACAGCGCTGGATCAGCCCGGAGCCGTCACGGACCGCGAGCAGGTTGCCCACGACTTCGACGTCGTAGATACCGCCCGTGCCGACGGCGTCGCCGACATCCATCGTCGACGTGTCGCTGCCGACGTCGATCTCCCGGTCGAGTTCGGTGACCGTCGAGAACGCCGAGACGTTGACTTCGGGCACGCCCCGGAACTCCTGGACGTACGCGTTCTCGATGCGGACCGAGCCGCCGTCCTCGATTTCGGGTTCGGGGTCCCAGTTCGTAAACGGCAGGCGACCGCTCTCGTCGCCGAAGACGCCGCTCAGGATGTCCGTCTCGCCGTCCCGTCCGTCGATCGTCTTGCGCTCGCAGTCGACGACCGTGACCTCGATCGTGACCGCGCGATCGCCGGTCCGGAGGTCGGCCAGCTGTGCCTCGCCGCCGATCTCGTAGGGCACTTCGAGCGAGCCGTCCTGAAACGACAGCGAGGTGCTCTCGCCGAGGTTGAGTTCGGGTTCGCCGTCCCACTCGCGGACGCCGGCGTTGCCCGCGGTGATCGTATCGCCGGGCTCGAGGCCGAAGTCCTCCCAGGCGGTGTAGTCGATGACGCCGGTCTCGTCGGCCAGTCGGCCTTCGACGATGACGTGATCGGAGCCCTGATAGCGGATCGACCGCTCGCCTGCCGTCAGGACGACGCCCGTCACGGTGACGTTGCTCTCGTCGGGCGTGATCTCGGCGATGTCCTTCGCGGACGGGGTCCCGCCACCGCCGCTGGATCCGTCGCCGTACTTCCGCCGGAGGCTCTGTTTGGCCTCGTCAACCGGGACGCTGTACTCCACCAAATTCTGCAGGTCGGCTTTGACCTCCTCTTTGTCAACACCGAGGTCGGAGGCGAGATCCTCGGCATGATCGTCGAGTTCCATCGTTTGCCTTTCGAGTTGGGGCATAAAAAGCGTTCCCGCAGGGCGGTGACCGTGAGCCGGTCGGCGCTCGCGGAGCGCCGCTCGTCATATATCCTGTCGAATTGCAGGTCAAATCATAGAACGGGTCCCGGAGAAATCATCGGGCGTATGGCTACCGTCGAGACCATCCTTTCGTCGATCTTCAGTACTGTCCTCGAACTCCATTCGGGTCAGCTCGGACTCCTCTCGGGGATTCTCATCGGTATCCTCTACTGGCACGGCTACCGCCGCTCGTCGCTCGTCCTCCTCACTGCGTTCTATCTGCTGGCGCTCGGTCTCGTGCCTGCCTCCACCAGGGGAATGGTCGTAGTTCAATCCAAGCCGTGGTACTTCTGCTCGCTCCTCGTTCTCACCTCGCTTGCCGCGATCAGCGCGCGCGTCGTCTGGACCCGGGTCTCCCACTCGAGTCAGCCCCGCTCGCTGGACGTCGGACACGGCGGGAATCTGTAACGCTCACTCGCGCTCGCGCGTGACCGGGAGCCGGACCCGAACGCTCGATTCGCGGAGCCACCAGCCGATCTCGAGGCTGGCCCAGGTCAGCCCCGACAGGAGCCCGACAGCGATGGCGGCGGCCTCTCCCTTGCCGATCCAGACCGGTGCCACGAAAATCAACGCGTTGGTGAGCCGGTGAGGGAGAACGCGCTCGAGAAGGCGACCCACGAATTCGACCGGTCCGAACCCGCGGGTATCGGTGTCGCCGCCGTCGGTGACGGTCCGGGACTCGAGTCCGAGTTCCTGTGCGCTCTGGCCGCCCTCGCTTTCGGCACCCGTCTCGAGACGCTCCGCGTCGTAGGGGAGCGTGGAGCCGACTTGCCAGACGACGGCCCCGGAGGCGTTGACTTCCATCACGCGATTGCCGTGGGTGTCGGTGATGAGCGTGTTGCCGTTGGGGAGCCGGTCGGCATCGCGGGGCCATTGGATCCGATCGTCTTCCCACTCCCAGGTTCGATTCCACTCCCCATCCTCGCGCTGGAACTCCTGGACGCGCCCGTTTTCGGAGTCCGCAACGACGACGGCCGGGCCGCCCCGACTTTCGGGCACGTAATCCGGATTGTGCTGTTCGTACATGGTCCCGTACTCGTTCTCTGCCCCGAGCGTCCAGTTCTCGAGGAGCCCCTCCCGACGGTCGAGGAAGACGACCTGATCCTGGTTGCGGAGGCTGACCATGATTCGACCCGCCATCGCTCCGCGCTCGATGTATTCGACGTCGTTGATGTGGGCCCAGTCGCGGGGGAACGAATGGCCGCTCTCGAGGGAGAAGTCGCTCTGGGCGTCCCAGAGCCACTCGACGATCTCCGTCTCCGTGTTCACGATGAAGACCTGATCCGCCACGATGTCGGCGACGACGACGTGGCTCTCGTTGATGCGATCCATGTCGTGCCACTCGCCGGCGGTTTCCTTGTGATCGTAGCGCTCGTAGAGCACCTCGACCTCGCCGGTCTCGAGGTCGGCCCGTTCGATGACGTTCAGCGCACACGGGGGCTCGGAGCAGGTGGGGCCCGCCGTGTGGATCGTGTCCGTCGCGGTGTACTCGACGGTCAGCGGGTCGTCTTCGACGGGGTCGACGTCGAAGTACTTCGTTCGCGTGTTGTTGTAGTAGAGCACGTCGCCGTCGGGTTCGTAGGCCGTAATCGTTCCGGCACGGCCCGATTCGGTGACGACGGTGTGGTTCTCGGTCGGCGGGGCCGCCGGAACAGCCGCTTTCGACGCCGTCGAGAGCCCGCCCGACGCCGAACTGGCGACGACGGCAGCCGAGAGCAACACGAGGACGGCGAAGGCGATCCGGAGCCGACAGCGCGTGAGCGCCGATCGAACGCCAGCGAGCGACGGACGTGACCGGTCAATCACGCGAGGCCCCCTCGAACACGGGCGGATTCGTCTGGGAAGCCATCGATAGTCGGTTTCAGCGTGAGATACTAGTACGTTTTTTCACTCGTCGATGACTGTCACGGAATCGAACCGAGTAGAACGACCGAACAGCCATCGAGACGGCATCGCGTTCGTCGGTCGACGCTGCCGCCGGGTCCGGGCGGCGATCTCAGGGCCGCGGTGCGGCCTTCTGGAGCGCCGTCTCGGCGATGTTGCCGCCGTAGTCGGCGCTTCTGGACAGCGAGTCGACGATCAACCCCAGCGACTGGGCCTGTACTGGCTCGAGGTCGCGGAGCATATCGTCGATCTGGCGGGTGTGTTCGTCGATCTCGAGGACGGCCTCGCGGGCCTCGTGGCCGAGTCGGTTCGCCTCCTCGGTTTCCTCGGCGAACAGCGCGTCCATCGCCTTCTCGAGGACGGTCGAGGCGTCGGCTTGCAGTTCCTCGAGCCCCTCGGCGACGGGCTCGGGGATGTCGTCGAGTTTGAGCGCGAGGTTGCTGATCTTGGCGGCGTGGTCGGCGACCCGTTCGAGCTGGCGAGCGCTGGAGTGGAAGTCGAAACAGTCCTCGCGGGGAACGCCGAGTTCCTCGGCGGCCCGGGGGGATCGAAGCGTCGCGCGGAAGATCCGCGAGACGACGAGCCAGAGCCGGTCGACGTCGTCGTCGCGCTCGATCACGTCGTGTGCGATGTCGTCGTCGTTCGTAATCAGCGCCCGGACGGCGTCCTCGAGCATCGACTGGGAGATCAAGCGCATGCGCGTGACCGCGTTGACGATCGACAGCTCCGAGGAATCGAGCAGGTCCTGAATGACGACGCTATCGGTCGTCTCCTCGAGCACCTCGACGCCGACCAGTCCCTGTGTCGCATCGCGGATCGCCCGGCGCTGGTCGGTCGTGATCCGTCCGGCCTCGAGTCGGATGATATCGAAGCCGCTGACGTACATCGTCATCACCGCTCGGGTCAGCCGCTCGCCCTCGAGACTCGAGATGTCGAGGGTCCCTTCCTGTCGATCCGTCTCGCTCCGAGGCGTCAGCAAGAGGGTCCCGTCTTCGGGATAGAACTCGACTGTCGTGCCGGCGCTGACGTCGTTGTCGGTCGCCCACGTCTTCGGCAGTGAGACGGTGTACGTCGATCCACCCGTCACCTGTACCTTGCGCGTCTCCATGTGGCGCGGTTTTTGACCGTCGAACTATAAATCTGTATTCGTCTATAGACTCCCGCCGAGCCGTTCGTTGTCCCGATCTCGCTGGCGAGTCGAACTGGACGAGTACTCGAGCTTCCGGCCGGCTCCGTCTCATATATACCTCTATATATCAATACTACTCGAACGATATCGATATGTACGACCTAGTTCGCTACGTACCGATCATACTCGATGGTACCCCTATTATAAACCGCTTTAGTAAGTCATTGCCCCTTTTCTGGTGATGGCGCACGACTCAGATCGTCTGTCTAATCCGGTATCGCGGCGGAAATTCGTGGTGGCCTCGGGGGCGGCCGGCGTATCTGCACTCGCGGGCTGCTCGAGTCAGAACTCGGACGAGGGGAACGGGAACGGTAATGATAACGGTAACGGGAACGGGAACAGTAACGATAACGGGAACGGTTCGTCGAACCAACAGACCTCGACGTTGACCGCCGATGGTTCCTCGACGGTGTATCCCATCACGAACGACGCGTCCGCGCTGTGGAACGGGAATCCGCCGGCCGACGATCAGGAGTACTGGGGCCCCGGGCAGTACGACATCGATACAGACCAGAACCTCGCCGACTACTGGGCCGGGCTCTACGGCTTCGAGGCGACCGAGGAGCGGAGTGTTCCGCCGTTCCAGACCCAGATCGCGCTGAGCCACTCAGGGACCGGCGTCGAGGCGGTCATCAACGACCGCGTCGACATCGGTGATGCGAGCTCGACCGCCGAATCCATCCTCGGCGAGGACAACGACGAACTTGACAACATCGTCGACCACGTTGTCGGCGTCGACGGCCAGCCGATCGTCGTGAGCAAGGAGATCGCCGACGCCGGCGTCACGCAGGTCACCGGTGACGAACTCCGAGCGATCTACAAACAGGAGATCACGAACTGGAGCGAGATCGGCGGCCCGGACAAAGAGATTTACGCCGTCGGCCGTGCGGAGGACTCCGGCACTGACACTGCGTTTCGGGCGAACCTCTATGGCGACCCCGACGAACCGATCAGCCCCGATACGCGGCGCGGACAGAACCAGCAGGTGGCGACCCTCGTCGAGCAAAACGACAACGCGATCGCCTACATCGCGCTCGCGTTCGTCGACCCCGACGGCGCGACGCCGCCGATCGGCCTCGAGCTGGACGGGACCCTCTACGAGTACGGCGAGAACCTCGGTGCCAAGGGGTATCCGCTCAGCCGGGACCTCCACTGTTACACCTACGAGGATACCGACGAACGCGAGAGCGCGTTCCTCAATATGATCCTCTCTGACTTCGGACAGCAGAACTTCGTCGAACCGAACAACTACTTCATGCTCCCGGAGGAGCGCCGCGAGGAGGAACGCGGGAAGCTGGCCGATCAGGCGTAGTCGGGCTCGTCCGCGACGGTCGGTGACCGTCGTGGAACCTCGTTGATTTCACGCTATCATGTTCAACACGATTGGTATACGGACGATATCGCAGACGGTGTCGGGGATATGGGGACAGACGCTGGCGATGGTTCGGACGGCGGCGGAACTTGACCGGCCGAGTCTGCTTCTCGCGCTGGCACAGATACTGTTCACCATCGCGGCGTTCGTCGGCTTCGTCGTGCAGTCGGCGTGGACGATCACGTTCCTATACGGGTTCCTGATGATCGCCGGTATTGGCTGGGTCGCCCGGCAGGCACTGACCGCCAAGGTCGTGACGTTCCTGATGACGGCCGCGACGCTGTCGACGCTCGGACTCATCGCGGTGTTTCTGGTGATGGAGGCGCTCCCGGCGTTTCGTACCGCCGGCCTCGACCTCGTGTGGCCGTTCGGTTCCAACGAGTGGAGCACCTCGGCGGGGCAGTACTCGCTCGTACCGATGATCTGGGGAACCGCGCTGACGACGGCCGTCGCCATCCTCGTGGCGGCCCCGTTCGGCGTCGCGGGCGCGTTGTTCATCAGCGACATCGCACCCGACTGGCTCCGGGAGATCGTCAAACCGGCAGTCGAACTGCTGGCGGGTATCCCGTCGATCGTGTACGGGTTCATCGGCTTTACCCTCATCAACCCTTACGTCGGGAACCTCCTCTCGATCAACCCCGGAGCGCTGTTCGCAATCGGACTCGTGATCGGCTTCATGGCACTCCCGACGGTCGTCTCGGTAGCCGAGGACGCCCTCTCGGCGGTCCCTGGGTCGATGAAAGACGGCTCGCTGGCGATGGGGGCGACGGAGTGGCAGACGATGAAAAGCGTCTCCGTCCCGACCGCGTTCTCGGGGATATCTGCGGGCGTCTTGCTCGGGATCGGTCGCGCGATCGGCGAGACTATGGCCGCGACGGTTATGATCTCGCACAGCCGCCGGTTGCCCCAACCCGAACTGTACAACGCCTTCGACAGCACGGAGACGCTGACGACGTTTATCGCCGCGAGTTACGGCCACGTGACACCCGGTGAGATGTTCTGGAGTACGCTGTTCGCCGCCGGCGTCCTCCTGTTGGTCATCGTCACGGGGCTTGGCATCGTCTCGTCGCTCATCGAACGACGGATGCACCGCAAACTGGAGGGACAATGAGCGACGCCTACGAAACGCGGCTCGTCGACAGTGGAGGGACGACCTACGAACGGGTCGCAATAGCGGTCGTCATCGGCTCGCTCGCGGCCTTTTCGCTCGGGGCCACGGCGCTGTTCGAGTGGATCCCGATCGATGGCTCCGTCACCGGCGCGTCGACGGCCACGTACTTCGGTGCCGCGTTGCTGGCGCTCGGCGCCGCGATCGGTGTGTTAGGCGTGCTTTCGCGCTGGGGTGGCGTGCGAACAACACCCGACCGATCTGTCGGCCTCGGCGACGCGGCCATCCAGTTCGTTCTCTGGACGATCACGACCGGTGCGATCGCGAGCAACACCCTCGGACTCGACGCGGTCGGCTGGCTCCTCGGCGTTCCGATCGGAGGGATCGTCGGCTATCTCACCCTCGTCGCACGCGAGGATATCAGCGCGACCCTCCCCGTCGCCGCGTTCGTCTGTTTCGTCGGCGTCGTCGTCACGACCGGCGTGATCGCGCCGAGTTGGACGTGGGAACCGTCTGGATTCGATGCCGTGATCCCCGGCCGACTCGTGATCCCGCTGTTGACAATGGTCGGCGGTCTCTTCGCCGGCCGGGCGAGCGCCGCCGCCTACGCCGGCTTCGGGACGCGCGGCAGACAGAACGGGGCCTTTCTCCTGATCTCGCTCGTCGTCCTCCTGACGCTGTCCGTCCTCGCGTTCCTGCTCGTGTTCGTCTTCGAGCGCGGGATCACGGTCGTCCTCGAGAACCTCACCGTAGGCGCGGGGACGGCGCTGTTGCTTGTCGTCGCGGCGCTCGCATCGCTGGTCCGCAGTGGCCGGCTCGATCCGGCGACCGCCGACGGCACCGACAAACTGCTGTCGTTCGTCGCGCTCGCCGTCGGAAGCGCGCTCGCGCTCGCCGGGGCCGCGCTGGCGTTCGTCATCGTGAGGGGGAGGTCCGTCTCCGGGTACGCGGTCACGATCGAACCGACGACCGTGATCGGTGCGGCCCCGGGAGTGCTCGTCGGAGCGATCGGCCTGGCCATGCTCCGACGCTCGCGATCACCGTGGGTGCCGACCACGGAGCGGGGGCGAACCGTCGCTCGCGGTCTTCGGGTCGCGGTCGGCGCGATGATCGTCACCGCGTTCCTCGAACTGGGCACCGGGGGGGAACTCGCGATCGGCGGTATCGCGGTCGTTCCGACGATCGCGTTCACCGTCGCCGGCGTCGCGGTGGTCGCCGCCGGAGTGCATGCGGCTACGCGGCTCGCCGTAGATCGATCGCTGCCGGCGTGGGTGCCACCACTACCATCGACCGGGACCCTCGCACTGTGGGCGTTCGTCGTCGTCTGTCTCCACGGCGTCGTCACCGGCAACTCGTTCGGCGGTGCGGTCGGGATCAATGGCAGCGGCACCATCGATTGGCCGTTCCTGATGAATCCGTCGCAGGGACTCGGCATCCAGAAAGGCGTGATGCCGGCGCTGGTCGGGACAGTCTGGATCGTCCTCGGGGCGGTGGTCTTCGCCGTCCCGTTGGCCGTCGGTGCCGCCGTCTTCCTCACCGAGTACGCCGAAAACAGTCGCTTTACGCAGGCGGTCGACATCGCCACGAACGGGCTCTGGAGTACGCCCAGTATCGTCTTCGGTCTGTTCGGGCTCGCCTTCCTGGTGCCTCGGTTCGGCGACAGTCCCTCGATCTTCGTCGCCCAGCTGGTACTGGGGTTCATGTTGCTCCCGCTCGTGCTGATCACGAGCCGCGAAGCGATGAAAAGCGTCCCTGACGAGTACCGGGACGCGAGCGCCGCACTGGGCGTCTCGAAGTGGGACACCATCAGAAGCGTCGTCATCCCCGCATCGATGCCGGGGGTCATCACCGGTGCCATCCTCGGCGTCGGTCGAATCGCGGGCGAGACCGCGCCGCTCTTGCTCGTCCTCAACGGGCCGAACTTCCCGAACGCCTCGCCGCGGGTTCTCGCCGGGTTCACCGTCGACGTCGGCCTCCGGCCGCCGTTCCTTCACGTCTCCAACCCGGCGTTGCTCGAGCGGGCGAGCGCGCTCCCCTACCAGCTGTACGCGGTCATCACCGCCGGCGTCGGCGCGGAGGAGTCGTTCGGCTGGGGGACGACGCTGGTGTTGCTCGGGGTCGTGCTGGCCTTCTACGCGATGGGGATCGCCTCGCGGCGGTATTTCAGGAGTAAACTACACCAATGACGGAAGCTAGCGTTACCACGACCGACGGCACCGAGTCCGACGATACCGCGTCGAGCATCGAAACGACGACCGGCGAAAGCACCGAACGGACGAAAGCGGAGTGGCGCGAGTACTCGTTCGCCGGCGAGCCGGTCCTGTCGGTCGAGGACCTGAACGTCTGGTACGGCGACGATCACGCGCTACAGGACATCTCGATTGACATCCCCGAGGAGAGCGTCACGGCGCTGATCGGCCCCTCGGGCTGTGGGAAGTCGACGTTCCTCCGGTGTCTCAACCGGATGAACGACCGGATCGACGTCGCTCGTATCGAGGGAACCGTCGAGTTCAACGGCGAGGACATCTACGCCGAGGGGGCCAATCTCGTCGAACTCCGGAAGCGGATCGGCATGGTGTTCCAGCACCCGAACCCGTTCCCGAAGTCGATCCGGGAGAACGTCGCGTACGGCCCGCGGAAACACGGCGACATCCAACGGGGACTCGTCCCCAAACTGCTCGGTCGCGACGAGAAGAACAAAGAGGACGAACTGGTCGAGCAGTGTCTCCGCGATGCGGCCCTCTGGGACGAAGTCGAGGCCCGACTCGACGACAACGCCTTGGGAATCTCCGGCGGCCAGCAACAGCGGCTCTGTATCGCTCGCTGTCTCGCCGTCGACCCCGAAGTGATCCTGATGGACGAGCCCGCGTCAGCGCTCGACCCGATCGCCACCGCGAAGATCGAGGATCTCATCGAGGATCTCGCCGAGGAGTACACGGTCGTGATCGTCACTCACAATATGCAACAGGCCGCCCGCATCTCCGATCAGACCGCCGTCTTCCTGACCGGCGGCGAACTCGTCGAGTACGGTGACACCGATCAGGTCTTCGAGAACCCCCGGAGCCAGCGCGTCGAGGACTATATCACCGGCAAGTTCGGGTGATGGCCCGCCACGAGTATCGCGAACGCCTCGAGCGGCTTCGCGACGCCGTCGTCGCGATGGGCGATCGCGTCTGTGGGCAACTCGACGATGCCGTTACTGCCCTATTTACCGACGACCTCACACTCGCACGCGACATCGTCGAGACGGATGCCACCGTCAACGACCGCTGTCTCGAGATCGAACGCGAGTGTCTCGACCTGGTCGCGCTACACCAGCCGGTCGCCGGCGACCTCCGTTTCGTCGTGGCCGCGTTCAAGATCGTTACCGACCTCGAGCGAGTGGCCGACCTCGCGACGAACCTGGCCGAGTATGCGCTGGCGTCGACCGGCTCCGCCTCGCCGCTTCCGGACGTCGATTTCGAGCGAATCACCGCGCTCGCGCTCGAGCAGATCGAGCGCGCACTCGAGGCGTTTTTCGACGAGGATCCGGCGGCCTGCAGGGAGGTCGCCGACCGCGACGACGAACTCGATCGGCGCTGTGAGGCGGTGGCCGAGCGTGTCGTTCGGACGCTCATCGAGTTGCGGCTCGACGCCGACGGGCGCGTCGGAGACCGATCGCTCGGAGCCGAGGTCGACCGCCGCTCCCTCGGGCCCCTTCTCGCGGACGTCTCGCGAACCTTCGTGATCGTCCGCGACATCGAACGCGTCGGCGACCACGCGGTCAACGTCGCCGCTCGAACACTGTACGCCCTCGAGAGCGACGCGTCGCTGCTCGCGTGATTATAAAACGCGCGCGCCGACTACCCGTTCGACGAACTGACCAGGATCTGGAACGAAGACGGTGCCGGGACGTGTAGCCGCTCGACGGTTCTGGAGCTGCCGGTCGGTCGGAACTGTTTTTCCGAGAGGTAATCACCGCTGTATCGATACCCCGGCTGTCACGGGTAGTCGGTCGACCGAACCGGCCACTATAGTTCTACGAGATCTATAGTCCCCGTGTCCTCTAGTCAGATATGTACTGATATGTGCTCATCCATAATTCTGATAGGGGCGAAACACCCCTTTAGAGGGGCCATGGAGCGCGTATTGGGTCGGTCGAGATGGAAATCCTATGTACATCCGTGTATGTAGAGCTATATAGCTAACATAGCATCGTATTTCTATATACACCCAAAGAATCACCTGATGACCGATTCCCAGACGGACCGTTCGGGCCGATCGCTTTCTCGACGAACGTTCCTCGCCGCCACGAGTACGGCAGGAGCCCTTGCGGTCGCCGGCTGTACGGAAAACACCGATAACGGGGGCAACGATCGAGTCGTCGTTACGGGAAGCAGTACGGTCCATCCGGTTTCCGACAGGATGGCCGAAGACTTCATGGCGGAGAACGACAACGTGAACGTCACTACCGACCCGACCGGGACCGGTGGCGGATTCAGTAACAACTTCTGCCCGGGCGATTCCGACATCAACGGCGCGTCGCGTCGGATTCAGGACGCCGAGGAACAAGACTGCAGCGACAACGGGGTCGAACCGATCCAGTTCCAGATCGGTGCGGACGCACTTACCGTTGCCGTCCACAACGACTCGCCGGTCGACTGCGTCAGCTACGACGAACTCGCTCAGCTCTGGATGCAAGACGGCGCGGAGACGTGGGCCGAAGTCAACTCCGACTGGCCCGACGAGGAGATCGAACGCTTCGGGCCGGCGACCACCTCCGGGACGTTCGACTGGTTCAACGAGAACGTCATCGGGGACGCCGGTAGTCACATCGAGCAGTACGAGAACACCGAAAACGACAACGAACTCATTCAGGGCATCTCCACGACGGAAAACGCCATCGGCTACTTCGGCTACGCGTACTATCGGGAGAACGAGGACGATCTCAAGGCCCTCGAGATCAGGGAGAGCGAGGACGGCGAGTGTACTGCGCCGGACCTCGACGCGGCGCAGTCGGGCGAATACCCGATGGCGCGGCCGCTGTACATCTACGCCAGTCAGGAGTCGCTTCAGCGAGACGTCGTCTACGACTTCGTCGAATACTATCTCGAACAGGCCTCGACCGACACCGTCACCGACGTCGGCTACGTCCCCGCGAGCGAAGACCAGGTCGAGTCGAACCTCGAGAAACTCGAGAACGCAGTGAACTGATCCCGCCGAACCGAACCATTCACGATGGCAGTCCAACTACGCCCCAACGATGAGTGAGCGATCGATAGACGTCGATCTGACGCGGTCGTCGTCGAGCCAAGTCGTCAAAGAGCGCATCTACAAGTGGCTGCTGTTCGGCTGTGCCGCGTTGACCGTGTTCGTCACCGTGAGCATTATCGTCACGCTCGCGGCCGACGCGATCACGTTCTTCACTGAGGTCTCACCGATCGCCTTTTTCACCGGAACGGAGTGGGTGGCCCGGTCCGACGGGGGGACGTTCGGCGTCTGGCCGCTCGTCACTGCGACGTTGATCATCACCGTCGTCTCGGCGCTCATCTCGGTGCCGACCGGCGTCGCAGCCGCCGTCTACCTCAGCGAGTACGCGAGTGAACGGATGCGGTCGGTCCTGAAGCCCGCACTGGAGGTACTCGCCGGCATTCCGACGGTCGTTTACGGCTACTTGGCGCTGGTCTATTTGACCCCCGCACTGCAGACGATCGGGATCCCTGTCGGGACGTTCAACCTGTTGAGCGCGTCGATCATGGTCGGGATCATGATCATTCCGATGGTGTCGTCGCTGTCCGAGGACGCGATGAGTTCCGTTCCCGACTCGCTCCGACAGGCCGGCTACGGGATGGGCGCGACGAAGTACGAGGTTTCGACCGGGATCGTGATCCCGGCGGCGATATCGGGGATCTTCTCGTCGTTCATCCTCGCGCTCTCGCGAGCGATCGGCGAAACCATGATCGTCGTCATGGCCGCCGGCCTGCGGCCGCGGATGTTCGATTTCTCGAACCCGCTGAACAACCTGCTCAACTCGGGCCAGCCGATGACGGCGGGGATGGTAAACGCCGTAACGAGCGACGCGACCGGTGGCTCGGCGACCTATTTGAGTATGTTCGCGCTCGGCCTGACGCTGTTCGTGATTACGTTCGCCATGAATCTTGCAAGCGACTACGTCGCAGCGCGCTACGAGGAGGAATACAAATGACTGGCATCGACGAGACGAACGGGGTGAATCGATAATGGCGACCGACCAGCACACGACGGACTGGTACGGAACCGACGAGGCGGTCAGCCGCGTCCGGGGCACGGCATTCAAATCGCTCTGTCTCGGCGCGACGCTGCTCGCCTTACTGGCCGTCTTCGTGTTGCTCCTGTACGTGGCAAACGATGCTTTCAAGCCGCTTACGGCCGATCCGGGATGGCTGCTTACGTTCGGCGTGACGCTGCTACTCCCGGTCCTCGGCGCGACGGTCTACTACTATACCCGCGATACGCGAGCCGGTGAAACCGCAGCGATCGCGCTCGGACTGCCGGTGGTTTCGCTCCTGCTCACCGGCGGGATGTTCATCACGTTCGAACACGTCGTCAGCGTCTATCAGTGGCTCTCGATCCTCGTCGCGCTCATCGTTTCCGGCGCAATCATCGCCGCTCACAGCCGGGTTCGCGCGGCCGCCGACCTCGAGCGACTCGTCGTTCTCGTCGCGGTACCAGCCGTCGCGCTCTCTCTGATTCCCGACCTCGTCCTCTCGCTGCCGATGCTCCCGACCGAGTCGCTCGCGCTGTTGGGCTCGTTCGTCGTCCCGGTCGCGCTCGCCGTCGGCGGGTTCGTTCGCAGACAACGCGAGAACGACCGTGACGGGGCTATCGCGGCGGTTCTGACGCTGATCGCCGCGGCGGCCGGACTGGGAGTCGCCCCGGCCATCGGCCTCAGTCCGTTCGTTTGGATGCTGCTGGTCGTCGTCACTGCCGTCCCCGTCGGACTGTACGTCGAAAGCGTCGTCCGCCGCGGAGCCGGCGCCGCCGGACTCGCGTTCCCGATCCTCGTCGCCGGTGGCATCGTCGCCGGTGCCATCGTCACGGACGCGCTCGGGTTCGCCGGACCGAACTCGTGGCTCGACTGGGGCTTCCTCACGAACCCACCATCCCGGACGCCCGAAGACGCCGGCTTCTATCCGCCGCTCGTCGGTTCGGTGATGATGCTACTGGTCATCGTCGTCTCCGCGTTCCCCGTCGGCGTCGGCGCTGCCGTCTATCTCGAGGAGTACGCCCCGGACCGAGGCCGATTGGGTCGAGTCGTCGATCTCATCGAGGTCAACATCGGGAATCTCGCCGGCGTTCCCTCGGTCGTCTACGGTGTACTCGGGCTCGCGCTGTTCATTCGGCAAGGCGGGCTCGGATCGGGAACCGCTCTCGTCGGCGGGTTCACCGTCGGACTGTTGATCCTCCCGATCGTCATCATCTCCTCGCAGGAGGCGATCAGCGCCGTTCCGGACTCGATGCGACAGGCTTCCTACGGGATGGGAGCGACCAGATGGCAGACCGTCCGTAACGTCGTCCTCCCGGAAGCGTTACCCGGAATCATGACCGGAAACATCCTCGCCATGGGGCGAGCGATCGGTGAGACCGCACCGCTGCTGATCATCGGCGCACCGGCAGTCGTTCGAATCGCGCCGAGTTCCTTTACCAATAAGTTCAGCGCGATGCCCCGACAGATCTACACCTGGTCGAGCGAGATCGACCCCGCGTTCCAGCACGGCGTCCTCGCGGCCGGCGTTATGACGCTGCTGGTCGTCCTGCTGCTGATGAACGGTGCTGCCATCATCATCCGTAACAAGTATCAACGCCGAGACTGACCCATGACACGAGACCAAATGACCGACCCGGACAGCCGTACCGATACCCAAGCGACCGACGGGGGGCGGGAGAGCCTCGCGAACAACGACCTCGAGGGGTCCACTCCGACGACCGAGCCCCTCGTCGATTCGTCGATCGACGTCGACGATAGTACGGGTCCGTCCGGGAGCGAGGGCCGGACCGTGATCGAATCCCGAGATCTCGACGTCTACTACGACGACGTCCAAGCGCTCCAGTCGGTCGATATCGAGATTCCGGCCGAACAGGTCACCGCGATCATCGGTCCTTCGGGCTGTGGGAAGTCGACGTTCCTCCGCTGTATCAACCGGATGAACGACCTCGTCGACGCCGCACGCGTCGACGGCGAGTTGCGCTTCGAGGGGAAGAACGTCTACGACGACGACGTCGATCCGGTCGTTCTCCGACGCAAGATCGGGATGGTGTTCCAGGCTCCGAATCCGTTCCCGAAGAGCATCTACGACAACGTCACCTACGGACTGGACGTCCAGGGCGTCGACGGCGATTACGACGAGATCGTCGAGGACGCTCTTCGACGGGCCGCACTCTGGGACGAAGTGAAAGACCAACTCGACTCGAGCGGGCTGGATCTCTCCGGCGGGCAGCAACAGCGGCTCTGTATCGCGCGGGCGATCGCGCCGGACCCGGACGTAATCTTGATGGACGAGCCCGCGTCCGCACTCGACCCGGTCGCGACCTCGAAGATCGAGGACCTGATCGAGGATCTCGCCGAGGAGTACACGGTTGTCATCGTCACGCACAACATGCAACAGGCCGCTCGCATTTCGGACAAGACTGCGGTCTTCCTCACCGGCGGCGAACTCGTCGAGTTCGACGACACGGACAAGATCTTCGAGAACCCCGAACACGACCGCGTCGAGGACTACATCACCGGCAAGTTCGGATAGCGCCATCGTCGCGCGCTGTTCGGTCGCCGTTTCCGTTCGACCTACCCGTTTCTGTCACCGTGTGTCTCTCAGGCAGTTCCAACCAGTCCAAAGGGACCGTCTGAACTGGGAATGAGTCTTTCGTACTGACCATGCTACTTATCCTCCGAGATGGTGTGGTTTCGGAAACGATGGTCGCCACCGGGGTACACGTCCTGCTCGGGATGGCACTGGTGACGGTGATCGGTCGGTCCAGGCGGGCCGAACCGTACCTCGTCGCGGCACTCGCCGCCGCCCTCCCCGACATCGATACGTTCGTCTTTCGCCCGCTAGTGGAGTTCGGCCACGTCGGGGGAGTGCTCTGGAGTCACCGCGCGCTTACGCATTCGCTCCTCGCCGGGATCCTCGTAATCGCCCTCTGTTCCGCTGTTGGCCCCTGGTGGGCCGCTGCCATCGGGTTCGGCTCTCACGTCGCGACGGATCTCCTGAGCGGCGGCGTTCGACTGCTCGCTCCCGTCGACACCACGGTGTACGGACTGTCCATCGATTGGCTGCTACTGAACGCCCTCACGTCGATCCTCGCAGTAACTGTGATTCTCGGCGGACTGATCGGTATGAAATCGGACCCCCGGTCTCGAGTCGCACCCCACACTCCGGATTCGGTCGTCGAGTGGCTCCGGTGACAGCCGCCGTGTCGCAACGTCGTGAGTCCCTCCTCCGATCGGTGCGACGAGCACAAACTATATCCTTGCCCGCAAAGGTGGCTGCAATATGGCCAGACAATCCTATCAGGACAAGCTCACGGAACTCCGTGAGGACGTCCTCTACATGAGCGAAGTCGTCATGGAGCGACTTCGCATGGGACTGGACGCGTTAGAACAGAAAGACGAGGACCTCGCTCGCGAAGTGATCGAAGGTGACGGCGAGATCAACCGGATGTATCTCGACCTCGAGCAGGACTGTATCGACTTGCTCGCACTTCAGCAGCCGGTCGCGAGCGATCTGCGATTCATCGCGGCCTCGTTCAAGATCATCACCGACTTGGAGCGAATCGCCGACCTCGCGACCAACCTCGGCGAGTACACGATGGACGCCGAACGGGACCTGTTCCCCGACGTCGACGTCCAGGAGATGGGGGAACTGACCCTCGAGATGCTCGAGGACGCGATGATCGCCTACGACACCGAGGACACGGACGCCTGCCGTGAACTGGCCGGCCGCGACGACGACCTCGACCAGTTCGCCGAGCGGGCCAGCGAGATCGTCGTCCGGGATCTCATCGAGCGGGAACTCGAGTCGGCCGACGAGGTCGAACAGATCCTGCAGGACGTCTCACGGCTCCTGTTGACGATCCGTGACCTCGAGCGGGTCGGCGATCATACGGTGAACATCGCTGCGCGGACGCTGTACATGGTCGAAAACGACGACGAACTCATCTACTGACCGCCCCGCTCGGGAACCAAGTTACGCGGACTCGTTGTCCGTTTCGTTGCTCTCGGACTCGTTGTCCTCCGTTTCGTTGCCCGCCGTCTCGTTCCCCGTCGACTCGTTGTCGGCTCCGCCGTTACCGCCGCCTTCGACCTCGAGCGTGCCACGCATCTGGGTTGCGTGGGGGCGACAGACGTATTCGGCCATCTCGGAACTCGCGGTGAATTCGAGTATCTGATCGTCGGGTTCCTCGTCCGAGACCTGCTCGGTCGAGAGGTCGCCGACGACGCTGTCGTCGCTGTCGACGATCTCGATGTTGTGTGGCTGGCCGTTCCCCTCGGTCCAGCCGATCGTGTAATCTTCACCCTCCGTGAGGACGATCGTCGGGTTCTCTGCGCCCTCGATAGCGGACGGTTCGAGCCCCTCCCAGTGGGAGGTCTGGGCGCTGAACATGATCTCGTCGCCGGGTTCGGCCTCGTACTGGTCGCTTCCGCCGCCGTTTCCGTTTCCGTTTCCGTTACCGTTTCCGTTTCCGCCGTTACCGTTACCGCCGTTTCCGCCACCGCCGCCACCACAGCCCGCAATCACTGCCATCGATGCCGCGCCACCTGTCAACTGAAGTACTCTCCGTCGGGATAACCGATCATCTCGTGCCATCACCTTCCATTTGTGACCAACGAGGATAGTCGAACACCCGTCGACTGCGTGGGACTCAAGTATGCGCCGGTTTGCACGAAATTCGTCGCGAGTTTCGAGTCAGCCGACCTGATCGGTGCGCCGGGCGTCTCAGCCCGACGGTTTCGTTCGCCGGCCACGCTCGGGAACGCGGGTCATCAACTGGGCCGTATCGACGATGTTTCGCGTCTCGAGCAGCAGTTCCGCCGCCTCCCGGACCGTAAACGCCGCCTCGAGTTCGACGCCGTGACAGCGCGTGTAACACTCGAGCCAGCGGTTCATCGCGGTCTCGAGAGCGGTGAACTCGGCCTCGGCAAACGGTACCAGCCGACCACCGGTGCGTGCCTCGACGTAGAGCCAGATTGCCCGTCCCGCACCGTCTCGGAGGTACGCGTCGGCGTCACGGGGGGCTGTGTGGTCGTTCGACGCCGTCGGCGAACGGTCGTCGTCGAACGCCGCCCGCTCGCGCTCGGCCCGTCGTGCGAGCGCGGCGATCCGCGGTCCGTACCGACTCATACGGTTTGCTGTCCCGATGTCCCGGTGGGACCGCAGGGCGGTCGGCGGTCCCACCGGCACTGACGGACAGGAGATCGTATCATACTATCCCTCCCTGTATTCGACGCCCTTGCCACCGCGGGGGTGTTCCCACTCGGTGTCGGCGACGACCGCACAGGTCCCACACTCGACGCAGGGCTGGGTGTCGAGGCTGACGAGCGTCTCTTCGGTGCCGTTGGTCCTGACCGACTCCGAGCGGTAGCAGCCGCCGCCGAAGTCCTCGGCGCTGACCGGACAGGTGGTGACTGCCGCGCCGCTGGCCTCGAACGACTGATCCAACAGCTCGATGTGGGGGTTGCCCACGTCGGTGTCGTAGGTCAGTTCGCCGATGCGCTCCTCGAGGCTCGGCGGCTCAATGTCGTTCTCCCAGTGGATCGTTTTGCCGTGTTCCTCGGCGATCAGCGTCGGCAGGGAAACGTAGCCGGTCTTCGTATCGGGGAGCATCGACACCAGGAACGGCGAGTTGTACGCCCGCTTCAGCAGGCGATCCGCGATCAGATTCCCGACCGCGAGCGAGCCGACCGGCGACTCGAGGACCCGCTCGACAGCGTTCGTCACGGCGTCGTGCTCGCCGACCGTTCGGGAGAGTTCGTATCGCCGGGGTCGGAGTTTGTCCATCGTCCCCGAGTCCTCGAGCATCTTGGCGTACCGGCGGCCGGCGGCTTCGGGGTCCGCATTCCCCCGAGTGACGGCGAACGCATCGGCCGCGAGCGCGCCGGCGGTGACGGCGTGGTTCATGCCCTTGATGATCGGTCCCTGGGCCTGCATCTGACCGGCGGCGTCGCCGACGAGCACGAGTCGGTCACGATAGGGCTCGCGGTGGGCGACCTTCTTCGAGTCGGGGACGAGCTTCGCCGCGTACTCCCGTTCGTGGTACTCGTTTTTGAACCAGCCCGCGAGCAGCGGGTGGGTCAGCAAGGCATCGAGCAGTTCGTGTGGCTCGGCTTCCTGCTCGACGAGACTATCGAGGTGGAAGACGGTCCCGATCGAGAGCGACTCCTCGTTGGTATACAGGAAGCCGCCTCCACGGACGTCCTCGAAGAGATCCCCCGAGAACAGGTGGGCGACGCCCTCGTCGGACTCGAGGTCGAACCGGTCGTCGATCGCGTCGGGGTCCATGTCCACGACGGCCTTGACGCCCTGGAACCACTCCTCGGGCTCCTCCCAGTCCATCAACCCGGCCGCACGTGCGAGTTCCGAGTTGACCCCGTCGGCCGCGACGATCAGATCCGCTTCGATCGGATCGAGTTCGTCGCAGGTGACGCCGACGATCTCGCCGTTTTCCTCGAGCAGCCCGTTGACCCGAACGTTCGTCAACACGCCGCCACCGGTCTCGCTCGTCTTCTCGTGGACCCGCCGCTCGAGCCAGGAGTCCATCTCCCGGCGGAGCACGGCGTCACACCAGTCCGTATCGTGCTCGTGGAGATCGGTCAGGTCGTAGGTCTTGACCGTGTTTCCGGCGACGTTGTGGATGTAGTAGTCCGTGACGGGTCGTTCGGCGGCCGCCTCGCGGAAGCCGTCGAAGAGATCGTCGATCGCGTAGGGTGCCGAGTCCTCGGCGTAGATCAGTCCGCCGGAGACGTTCTTCGAGCCCGCTTCCGTCCCGCGCTCGAGGACGAGCGTCTCGACGCCGTGGTCGGCCAGCCGCGCGGCCGCCGCGGCCCCGCCGGGACCACAGCCCACGACGACCGCCTCGTAGTGTTCGTAGTCGTCGGTCGCGGCGGCCATCACTCGTCACCTCCGTCGGCGACGGCCTCCGGCTCGAGATCCGTCTCACCCGCTTTGACGGCCGCCGTCAGACGCGGCAGGACCTCGAAGAGATCCCCCTCGATGAAGTAATCGCTGAAGTCCCTGATGCGGGCGTCGGTATCGGTGTTGATCGCGACGACCGTGTCGGACTCGTCCATGCCGACCTTGTGCTGGACGGCACCCGAAACGCCCGCCGCGATGTAGACGTCGGGCGCGACGACCTGTCCGGTCTCGCCGATCTGGCGTTCCTCCTTGGAGTACGCCTCGACGTGGCCCTCGAACTGGTAGGAGGAGGTGACGATCCCTCGCGTAATGCCGAGTTCGGCGTCGTCGAACGCCTCTACGAGATCGAGACCCAGCTCCATTCCATCGGTCGGCGCGTCGGCGATTCCGCGACCGAGACAGACGATCACGTCGTGGCCGGTGAGATCGATCCCGGCCTCGAGTCGGTCGTACTCGGTGATCGCGACCCGGAACCAGTCGTCCTCGAGATCCATATCGTGTTCGACGACCAGCCCGTCCCGATCGTGGTCCGGCTCGAGCGGATCGAAGCTGCCGGGGATGACCGAACACCCCTGCGGGTGGAAGTCCCGATCCGGATTATCGAGACAGAGGATCGTCGAGTACTCAAAGCCCGAGAAGTCCGGCCGCTTCATGTGCAGGACCTTCTCGACGGTCTTCTTGACGCCGGGCTCGCCGGTCTTGACCGGGTTTGAGATCTCGTTGTCCTCGATGAACAGGTCCGAACAGTCCGAGGCTAACCCGGAGTCGAGTTCGGCCTGGACCTTCGCCGAGAGGTCCCGCCCGTTGTTCGTCGCCGGGAACAGGATGTAGCGTGGCTCGTCGTAGTCCCGCCAGTCGGTGCTCTCGACGGTTCCCTGCCCCCGAGCCATGTGGGCCGCGATCTCGGTGTAAGGCTTGTGCAGGAACCGCTCGAGGCGCTCGTCGTCGTGATAGACGGCGACGTCGGCCCCGTAGGCGATACACTCCTCGGCGAGGCCCTCGCAGTCGTCGCCCATCAGGAAGGCGACGACGTCCTCCTCGTCGCCGTAGTCCTCCTCGAACCCGTCCATCAGCTCCCGGGCCTTGCCGAGCATCTCCGTCGACACGTCGAGCAACTCCCCGCCCTGGGTCTCACAGAAGACCCACATGTCCGCGTAGTCGCCGTCCTCGAGCGCTCGAACGTGTTTCTTGTCCCGAGTCGGATGGGTGAGCCCGTCGTCCGCTTCGTCCTCGGCGTCCGTCTTCGCTTTTTCGTCCTCCGTGTCGTCGGATTCCGTCTCCGAGTCGTCGATCTCGTCCTCGTCGAGGTCCTCGCCATCCGCGTCCTCGCCGACGTCTTCGCTCGTCTCCTCGTACTCGCCTTCCGTCTCCGTTCCCTCCTCGTCGCCGTCGCTCTCGCCGGCCGCGTCGGCACCGACCGCCTCGAGCCGCCGGTGGACCGCCTCTCGGGCCGTCGCCCGATCCTGGCCGGCCCGCTCGGCCTCGAGGATCGCCCCCAGTTCGTCTTCGTCGTCGATCGTTTCGAGTTCCTCGGCCAGTTCTTCGACCGTGTGATCGTCCGGATCTAGTGCTGTCATGTCAGTCACCTGCTCCCGCGGCGTATGGTTGCATCTCTCCGAGTACCTCGTCCAGTCCGTCGTCGGGCTCGAGCATCGTCGCCTCCCGTTCGGAGGGCGCTTTGGGGATCGGATCGACCGACGAGACGATCGTGGGCGAGCCGTCGAGCCCGATGTAGTCGGGATCGAGGTTCAGATCGGTGTGGTCCCACGTCGTCAGATGGTCGTCGTGCTCGGCCGCCCGTTCCTCGGTTTCGGCTCGTAACTCCTTGTGGGTCAGCCGATGGGAGGCCTTCCGATAGGTCGGTTCGAACTCGGGATCGGTGACGACGAAACAGGGCAAGGGTGCTTCGACCGTCTCGATCTCGTCGACGTCTCCCTCGACGAGCCGTTTCGCCCGCAGCGTTCGCTCGTCGGGGTCGATATCGAGCGCGATGACGTGGGTGACGATCGGCCAGTCCATCGCCCAGCACGTCTGTGGACCGGTCTGGCCGGTCTCGCCGTCCGCGGTCTTGAATCCCGCAAAGACGACGTCGATCTCCGCGACCTCCTCCCGGTACTTCTCGAGGCCCGCACTGAGCGTGATCGCCGTCGCCCACGTGTCGGAGGCAGCTAGCTCCCGGTCTGACAACAGGTAGCTGTCGTCGGTGTACACCGTCTCCATGGCCCCTTGCAACACGTCGGCGTACCCCGGCGGCCCCATGCTCATCCCGCTGACGTGGCCGCCGTGGCGGACCGTCGTCTGGAGTGCGGCCCGCAGCGCGAACTCGTCGTTCGGGTTCATCACCGTCGGCGTCTTCCCGCGCTCGAGATGACCGTCCTCGTCGAAGGAGACGGCTCCCTCCGAGAAGTCCGGGACCCCTTTCGTCAGTACGATCGATCGCATGGATCCCTCCGTCGCTGTTGTGTGTCTGTCGTTAGCATACCCGTCTCACTCTATCGTAATTATCAGTATTAAGAATACGGGTGAAAATCACCGATAGAACGCCACGAATATTCCGAGTATCCCTTCCGGACCCCCTCGAGATAAAGATTCACGTCGCGAGACGCCGTCGCTGCGGATACTGTTCCATTCGAGTGACGGACCCCGCCGGCTGGCGCTCGGTTGTCGGTTCGAATGACACCGGCGTCGGAGGACGGATCGTGTTACTCCCGCTCGCGTTCGGTCGTCCCCATCGTAATCTCGCCGTCGGCCCGGATCGTGCCGTCGATCTCGGCGTCGGGGCCGATCTCGAGGTCGTCACAGGAGACGTCACCGAGGATACGGGCGTCGGGCTCGATGACCACGTCGCCGTCGCGGGTGGTCACGTCGCCGTGGATGCGGGTTCCCTCGCCGACGGTGACGTCGCCGCGAGCCCGGAGGCTGCCGAAGACGTTACAATCCGCGCCGACGTCGACCGTTTCGGCACGAACGTTGCCGTGAAGGCGGCAGTCGTCGCCGATGGTCGCGGGCGTCGAGACGCGCCAGGCGTCGTCGCCGACGGTCGCGTTCCGGGGGATCACGAGCGGCTCCGCGTCGGGTTCGCCGTCCTCGTCGTCGACGAGTTCGTCGATGAGTCGCTGTGCAGTGTCCTCCTCGCCGATCAACAGGAGATGCTTGAGGTAGACGAACAGGAAGACGATCGTCGGCATCGGGTTCCGAATGACGATCCAGCCGTTGGCCTCGAACCCCTCCTCGATCTCGACGTCGTCGCCGATGTCGAGGTCGCCGGCGACTTTCAGTCGGCCGCCGATGTGGACGCGCTCACCGATGTAGGCGTCCTGGCCGACCAGCACGTTCTCGACGACGTCACACCACATGTCGAGCCGACAGTCGCCGTCGGCTTCGATCGCGCCGCCGAACTCGGCCGCTTCGCCGGCCAGGACGTTCCGGCCGCGCACGCCGAACTCGACGGTCGAGCGACTCCCCACGAGGATATCCCCGTCGGTCACGAGGTCTCGTTCCTGGGCTTCCGTTCCGTCGGGAACGACGAGTTCGTCGAGCGGGTCCCTGCTGAAGGCCACACTCGCATCCAAAGGGAGTACCGCCTAATAAACCTCGCGCGTCGTCAGCCGCTCGTCTGACGCCCGTCCGTCCCTCTCGGCTCTGTCTCCCGGTAGCTGTCGCGGGCAGTCGCCTTGCTTTTAGACCCCCACCCCGTACGAGCGAGCATGACTACGCTCGCGTTCGACGACGACGGCGTCGACGTCGTCTACGAAGGCACCGAGTTCCGCCTCGAGCGGGACCTCGTCGAGGAAGCCACCGAAAAGTCCTACTACGACGTGACCGACCACGAAGTGCTGCAGATCGTCGCGGAACAGCCGAACCTGCAGGGCGAACCCCGACGCATCGGCGACATTCTCGACTGAGACGGACTCCTGTCAGTCAGCGACGGCACACCCGCGAACCGCACTGGTGTCCCACCGATCCATCGGGACCACAGACCGTATGACTCCTCGCGAGCGCGCCCGTCGTACCCGATCACTCCCGTTCGCCGACCGGTCAGTAGACGACGTGGAGCAACACGAAGACGACGATCCCGAGCGAGAACGAGATCAGCCACAGCGTCGCCGCGATCCGGCCGACGCGAGCGTGGCTCGTCTTCGGAATGTCCGCGATCGGATGGGCGAACGCGAGCAACAAGACGTAGTAGAGCAGGGGGATACAGACGACCGCGAGGAAGATGTGAATCGCCAGCAGCGGGAGATAGACGAACTGGTAGACCGGATCCGGCCCCGGAAACGGCTGTGGCCCACCGGTCACCGTCAACCGATAGAGATAGAGCACGAGGAATCCGACGAACAGCCCGAACGAGGCGACCATCGCGACCCGATGGCGCTCGATCGCACCGCGACGGATCGCCCGCCAGCCGATCGTGATCGTCCCGATCGCGACCGCGCTGATCACGGCGTTGACGAGCGGAATCGTCTCGATGACCCATTCGGGGGCCGCCGGCACGCTCGAGGACGGGATCCGGCCCCCCGCAGCCGCGAAGACGACCGCAAGCGAGACGACGCTCAAGATACCGGTGAGAAGACGCACGCGCTCTCGAGGGACGTATTCCATGGCTGTTCGTTCGACCGGAACGGGAAAGCGGTTACTTTCTGTACTGGAGACCGCCGCGACGGTACAAGTCGACGAACCGGGAGCCGATGGCGCACGACGGATGCTCCTACCTCGCGGCAGGCCTTCGGTCGACGTGATCCCTCAGCAATGCGGACACGACCAGGAGGAGGAAATCGAATACGAGCGTCGCCAGTATCCCGTACCGAAACAGGACGACGATACCTGCGACCGCAGCGATCACTCCGGCGAGCACCCCGCTCACCCTCCCGGCGGCAGCGAGAGACTGGGAGACGTGATAGCCGATACCGAACTGGAGGACGATTACGACGAGACCGAACAGGGCCAACCCGGGCATTACCAGCACCGGGAGCCGGAACGACATACATGTTTTTGAATGAGAATGAACCGTCCCTTCCTGTAGTCGGTCCCAGTGCTCGTTGGGCGGTCGAGGCACGGATGACGGCGTTCCATCGGAGAGGAAAACGCCGGAAGACTGCATTGGCCGTGAAAACGTCCCGTGGGCGAACTCTCCGCCGTGCTTGGCGCTATCGCTCGTCGGTGTAGCGTCGGAAAGGATTATGCGTGGGTGATGTCCTCGAAGGGAGATCACCTGCATCGTAGTGGTGGACATCGTCCACCGGTGCGATGCGTGGGACCGGATTTGAACCGGCGGACCCCTACGGGACAGCGCCCTCAACGCTGCGCCGTTGGCCTGGCTTGGCTACCCACGCTCGCGGTCTTTGTCTGCACTCACTCGTATCCAGTGTGATTATAAAAGCCCTTTCCTTTGGGTCGGCGACTGCGGTTTGGTCACACGAACTGTACCCCACAATCGACGGGACGGTCGAACGACGGGAGACACAAAGCCTTCAACCCTCGAGCGAAACTGTCGATCGATGCTGGTCTCGTCGGTCCGGATGCGTGCGCTCGCGGGCGTCGTCGTGGCCAGCGGCGCGGTCGCCGCGGGCCTCCTCGTCTCGCCGTCGACGATCGTCGGGACCGTCGATTCCCTCGTTGCGGACCCGGTTCGCTTCGGGCTCCTCGTCGCCGGGCTCTACCTCGTGCGACCGCTGCTGGCCTGGCCCACGACGCCCCTCGCGGTCGTCGTCGGCTACGGCTTCGGCGTGGCGGTCGGCGTCCCGGTCGCACTCGCCGGCGTCGTCGTGACCGTCCTCCCCGTGTTCCTCGCCGTCCGATGGGCGACGACACAGCACACTCGAGGCGGGCCGTCCGACCGACCCGAGCGCGACGGCGACGGGGGCGGTCTCCTCGGTCGAACGAGCGCCGTCGTCGCCCGGTACTACGACACGGCGGGGCCGCTCCGTGGGGTCACCGCCTCGCGTCTGGCACCGATTCCGTCGGACGTCGCGACGGGTGCCGCCGCGGTCAGCGAGGTCGAACTCCGACACCTCGTCCTCGGGACGGTACTCGGCGAACTGCCGTGGACGATCGCCGCCGTCACGGTGGGGGCCTCGATGGCGACGATCACCTCGAGCGGCGTCGGCGAACTCGGACTGACGCTCTCGATCGCCTGCGCCGGGGCTGCCGTCGTCCTGCTGGCTGGCCCCGTCTACCGGACGCTTCGGGCGACGAACCGAACGCCAGCGGAGGACACGAGTCGATCGACGGACGGGTGAGTGGTCGATCGGTCGCCGTCGCGATTCCGGGGCCACGCACCGACCGGATTTCTCCCGACGACACGGGGGTTCAACGGAAGGGGTCGCTGCAATCGATAATGACCCCGTGCTGGGGACAGACGTACTTGCAGTGGCGTTTGTACATCGGCGCGTCACAGTGAGGACAGCGCGGTGCACCCGCCGTTCGGTCGCTCGAGCGATCCGCATCGCTGCCACTCGCGGTGGTATCCGTCGTGGCACTCCCAGCACCATCCACACCGTCGGCAGTCATACGAGACGGTTCTCGCCAGCCGGTGCTAAGTGTGGTGTTTGCGGTAGTCTATCGAAATCGAGGGAAAACGCACCGACGAAATACAGCGCCGAAACGGCCTCACTCAGCGCTCAACACTCGCTCCAGCCACAGGATTCGCACGTCTTGCAGCCTTCGGAGAAGTACAGGGTCATCGCGCCACAGTCGGGACACTCCGGCGACTCGCCGGCGTCGATGAGGTCCTGAGTCGTGTCGTCGGCGTCCGCGGGCGCACCGCCTTGCGCGGCGGCCCCACCGCCGTCGGTCTTGGGACCGTCGTAGTCGGCGATCTCGGCGTCGGCCGACTCCTCGAGGGTCTGCTGTTTCGGGTAGGGTTTGTCGATCTCGCCCTCGAGGTACCGGCGCATCGCGGTACCGATGGCGTCCGGGATGGACTGGATCTGTTCGCCCTTGTCCCAGGCCACTTTGGGACTGCGAGTCCCACAGAGTTCGTCGACGATCTCCTCGGGATCGACGCCCGAGCGCAGCGAGGTCGAGATGACCTTCGCCAGGGCCTCGGTAAAGGAGTTCGTGAAGCCACCGGAGTGGCCGATGTTCGCGAACAGTTCGAACGGCTGGCCGGTCTCGGGGTCCTCGTTGATCGTCACGTAGATCTTCCCGTAGCCGGTGTCGATGCGCTGGCTGACGCCCTGCAGGGCGTCAGGTCGCTCGCGCTTTTCGGTGAAGTCGACCTCGACCGGCTGGCGGTCGCCGTCGTCGGTCAGCGAGCCGACGTCTTCTTCGAGGACGTCCCGGACTTCCTCGCTCTCGAGGAACGCCTCGAGGCCGCCGAAGATCTCGTCGATCTGTTCGACCAGGGCCTGGGCGGCTTCGGTCTCGTCTGCGAAGTCGGCGTTGTCCGCGCGCGTGGTCAGCACCTGCTTGCTGCGGGTGCCGTCGCGGTAGTAGGTGACGCCTTTCCCGCCGTTCTCGTAGACCCACTCGAAGACCTCCTTGGCGTCCTCGAGCGTGGAGTCGTTGGGTGCGTTGACCGTCTTGGAGATGGCGGAGTCGACGCCGTTCTGACAGGCACACTGGACCGCCGCGTGCTGTTTCGCGGTGAGGTCCGAGGTGATGACGAAGAGTTCGCCGATCGCGTCCGGAACGGTCGAGAGCCCTTCGACGCCGTCGAACTGGTTGGTGGCCATCTGCTCTTGGGCCTCCTCCTTGACGGCGTCGACGTCGATGTCGTTGGCCTCCAGCGTGCGCAGGAAGTAGTCGTCGAACTCGACTAACATCTCGTCGCCCTGGACGTCGTCGGTGACGTTCTTGTAGTAGGCGACGTTGTAGATCGGCTCACAGCCGCCCGTCGTGTTGCCGACCATCGAGGTCGTCCCGGTCGGGGCGATGGTCGTCACGTTGTGGTTTCGGATCGGGAAGCCGTCGGCCCAGTCGTCGGCGTCCTCGCCGGTCTGGCGCTCGAACCACTCGCGGTACTCGGTCGGGGTCGCGTACTTCGACTCGTCCCAGTCGTTGAACGACCCTCGCTCTTGGGCGAGTTCGTGGCTCTTGGCCTTCGCGCCGTGGTTGATGTGGGTCATCAGCTGGCTGGCGACTTCGTTGCCCTCGTCGCTGCCGTACTTGATGCCGAGCTGGACGTACAGCTGGGCCAGACCCATGACGCCCAGACCGATCTTGCGCATGTCGCGGACCTTCTCCTCGATCTCCTCGACCGGGAAGTCAGACATCGTGACGACGTTCTCGAGGAAGCGCGTGCCGTACTCGATGCGCTCGTCGAACTCCTCGAAGTCGATGGCCTCTTCGAGGAACGCCGAGACGGCCGCTTCCTGGGAGTCGTACTCGGCGGCATGCTCGTCGGACCAGACGCGCCAGTCCGGGGCGTCGAGATCGGCCAGCGTCGAGAGGTTGATGTGGCCGAGGTTACAGGCCTCGTACTCCTCGAGGGGCTGCTCGCCACAGGGGTTGGTCGCGAGCATTCGGTGGTCGTCTTCCTTCTCGACGTCGAAGGAGTGTTCCTTGTTGACTCGCTCGAGGTAGATGACGCCGGGTTCGCCGTTCTCGTGGGCTCCTTGAACGATGCGTTCCCAGACGAGTTCCGCGGGAACGGAGAGCGGTTCGCCGACCTCGACGTGCTCGCCGAGGTCGTAGCGGCTGTACATCTCCTTTGTCTCCTCGGTGGCGATGTGGGGTTCCTCCGTGCGCGGGTTGGTGAAGGTGTACTCCTCGCCGTTCTGGACGGCGTCCATGAAGTCGTCGGTGACGCCGACGGAGATGTTGAAGTTCGAGAGATGGCCCTCGACGGCGTTGCGCAGGTGTTTGGGGACGCGCCCGTCCTCGTCGATCAGGTCCCGGGCTTCCTCGAGGGCCTCCGAGAAGGTCGTGTAGGTGTAGTCGTCGGGGTCGTTCAGTCGCAGCGTGTGCGCCAGCGAGACGTCCTTGTTCTTGGCGTGGATGAACTCGATGACGTCGGGGTGGGAGACGCGCATGATGCCCATCTGGGCACCCCGGCGGGTCCCGCCCTGGGCGATGGTCTCACAGAGCTGGTCGTAGGTTCGCATGAAGGTGATCGGGCCGGAGGCGATGCCGCCGGTCGAGCCGACCGAGTCGCCGTAGGGGCGCAGCTGCCAGAAGCCGTAGCCGACGCCGCCGCCGGACTGGAAGACCTCGGCCGCCTTCTTGGCGGTCTCGTGGATGTCCGAGAGGTCGTCGTCGGGCGACATGACGAAACAGGCCGAAAGCTGCTGGAGTTCGTCGCCGGCGTTCATCAGAGTCGGCGAGTTCGGCATGAACGAAAGCGACTCCATGCCCTCGGTAAAGGTCCCGGCGACGTCCTCGACGTGGCTGCGTACGTCCTCGGGGAGCTCGGGAACGATCGTGTCGTAGGCGAACTTGTTGACGTTGCGCTCGGTGAGCGTCGTCTCGGCGTCGTCGTCGGCGGTGACGCCCTCACCGAAGACCTCCTCGGCGAGGTCGTCCCGGCGCGGGTGGTCGGGCTTGAGTTGATCGGGCGTGACCGTGATCTCGAGGTCACGCTTTTCGGCCTCGTAGACGGCTTCGGCCAGCGCGATGTTCTTGCCGACGCGGTCGAAGAGGTCCTCCTGGGTCTCGATCAGGTCGCCGTTGGCGTCCTTGCGGAGATAACGAGCCGGGAGAATGTTCTGATAGGCGTTGTCGGTCAATCGCTCCTCGAGGGTGTCCCCGTCGGAGCGTTTGATCGGGAGGGTGAGATCGGCCGCAGATAGTTCGGTGTCGCTCATGCGCGCGCCACCTCGTCGCTATACCGGTGCCGCGTGCCGATTCTGCCGTGAGTCGGAGTCCTTGCTCTCATCATTCGTGACGAAGGTTCGGTATTCATGCATCCATCATAAAACGTGGTGTTGTTGTCCTACTTTTCTTGTAGTAATACAAATGTGGTTGTATAGATGGGTCTATAACCTATGATTGCTGGGTCTCCCACGGCCGCCGAGACGGCCGCCTGCGTGGCTATCAATACCTACGCCGTCGATGCTCTTAACCATTTTCAGACCGGGCTGAAAGTGACTGTCACCGACGAAACGGCATCGCAGTCCGGTGATTTTCACTTTTTCATATGAAACCACGACCCAGCCGTTGTCACGACTCAGTCATCCCGTCGAGACAGTCACGGTCTCCAGAAAGATTACGTCCGTGCAGCGTGGGTGGTGTCGTATGATCGATGCACTGACGTCGGCACCACCGGTCCTCCTGGTGTTTGCCCTGCTCGCCGCGTTCGCGGTCGCCGTCATCGCGATCCGGATCGCAATCAAACTGGCCGTCCGCGTCGGAATCGTCGCCGCAGTCGTCCTCGCAGCCCTCTACGCGGTCGGCCAACTCGAGTTGCTTCCCGGCGTCTAGTGGCGGTCCACGCTTGCACCGCAGGTCGAACCGGATCACGCCGCCGGATTCGACCCTGCAGTCGACGGGTGAACGGGACTAGACGCTCGAGAGGAAGTTCTCGATCACGTCGTGGCCCCGTGCCGTGAGTACGCTTTCTGGATGGAACTGCACGCACTCGAGTGGGTACTCTCGGTGGCGCACGCCCATGACGAGCGTCTCCGATTCGTGTTCTGCAGTCGCCGACACCTCGAAGGAGTCGGGCACCTCGGTCGCGATAAGCGAGTGGTAGCGACCCGCCCGAAAGTCCTGCTCGAGCCCCGCGAAGACGCCTTGCCCGTCGTGCTCGACCGCGGAGGCTTTCCCGTGGATCGGTTCGGGTGCCCGGCCGACGCTGCCGCCGTACTCGTAGACGGCGGCCTCGAGCCCCAGACAGACGCCGAGCGTCGGTATCTCCGGAGAGAGTTCCCGAAGCACGTCCATCGTAACGCCGACGTCCCGATCGTTCTTCGGGTGACCGGGTCCGGGACTGATGACGATCGCGTCGGGATCGACGGCGCGGATATCCGCGAGTGAGGCGGTGTTCTTTCGCACCTCAGTCTCGGTGTCCGGCAGTTGGCTGACGTACTCCACGAGGTTGTAGGTAAAGGAGTCGTAGTTGTCGACGAACAGGACCGTGACGGGGTCGGCGTCACCGTCGGCCCGACGACTATCGCCAGTCGCGCTCATCGACTCACCTCTGCCGTCGTTTCGGACTCGTCGTCCGCGTTCGATTCCGCGGCCGGGTGTTCGATCTGCTCGAGCGCGGCGAGGACGCCGCCCATCTTCTTCTCGGTTTCCTCGTACTCGGCGGCCGGATCGCTGTCGGCGACCAGCCCTGCGCCGGCCTGGACCGTGATTCGATCCCGCCCGCCTTCGTCTCGCGGATCGTCCCTCCCCGCTCGCCCATCCGCGGCGCGTGGCACCGCGCCCTCCTCCACCGTTGCGGTCCGAATGACGATCGCGAAGTCCGTGTCGCCGGTCCAGGAGTAGTAGCCGACGCCGCCTCCATAGAGACCGCGTGGCTCGGACTCGAGGTCGTCGATGATCTCCATGGCCCGGATCTTCGGCGCGCCCGAGAGGGTCCCGGCGGGGAACGACGCGCGGGTCGCGTCGAACCCGTCGGCGTCGGCGGCCAGTGTACCCGTCACCGTCGACTCGATGTGCTGGACGTGGCTGTACTTGAGGACGTTCATGAACTCGTCGACGCGGACCGAACCCGGCTCCGAGACGCGGCGCACGTCGTTGCGCGCGAGATCGACCAACATCGTGTGTTCGGCGCGTTCCTTCCCGTCGGCCAGCATCTCCCCTGCGAGCCGGCGGTCCTCGACTGGACTCGAGCCTCGGTTACAGGTCCCGGCGATCGGATTGGACATGACCTCACGACCGCGGACGGAGACGAGCGTCTCGGGACTGGCTCCGACGACTGTCAGGTCGTCGTGGTCGAGGAGATACATGTAGGGCGACGGGTTCACCTCCCGCATCGCCTCGTAGAAGCCGATCGGATCGACGTCGCCGTAGAGTTCCCGCGTCCGCGAGATGACGCCCTGGTAGATGTCTCCGTCGAGGACGTGCTCTTTGGCCTGCCGAACGCTTTCTTCGTACTCCGCTCTGGAACCTGCGATCTCGTCCTCGCGGACGAACCCGCCAGTCTCAGGTCGGTCGGCCTCGCGAAGCGTCGCCGCCACGTCGGCGGCTTCTCGTTGCAGGGCATCGTACACCGCCTCGGGGTCGTCGTCGGCCTCGAGCACGGGCGTAAAGACCAACGAGACCGTCCCGTCGCGCTCGTCGAAGGCCAGCGTTTTCGTCGTCAGCAGGAACTGCGCGTCCGGGAACCGCGAGTCGGGCCGCTCGAGCCCGACCTCCTCGAGCCAGAGGTCGTAGACGGCGTCGTAGGCCAGAAAGCCGACCAACCCGCCCTCGAGGTGCTGGCGCTCGTGGTCGGGCATGTTCGCGAGGCGGACGTCCGGCATCGCGGCTCGAAGCGCGTCGACGGTATCGCCGTCGGCATCGGTCCGGATCGCCGCAAGCGGTGCGTCGTCGGAGAGTGCGTCGACGGTGGCCGCCCCGGATTCGACCGTCACCACGGCCTCGGGGTCGTAGCCGACGTAGGAGTATCGCGCGTGGCGCTCGGCGTCCGCCCCGCTCGGTCGGAACGCGCCGTCGGGATCGCTCGAGGCGGTCTTCTCCGCGCTCTCGAGCAGGAACGCGTACGGCGAGCGCTCGCGATCGATCGCGTCGGAGCGGCCGGTCAGCGCGGCGTAGGCTGCAAGCGGCGTCGTATCACACTCGAGTGTCGCGACGGTGCGGACGACGACGGGCCGATCCCCTCGGTCCGCGTTCGTGCCCGCGTGGTCGCTGAACGTCTCCCGGTCGATGTCGAACGTCGGGTGGGCCGACGCGGATTCGGAATCGTGCATACTGGTCACCGTTACGGCTCGACCGGTTTGCGGGCGTTCTTGGCTCGGTCGACGAACGATCGGATGGCGTCGACGTCCTTGACGCCGCCGCGTTCCTCGACGCCGCTCGCCACGTCGACCGCGAACGGTTCGACGGTCCGGACCGCATCCCCGACGTTCGCCGGCGTGAGTCCGCCCGCGAGGATCAGCGGCGACTCGAGGTCCTCGATTGCCAGTCGGGTCCGATCCCAGTCGTGCGTGCGACCGGTTCCGCCACCGCCGTCCTCGCTTACGGTATCGACGAGGAGGGCGTCGACGATGTCGTCGTAGGCTTGGGCGGCCGTTGGATCGTCGGCGTCGACTGCAAGCAGGAGTTCCGTCTCGAGGTTCGCGCGCAGATATGCGAGGTCACCGGCACACAGTTCGCTGTGAATCTGAATCGCGTCGGGCTCGATCTCATCGACGAGTTCGATCGCCGCCTCGGGATCGGCGGGCATCGTCACGAGCACGCTCGTCACGAACGGCGGCGTGGCCGCTGCAAGCGCCGTGGCCTGCTCGATCGAGACCTCCCGTGGCGTGTCGACCGAGACGTCACAGATGATGCCGACTGCGTCCGCACCCGCGTCGATGGCCGCCGCGAGGTCGGATTCGCTGGTCAGCCCGCAGATTTTGACGCGCGTCATTGTCCCTCGGGCGTGGCCGTCGCGCCACGGAGTTGCTCGAGTTTCCGGGCCGCCTCCTCGGCGTCGATCGCCTCGCGTGCGAGGTCGGCACCGCCCTCCAGCGAGTCGGCTTCCCCGGCGACGTAGATCGCCGCGCCGGCGTTCGCGAGGATGACGTCCCGTTTCGCACCGGTCACCTCGCCCTCGACGATGCCCCGCATGTCGGCCGCGTTCTCCGCTGGCGAGCCACCGGCGATGTCGTCGATGTCGTGTTCCTCGAGACCGAGATCGGCCGGCTCGAGGGTGTACTCCTCGACGGCGTCGCCATCGACTTCTGCGACGACCGTTTCGCCGTGAATAGCGATTTCGTCGGTCCCTGCACCGTGGACGACCAGCGCGTCCTCGACGTCCATTCGAGCCAGCGCGTCCGCGAGGACGGGCACGAGGTCGGGGTCGTAGACGCCGATAACCTGTGCGTCCGCGCCGGCCGGGTTGGTCAGCGGGCCGAGCACGTTGAAGATCGTCCGCATCCCGAGTTCCTTTCGAGGGCCGATGACGGCCTTCATCGCCGGGTGAAACACCGGTGCGAGCATGAAGCCGATGCCGTCCGCCTCGATGGCGTCCTCGACTGCCGGCGGTTCGGCCTCGACGTTCACGCCGACCTCCTCGAGGACATCCGCGCTGCCCGAGGACGACGAGACCGAGTAGTTGCCGTGTTTGGCGATCGGGACGCCGGCCCCCGCGGCGACGATCGCGCTCGTCGTCGAGACGTTGATCGTATCGTAATCGTCGCCGCCCGTCCCACAGGTGTCGACCAGCGGGTCCCGGTCGGGCGCGATCGTCCTGGCCGCGTCGCGCATCCCTTCGGCGAACCCGGCGATCTCGGCTTCCGTCTCGCCTTTCGAACGCAGCGCCGCCAGCAGCGCGCCGATCTGGGCCTCCGTCGCACCCTCGAAAACGGCCGTCGAGGCCGCTCGAGCGTCCGATTGTGTGAGATCCTCCCCGTCAGTGACTCGTTCGACGTATTCCTGCATAGTGGACACCAATGTACGTAGTTGTCTTGTAATGCTCAAATCAGTACATCGACTTAAGCGTATCGACCGGGTGCGTGGTGGCGACTCGCGTACGGGGATCGATTCGAAACCTTCAATTACGGTGGCGGGCAACGAACGAGTGCAGTCAGGAAGCGTGGCGACGCGCGCCACGAACGAACGCAAAACCAGGGTTGGTGGTCTAGTCTGGTTACGACACCTCCTTGACATGGAGGAGGCCGGCAGTTCAAATCTGCTCCAACCCACTACTTCTGCTGCGAGCAAGTTCTCGAGTAGCGAATTCGTCGTGTAGTACTTCCGTCGCGAACGAATCCGTGAGCGGTCGGATCGGCACCGCTTCGATCCGTTGCTACCGACACGACCGAGACCGTGCAGTCGGAACACGGAGGCCGAACAGCCGGTTCTACTCGTGGCTGTACAGGCGTCCGACGACGACGATCACCGCGGCGAGCAGGACGAGGAGGCGTATCGGTTCGGACAGGACCCGAACCGGCCACGGGCCGACGTGACCGAGCCGAACGAACCCGTCCGCGACGTTCACCGCCTGCGTGGTGATGCTCGGGACGCCGACCGCCGTCTCGACGTTCGTCGTCGCGAACGAACTCGGCGGTGACAGGGAGTTCGCCTCGCTGAACGTCTTCGTCACGACGCTCGTCTCGATCGCGACGCTGTTCGTCCCGATCACGCTCGTGCGTTGAGGCCGGCACCGCCATCCGCCACCCGTCGATACGCGAGAACGGACTCGGAGCCGCGTCGTCCCCCTCTTATCGCGAGAAAAGCCCCTTGAGACGGCCGAGCAGTCCGGTCCCGTCGGACCGTCGGTCAGCACTCGAGTCGGCGTCCCCGTCGCGATCGCTCGAGTCGGCAAGCGGGCCGGCGTCGTCGGGATCGATCGAACCGGCGAGCGGGCCGGCGTCGTCGTGGCGAGCCGTTTCGGCAGCGGCCCCGCTGGTGCCCGTCGTCTCGAGGTCGTCCATCGAGAGTTCGACCTCGTCGATGTCGGGAGTCGATTCGCGCCCGTCGCCGGCCTCGGCCGCGCGGACGTCCGCGCCGGTGACGGTTCCGTCCTCGACGCGGGCGGCAAGTTCCTCGAGCGACGGGTCGTCCTCGGCGCTCGCGTCGGTCGCCGCCGAGTCCGCGTCCGTCGCTGCCGAGTCCGCGTCCGTCGACGGCCCGGTGTCGTTCGTTGCCGCCGACGACTGCTCGTCGATATCGGGTCCAGGCTCGGCGGCTGGGATATCCGTCTCGTCGAACTCGGTCGTCACGGCGTCGTCGGCGTCACTCGCCGTCTCGTCGCTCGAGTCCGTCGAGCCGAGGGAGTCGAGGATGTCGTCGACGCTCTCCTCGGAGACGACGCGCTGGGGACCACCGCCGGGCTCGAGGGAATCGCCCGCGTCTGCGTCGTCGGCCGTCGAGGGTCCGTCGGCCGCGGCGGGACTGGATGATCGCTCGTCGCTCATGGTGGGACTCTGTCGCTGCTGGGGACATAATTGTTCCCCTGTACAGGGAGTTCAGGGACCAGCAACCGACGGTCGTCTCGGGTCGGTTCCTACGTGGCCAGCGAGGGACGCGATCGGACGACGTTGAGTACGGCACCGACGAGAATGATGATGCCCGCGAAGTAGAGCCAGGTGACGAAGAGGAGCACGGCACCGACGGCCCCGTAGGCTTCGTACTGGGCGGCGTTTGCCGCGTACAGCTGGAAGCCAAACTGGAGGACGGTCCAGCCGACGGCGGCGAAAACCGTTCCGGGGAGGATCTCGCCCACCTCGACCGGAACGGGCGGGAGGACGTAGTAGATCGGGAGGAAGACGAGGACGAGCCCGGCGAGCAGCGTGAGCCAGCTCACGAACCCGGCGAACGGAACGCTGTCGGCGACGATCCTGAGCGCGGCCCCGATCCCGAGCATCAGGACGAGCGCGCCCGCGCCGGCGACGATCACCGTGAGCCCGTCCCGGATCTGATCGACGAGCGTGTCCTCGGCGACCTCGTCGTAGACGATGTCGAACGCCAGGCTCAGGCCGCGAAAGACCTTGAGCGCGCCCCAGGTCGCGACGACGAGTGCGACGACGGTCGCCTCGGCCCGGCCGGACTCGGTCGTCAGCGCGTCGGCGACCAGTTGCTCGCCCGCTGCCGGAAGGAAGTCGCCGGCGACCCTGATCAGCCGCTGGGCCGTTTGCTCACCACCCAGCAGCGAGCCGACCACGAGCGCGAGCAAGACCAGCGGGATCAGCGAGACGAACGCGTAGTAGGCGAACCCGGCCGCGAGAAAGGTCAGATCGCGGTCGCTCGCCGTCCGATAGATCAGCGTGAGTGACTCGGGGAGTTCCATACAGTCACTCCGACGGTCAGGTCCAATAACGTGTAAGTCGTTCGCAGTTCCTGCGTGAGCCAGTCCCCGGTCCGATCACGCCCGTCCCCAGTCCGGTCACGCCAGTCCTCGGTCCAGTCACCCCGTCCCCGCTCGAGTGAGCGCGTTCCGGACCGTCGACAGCGACTGCATCACCGCTCGTGACAGAAGTTCTGACCGGCGTAAACCGAGCCGTCCGGGCCGATGTAGACGCCGACGCCCGCTCGATCCCAGTGAGGCGTCTCGCCAGTCTCGAGGATCGCTTCCCGGTGGGCCGTGGAGTTCATCCACTGGTTGACCAGCCCGGTCGCGAGGGCGTCGGCGGTTCGGTAGCGGACGACGTCGCCGCTGGAGCGCTCGACGCGCCGATCGACCCACGTCCTGGCGATGTTCTCGCCGTATCCCCGGCAGTAGTCGTCGACGCTCCGGAATCGGTCGTAGGGCTGCTCTCCGTCGGGGTTCGTGTGCGCGAAGTAGTCTTCCTGGGCCATCTCGTAACTGTGGGCGCGTGCGACGGACGCGACCGTCCCGTCCCACTCGAGGGGCTCGAGGCCGTGCTCGGCCCGGCGCTCGTTGATCTCGGCGTGGACGAAGTCCTCGACGGCCGAGGAGGTGACCGTCTCGACGTCGGTTTCGTAACTCGAGTTGCCGGGATCGCTTGGATCGGTTACCGCGGGGTTGCGCTCGCCGGCCGGTGGCGGCTCGGGACTGGGTTCGGCACTGCTCCCGAGTTCGATCCCGTCGACGAGTTGAGGTGCAACCAGTGTGATACCGAGCACGAGCGAGCAGACGATGAGAGCCCCGAGGAAGACTGTTACCAGTCCCCGCAGGAGGCCACGGTCGGGGGGACCGTCAGTATCGATCGCTGTCGTCTCGGATCGCCGGCCGTCCATCGAATTACGTTTTGGTCTGTCGACACAAGATAGTCGCGGACGGTCCCACTCAGTGAGAGACGGCTGGTTGGCTGGCGCGCCGCCGTCGGGGATCGATCCTGGTCGGCGTGGGGGAGCGACCATCCAGTCGACGTGTGAATAAGATATCCGCGGTCAGTGCCGGCCCAGCCGCGACCCGCCCTGGGGGTGCGCCGGGACGTCGGGACAACAGCCCGTCTCAGTCGTCTCCGAAAATCGTCTCGTGGACCCCGACGACGAGTCCGGGGACGACCGCCATGAAGAGGTGTTCCTCGAGCGGGATCCCGGCGATATCGATCCCAGTCCGGAGTTTGATATCGAAGACGCCGACGGCGAGCGTATATCGATCCCAGGCGTAGGCGATCGGGTAGAGCGCGAGGATGGTGATCGCGGCCTTCCGGCAGGCGTGTGCCCGCCGGAGCAACAGGGCGGCGACGGTTCCCCACACGATTTCGGTGACGAGGTAGGTGTAGCGACCGAAAACGCTGATGTCGAGCATTAGCCGCCGATTCAACGGCGTCTATAAAAAGTCTCAGGTCTAGAGCCACCCATATAAAACGGGCAGTATGTTAAATACCCCGGCGGCTCTACGCTCATGTAGAAGGATGAATATCGCTGATATTGCTACCACGGAGTTTATCGAAGTCGATGTTGGAACGCGCATGGGGAAGGTCCGTTCGATGTTCGAGAACGGCAACCCCAAGGGGATCATCGTCACCAACGACGGGGAGTACGAGGGCGTCATCAGCGAGCGAGAGGTCCTCCAGTCCCACGTCGAGGACGACGCCAAGGTGGCGGCGCTCACGAAACCCAGCCGGAGCACGCCCTCGCCCAAGGTCGACCGCCAGGAGGACGTCCGAGAGACCGCACGCGTCCTCGTCGAGAGCAACGCGAAGGTCGCGCCGGTCTTCGAGAACGGCGACCTCTGGGGCGTCATCACCGACGACGCCATCCTCGAGGCCGTCCTCGAGAACCTCGATACGCTGACCGTCGCGGACATCTACACCGACGATCCGGTCACGCTGACCGAGGACGACGGAATCGGGAAGGCGATCAACCTCCTGCGCGAACACGGTATCTCCCGGCTGCCGATTCTCAACGAGAACGGCTACCTCTCGGGGGTCGTGACGACTCACGACATTGCGGACTTCGTCATCCGGGAGAACCACACGACGACGACCGGCGACCGGGTCGGCGACAGCCAGCGCCTGCTCGACGTGCCGGTCTACGACCTCATGACCAGCCCCGTCGAGACGACGACGCTCGACGCGACTGCCAAGGAAGCCGTCGAAGCGATGCTCGAGGACGACTACGCGGGGTTGATGGTCACGCCCGAGGACGACGATCGGCTCGTCATCGGCGTCATCACCAAGACGGACGTCCTGCGCGCGCTGACGTTCACGGAGGAGGAACACATGGACGTTCAGATCACCAACATCTCGATGCTCGACACCATCACCCGTGAATCGATCGTCCAGGACATCGAGGGCGTCGCCGACAAGTACGCCGACATGCAGGTGATGCACGCCCACGTTCGGTTCCACGAGCACAACGAGAAACTCCGTGGCACCCCGCTCGTGCAGTGTCAGATCCGCCTGCGAACCAACAAAGACCAGGTCGCCGGCACCGGCGAAGGCTACGGCTCGGAGAACGCGTTCCGGGTCGCGCTGGACAAACTCGAGCGCAACGTCTTGGAACTCAAAGGCGTCACCAGCGACGAGGAGTACCGCGGCCAGCTCCTGCGGAAGCTCAACCAGATCTAACGGTCCGGCGGCGCTGACCGACCGCTCCCGATCGTATTTGTTCACCGACGGGGAATTCGACCCGACTACTGCCCAGTGGACACGGTTCAGGGCCGCCCCGTCTCGTCTCCGCCCTCGAGTCCCGCATCCGTGATTCGGAACTGGACCGATTCACCGGCGGGTTTCGAGCGGTGTTTCTCGAGGGTCGCACGTCGTTTGCCACCGCGAAACCGTTCGAGGCGGACGACGGCTCCGGTCCAGTGTTCCAAGGTATTGCCACCCAGCCCGCGGGTCCGGTCGGAGTCGGGATCGGCGAAGACCTGGTTCGTCAGGACGACCGCGAGGTCGTGTTTTCGGGCCAGTGAGAGGAGATGCGTCACCTGTCTGGTGACGCTGCGCAGTGCCTCGCCCTCGTCGCCGTCGGCCGTTCGCTCGAGGCGATAGAAGCCGGTCGCGCTGTCGAGGACGATGAGTTCGGCGCGCTCGGCGAACTCCTCGGCGTCGCGGACGGCCTCGGCCTGTTCCTCGAAATCCAGCGCGTCCTCGATGACGATCCGCGAGGCGACGGCCTCGACGTCGTCGGCCTCGCCGTCTCGCGGTGCCCCGGTCCGATCGCGAGCCGGTCCGTCGACCGCGGCCTCGAGCAGCTGCTGGAAGCGGTCGAGCGAGACGCCCTCGGTATCGATGTAGACCGCCGTGCCGCCGTCGACGGCCGTCTCGACGGCGGCCGACAGCGCGAGATTCGTCTTCCCGGCGGCCGGCGGGCCGTACAACTGCGTGACGGTACCGCGTTCGAACCCGCCACCGAGCAACTCGTCGACCGGGCCACAGCCGGTTGAAATCCCCTCGTCGGTCACGGTTCGAGTTGGCGGGGGACGCGCAAAAAGGCCCCGGAACGGGCCGATGAGTTCCACGAGGCTCGAGATCGAGACTCGAGTCGACGATGGATGTCAGTCCGATATAACTGGTGGAGACGCCGTGTTCCCACGGTGAAATCCGAGGGATCGCGTACGTTTATTCGTCACGGGAGCGAAGTCCAGCCCGTGATCGTCGTCGCCACGACGGACTTCGAGGTGTACCACGGCGTCGTCAACGAGCTTCGCGAGCGCGGAACGGCGTTTACGACCCTCGAGCCCGACGAAGCGCTGCCCGAGCGAGCCACCGTCGTCGTCACCGGGGCCGACAACGCCGAGACGTTCGCGGACGCGACGACGATCGTCGCCGATCCGGCCGAGCCACGGCGTGCGGTCGATCAGGCGCTGGCCGCGGTTCGGGGCAACGGCGGTCGGACGGTCATCGGCGTCGATCCGGGCCAACGACCCGGCATCGCCGTGCTCGCTGGCGAGACGATCGTCGCCGCCTTTCAGGTCCCGCTGGGCGACGCCGTCGACGTGATCCAACGCGAGGCCGCCGACGCCCCGTCGCCGATCGTCCGGATCGGCGACGGCTCCCGCCTCGAGAGCGCGAAGCTCGTCAACGAACTCGACGACGTGACGGTCGAACTCGTCGACGAAACCGGGACGACCCCGTATCTCGGGACGGGTGCCCGAGGGATGGGAGACGTCCTCGCCGCGGTCAACATCGCCCGACTCGAGGGGAACGTCGTCGATGCACGCGAGATCGAACCGACGGACGGCGAGATTCAGGTGATCAAGGACCGCTCCCGCGAGGAGAGCGAGCACAATCGGGCGATCGACGAGCTACTCGCCCGTCGAGTCGCTGCCGGCGAGTTGACCATCGACGAGGCACTCGCCGAGCATCGCGACGACGACGCCGCGACGGAGACGGCAGAAACGGACGGCTCCGACGGAGCGTAGCCACCCCGTCGAACTGCGGTTCGTCGGTCCGAGCTGAACGCACGTGGAACGGCGTCCCCGATCGCCGAGCAGAGCTCCCGAGGGAGTCGCCGAAAGAAACGGAAACTGTCGGTCACGTCGGTCGAAAACCGACCGTGTGACGGACTGTAATTATGCGCCGACCCAGGCGTTCGTCGAGGCGACGGACGTGAACTGGATGTTCTCGTTCTCCTGCATGGTGATCTGCGAGCTGCCGGCACTCTCTCCGTCTTCGGCGACCGCGACGGAGGTGTGTTGCTCGTTGACGTTCTCCTGGGCGATGAACTGGTGTTGTACGATCGCCGCGCTCGCCGTCTGATCGCCGTCGTTCGTCTGCGTGGCGTTGCCGGCGTAATCGTACGACATGCCGGGGTTGGAGTCGCCCGCATTGCCGTCGATCGTCGCCGTCGTACTCGAGGTTCGGGTGATGTCGTCGGAGACGTAGCCCGGACTCGCGTAGACGTTGAGTGCGTCGGCGTAGGCGATCTGAGCGTTGTAGTTTTGCTGGTAGGCCATCTGGACGGCCGTGGCATCGCTGCCGTTCTGTGCGATCGCCATGGCGCTGTTTTGCAGGTTGATGTTTTGCTGCTCGACCTCCTGCTCTTGGGCCACGCCGGCGGTCGCCGTCTGCTCACCCCCGTCGTCGCTTTTCTTGTCGGGTTTGTGCGTGTCGGTGTGCGTCGAGAGGACGTCACTGCTCACGTTACCCGCGGTCGCGATGTTCATCCCGGCGCTCGAGGCCAGCAGATTCGTGGCGTCGGCACTTCCGAGCTGTTCGTTGAGGTTGCTCTGGTCGGTGAACTGAATCGCCGTGGCGGTGCTGTTCTCGCCGACCGCGATGGCGACGGCACCGCGCTGTTCGTTGAGGTTCGCCTGCTCGACGTCCTGTTGTTGCGTAACCGTCGCGTCAGCGTCCTGGCCGGTGGACGGACCGTGATCACCCGACTTGTCCTTCTTGTGGCCGAACTCGCCGTCGCCGAGGTAGACGTTGGACGCGTTGGCGACCCCCTCCTGGAGGTTCTCGTTGCGCTGGTAGGACTGCTGGACGGCGGTCGCCTCGCTGTCGTCGACGGCGAGGGCGAAGGCGGTACTCTGGTTGTTGTAGTTGACCTGAGCGACCTCCTGTGACTGGGTCACGGAAGCGAGGGCCTCCTGGGTGATCGTCTCGTCGTCACCCTTCTTGTCTTTGACCCCCCAGCCGTCGAACTGTTGGTCGCCGCCGTTACCGATGATGATGTTGACGTCGCCGACGTCTTCGAACTGTGTTTGTGCGCTCTGCAGGCGACTCTCGGCGTTGGCCGACCCGCGCTGTTCGTTGTCGTTGTACTGGTTTGCCTCCTGAATGGCGGTTGCATCGCCACCGTCGATCGAGATCGACACCGCCGAGCCTTGCTCGTTGATGTTGACCTGATCGACGTCCTGATACTGGATGACTTCGGCCGCGGAGTCGGCTTCGCCCTCCGCGTGCTCGTCGATATAGTCTTCGAGCGACTGCTCACCGAGGTCCGCCCCGAAAACCAGGTACAGCTCCTCGCCGTCCTCGAGCGCGTGGACCGTTCCGTTCTCGAGGTCGCCGTCGCCCCCCGCAGCGGCCGTCGGCACACCGGCCGCTACCATCGACAAGGCGACCATACAGGCGATAAGGAGTGTCGTAGTTCGTGAGCGTCTCGTTGTCTTGTTTCTCATTGATCGTTTGATTTGTGTCGTGATTGTGATTTCTTGCTAGGTCTGTGCGTCGCAAACCCTCCTATCCCGATTACAGACTTTGTTATCTGTATATTTCCGCGGCGAAGAAGACTGATACCGAACTGAAGGGGGGCCTTACGCGATCAGTCTCGAGAGTGGCCCGAAACGCGACCGCCGGCACACTCGCTGAGACCCTCCCGGCACCACAGCAAACCCAGGTCCGATCGAAACCCCGGAAGCATCGTTTCTGCGGGACCGTCGCGACGCCGAGACTGTCGGAGTATTTGATCGGTAACTCGAGTAGCCGTTACGGAGCGGAAAGTTCGGGTTGGGATCGGCGAGAGATCGAGTATACCGCCGGAAAACCCCCTCTCGAGCCGGAAAACACCCCTCCCCAGGGTCGGTACGAGTCCCAACTTCGGTATCTGGTACGGACGCCATACGCGATCGATAGTCTCGAATTTCGAGTCTGCGCTGAAACGATCGGTCAATTCGAGATAGGTATTGAAACGGTGCGGTCAACCGTTGCTATGGAACGAAACCATGCCCCGTCTTCATATGGATCTCCGAAGTGAGGCTTAGTCGGGAGACACGCAGCGAACGGGAGGTTAACGGCGGCTACAGCCGACGAGCGGCAGCTATCCGTCGCATGCCGGCTCGGTAGCGTTACGTGTCTCTCGAAGCGATACCAAGATTCCAACTATGAATGTGACACGGAACACGATCCTGACGCTCGTACTCGTCGCCAGCCTGCTGATGGTTGGCTTCGCCGGAACGGCAGCAGCAGGTGGTACCGCCGATACGGCCGAGACAGCAGACGTCGACGACGATGACGATGACGATGAGCAGGTCGCGGCAGCAGCTGTCGTCCAGAACCAAGAGGTCGCTCAGGTTAACGACATCGACCAGAACGCCGACCAGACTGCCGAGCAGGAGGCAACTGGACTCGAGGTCGACGTCGAAATCGGAGACGACGACGATGAAACCGGTAATGACGCTACGCCCTCCGGAGACCAGCTCGAAACCCTCAACGACCATGAGGATGATGGAGACGGATTCAACCTCGAGATCGGCACCACTGGTGACCAGACGGTAGAGCAGGACATCAGCCAGTCGGCCGAGGCGTCCAACACGAACTCACAGGTCGGCACTGCGTCCGCTGCCAACTTCGACTTCTAACGACACGACTCGCCGATCGATTCGGGATAGTACTTTTTTATCGAAGCGGGATGGAAACCGGAGCCGTTCGACCGACCGGTCTCGAATCTCCCGACTCCGAGTCGACTCGCGAGGGGGCCGTCTGTAGCAGTCGGATAGCGATCGATAGCGTGACCCTGATTTCGATACCAGCCGCTAGGGACTCGAGTCGCCATCTGTATCGGTTTCTACTCCCGTCCGACGCACTATGACTGATCCCAAACACTATTCCGCTCTCGAAATACAGGCGGTGAAGCTATTCTGTAATTTTAGATAATATACGGTCCTGTACAATGTAGGACTCGGATAGCACCGTGAACAGTGATTTGCCTTCATATGGGCTGCTATGGTCCGATCTGACCGGGCGAGGCACCACGATGATGTGGGAAGAGACCGAGACGCGGTCGGTACACGGTGTCGTGTGTTGCGACGGCCGGTGTCCTATCGGAAATCCCGCATGACACGTGTGTGCCCACCCGGACAAACAACGATCTACCAAACTATGAGACGGACACTAACGGTACTGATGACGCTCGCTCTCGTCGGAAGCATGGCCTTCGTGGGCTTTGCAGGAATGGCTGCTGCAGGTGGCGGCCACCACGATGACAAGGCCGACGACAGCGGCGACGATAGCCTTGCGGCCTCGAGCGTCAGTCAGTCACAGACCGTATCGCAGACGAACGTGATCGAACAGAACGCCAGCCAGTTCGCCAGTCAGGACGCGACCGGGGTCGACATCGACCTCGAGGACGTCATGGACGATGGCGATGATGGTACTGATGGCGATGACGGTGAGAACGGTGTCGACGACGGTGAGGATACCCAAACCGGAATCCAGACCGTGACGTTCATTCGCGAAGAAGGCAATCAACCCTACGCTACGTTCGAATGGGATGGTGATGACGATGAGTTCGATCTAGAATCTAGTATGGGTCAGGGAGATAACATCGACCTAACCCCTGGGGAAGCACGTGCCAGTGACGGCAATCCGCTGGACGCTACCTGGACCTTCGACCCACCGGGCGCGAGCGAAGCCCAAACGCCGGTCCGGGCCCTTGTGACCAATTCTGATGGGACGACGTGTACCTTCGAGTATGGAGACGCCCAACTGGAAGGGAGTGTTGAAGCATGTGAGCCGGACAACGGTGGCAACGGTGGCAACGGTGACAACGGTGGCGACAACGGCGACAACGGCGACGTCACCGATGGCATCGAAGGATCCGTCGGTAACCAGACCGTCAACCAGCTAGTCGAGCAGAACGCCGACGCGTCGAACTCGAACACGCAGAGCGCCAGCGCGAACGCCTTCAGTGGCGATCTGGCCGCGATGATCTCCGGCTGAGACGGTCACTCTCCGGACGATTCCACTTTCGATTTTTTGTGCGCTGTGCTCGAGTCGATCACGCGACCGTCTCGACCACGAATTCGTGACCGACTCGAGGCTGAGTAACGGCGACTCCGGATTCCGCGCTCGCTTTTACGAGAGTCGCATCGAACGATCGCTCGCGGTGGGTGCGATCACAGCGACGGGTTTCGGAGCCTGTTCTCGAGTCGGCGTCGATCCCGGCGCGAGCCCCACCGCTCGAGGCGAGATCATTACGAAGTGTTAGCAGTAGATATAAGTTGCAATACATTAAACTGAAAACCGGAAGCCGGTCTCCAGCGACAGGGGGCTGTATCGAAATGCCCCGGGTGGTCAGGTCACCCGAGACGTGGCTTCCAAACCCGGGAGGGTTTCGAAGCATGATTACGTTGATTCTACCGGGATATAAACGTCCCGCACGACGACAGAATCGCCAGACGAGACCAGTGTCGACGCCGCGCTCGATCGGGAGGTGTGTTCGCGATGTGTAGCGACGAGACGGGGGATGGCGACGATCGACGAGCGGACGACTCCGCGCTGCTCTCGTGTCCCAGTTGCGGCCAGCCCATTACTGGGCTGACGTCGACCGGGCCCCACACCGGCGTCGTCAGGCCCTGTGGCTGTTCGGTCGCCCCTGGGCTGGTCCACCGCGAGGCCGACGGCGGCATCCACCGCGAGCGCGACAGCAGCGTCCATCGCGAGCACGACGACGGGACCGACGAGTAACGCGGCGCTCGGCGCTCGAGCCCCGCCGGGTAGCCGACCGGTCGGCGGTGCGCGTCGAACGGACGACACACCACCCTGCCGTCGACACCACCACTCGATTGATGCCTCGCCGTCGACACGATCGGCGGCCGGTCGGCTCGGAACCGGGCCTCGAGTCCAGTCAGATCGGATCGGTACACTGTCTGCCACGGGGGAATCAGCAGTGAATCGCGTGAGCGAGATTCCGGTGTCTCGAGCGCGGTGTTCGATCGGGATAACCGGAACGAAGCGTCCTGCTCTCGTGGCAACAGGGAGTAACCACACCCTCCCCAGCCGATTCGCTCGCTCCCTTTGGTCGCTCGTTCATCCATTGGAAGACGCGACGCGTCTTCCACGCCTTCGCTCACAGCGTTCGCGAAGACCTCGCACACTGTCGTCGACTGCCCTCGGTATCCCTCGGACAGTCGACAGCGCGCGCCACCGCACATCAGCTACTCGGTCCCGTGCTCGGCTCGGACGGCCGCTTCCGCTCGCTCCATCACGGCTCGAACCGGGAGGGAGGTCTGGCCCGCGACTGCCAGCGCGTCGTCGTACTCCGCGCTGACGTCGTAGACCTCGCCGTCGGCGTCGCTCGCGATCTTGACGCTGACCGCGTACTCGTCGCCGTCGATCTCGAGGGAGGCCGTCTCGAACTGCCGATTCGCGATCCATCGGTGGGTGACTCCCGCATCCCGAACGCCGAGCGTGCCGGTCTCGTCGGCCAGTTTCCGGGCGACGCGCTCCCGATCCGCGGGCTTGCAAATGACCTTCACCAGATGGCCGGGTCGGGACTTCTTCATCGTCGCGGGGAGGATCGAGACGTCGCGTGCGCCCGCGGCAGTGAGCGTTTCCTGGAGCCCGCCCAGTACTTCGGGCGGTGCGTCGTCGAGGTTCGTCTCGAGGACCGCGATGTCGTCTTTGACGAGTTCGCCCCGGCCGTTACCGTCGCCGACCAGCACCCGAAGCACGTTCGGGTGCGGATCGAGGTCGTAGCCGCCCGCGCCATACCCCGCGGCGTCGACCGAGAGGGCGGGCACCGAATCGACGCCCTCGGCGACGTGGCCCAGGATCGCCGCGCCGGTCGGGGTGAGGAGTTCCGCGTCGACGGGCCCGCCGCGAAGCGACCAGTCGGCCCGCTGTGCGATTTCGACGACTGCCGGCGTCGGCACGGGATACTCGCCGTGGCTCATCGAGACCGTTCCGCCGCCGGTCGCCAGCGGCGTCGTCACGACGCGGTCGGGTTCGAGGTCGTGGAGCAAGGCCGCGGCACCGACCACGTCCGCGATCGCGTCGTCGGCCCCGACCTCGTGGAAGTGGATCTCCTCGAGATCCTCGCCGTGAACGCTTGCTTCCGCCTCGCCGAGCAACTCGAAGATCGCGAGGGCGTCGCGTTCGACCGCCGGCTCGAGGTCCATGTCGGCGACGATCTCGCGGACCTCGAGATAGCTGCGATGGGGGCCGTGGCCTTCGGCGTGGCTGTCGTCGTGTCCGTGGTCGTGCGTGTGGCCGTCGTGTGGGCCGTGGCCGTCGTGATCCGGGTCGCCGTGATCGGGGTCCGAATCGTCGTGGGCGGTGTCGTGGCCGTGATCGTCGTCGGCAGGGGACGCCGTGTCCGTCAGGAGCACGTCGACCGCCGTCGCGGCGATACCGCTCTTGTCGGCCTCGTCGATCCGGTACTCTACGTCGAGTCGGTCGGTGACGGGCTCGAGGACGTCGGGGTCGCCGCCGGCATCGAGGAGCGTGGCGAGGATCATGTCGCCGCTGGCTCCCATGTGGCCGTCGAAGGCGAGAATACGCATGGCTACGTTCGGAACGCAAGCGGCAAAAAGCCATCCGTCTCCGTCCCGAGCGGGATTGAGAGGGGCCAAAACCAACCGATGCCGGTACATCTTTGTAGCGTCCAGCCCAAGTAGGTATGGTAGCAATTAGCACAGAATTAGCTCAGGAAATGACTTGCGCTAGCAAAAAACCTATCCGGTCACGAATCGGAGTCACTGACATCGCGGTTCCTAAATCATGAACGAAGTCCAATTGGAGGTTGCGAAGGCGTACCCGAACGACTCGGGTCGTGGTATCGCCCGACTCGACCCGGACACGCTGTTGCATCTGAAGCTCAGTCCGGGCGACATCATCGAGATCGAGGGTGCGGATACGACTGCGGCGAAGGTCTGGCGTGCGGATCGGCAAGACTGGAACACGGATACCGTCCGTATCGACGGCTTCACCCGTCAGAACGCCGACGTCGGTATCGGCGAGCGGGTAACGATCCGGAAGGCCGAAGCGACGAAAGCCGAGAAGTTGGTGCTCGCACCGCCCGAGGAGGCGTCGGTCCAGTTTGGGTCCGACGCTGCGGGCATGGTGAAACGCCAGATCCTCAAGCGCCCGGTCGTCGGTCGCGACATCGTCCCGGTGATGTCCTCGACGAATCATCCGTTCATGCGGTCGCCGGGGCAAGCGATCCCGCTGATCGCCGTCGAGACCGAACCCGAAGGCGTCGTCCTCGTCACCGAAGACACCGACGTCGAACTCCGGGAGGAGCCGATCTCGGGCTTCGAGAAGACCGGCGGCGGGATCACCTACGAGGACATCGGCGGCCTGCAAGGCGAGATCCAGCGGGTCCGGGAGATGGTCGAACTCCCGATGAAGCACCCGCAGATCTTCAAGAAACTCGGTATCGAGCCGCCACAGGGCGTCCTCCTGCATGGCCCGCCGGGCACCGGGAAGACCTTGCTCGCCAAGGCCGTCGCCAACGAGACCTCCGCCAGTTTCTTCTCTATCGCCGGTCCGGAGATCATCTCGAAGTACTACGGCGAATCCGAACAACAACTCAGGGAGATCTTCGAGGACGCGACCGAGGAGTCGCCGTCGATCATCTTCATCGACGAACTCGACTCCATCGCCCCGAAACGCGAAGACGTCACCGGCGAGGTCGAGCGCCGGGTCGTCGCCCAGCTGTTGACGATGATGGACGGCCTCGAGTCCCGTGGCCAGGTCATCGTCATCGCGGCGACCAACCGGGTCGACTCGGTCGACCCAGCACTGCGCCGACCCGGCCGCTTCGACCGCGAGATCGAGATCGGCGTCCCCGACGAGACGGGCCGCGAGGAGATCCTGCAGATCCACACCCGCGGGATGCCCCTCTCCGACGACGTCAGTCTCGGGCATCTGGCCGACGAGACCCACGGCTTCGTCGGTGCCGACATCGAGAGCCTGACCAAAGAGGCTGCGATGAAGGCGCTCCGGCGCTACCTCCCCGAGATCGATCTCGACGAGGAGGACATCCCGCCGAGCCTGATCGACCGGATGATCGTCAAGCGCGAGGACTTCCGGGGCGCGTTGAACGAGGTCGAACCCTCCGCGATGCGGGAAGTCCTGGTCGAACTCCCGAAGATCTCCTGGGAGGACGTCGGCGGCCTCCAGGACGCCAAGGATCAGGTCCAGGAGTCCGTCGAGTGGCCCCTCTCGACGCCCGAACGGTTCGAGCGGCTGGGGATCGATCCGCCGGCCGGCGTCTTGCTGTACGGCCCACCCGGCACGGGGAAGACGCTCATGGCGAAAGCCGTCGCCAACGAGACCAACGCGAACTTCATCTCCGTGCGTGGGCCGCAACTCCTCTCGAAGTGGGTCGGCGAATCGGAGAAGGCCATCCGACAGACCTTCCGCAAGGCCCGCCAGGTTTCCCCGACGGTCATCTTCTTCGACGAACTCGACGCGCTCGCGCCGGGTCGAGGCGGTGAAGTCGGCTCGAACGTCTCCGAACGCGTCGTCAACCAGCTGCTGACCGAACTCGACGGGTTAGAGGAGATGGGCAACGTCATGGTCATCGGCGCGACCAACCGGCCGGACATGATCGACCCCGCACTGCTTCGCTCGGGGCGGTTCGACCGGCTGGTCATGATCGGCGAACCCGACGTCGACGGTCGCGAACGCATCCTCGAGATCCACACCGAGGACACGCCACTGGCCGCCGACGTCACCCTGCGCGAGATCGCCGAGATCACGGACGGTTACGTCGGCAGCGACCTCGAGTCGATCGCCCGCGAGGCGGCCATCGAGGCTCTCCGTGAGGACGAGGACGCGGACATCGTCGAGATGCGCCACTTCCGACAGGCCATGGAGAACGTCCGGCCGACGATCACCGACGACATCCTCGACTACTACGAGCAGATCGAAGAGGAGTTCCAGGGCGGCACGAGCGGCCCCGATCCGACGGGGCGTCGCGGCAGCCGGATCGGCTTCCAATAAGCCGACCGTCGCCGTCGGCGGGATTTCAGCGCGGTTTTTTCGGGTCTGCGTTCGGTGAGCACTCTCGGACGGAGAGCACGGCGGATCGGCGGCTACCGTTCGACTGAGACGGTCTCCTGTCCGTCAGTGCCGGCGGGACCGGGACCGCCCTGCGGTCCCACCGGGAAATCGGGACAGCAAACCGTATTACGAGACGTCCGTCTCCTCGCGAGCAGTCTCGAGATGGCGGCGTTCGACGACGACCTCGGAGGCTCGCTCGTTCGCCGCTTCGGGACCGTACTCGTCGGCGACCTCGCGGATCGCCCGCATCGAGGCGTTCCTGACCAGCGCCTCGAGGTCGGCACCGGTGTACCCCTCGAGTTCGGCGGCGAGTTCGGAGACGTCGACGTCGTCGGCCAGCGGTTTGCCCTCCGTGTGGACCGCGAGGATCTTCTCTCGAGCTTCCAGGTCGGGTTCGCCGACGAAGACGTGCGTGTCGAGTCGGCCGGGTCGAAGCAGTGCCGGGTCGATCTGGTCCTTGCGGTTGGTCGCGGCCAGCACCACGAGGTTGGGGTTCTCCCTCATCCCGTCGAGTTCGGTCAACAGCTGTGAGACGACGCGCTCGGTGACCTCGTGGCCCTCGCCGCGGGCGGCCGTGATCGCGTCGATCTCGTCGAAGAAGACGATCGACGGGGCCGACTGGCGAGCGCGTTCGAACACCTCACGGATCGCCTTCTCCGATTCGCCGACGTACCGGTCGATGATTTCGGGGCCATCGACGCGGACGAAGTTGACGTCGGTTTCACCCGCCAGCGCGCGAGCGAGCAGCGTCTTCCCGGTGCCCGGTGGGCCGTACAACAGGACGCCCGACGGTGGGGCGGTGTTCGTCTCCTCGAAGAGTCGATCGTAGGTCAGTGGCCACTCGACCGACTCGCGGAGCGTCTGTTTCGCCGCCTCGAGGCCGCCGACGTCCGCGAAGTCGGTGGTCGGCGATTCGGCGACGTACTCGCGCATCGCGGACGGTTCGACGGACGCGAGCGCGGCGTCGAAGTGGGCCTTTCGTACCGTCGGGTTCCGGTTCCAGTCGCGACGCTCGTCCGTGTCGGTCGGCCGATCGCGGATCGCGGCCATCGCGGCCTCGCTCGCGACGGCGTCTAAGTCCGCCCCGACGAACCCGTGGGTCCGCCGCGCGATCCCGTCGACGTCGACGTCGTCGGCCAGGGGCATGCCCCGTGTGTGGACCTCGAGGATCTCGCGGCGACCTTCCTCGTCGGGGACGCCGATCTGGATCTCGCGGTCGAAGCGACCGCCCCGCCGGAGCGCGGGATCGATCGTATCGACGCGGTTGGTCGCGCCGATGACGATCACCTCGCCGCGGGCGTCGAGGCCGTCCATCAGGGTCAACAGCTGGCCGACGATCCGGTTTTCGGCGTCGCCGTCGTCGTCGCGCTGGCCGGCGATCGAGTCGATCTCGTCGAAGAAGACGATCGTCGGCGCGTTCGCCTCGGCGCGCTCGAACACTTCGCGGAGCCGTTCCTCGCTCTCGCCTTTGTACTTCGACATGATCTCCGGCCCGGAGATCGTCTCGAAGTTCGCGTCGACCTCGTTGGCGACGGCGCGGGCGATCAGCGTCTTCCCGGTGCCCGGCGGGCCATACAGGAGGACGCCGGAGGGCGGTTCGACGCCGAGTCGACGGAACAACTCGGGCTCCGACAGCGGGAGCTCGATCATCTCGCGGACGAGCTCGAGTTCCTCGTCTAACCCGCCGATGTCTTCGTAGGTAACGCCGGAACTCGGCGTCGGAGCGTCGGCATCGCCGTCGGAACCGGGGTCGCCGACCGCGGCGTCCGTCGACTCGGCGGTGGGGTCACGGCTGGATTGTCCGGATCCCGCCGAGCGTGGGGAGCCACTCGGCCTGCCCTCGGTGTCGACGATCCGGATCGTCGTCGCTTCGGTGATTCGAACGTCGCCGGCGGGGTCCGTATCGGTGACGCTGAACGGCTGCTGGTCGACTCCCCCGATTCTGATCTGTTCGCCGGCTCGGACCGGCCGATTGCGGAGCTTCTCCGTGGCTTCGCGTTCCGCGGCTCGACGCTGGCGCTCGGGGAGTGCCGACGGCGCGGCCAGCGTGACTCGCCTGGCGTCGGTGATCGTGGACTTGTCTTTGGCCCGGACCGCAACCGTCTCGCCGACGTGGACGCCGGCGTTCGCACGAGTGTCTCCGTCGATCTGAATCGCGTCGTCCGGGACCGACTGATCGGCGGGCCACATCTTGGCGACGGTCGTCTCGTCGCCCTCGATGACGACGGCATCGCCACTGAGAACCCCGAGCCGTCGCCGCACGGGCTCCGGTATTCGAGCGACGCCCCGGCCGGCGTCCCCTTTCTCAGCAGCGCGAACGGACAGCGTCACATCGTCCGATTCCGACGAGCTCATACCTGTTCCTTTCGGGCCAGTTCCCTTGAGAATTGTCCCATCACAGCGCGCTCTCGAGGAGCCGATCGATACCTCGGCGCAGTCGCTCGGAGGCCGACGGTGCCGAGATCCCCAGCCGATCGCCGACGTCCTCGGTCGACGCCTCGCGCGGGACCGCGAAGTACCCCTCCTCGCGGGCGACGAGCAGCGCCTGGTGTTGTTCCCGAGTGAGGCCAAACGGTGGGTCGTCCGTCGACGACTCTCGGGTGAGTCGCTCGAGCTTGAAGGTTGCACCACGGTCCGTACAGAAGCGCCGGTACTCCGCGAGTGCTTCCCTGTCGGGGAACCGTGCTCGCCCCCACCAGCCGTCGACGGTCACGATCCCCCCCAGCGGCGTGGTCCCCAGTTCGACGTACTTCCGGTAGATCGGAAGCGGGGGATCCCGTAACCTGATTCGATACATGTCACCGCCCTCCCGCGCGTCGAGCATCGTGTACGCGTCGACCGTCGGATCGTGCGCAAGCGCCTCGGCAAAGTCGTCGCTCGCCTCGACAGCCCGACAGAGGACGATCGGTCGGTCGGGGTCGACGACGAGGATCCGTTCGATATAGAGCGTGATGTCCGGAACGGCCGCGACTGCGTCCGTCAACGGCAGATCCGACGAATTGAGTTGGAACTCCGCGATCAGGCCCATACGACCACGTTCGTCCGATAGTACTTAAATGCCCTAACCTATGAGATACAGGTTGATCGGACGACGACGCATATGTTCGGCTGACAATGGCCAGCAGCGAAGATCCCGCGATGCAACTCAGTACGGGCACTCGATCGCACAACTACTACCGAAACGCCGTCGAGAAACACTGGGACCCCCACGAGATCGATCTCGAGGCCGACCTCGAGGGGGCCGCCGAACTCCCCGAACCGGCGTTTGTCGGACTCAAACAGTCCCTCGCGCTGTTCGGAGCGGGCGAGGAGTCGGTGACCGAAGACCTCGCGCCGCTGGCGGTCGTCCTCGAGGACATCGGCGACCAGATGTTCCTCACCACGCAACTCTACGAGGAGTCCAAACACACGGACTTCTTCGATCGCTACTGGCGCGAAGTGATCCACACCGAAGAGGAGCGCCGCGGGCAGGAACTCTCGTCGCCGACCGACGAGAAGTGGTTCAACGAGCCCTACGACGAACTGTTCGAGCGCAACGAGCGGGCCATGGCTCGACTCCTCGAGGACGATACGCCCGAAAACCGTGCGAGGGCCCACTGTCACTACCACCTGACGATCGAAGGGATTCTGGCCCAGACCGGCTACTACGGACTCACCCTCGCGTACGGCGAGAACGAGCCCGAACTGCCGGACCTGCCGGGACTCGTCGAGGGACTCAAACTGGTCCGCAGCGACGAGGGTCGCCACGTCGGCTTCGGGATGGCGAAACTCAAGTCGCTCGTGAGCGAGGGCGCGGTCGAACCCGACCTCCTCCGAGAGACGGTCGACGAACTGGTGCCGCTGGTTCAGGAGAGTCTGGCGGGCGACGACGGAGCGAGTTCCGAATCGGGTCCCGGCCCGAGTCCCGCCGATCTGGCCGACTACGCGTACACGAAACACGAACAACGGATGCAACAGATCACCTCCGCGAGCGAGAAGATCCCGGACGTCGACGAACTGACCGAACTCGAGGCCTGATCGCAGGATCGACCGCTCGGAGTGTAGTTCGCGGGCCGCCGGGGCCGGAGAAACGCCTTTTGTCGTTCGTGTCCCAGCAGGTACTATGGTCGTCCAGACAGAGCGCGACGACACCACCTGGTACGAGTGTGAAACCTGTGGCCTGCTGTTCGACGAGAAGTCGGACGCGACGGAACACGAGAAGCGCTGCGACGAGAGCGATCCGTCCTACATCCAGTAACGCTACTCGAGGCGTTCGCGGTGCTCGGCTGTGAGTTCGCCGGCCCCATCGAGCGTGTGGGTCTCCGTCCAGCGGACGCGGTCGCCGTCGCCGTAGGCCAGCGCGGTCTTGAGTTCGTCTCGGAGGACGCCGTGGTCGACCGCCAGCACCGTTCCCGAATCGTCGCCGAGTTCGTAGACGCCGGGTCGATCCGGCGCGGCGGCGACCGTCTCCCGCTCGAGGTCGCGCCAGGGTTTTTGCAACGGCATCAGTCGGCGCTCTCGACGAGTTCGTAGGCGTGTTCGCTCATCTCGTCCTCGGCGAAGACGAACACGCGGCCGTCGACGACCGAGAGATCCGCCTCGACGCGGACCGAGTAGGCCTCCGTCGCGACGGTGACGCCGGGGAACAGCTCTTCCTCGTCGTCGCGCTCGAGCATCACGCGGCCGACCCCCGTGGTCTCGAGGATGTCGTCGTGGGTGTTGCGGTCGTTAATGTACGTCATGACACCCTCGACGCCGTCGGGGTCGGTGACGAGGACGTGGACCTCCTTCCCCGGCGGGGTCGTCAGCGGCCCCTCGACGGGCTCGGGGGGGCCGTGGTAGAACACCTCTCGACCGTCGTGGTACTCGACGACCACGCCACCGTCGACGAGGTCGACGCCGATCGTACTGGGGGGGACGTTGTTGCGTGCGCTCATTGTCACGTCTTGGATTGGCGGAGGGAAAAACGGTGTGCTCCGTCGTTCGTGGGGCCAAGCGCCCGCTCTCCTTGCCGGGCTGTGTTGGCGGAAGCTGTGTGCGTCGACGGCGCGTGAGTGCCGTCCGCTCCGGGGATCCTCGCCACCGAGTTCTGCACCCGGTCGACGCCACCGGGTGCGACTTCCGCGGATCGTTAGCCGTAAGTACGCCCTCTGAGAGAGTCCGTGTATGGATGGCCGTGCTGTCGCTCCCGCAGCCGGAACGGTACTCAACGCGCTCGCGACCGGGACCGGCTCGGCGTTCGCGATCGACCTCGAGACGACGGCGACCGTCGAACTCACCGAAGACGGGGATGTCGTCGGCGAGGTCGCCGGCCAGCCCGAGGCCGACACGACGCTCGTCGAACGCTGTGCGACGATGACGATCGACGACTACGCCGAGCAGGCCGGGCTGGACGAGTCGACCGTCGGCGCTCGTGTCCGGACCGACAGCGAGGTCCCGATGGCGTCCGGGTTGAAGAGTTCCAGCGCCGCGGCCAACGCGACGGTACTCGCGACGCTCGACGCCCTCGCGGTCGCCGATTCGGTCGAGCGAATCGACGCCTGTCGCCTCGGCGTTCGGGCGGCTCGCGACGCCGGCGTGACGGTCACCGGCGCGTTCGACGACGCCAGCGCGAGCATGCTCGGCGGCGTGACGGTAACCGACAACACGGCCGATGCGTTGCTCGCCCGCGAGGAAGTCGACTGGCACGCACTGGTCTACACCCCGCCCGAACAGTCCTACAGCGCCGATGCCGACGTCTCGGCCTGCGAGCGCATCGCGCCGATGGCCCAACTCGTCGAAGAACTCGCACTCGAGGGCCGGTACGGCGAGGCGATGACGGTCAACGGCTTCGCGTTCTCGGCTGCACTCGAGTTCTCGACGGGACCGATGATCGACGCCTTGCCCGATGTCGCCGGCGTCTCGCTGTCCGGAACGGGGCCGAGCTACGTCGCCGTCGGGGAGCGGGAGACGCTCGAGGCGGTCCAACGCCGGTGGGACGAGCGAAAGGGAACGACACGATTACTGGAGACGCGAACGGACGGAACACGAACGACATGACTCGAGAGCCAACGGACACGGTGACCGACGGTGGAATCGACGACGAGGAACGCACGCCCGAGGAGATGGACCTCGACGAACTCCGCGAGGAGATCCGGACGATCGATCAGGAGATCGTCGAGTTGATCGCCCAGCGGACGTACGTCGCGGACACGATCGCGGCGGTCAAAGACGAACAGGGGCTGCCGACGACCGACGAGAAACAGGAACAGCAGGTCATGGAGCGAGCGGGCGACAACGCCGAACAGTTCGACGTGGACGCGAACCTCGTCAAGGCGATCTTCCGGCTGTTGATCGAACTGAACAAGGTCGAGCAGCGAGAAAATAGGTAGCCGAATTCGGGCGCTACAGTGCTTCTATCCCCGGTCGATTAGTCAAATAATCTTCCGGCAGTTGCTCTTTCGTTTCTCGATCGGTGACCGATAACACAGTTTCGTAGTCACCTCGGGCACTGGATCGAAGAGTAACCTTGCGGCGACTGACGAACTATTCGAGGGCATCCGCTCACGAGTCCGTCTATTGGTAGGAATCGCTATCTGGTCGATGTGTCACGGAAATCAGCTTCCTCGAATCCTTCAGTCGATAGGAGTCGCGTGCTGCATACAGAGCATGAGTTTAGCAGACCGACTTCGTTTGTTCCGTGCGATCCGCGCTGAATTGGTCGATCAGTAGACCTGCGTATCGAGCGCGTCGTACCTTCTGGACTCTTTAATACGCAGGTGTCCATAGATACTATCGACAGATATTCTATCTCAGATGGATCTCCTCGAAACAATGGAGCGACGAACGCTTCTTGGACTGGCCGCCAGCGCCGGTGTCGTCGGCGTCCTCGGGACCAAAGCCGGGGGTGCCGACAAGCCCTCCATTCCACCAGCCACGTACCCCGAGGAGCCAGTAGCTTCAATGGGTCAACGGAACAGCCCCGTCGTAGCTACCGACACGACGACGGCGGGACGAAAGACGTACGGTACCGTTCGACAGTCCGCATCGGTTCTCGACCTCGAACCGACCGGTCACTATGCCCTCGTCACCAAGTATCAACTTATCCCAGGATCGAACTATGAGGCGAGGACCGAGTGGAAAACTGCCTCGCTGACAGTCGAACACGGCTGGGATTCGGGTTCGCTCGTCTCTCACTCTGGAGACGTTGTTCCGGCTGACGATGGCAATGCCGACTCGAACCTTTACTTGGGCACCGATCGGTCGACGAGGCGGTACCGGTGGCATCTAACGTTTGACACCGCGACGGGGAACTCCCACATCTTTCGCTTCGCCACTGTCGTGGACCGTGAGGAAGCGCCCGAGACGGGTGATGCTCTCGTCGACGCGATGTTCGGTGCGGGCTTCACGAAGGGATTCCTCAGGGCCTCAGAACGGGACCTTGCGACGGCACGACTCGTACTGCAGGGAACGAACGAGTAGAGCCGAAGCCGCTCACACGAATGCGTTCTCGAGCGGAATACAATCACGCTCGTCAAAGACACACACGTTTAATACCTTCCGAAACATATATACATCGTTTATGAAGAATACGCAGCGCATCGAGACTCCGATAGACGATCGAAACCCGACTGTGACGCGCCGAGGGTTGCTCGCAGCCGGTGGGCTTCTCGCCGTAAGCGGGCTAAGCGGGTGTCTCGATCGGGCTGCGGGCGCGGCGACGAACACCGGGGCCTCACCGGCCGCGTACTGGGACGGCGACGCCACACGCGCGACGTCGGGTACCGAGGCGATCCGCGCGTACGGGGCAGGTCAGACGGACGTCCGGTACGTGCCGGCCACGATTCGGGGCGGTGCCGGCTTCCTCTCCGGCGAGGTCGACCTCGAGGGCTGGAGCACCAGCGCCGCCACGAGCGCACAGGACTACAACTCCTCGCGGTCGAACAAACCGCGCAGCGAGTGGTGGGGCCAGTCCGACGACAGCGACGACGCCAACGACGACAGCCACGCTACGGTACTCGAGGTCGAACGGGAGCTGTTAGGCCACGTCGATTCGGCGCTGGACGCCGTGAGCCGACGATCGAAAGCCGATAGCAGGGAGGCACTCGACGCGTTCATCGACGCCACGACCACGTCGCTCAGGCCCGAACTCGACCGCTGTACCAGCGACGTCTGTTCGGCCGTCCGGGAGAGTTCCGACGGTCGAGTAAAGGGCGTTCGTGCCGCGATGGACGCCGTCGATGCCGAAGACTGGGACGAGGCAGACGGACTGCTCGAGGAGGTTCGGGGCGTCGTCGAGGGAGACATCACGCGGTTGGAGGATGCCCGTGCCAACGACACGCGAAGTAACGGATCGGCGGTCGGGACTCCGGACTGGATCGACGACACGGACGACGACGGCGACGGCATTCCCGACGTCGTCGCGGCGCTGTACGACTACCTCGCCGACGACCCGACCATCGGCGAGCGGTTCACCGTCTGTCTCCCCGACGCCCGTCTGCCGGCCGACCGCGGCGCGCTGGCCGACGAACTCACGCCACGACGGGTGATCGAGTACTTTACCGGCGAGCCAAACGGCGAGCGATGCGAAGCGAACGGACGCGAGGGGGCTGCCAGAATCCACCGAGATATCGCGTGCCGTGACCTCCTGTCGGCAACGCTCGACGAACAGTCCTCCAAGGGCAGCCGGGGCGTCGCTGCGTTCACGACACGCGGTGGCGTCTGCGTCACGGGCGTCCTCCCGGACGCCGACGGTGCCGAAACGATGCTGTACGTCACGGAGGACAGGACGACGCCGAAGCTGTACCAGGGCGTCGCGTACGCGCCCGACTCTCTCGATGAGTGGGGAGAGGAAACGGTGGCAGATGGCGTCGCCGTGACGCCGACGCTGGTCTGTCCCGTGCTGGCGACGCCGGCGGATTGCCCGTGCCCGATGCCCGCGCTGTTCTACGTTCGGCGCTGTAAGCATGACGAGCAGTACCTATTCACCGGCGGGTGGCTGATCGACGACGGCGCACTCTACGAGAACACCATGACCCTCCTGGCCAGCGAGGGCCCGACGGAGGTCGTCGCCGTTTCCGCGGCCGACGTCGACGGCGACGGCTACGGCGACCTCGTCACCGGCCGCCTCTCGCGTCCCCGCAGTCGCTACGGAACGACGATGCTCAGCGGTGGGCACGACCGGGACGCCGACTACCTGCCGGCGGCACTCCGGACCGAGGACGGAGCAGACGGGCTGAACGCGTTGCGAGAAGGCAACGACCGGGTCGTTCGCAAAAAGCCGGGCCGAACACGCGGAGAGCAGGCGGGTGATGACGCTACCGATGACGGCGACGCAGCCGAGATGCTCGTGATGGCGCTGGATGCGCCAGTCGTCCATCTCGCGGCTGCCGAGGCCTCGAACGACGTGAAGTTCAAGGCCGGCGCCGAGCTTTCGAAATCGGTCAACTGAGCGGTCCTTTCCCGAGTTGGACGCCCGGCCGAACGAACTGACCGAGCGAGTACGTCACGCGTTCCGGTCACACGCAATCTACGACACGCGACGTGGAGAGCCCGAGCGGACCGACCTTCCGTGTGACTCACGTCAGGGAGGAATCAGAACCGTTGACGTACTGACTGCGGTCGCCAGTCGACTGTGACGGGAATCGGGACTGGCTTGCAACGACCCAGCGAGATCGGTACGCGGGAGATCGGTGTGTGACGCCTTCGAGAGACGCTACTTCCGTCCGGTCAAGGCGCGAGCCGATTCCCGCCACTGCAGGTCACCGATCGTCCCGAACCGCCGCTCGAGGCGGTCCCAGACGACGATCGTCGACGGAAGCAGGAGGATCGACGTGAGGTAGGCATAGAAGACTCCAAGCGCGAGCAGGAGCCCGAACTCCATGATCAGCGGGATCAAGGCTAGGTACAACACGCCGAGCCCGCAGACGGTCGTGAGCATACTGCCGGTCAGGGCACCGCCGGTTCCACGAACCGTAACCGCGAGCGCATCGTGAACGTCGGCTCCCCGCTCGTACTCGTCGACGAACCGATGCATGAAGTGGACGGTGTAGTCGACGCCGAGCCCGATCGAGACCGACAGAATGGGGGCATTGAACGGGGAGAGCGGAACGTCGAAGAGCCGCATCGACCCCGCCAGCATCGCGACGGTCACGAGGACCGGGACGAGGTTGATCACGCCGTAGATCATCCGTCCCTCGAGCCACCAGTAGGACAGCATCAGGAAGACGGCGGTGAGGATGAACGCGACGATCAGACTCCTGATCGCCGAGTCGCTGATGCGGTCGATGAGGGCCTGGTTGACCACCAGACTGCCCGTCGCCGTCGCGTCCATCTTCATGTCGTCCGCGACCGCTTCGGCGGCGTTCGTCGCCTCCGTCTGGTCCGCGTCGACGTCTACCTGATACACGATTCGGGTCGCGCTTCGGTCGCTCGTGACGTACTGCCGAGCCGCGTCTTCCTCGAGCAGTTCGTCGTAGACCCGGTCGACGTCCCGGTCCGGAAGTCCGTCATCGTTCGAATCGCTCCGCCGGACCGTTGCCGCGAACTCGGGATCGGTCTCCTTGCGTTGCTCCATCGCGCTGATCATGCTATCGGCTTCCGCGCGGCGGTCGGTTTCTTTGAACGCGTCGGGGGGATCCCTGATCGCACGGTCGACGTCCCGAAACGCGGTGTCCGATCTGACGTCCGGATCCTCGACGTAGACGGTGACCGACCCCACGAATCCCTGATCGAAATCCTCCTCGAGGTAGTCGAGGACGGCCATGAACGTGTAATCGCTGGGTGCGAACGGCTCGGGAAGCCGTTCGTACTGGGCGATCCGGTCCTCGTCCGGGAAGAACGCCTCCTGTGAGAACTCCGTATCCACGCCCGTCCCGTAGGCTGCCGCTGCCCCACCGAAGACGAGCGCGCTCACGAGCACGACGGCGGGCGCGATCCGTGCGAGCTTCGCTCCCACGGGAAGGACGTACCCGAGAACCGAGTCCTCGTTTCCGAGCGGTGCAGATCCGAAGTTCGGGATTCGCGTTCCCTCCCGAAGTCGATCCAGCCCGACCTTCCCGGCCGGCAGGAAGACCCCGAAGATGAGGAACGTGAAGATGATACCGACGGCGGCGACGATACCGAAGTCACGCAGCTGGGAGAGCGAACTCGTCAGGTTCGCGGCGAATCCGATGACGGTCGTGATCGTGACGATCAGGAACGCACCGGAAAGCTGGCGCGTCGTGATGCCCATCGCGTCGCCGATCGCCGCTCCCGTCGCTCGTTCCTCGCGATACCGGTTGATGATGTGTATGCCGAAGTCGATTCCGACGGCGAGCAACAGCGGAAACACCGTGACGAGCGAATCCGAGAACGGGATCCCCGCATACCCCATGAACCCGAACGTCCAGACCAGCGTCATCACCAGCGCCAGCAACCCAAGCGAGAGGTCGATCGGGTCGCGATAGGCGACGAGCAGGAAGAACATGATCAAGACGAGCGCCGCCGGGAACACGACGATCGCGGTGTCTCCGAGCAACTGCACCGTCTCTTCCTGGATGAGCGCGTTGCCGAAGACCTCGACGTTCTCGCCCGTCTCGTAGCCATCGATCTCGCCGGCCAGTTCGGCCGTTCGCGTCTGTAGTGCGGCCTTGTCGGTATCGTCCGCGTTCGGCGGCGTATCGTAGGTGACGGCGATCTGAGCGACGTCCGCCTGTGCCGACTCACGAGTAAAGTCCGTGCTTACCGGCAGCCCCATACTCTCGTCGGCATCTGCGATCGCCGCCTCCAGTTCTCCTTGGGAGGCCCGCTCGATGGCGCGTCGTTGCGTTTCGGCCGTGTCGGCCTCCGGATCGAGTTGCTGTGCGACGAGCGAGGCCGGACTCGTCGAGGAGACGACCCGGAGCCCGTCTTCGTTTTCCGCACGCTCCTGAAACTCGAGCATCCGAAGGAGACTCGGCTTCGAGAGGGTGTTGTGCTCGTCAGTGATAAACAGGTTCGCGGTCGATCCGCCGTCGTCACGATCCCCGCGTTCGAAGTCGTCCTGCATGTCCTCGAGGGCTTCCTGTTCCTCTAGACCCTCGGTGAACTGGTCGGTTCCGGCCTCTTGCTCGCCACCGCCACCGATGCCACCGATGAACAGGCCGGTCACCACGACGAACGCGAGGACGATCCGCCAGGGGTGGTCGGTGATCAACGCGTTGACTCGATCGGCGAGATCGAGATCGTCCCCGCTCGAACCGCTACCTTCAGGGCGTTTCTCGAGGTCCCTCATCCGTTAGCTCCGTCGCAACCAGAGGCCGACGCCGAGTCCGGTGACGGCGAGTGCACCCAGGATTCCGACGATGGTCGACGGGAACCCGCCCCCGTCGTCCTCCCCGGGCTCGACCTCGATGGGATGCTGGTAGACGTCCGAGAGGACCGTCTCCCCGCGCTCGGTGTCGTACTCGAAGTCGAGTTCGACGGGGTGGGTCTCGACGCGTGCACCGTCCCCTGCCGAGACTTCGAACGGAAGCTCCGCCGACTCGCCGGGCTCGAGTTCGTCGACGAACGCCTCGTCGTCGGGGGCGTCGAGATCACCCTCGGTGTAGAGTCTGGCGTCGATGTTCGACAGCGTCTCCGCGCGCTCGTTCGTGATCTCGAGCACGAGATCGCTGGTTTCGCCTTGACGGACGGAGACGCCGTCGTCGCTGATCGAGAACTCGTCGGTGCGCTCGTCGACGACGACTCGCTCGGAGATCGGACCGTCTTGGAGCGTCGTATCGCCGCTCCCGGTGTATTCGACGGTAAACCGAAGCTGTCGTGCACCTGCATCGGCGTCTCCGCTGACGTCGGTCGGATACCGGAACGTCGCGGCTTCACCCGATTTCAGTTCGGGCAGCGCGTAGCGGGTATCCTCGACGAACAGCGAATCGCTCATCGGCTCGACGATCAGCACTGCGTCGTCGACGGGTCGTGGCCCGTCGTTGACGACTTCGCCGGTCACCTCTCCCTCGTAGCCGACCGAGAGGGTGTCCTCGAGCGTTCGAATCGAGAACGACTGCTCGTCCGCGGGCGTAAACGTCGATCGCGTGGGGGTCGACATCCGTTCGATTCCCGACCCGTCTTCGTACGTGAACGTCGCCTCGATCGACTTGGCCGTCTCACTCGTCGAGTCGGCGATCGCCGCCTCGACCGTCGTCGTCGTCGACTCGTTGGGTGCGAGATCGCCGATGGCGTTCTCGCTCGCCCCGCCATCGATCGTGACGCCACCGGACCCGGTCACGGAGACGCGGGTTTCGTTCGCGGGTTCCGTTCCCGTGTTTTCGATCTCGAGCGTCATATCGCCGTTTTCGCCGGGCGCGACGTCGGTCTCGACGTTCGAGATCGAAAACCGCGGTTCGTCGGGAACGACGATGTCTAGCTCGAGCGTTTCCGTCGTCGTGAATCGCTGTTGGGACTCCGACACGCGGTTCGTGTAGGCGTACCTGACTTTAACGTCGACTTCGTATTTGCCGGGCTCGACATCCTCGGGAACCTCGAGTTCGAGCGGCGCAGTCGCGATCGTCCCGTCCTGGATCGGACCGACGGCGACCTCGCCGGAGCCGGATTCGAAGGGACCGGCGTCCTCAATCTCGGCGGTGACGCCGCGGGCCGTCAGGACCCGATCGGCCTGTGAGCCGGTTTTGAGGTCTCCGTCGTTTTTGATTTGGACGTCGAGGGTAGTCTCGGTACCCGGCGTCACTTCGGGGTTCGAGTTGACGACCTCGAGTTCCGGTTCACCGCGGGTCAAATCGTTGCCGGACTGCTGTGGTGCCTGTTGTGCCAGCGTTGCGGTCGCGCCAAGCGGGGCGAGGAATCCGACGACGGTGATCGCAGCGAGGGCCAGGGCGAGACGCCGACGGCGGCTCACGGGAACCACCTAGTGGGTGTTTCGCGAGCGGGTGACGCGTCGCGCGGCGACGTCGTCGCCCCCGATACATGTTCGGCGGTGTTACTTTCGCTCATTGTCAGATGTCCGGGAGGGGCGGGCTATAACTCTTTTGAATGAACGTTCAATCAAACCGGTTATGGTGTCCGACGCTGTGCTGTCACTAGATGCAACCCTTCGATCGGGTCGCGGCGTCGAGACTCGCCCGGGGACGGGCGGGCGGACCGGCGCGGTTCAGAGGTGGCCCACCGTGACGATCGACGTGTTCGACGACCCGGCGGATACCCGCGAAGAGATCCTGGCAGCGACCTATCACAGCCTCAGGGACCACGGTTACGCCGGGCTGACGATACAGACGATCGGCGAGAAACTCGACCGGAGCCCGTCGCTGATCTACCACCACTACGAGGACAAGGACGCGCTGGTACTCGCGTGCCTAGAATACCTCCTCGAGTACTTCCAGGACGAACTCGGGCAGGGCAGCGTCGACGAGCCGCGGGCGCGACTCGAGGAACTCCTCGAGTGGTGGTTCGCGATGGACCAAGAGGAGGAGTGGGGCGCGTTCGTAACGACGATTCTCGAACTCCGAAGCCAGGCGGTCCACGACCCGGCCTATCGGGAGCACTTCACCCGGAGCGATCGGCTGTTCAGCGAGTCGATCACGGCGGTGCTCCAGGCGGGTATCGACGACGGGGCCTTCCGCGAGTGCGATCCCGAGGCCGTCGCCGAGACGCTCCAGACGACGGTTCTCGGGACGGTGTTGCGCCGCTCGAGTACGGAGGGCGACGACTGGCTCGGAGGGGTTCACGACGAACTAAACAATTATCTTCGGACGCGCGTGTACGCGACCGAAAACGATTCTGTCAGAGAGTAATCGACTCGTCCGGATTTCGACGCGCTAGCGTTCGCTAACTCACACGAGGGGCGACGAGCCTACGGTTGAGAGGAAAATGGAATTCACGGATTGATGACTATCAGTATATACTATACGTCGCTCGTGAACTGTCGGCACGAGAGAGATGAGTACGGAACGGACGCGAACCACGAGCGGACTCGACCGGCGGTCGTATCTGAAACTGGCAGGGATAGCGGTTCCAGCTGCCATCTCGCCGATGTCTGTAGCAGGCGCGTCGGACGACGGGGCGTACGAAGTCATCGATGCTCGCGGTCAGACGATATGGATCGACGACGGCGAGACGTTCGCGAACAAACTGATCGATTACACGACCGGTGAAGGCTGTACGATCGACGCCAGGGACTCGACCAACTGGACGATCAGAAACATCGGATTCAGAGGGCGAAAGCGCGCTTCCAGAACCGTGTTCGGTCTCTCCGATACCGGCAACGGAACGAGCACCGTCGAAAACGTCTATCTCGGCGACGGATCGGACGCTGTCGGTGACTCACCGCACGGCCCCGGGGGCATCTTCGTCGGCCCGGAGCACAACGGAACCATCGAGTTCAGGAACGTCAACGTCCAGGAGTTCCCCAACAACGGCATCTACGCCTCCGCCCCGGCGACGGACGGCGACGGATCGATTCACATCGACGGCTGTTACGCGGCGAACTGTGGAATCTCCCACTATCGCGTCGGCGGCGACGACGATATCATCACCAACTCGAGCGTCGAACTCACCGAACGCGGGTACGACGGCCGCGGCGTCTGGGCGTGGGCACCCGGACCGGTATCCGTAGCCGACTGCGAGTTCGCGATGAACGGTCGCCACTACTCGTTCGTTGTCGGCGCGAACGACGACGCGAGTCACCTTCGAATCTCGGACACCGAGTGGGATGACGAATTTCACGGCGGGTGGGATATCCGCTCGGGAGGGGCGATCACGTTCAGTGAGTACAGCGGTAATAATCCACATGCAGCCGTTCCTGACGGGTGCCCGGCGTCGATCGCTGACGCCTTTCCGACTGCTGTCGGCGATATCTTTATGGACGATCAAGAGTCGACTGGCGAGTCAGTTACCGTCGGAGTAGCGTTTTATAATGCGGCCGACACCGTGATCACCATCGAAACCGAATCCGGCGACGTGGTTGGCCACAGTGACGTGGTCCCAGCCGGCGACACAGTCGAAGACCTGTCGGTATCGCTCGAGTCGCCACTCGAGGAGAGCCAAGCAGTAACAGGGCGTCTACAGTACGCTCGCGGGGAGGATCAGTTCGGTGCTACTGTCGACGTTGACGGCGAATCCGTCACCGATACCGCCGACGTGACGATAACTAACGAGGACAGCGATACGGCCGATATCAGACAGTACGACACGAACGATAGTGGCCGGATCGAATTCACCGAGGCCCTCCGGGCAGTAGCGGAGTACAATACCAACCGGATCGATTTTCAGGGAGTACTAGCCGTTATTGACGCCTACAACACAGGGAAAACCGTTTGAGCAGCGTCTCGATCGAAATCGAGCGCTTCAAACGGACTGTACTGGTCCGCTCAAACAGTAATCAGATCCGTATCTCTTCGACGATAGACTGAACGTCGACACTTCTCCAGGAACGACGACCGATTCGACCGCCGTTTTCGTCCAGCGATACCGAGACCGAGTAGCATTTCCCTTCGGTTACGTTATCGTTGTAACCTATGATAGTCATGGTAAGGCATAAGACAAGTTGATAAGCGGCGAGTCGATAGCTTCCGGTGGCGGGGACGGATGGGATCTCACCCTGCTCACCCACACTCGATCGATCCCGCCCTGTGGGTAGGGGTACCAGGGTGTGTATCACCAACCATCCGACTTTCGGTGCAGCCAACCGTCGTTTCTTGTCATCGGAGTAATTGTGTCTCCGCGGCACAATTACTGCTTCCTGAACTCCGCGTTCTTACGTATGGTACGTGGGTGCACGACACTCGCCTGGAGGGATCTCCGCTCGAGCGGTGGGGATCGCGGTCGTAATACCGTCTTACCGTACTCTACTAACTCTTTTTCAGTAGTCATAATGGTGATACCGACAGTCTCGATAATTACACAATCCGGAACAGACCTCTAAATAAGTATTTCCTACCGAATTCGTGACATAGGTCTGGTCCGGGTATCGATTTCGGCCAAGTAGCGGGTTGAACGGTTTGATACGGGTATAATCGGAGATATTATCCGTGGCATAATAAGAGACACACGACTGTTCCTGTATGTCATAGAGTATACTCATCTGTCGTGACGTACAACAAAGTATTTAAGACACGCCTATGAAATATCGTCCGTACCCCTACCCATGGTCATGCAAGCTAGTAGGATCGGACGGCGTCTTTCGGACCGCACTCAACGTTCGATTACCCGGACTCACGATCGGAACGCAAGCGTGGCCACTCAGGAGAAGCAACCCAACTAACATAACATATGACAAGAAACGACAAACCAACCTATCGCGAGAAGGGACGTGCAGTGTTCCTGACCGTGATGATGGTACTGTCCGTTGTCGCCATGTCCGCAGCGTTTGCGGGCGGGGCGGCGGCGGCAGCGACCGCGGTTAATTCGGACGATACAGCCTCAGGCGAATCGGATATTACGGTCACTCACGACGCGAGTGACTCGAACGTAGCATACGTGGTGAGTGCCGACGCCACTTACGACGCTGGTACCGACCTCTACGCCAGCGCATCGGCAGATAGCTCCGGCGAAACCACCTTCGAAAACGTAGACATCACTAGTCTTGCTGCAGACGACTACAACGTCTACGCGGTTTCGGGTAGCTCGAGTGCTACTGCCGAACCAGGCGATGGTGACAGTCTCGATACGGACTGGTCCGACGTCGAGAACGTCGACGAACTGACCGTCGAGGCAGCCAACTACGAGGTTTCGAACATCGATGCACCACCGTACGCACCGTACGGTGCGGACATCACGGTCAACGCGACGATCGAGAACACCGGTGACCTCGAAGGAGATCAGACGGTCTCCTACCACGTAACTGGTGAAGGAAACGGTGCAGGAGCCCTTACCTTCAATCAAGATGACGAGAAGGACTCCCAGAGCAACGTCGTGATCTCGCCTGGCGAAGAGGCGAACGTTGAGTTCGTGCCGAACACGGGAGACGATGCCGTCTTCAGTGGCGCTGAGACTGACGCCAACAACGACTACGGTCACGGTGTCGCCACGGACGACGACAACGCTGGAACAGACCTGACGATCGCAACGGACAACAGCGGGACCGTGAGCACTGACGTCGTCAATGCTGACACCCGTGAACCCGTCGCGGATACTACCGTCAACATCTACGATGCTGACGACTACAACGCGGACCCGTCCACTGCAGTTCCGCTCGACACTCTCACGACTAACGACGACGGATTCGTCCGCTTCGAGGGCCTCGCTGTTGGTCCTGATCAGGGTAGTTCGTACGACTACGTCGTTGAAGCAGAAGGGAGCGACCTCCTCGTCTCGAACACCCGTACGGCTTCGCTCTACACGCCGGGTCAAACTGGTGACAGCGTCGAAGTCGAACTCGAGAGCGACGAAGCGCCACAGGAGATCGGCATTGGCGTCTTCGACGAAGAAGAGCAGGAAATCGTCAGTAACGAGACGACGCTCCTCGCAGACGGAGAACTCGACAACACGCAGACGTACGTCGTCTACTCGCAGACACAGAACGACGACGACCGCGCTGTGAACCGCGACGTTACGGTCGACCTCAGCACTGCTGAACTCGAACCTGCTGGCTTCGACATCGCTAGCTTCCTCGATGCGCAGGGTGACTCCACGAAGGACCTGACCGTCACGATCAGTCCCGACAGCCCCGAAGGCAACATCGACGACAATGCCGCGACGGGCAACTGGTCGTACGAAACGTTCGACGTGAGTGCTGACTACGCCAACGAGAGCAACATGACGGACGGCGACATCCAGCCGATCGTCAAAAACCTCATCGACGGCGAAGCAGTCTCCGGCCTCGACGATGACGCCACTGCAGACGACTCGAGTGCTGCGGCTAACGTCACGTACGTCCTCGAGGGCGACGAAGTCGTCACCGGTGAGATCCGCGACGGCGAAACCCAGGAGCCGATCGAAGACGCTAACGTCTGGGTCGCCTACGACGGACAGGTCGACCAGTCCTACGATTACATTAACGAAACCTTCGTTAACGATGAGGGAGACTCCTTCCTGACTGCCGAGACCAACGAGGACGGCGCTTACGTCGTCAGCGGTCTCGCCGGTGAGCAAACGGACTTCAACCTCTACGTGTCCTACAACGACCAGTACGACCAGATCAACCTGTCCTCTGAGGCAGCCGGTCAGTTCGTCGCTGGTACGGACCAGAACCTGAACACTGGCGATCCAAACGACCAGGTGACGCAAGACGTCGCTATCTTCCAGGAAGACGTCGTCTTCGACTACCGTACGAACGTGTACGTCGAAGAGGATGGCGAATGGGTGAACGCAACGTCCCTGCCGCTCGACGATACGACCAACGTTCAGATCGTGACCGAGCGCAACCCACAGACTGGCGACGACGAGTGGAGCCCCGCTCCGGGTCAGGACGTTGAGCTTACCACCGACGACGGTACCGTCGGCGCACTCGACGCCACCAACCTCACGACCGACGATAACGGTACGGCGATGACGACGTTCGTCGGTGGCCCGAACACGGGCGTCACTGACATCAACGCCACTACCGAGAACTCCGAAGACACGGAGTTCACCACCGACGAGAACCAGAACGCCGAAGTCGAAGTCTTCGGCGTCGGTCAGATCACTGGCGACGTTGTTGACGCAGACGACAACAACATCCCCGGTGCAAACGTCGAACTCTACGTCTGGAACGCAACCAGTCAGGAGTACGACCTCGTTGGCGAGCGTGAAACTGGTGCCACTGGTTCGTACGCGTTCACGGACCTCCGAACCGGTATGGACTACCGCACTGAAGCAACGTTCAACGGACAGACTGGTTACACGATCGACGAGAACCTCCCGCTCGGGACGACTAACGCTGACATCGTGATCGAGGGTGTCGAGGCCCCCGAAGGCTTCGCAGTCTCCGATCTGGCTGCACCTGCGGACGCAGCCCAGGGCGACACGATCACGGTGACGGCGAACGTCACTAACACCGGTGCCGAGAGTTCCACCAACACGGTCGACTACACGTTCGACGGTGCAGTCGTGGACTCCACCGATGTCACGCTCGATGCTGGAGAGAGTACCACGGTCGAGTTCGAGTACACCGTCGACGCCGAAGCTGGTGACTACGAGCACGGCGTCTCGACGTCGCTCAACGACCAGACTGCTACGCTGACTGTCACTGAAAACGACGGTAATAACGACTTCGACGTGTCGCAGTACGACACGAACGATAACGGCCAGATCGATATCAACGAAGTCCTTACCGCAATTCAGGACAACAACAACGGTGACATCGGCACGACCGACGTGCTGACCGTCCTTCAGGCGTACAACACCGACCAGGAAGTCTGAAATCGCTCAGACTCTCCAGTCGGCTCGCGAATTGAAATCTAGCTTATTTTTTGACGGCCGCTGAACGACTACTTATAAGTCAATTGCTATTCACTCCGGCGACTACATATTGGCGTTCGAAATACGTTATTAACCCCCCGCTTTCACCAACTGTTACTAAGAGGCGCTATACTGTGCGTCTACACCAGTTATTAATACCTCTCTACCGCTCGGTGAATGATCTATTTATAAACATAACAGGGGAACACAAAGCATTTAATAGATGGTGCGCAACCAACGTCTGGAGTAGCATGACAACTACAAGAAAACAACTTATCGGGATCACACTGTCGCTGATGATGGTGCTATCCGTGTTCGCTGCTGTGCCGGTTTCGGCACAGGAGTCGGGCGCGAATGCATCTCTCGACGCGTCAGTCGATGATGCGACTGTGGCCCCTGGCGAAGAAGTAGAGATTACCTATACCCTGGAGAATACTGGGGATGAGGACGGAACGGCAACTGGTATCGAACTGAGCGAGCTTCCCTCCGATTGGGACGTGACGTCTGACAGCAGCGACTGGCAGAGCGGTTCCCAGTCGTGGCTCAGCACGTCCGAAACGGTCGCCGCTGGCGAGTCCTACGAGGTCTCCGCAACGGTTACCGTTGACGACAACGCTGCTGACGGAGACTACGACATCGCTGCAAACGGCTTCGTGACGCCGGACTCGAGCGATGACTCGACCGTCACGATCACCGTCGACAGCAGTGACGACGGCGACGACGGCGACGACGGCGACGACGGCGACGACTCCGACGAGAATGACTCCGACGATTACGACGTGTCCTTCGAGGACACGTCCGACCTCGCCGGTGACCTCGTCTGGAGCGGTCAGGAAGTCCGCGTTGGCGGCTTCGACGCTGGCGACACCGTCGTGCTCCGACAGAGCACTGGTGACAGCTCCTCCGACCCAGCAAACCAGCTGACTGCTGACGAGGACGGCTATATCACGTTCGACACCAGCGGCGAGGACACGGGTCAGTACTTCATCAACGACCGGGACAACATGTTCGACATCCTGGTCCAGGAGTTCGACACCGCCGAATTCGAGGCTGACACCGTCGACGACACGACCGACGACTTCGAACTCGAGTTCGAGTCCCGGCGTGCTGCCTACAACATCAACGTCTCTGCCGACGGTCTCGACGTCGATGAACTCGAGCACATCTTCGGAGACGACTTCGATGTCTCGGAGACGTACGACGATGACGAGATCGTCACGCTCGAAGGCGTCGAGGACGACACGTACGAGACGAACTTCACGAACATCGACGACGACGAGTACACCTTCGACTTCGAAGTGACCGACTCGACCGCCGAAGCCTCGGACACGGTCAACGTCACCGAAAGTGATGGTGCCGACCGCTCGATCGAGGGCAACCCGACCGGTGTCCAGGGTGACAACGTCGTCATCCCGATCGACACTGACGGTACCGACGCCAGCGTCATGCAGGTCGGTGACCACGTGGACAACAACTACGAAGTCGGTCTCGACATCGACTCCTCGGACCACGACGAGGACCAGTTCGGTATCTCGATGAACACCTACTTCGCTGGCACCGACGAGCTCGGTGACGACGAAGCGAACGTCTTCAACCCGATCTACCTCGAGGGCGAGGACGCAGGTGAGACCATCGACGACGTCGACGTCGAAGTCGCGTACACGAACATCACCGACGACGGTGACGGTCCGCTCAGCGACCGTCTCGGCGACGGTGACTACCTGGTCAACATCGGTAACGACTGGGAGTCCACCCCCGAAGACAACCACGCTGAAATCGACGACGAACAGGACACCGGCTTCGTGTTCCTCAACGAGCGAACCGCACCCGGCGAGATCGCGACTCACACCGCACCGAACAGTGACTCCGTAGACAACCTCGAAGACTTCGAGGACGAAGACACGACGGTCACGCAGACGTCGACCATCGCGCAGGAGGACCACCTCCTCGTGACGGTCGAGGATCTCGGCATGACCGGCGTCTTCGCTGACACGAATAACGGCGACGACGTCACCGAGGAGCTCGCCAACGCAGGCGTCTCCTTCGAGATGGAGCAGGAAGACCCCGGTACGAACCGGGATCCACAGATCCTGAACCTCACGGGCGATGACGACGCCGACCAGCTCGACGTCGTCGCGGTCAACGGTGACTCCACGGATTACAACGGCAGCCAGCTCATCCTCGTCGTCGAGGACGCTGGTAACAACCTCATGTGGGACGACGAGGATTACATCGCGAACCTCACCGTCACCGAGGACAACCCGTACATCGACGACGAGGACGACGAAGTCTCCTCGGAAACCACGGTCACGCTCGAAGAGCGTAACATCGAGTGGACCGACAGCGCTGAAGAAGTGCCCGCAACCGATGGTGCAACCATCGAGGGTGACACGAACGTCGCCCCCGGCACGGAACTGCGAACGCGTGTCCGTGCGGAAGGGACCTTCACCGACACCGCTGACGGAATGGTCATGAGCGATGACGGTGACCGGCACTTCGTCGCCGAATACGACTTCGGCGACTACGAGCCCGGGACTGAGTTCACGCTCCGCGCAAGCGACGTTGTCTCGAACAACGGCGCTGGCGAGAACGAAATCGACTCGGTCCTCATCGCGGCGACCGAACCGCAGCCGTTCAACTACGACGTCGCCACCGACCCGGCCGAACCCGTGGCTGGTGACGACGTGAGCGGTACGGTCACTGCTGAGAACACCAACAACGACACCGTCTCCGAGAACGTCCAGTTCGTCTTCGACGGCGACGAACTGTACAACGACACCGTCGAACTCGAGGGCGGTGCCTCCGAGACGATCGTCGACGCAACCCTCCTCGAAAACGCTTCGGCTGACGACTACGAGTGGGAACTGATCGTCGACGGCGAAACCCAGCAGGACGGTACGCTGACGGTCGCCGAAGACTCCGGCAAGGACGATTCCGGCTCGAGCGACTCCGGCTCGGACGACTCCGGCTCGGACGACTCTGGCTCGGACGACTCCGGCTCGGACGACTCCGGCTCGGACGACTCCGGCTCGGACGACTCCGGCGACGACACGACGCCCGGCTTCGGTGTCGGCGTCGCTCTCGTCGCGCTGCTCGGCGCTGCCATGCTGGCACTCCGCCGTCAGAACTAAGTCGTAACACTACCGGCTCACGCCGGCCCTGATATTCGCGGTTTTCTTTTATCGACCGTTACACGATTACCGGCAGGTCTCCCGATCGAGTCGACCGTTGACGAGGTCTGGTTCGAAACACGGTCACTGCCGTCCGCAGCCCGTGGATCACGGGTGGGCTGTACGATGAGTCAATCGATGAGTACGGAGTCGAGTGCTCAAACGGGACGCGCTCGGTAGTGGAGTCGTCGCCTCCGTACGGAGGCCGGTCGGTCTTGCGAGCACACCGAGGTGTGGACTAGTACCGTGCGACGAATAGAGGTCCGTGGATCCGGACTCACGATCCGGTGTAGTGGTCGTTCGCGAGCTACGGTCTTCGGGAGCGCCCAGTTCTCCGGAGCGTCCGAACGCGACGGCGGACCGTAGAACCCCGACCCACACGCTCGAGCGCGCGGCGATAGCGGAGAAGAGTTAGTCGTCTGCGGCAGCGGCTTCCGCGTCCGCGACGCTCGAGTCGGCTCGCTCGAGGTTCTCGAGGTATTCGTCGGCGTCCAGTGCGGCTTTCGACCCCATCCCGGCGGCGGTCACGGCCTGCTGGTAGTGATAGTCGACGACGTCGCCAGCGCCGAAGATGCCGGGGACGTCGGTTTCGGTCTGGCCGCCACCCTCGCCGCCCGTGGTCTTCAGGTAGCCGTCGGCGTCGGTTTCGACGCCGGTGCCCTCGAGATAGTCGGTGTTGGGCGTGTGGCCGATCGCGAAGAAGACCGCGCCGACGTCGAACTCGAACTCCTCGGTTTCGGGGTCGTCGAGGCGGTCGGTGGGGTGGCCCTGCTCGTTTTCGACGAGGGTGACGTGGTCGACGCCCTCCGCCTGGGAGCCGTGGATCTCGATCAGTTCGGTGTTCTTCATGATCTCGATCTCGCCGCTTTCGACCTTCTCGTGGACGCGGTCGATCCAGTAGTCCTCCGCGCGGAACTCCTCGCGGCGGTGGGCGATGTAGACGGTATCGGCGAACTTCGTGAGGAAGGTTGCTTCCTCCATGGCGGCGTCGCCGCCGCCGACAACGAGCATGTCCTCGCCGCGGAAGAACGCGCCGTCACAGGTCGCACACGTCGAGAGACCGTAGCCCATGAGTTCGTCCTCGCCGGGGATACCGAGAGTTCGGGCGCTGGCACCCGAGGCCGCGATGACGGCGTCGGCGGTGTAGACGTCGCCGTTCGTGAGTTCGACGCGGAACGGCCGACTCGAGTCATCGACCGACTCGATGATGCCGTTTTGTAGCTCCGCGCCGAACTGTTTGGCCTGCTCTTTCATGTTGTTGACCAGCTCCGGACCGCCGATGCCGTCGGGGAAACCTGGGTAGTTAGCGACGTCGGTGGTCAGGGTAAGTTGGCCGCCGGGTTCGTCGCCTTCGATGACCAGGGGCTCGTTGTTCGATCGGCCGGCGTAGATAGCGGCGGTCAGACCGGCGATGCCGGTGCCGGCGATGATCAGTTTGCGATGCTCGACGATTTCCTCGTCGGTTTCCGTGGCGATGCCGAGTTTCTCGTCGAGTTCGCCCGTCTCGTTCAGCGCGGCGGTGTCGTCCCAGCCGCCGATCAGCTCGTCGTCGATGAACACTTCGGGGGCGGTCTGGCGACCGTCCGCGCGCTCGACCATCTCCTCGAAGCGTTCGTCGTCGCCGGTGACGTTGTACGTCTCGTACTCGACTGCCTTGCTGTCGAAGAGGTCCTTGGCCTTCTCGCAATACGGACAGTCCGTTTTAGTATAGATTTCGACGCGTGGCTGATCGGTCATGGGTCACGTTTGGGAGAGAGCGACTAAACCCCTTGTGTTCTCAGCAATCGCTCCCCCTCGCGAGGACGGCCGTCCGTTCTCGATTCGGTCAGTATCTAGTAGCAACTGAACCGATTTACACACTGATCGCAACGCTGTCGTGCGACCAGGAGTGCAATGACTTTCAGTGGCTACTATAGCGGGGTTGCTCGAGCGAATTCGAGCACGACGTTTTGCTCCGATCCGAATCGGATCGGAGAGTGTACGAGCTGGCTGGCAGTCAGCGGGGACGAGTCGGCCCCGACCAGCGACGACGAGAAGCAGCCGAGACGACGCACTTACGAACGCGAACGACCTGGATCGACCATGGCAGCGGATCTCGAGGAAAAGACGGACCGCTATGGCGAACTGCTCGCGGAGGCGCTTGAGGCGGCCACGATAGCGCCTCCTGAGGGGACGCCGATGGCCGAAGCGGCCGCCGACTGCTACGAGATGGCGTCGTCGTATCTAGAGGATGGGAATCACTTCCGGGAGCAAGCCGACTTGGTCAATGCACTCGCATCGTTTTCGTACGGGCACGCGTGGCTCGACGCCGGGGCCCGAGTCGGGCTGTTCGATGTGCCGAGAGAGGGTCACCTCTTTACTGTCGAGTGAGTTGGACGGCGTGTCGGATCGATCCCGCCTCCTCTCCCGCAGATTCCAAACGATTAATCACTATGTAACCGGAACCTATATAATAGCAAATCCAGTTAGTTTATAAAGTAGGCGAAACGTTTATATGCTTTACGACCTTACCCTATGTTAGCCGAGGCGACCGGGTTTCTTCTGGATTACCCCACCCGGGAGCCCCGAGTAACCCACCCGACACAATGACAGATACGAGCATCCGAACCTACACGAACGAACGAGAGACCGAGACGGAAACCGAAGACGAAACGACGTCGGTGACCGACGAGCAAGAGCACTGTCCGGAATGTGGCGGCCGACTGATCTCCGACGACGAACACGCCGAAACGGTCTGTACGGACTGTGGACTCGTCGTCGAGGAAGACGAGATCGATCGTGGCCCCGAATGGCGAGCGTTCGACGCCGCCGAAAAGGACGAAAAGTCCCGCGTCGGTGCGCCGACGACGAACATGATGCACGACCAGGGGCTCTCGACGAACATCGGCTGGCAGGACAAGGACGCCTACGGCCGCTCGCTCTCGAGCCGCCAGCGCCAGAAGATGCAGCGCCTGCGCACCTGGAACGAGCGATTCCGCACTCGCGACTCCAAGGAACGCAACCTGAAGCAGGCACTCGGCGAGATCGACCGGATGGCCTCCGCGCTCGGGCTCCCCGAGAACGTCCGCGAGACCGCGTCGGTCATCTACCGTCGCGCACTCGAGGAGGATCTGCTGCCAGGCCGTTCGATCGAAGGCGTCGCGACCGCGTCGCTGTATGCCGCCGCCCGCCAGGCCGGGACCCCGCGTAGCCTCGACGAGATCTCGGCCGTCTCCCGCGTCGAGAAGATGGAGTTGACCCGTACGTACCGCTACATCATCCGGGAACTCGGCCTCGAAGTCAAGCCGGCAGACCCCGAACACTACGTTCCCCGGTTCGTCAGCGACCTCGATCTCTCCGACGAGACCGAGCGGATGGCCCGCGACCTGCTCGAGTCGGCCCGTCAGGAGGGCGTCCACAGCGGCAAGTCGCCGGTCGGCCTCGCTGCCGCGGCAGTGTACGCCGCCGCGCTCTTGACCAACGAGAAAGTCACCCAAAACGAGGTCAGCGACGTCGCGAGCATCTCCGAAGTCACCATCCGAAACCGGTACAAGGAACTGCTCGAGGCATCGGACACGGCTGCACCCGCGTAAACGAGGAACTACCGTCGCGTCGACATCTGTCGGTCCGCAAACGCGGGTGGCGTTTCCGGTCGAACGGAACTGCGACAAAGCTTTTCATGTCTCGTGTGAAAGGGAGTGCCATGGACCAGACGACCGTCCAACTGTTGTGTCCAGAGTGTGCGAAAGACTGGCAGGTGTCTCCGGACGAACTCCCCGCGGCCGCCGAAATGTTTCACTGCCCGAACTGTCATGCCTCTCGTCGGACCGCGGAATTCATGCGAACGGATCGCGATCTACAGACGCTGAAACAACTCGGATAGGCTGCTGTCTCGATTTCGAGGGCAGTTCCGATAGCAGCGTTTTGAACCCGTCGTTCTCGCAGTACCTACAGTTTCGGTCCCCGGAGGGAGCGTGTTCGGATGGTGTCTGAAAGAGCTGGTTACTGTGGTAAATACGATCGTAACACGCTGTTATGATACTGTTTTCTTCACGTAGGAGGGGCGTTCGAATCGTTTCGATCGATGATACTCCGGTCAGCAGGGCGGGACAGCGTGTTAACGCGACTCAAGATAATAATATAACCCTGCAGTGGATAGGATTGCATGGTTATGAAGAAACAGGAGCTCATTCACCTTCACGGCCTTCTTGCGGAGGTATCCAATCAGTGTGCCGAGTGGGACGATTGTCAGATCGACCTCGAAACGTACGAATCGAAGGGGATCCGGCCGACATCCATTCACAAGTCGAAAACCGACCACAAAGCCGCTGTTTTTGCACTCGCTGGCGGGATCACGAAGAACATGCGCGAAGAAGAGCAGGAAGCAGTCCCCGCCACCGCGGACTGAGATTCTCGTCGTATCCTCGGATAGATCGACACGACAACTGGCGAGACTGCGTCCGATACACGGAGCCACGAGTCAACGGCAGTCCCTTCTCACATCACGGGTGCCAAGAAAGACGAACGGCTACTGATTATTCGACGAGGTCTTCGAACTCGGGGAGGATCTCCTCGTCGTCGGCGTCGTCGTCACTGGCGTCTGGGGTGGGAGTCGTCTCCGTCCGGTCGGTATCCGACGACTCGTCGGTCTCGTCCGTTTCGTCGTCGGCGTCTTCGTCTTCGAGGATGTCGATCTGCGTGACTTCGAGCGGGATGTTCTCGAGGCGTTGCCCGATCTCTTTGCGTGCGATACGCGAGGCGTGCTCCTCCCGCTCGACGTTGAAGACGGTCATCTCCAGTTCGAGCGCGACGAGCGCTTCGTCGGCCGCGATAAACGCCGGTGGGAGCTCCTCACCCGATGGGGACGTCCGCTCGCCCATGTTGATTTCGACGTAGTTGAGGTCAGGGTTCAACATTTCGCCGGTCTTCGAAATGGCAATACGGATCGCTTCGTCTTCCGTTTCAACGTCGAATACCGGCACGGCAGCTTCGACGACGACCCTGCAATTCATACATAATCATTGTATCGCCTCCAGTAAGAAGGTTCGCCCCAACGGCTGCACGCCCGCTCTGGCTCCCGTGGACGCCCGACAGCGTCGTCTCGCTCGCCCGGTCCGAAAGGCAAAAGCCCACCCCGTCGAAGGGGCAAGCGAATGGCAACCGGGACGATCCCACTCGACGAACTCGCCGGCGGACTCGATCTGTATCGAACGCTCGAGAGCGGGCAGAGCTACCTGTGGCGACGGGAGGACGGCGACATGTACACCGATACGCCGGCCCCCGGAACGTGGTATTCGACGGTCGTCGACGGGGCGGTGATCCGGGTCCGGACTCGCGATGGTCGCCTCGAGTGGGAGTCGACGGCCGACGCCGAGCCGACCGTGCGCAGGCTGTTGGGTCTCGACGACGACCTCGAGGCGATCGTCGCGGCCGGACCGGACGATCCCCTGCTCGCGGAGGCCTACGAGGCCCATCGGGGGATGCGAATCGTTCAGGATCCGCCCTTCGGGACGTTGATCTCGTTCATCTGTTCGGCACAGATGCGAGTCGGTCGCATTCACACGATGGTGTCGACGCTGGCCCGCGAGTACGGCGACGAGATCGCGTTCGACGGTCGGACCTATCGCGCGTTCCCGACGCCGGCGCAACTCGCGACCGCGACCGAAAGCGACCTCCGCGAGCTGGGCCTCGGCTATCGGGCCCCCTACGTCGTCCGGACCGCCGAGATGGTTGCCAGCGGCGACGCCGATCCGGCCGACGCACGGGACCTCGAGTACGAGTCGGCTCGGGAGTATCTGACCCAGTTCGTCGGCGTCGGTGACAAGGTCGCCGACTGTGTCCTCCTCTTTTCGCTCGGGTTCGACGAGGCCGTGCCGCTGGATACCTGGATCAAGTCCGCGATCGAGGAGTACTATCCGGACTGCGATCGGGGCTCCTACGCCGAAACGTCGCGGGCGATTCGCGAGCGCTTCGGGAACGAGCACGCCGGCTACGCCCAGACGTACGTCTTCCACCACTTGCGAACCGGCAACTGAGTCTCCCTGTTGCACCGGCGGCTGAGGACGGGCGGACTCGTACGAACTCGAGATAACAGTCATTGTGCTGAGGGATCGAGCGGACGGTAGTGAGCGACAGGCCGGATACCGTTGTCACTCGAGTCCCCTCGAGAGCGACTCGCTCGAGGCTCACTCGAACTGGGCGGTGTCGCCCCGCCGGTACCGGTCGACCCGCCGATAGCCGTGGACGGTTGCGTCGGTGTCGAGTTCGATCTCGTAGCGCCCGATGATGTCCTGGGTGTCGGGAACGGCTCGGCGTTCGACGACTTCGACGACGGACCGCCAGCCGTCGTCTGTCGGCGAGATTTCGCTGACGCCGTCGAACTCGTGGCCGATGAGCTGACTCGCCGTCGACTGGACCGTCTGTCGGACCGCGAGCACGCCGGCGATCTCTTCCCGATCGGTATCGACGTCGGCGTCGACCTCGTCGGGGTCGGTCATCTCCTCGGCGGTCATGGTAGCCGTCCCGCGGGATCGCGGCTCCTCGATGTCGCCGGATTCGGCCTGTTCGTCCGCCTGTTCCTCCTCTTGGGCTGCCTGACTGTCGCTCACTGTTGGATCACTCTCGTCGTGTTGGTAGCAGAAGCCGTCCTCTCGCGCCGGCCGCGAGCAGCGCTCGCCGTCCGTGGTGAGGGCCTTGCACTGCTCCTGTGATTGCGTGTCGGCTTCGGCCATTGGTCTGAATTCGTGCTCCGTGTCGTCGGACTCGGTCGCCGATGGACCGTGTGGGTCGGTTCCGTCGCTTTGCGTCGCTCAGATCGTCTCGGCGATCTGCGTTCGCAGCTCGTCGATGTCGCCCTCGCCGTCCCCTGCCATCTTCGGTGCGAGCACGTCGGTGAAGACGTTGGTCAGCGTCTCGTCGCCGAACTCCCCGGCCTCCCGGGGCTCGCCCTGGCCGTCGAAGACGGCAAGCCCTTTCGCGGCGGTGATCGCGGCACGGGTCCCGACCACGATCTCGAGTTCGTCCCGAAGCGCTCGCGTCGTTTCGACGACGCTCGCGATGTCGTCCGCGGAGAGGTCGACGTGTGTGGCGACGATCTCGCGTTCGGTTTCCGCGTCGTAGTAGTCGACGTGGACGCCGACGAACCGGTCGAGCAGCGCGTCCTGTTGTTCGTGGACGCCGGCGTACTCGGCGTCGTTCGACGTGAGGATCGCCCGGAATTCCGGATGGATGTCGATCGTCCGGTCCTCGCCGCGTTTGCCGGGTCGCTCCAGAACGCCCTCCTCGAACACCGACAGCAAGACGTTGTGAGCGGCGGGATCGCTTCGCGAGAACTCGTTGTAGACGAGCGTCGCGCCCTCCCGGACGGCGACAGACAGCGGGTTGTCCACCCACCGCTCGCGGACGATCTGGGTCTTCTTGTCGACGCCGCCGACGTATCGGTCGTGTTCTTCGTAGCGTTCGCCGCCGGCGTGGGTGCCCACGAGTGCGGCGGTGTCGACTGCCTCGTCACCGTTGAGCCAGACGACCGGCCGACCGCGTTCGGCGGCGGCCGACAGCGCGAGCGCCGTCTTGCCACAGCCCGTCGGCCCGATCAGGTGAATCGGCTGATCCGCCTCGAGCCAGCCCGTGATCCGCTCTTGGAGGGTCCGGACGGCGTCGGTCTCGACGAACGGCTCGGGCACGACCGTTTCGGGATCGGCGAGGGGGCTGTCATCGTGCCGTTCGCCGACGTTCGCTGCCGTTCGCGCGAGCTCTTTCTTCGCTCTGCGGCCTTCCTTCTGCTCGCGGCTGGCCCTGATCTTCTTTCCGCGGACCTTGCGCTTGCGCGAGGCGTCGTCAGCCATGGGGAGTTACTCCGCGGATTTCGGGGACGATTCCGCGCGGGGTTCGACCTCGAGCTCCTCGAGTTCCTCGAGGTCACCTTCCGCGGTGGCTTGCTCTATTTTCGCGATTTCCTCCGCGTAGTGGAGGAAGGTGTCGACCGAGGCGACCACGACGCGGGCCTCGATCGTTATGAGTTCGATCCCGACGACCGAGATTCGCGCCCAGATGTCGATAACGACGCCCTTGTCGAGGACGCGGTCCAGTACCTCCGCGAGACTCGAGGAGTCGGGTCTTCGTTGTGGTTGCGCCATGCAACGGACGTTGACTGGCAGTTCGTAACACGACTTGGACTGCGACTGCAAGCACGTCGGTCATCGGCGGTCAGTTAGCGTTCCTGTGACGCCGGTCGATGGGGGTCGCTGCTGTCCGACAAGACGGCGATCGAAAGCGTCCGGCCTCGACGATAAAACCAGCCGACGACGGCGACGTAGCCGAGCAGAAAGACCGGGAAGATGACCATCGGATCGAGCGACTGGAACTGCACGGCCGATGCGGTCGCCGTCCGTTCAACGCGGAGGAGTGATGCGATGACGCCGCCAGGTTCGCCGAAAAAGAGCGTCACCTCCGCAAAGTTGATTCCGACGTGAAGTCCGATAGGAAACGCCAACTCGCCGGACAACACGTACGCGAGCCCGAACAATCCGCCCATGACGGCGGTCATCGCGAGGGCGTATACGAGCCCAACTCCGTCCGGCTGGGACCCCAACGGACCGTGGAAAGCCCCATAGACGGCCGAACTGCTTGCCCACGCACCGATGAGCACGAAAGACGGTGGGAGTCCGCGAGCGGCCAACCCCTCGGCGGCGTTTGTGATAAACACGCCCCGAAACAGCGTCTCTTCCCAGAACCCGACGAGAACCCAGCCGGCGACCGCGACTCCCATGCCGACCACGAACGAATCGAACGCCCCGCTGGACAGGGTCTCGACGATCGTTATCGTCCCTCGCTGAGAGGCAACGCCAAACGCGATGCCGACGAGGAGAATACCGAGGCCGGTCCCGGCGATGACATCGACTGTCCAGGTCGGGGACAGCGAAAAGCCGTAGTCCGACACGTGTCGCCGGTCAACGTATCGAGCCAGGATACTGATCGTCATCAGGACGGCGATAACAGCCAAAGCGTGGCCCACTAACGGCTCGAAGACCGGAGGAATCGACGCCCGTTGGACGGCCAATGCACCCACAAGGCTACTGCCGACCGTCAAGACAGTGCCCAGAAGGAGACGCCATGAGGCACGCACGCGGCTGTCAGTCGTTCCACGAAGCACTCTTCGGACGATCGATCTCAGCGACGTATTCGGCTGCACTTGTACTCACGTCGACGTTGCAGATAGTGGTATACGTCGCTCCACAGTTTCAGGGACGGAAACTCTCCGGACTGAAAGATGAGCCGTCAGTGCTGGAACCGCACTCGAGCGTCCCCAGCCGTTTTCGGATTTCGGCGACTCGGCTCGGTGATACTGTCGGATGGAACGATCGAGTTACCACGACCAATGTCCGACCGGTGGGGACTACTCCCGCGGTACAACAGGAGAGGTTGCCGCGTGGCGACACCGCGATGTCGGCGCTCTCGTCGAGGACACGTGTGGCAAACGCTGCGACTGCAAGCAACACGATGAGGCGTCGGGCCAGCGAACGTCACGTGACGTGTTCTCGAGTCCCCGCGAATACTCTCACAGGCACCTCGTCTGCGAGGCGAGTGTCGATAGTTGCCGGGCAACTCGAGAGCGACTACCGATGCCATGATACGCCCACGTACTCGCCGTCGATCGAAGCCGTTCCCGCGTCCCCGAACACAACCGCCTGACGGTCGGTCGAGCGGGACGGCGATCGATCGCAACGCAGGCGGCGGCTCGTATCTAGACGTAGCGTCTCGCACACAAGCCCGAAGCCGAGAGCGGAGCGTGAGCGGACAATGACGGCGGCCAACCGATACGTCTACGGTATCGTCGACGGCGACACGGTCGAGTTCGAGACGGACGCCGTCGCCGGGGCCGAGCGCGTGTACACGATTTCCCACCGCCGACTCGGTGCCGTCGTCTCGGATATCGACACCACCGATCCGGAAGAGACGGACGAGGACGCCCAGCGTCACGACGACGTCCTCCGGGAGATCATGGATTACGACGGCGGGACGACCGTCGTTCCGATGCAGTTCGGCATGGCCTTCGAGAGCGACCGGGCGCTGAAGAACGTCTTGCGCGGTGCGAGGCCGGCGTTCAGGCGCGCGATGAACGACATCGAGGGGAAGATCGAACTCGGCCTCAAACTCGTGTGCGAGGCCGACGCCGACGTCGACCGCGAGGCGATCGAGACGGCGGTCGCCGACCTGCTCGAGCCGATCGCGACACAGTCGGTCGCGAACGATCTGTTCAGCGATCGGCTCGTCCTGAACCGCTCGTATCTCGTCGCGGAATCCGACCGTGAACGCTTCGACGACGCGATCGCCCGCTTCGAGGACGAGCACGACGACCTCATGGTCAAGTACACGGGTCCGTTCGCGCCGTACAGTTTCGTCGACGTGAAAATCGGAGCCCAGCAATAACCATGTTCGTCCTCGACGACCTCCTGTTTCGACCGTTCGTCGGTATCATCGACGCGCTTCACACGATCGCGCTCGACGAGCTGTACGACGTGGACGCCCTCGAGGACGAACTCAAGGAGAACCAGCTGTTGTACGAACTCGGCGAACGCTCCGAGGCGGAGTATCGCCGCCGCAAGGAGGAACTCGAGGCGGAACTCGAGATCGCCCGTGACGTCCACGAGCGGCTCTCGAGTGGCCGCGTGGAGGTAAAACGATAATGAGCGATAGGGTCCCGCCGGACGACCGCGACGAATCGGACGACGACCACCGATCCGACGACAGTCGGATCGACGACGACGAGCACTGGCTCTCGAGCCTGCTGTCCGCGCTCGAATCGCTCGAGAGCGGGTCGACATCGACCTCGGGGCGTCGGCGGGGCGATCGGGCGATCTTCGATTACGACATCTCGATTCGCTCCGGTGACGACCTTTCGGCGGACGACTCGCCACTCGGTAGCACCCCGTCCGGTGGCGAAGAGCGACGAGGCCGTGACGGCGATCGGTCGCGAACGCGCCGCATCCGATCGTCGGGCCCCTCGAGCGACCACACCGTGTCGACCCGTCGCTACGACGACGAACTGGTCGTCACCGCGGATGTCGCCGGTGCCGATCCGGACGACGTGACGGTCGGCTTCGACGAGTCGATGCTGGTCATCGCCGTCGAGGGACGCGAACTCGATCGTATCGAGATCCCCTGGCGAGAGAACTCCTCGGAGGCGATGATGAAAAACGGCGTGCTCACCGTCCGGGTCAGGCCGGGGACGGCGGAGAGCGAGGACGGTGACGAGACGGCGGAAACAGGGGCGGACGAAACCACGGAGGACGAACCGTGAGCGACGCCGAGCCCGGGGACAGGTTCGACGCGTTGCTCGAGGACGCCGAAGCGGGCCTCGACCGACTCGAAACGGCCCTCGGCGAGAACGAGGTGATCGGTGACCTCGACGACGAGACCCTCGAGACCGTCGTGGGCGACGTCGAGACCCTCGTGCGGGTCGCCGAGGAGACCGTCGAACTGCTGGAGGTGATGGATCTGAGCGAGCTGCCGGACGCGGTCGACGGGGACGAACTCCTCGAGGCGATCGAACTCGGCGAGATTCCGGACGTGCTGGCGAACGAGGACGAGGGCGTGAGCGATCTCGCCGACGTCACGGCGCTGTTCGACGCGATCGACCTGCTAAACGCCTGGAACGCCGCGGACCTGGGCGACATCTGGCAGGAGAAAGGCGAGCTCGAGGACGCGCTGGACGACCTCGAGGACGGTGACGACGCCGGGATGGTCGAAGACGCGGTCTCGGACGTCGTGACCGGCGACGAGGACGGTGGCGGACTGGTCGGCGACGACGAGGACGGGGTCCTCGGCACTGGAATGGACGCCGGCTCCGCAGCCAAAGAGGCGCTGGGCGACGTCGACGTCGCCGAGGATCCGGAGGCCTATCAGGTCGCCATCCAGCAGCAGGCGATGCGCGGAATCGACGCCTTCCGGACGGCGCTGCTCGAGACCCACGAAACGTTCGAGCGACTCTACGAGTTCAACCGCGAGAAGATGCGGACCGAGGACACGAGCACGAACTCGCGGAACCCGACGGCGTCGTCGACGATCCCCACCGACCGACGCGATCTCGGCGGCGGAGCCCGCTACTCGACGGTCCCCCAGGACGTCAAGCTCTCGACGGCCCCTAGCCGGACGCGGATCTACGGCCGTCGGTTCGAACTCGAGCGAGAGCGACAGCGGCGAAACGACTGAGCTACCACCATGACCGATCTACTGAACCGACGCGTACGCGGCCGCGAGGTGAGCCCGACGACCGACTCGGAGCGAGGAGTACCCGACACCGGAGGTGAGCCCGATGGTACATGACTTCCAGCCCAGCCGCCAGAAGACCGACCTCGCGGAAGTGGTCGAAATGCTGCTGGACAAGGGGATCGTCATCAACGCCGACATCGCCGTCTCGATCGGCGACACGCAACTGCTCGGCGTCCAGGTTCGGGCCGCGATCGCCTCCTTCGAGACGGCGGCGAAGTACGGCCTCGAGTTCCCCGAGGGAACGGACATGCGCCGGGTCGCCGAAGCAGCCGGGGATCCCGAACTCGCCGAAGTGGACCGGCCGAACCCGGTGATCGACCCGACGAGAGGCGTCAACGTCACGGCCGACGAGTCGGAGACGGATCGTAAGCGGAGTGACGCGAGCGAGAGCGACGACGGTTCGACGGATTCCAGCGGGCGTAGCTCGGCTGTCGGTGACGAGGAGCGGGTGAGCGCGCACCTCGGTGCCAGACCGAATCCGGACCGTCCCACCAGCGGCGGCTTCGAGCTACTCAGTGACGAGTCGGGGTCCGACGCGGAATCGGGTGACGAGGCGGGATCGGAGACCGACTCGAGCGACGACGGGGCGGAATCGCCCGACGAGTCCGAAACCGGCGAGGGAGCGCCGGAAGCAGCGGCGGAATCGGAGGACGAGGAGCCGTGACGGCGATCGACGTCGGCGACGGCGAGGACGCACGCGACGGGCTGATGACGCTGGTCGTCGCCGTCGTCGAGATCCTGATCGAAGCCCTCGAGCGGGAGGCGGTTCGCCGCATGGAGTCGGGGAACCTCTCCGAGGAGGAGATCGAGCGACTCGGCACGCAACTCGCGAGGATCGAGGCCGAAATCGACCGGCTCAAAGCCGACGAGGGGATCGAAAGCGGCGTCGACGATCTCCGGAGCGATCTGGACGGCCTGGTCAACGACGCGATCGAACAGCTCCAGGGCGAACCGACGAGCGTGCAACAACCCGGCTACTCCGTGTTCGGAGGTGACGACGAGTGAGCGACCACGGCTCCGACGCTCCTGGCGAACGCCTCGGGGCACTCGAGGACCAGGCGACCGACGAGCCGACCGACGCACCGACGATCGACGAGGGGCGCTACCTCTACTGTATCGTCCGGGCCGACGAGGCGACCGCCCTCGAGACGACCGGCGTCGACGACGAACCCGTCTCGATCGTCGTCGAGGGCGACATCGGCGCGGTCGTCCACGCGTGTGACGGGCTCTACGACTCGGCGGATCTCGCACAGATCAGGCGGTGGCTCGTCCGCCACCAGACGGTCGTCGACGACGCCGGGCGGGCATTCGGGACCCCGATCCCGTTCCAGTTCGACACGATCCTCCGGGGTGACGACGACGGCGTCCGCGAGTGGCTCCGCGAGGAGTCGGACACCCTCGAGCGGGCCCTCTCCGAACTGGCCGGCCACTGGGAATATCGCGTCGAGGTCGTCGAAGTCGACCCGATCAGTGACGAGGCGCTGATCGAACGCGACGACCGCTTGCGCGAACTCGACGAGCAGATCGGCGACTCTCAGGAGGGGACCGCGTTCCTGCTCGAAAAGCAATTCGAGCAGCGGTTGACGGAACTCCGGGCTGCTCGACGGGAGTCACTGACCGCGGACCTCGAACGGCGGTTGGCCACCGAGGCGCGCGAAGTCCACGCGCTCGAGCGGTCACCGAGTGCGAAACTCTCGAACGACGTGGCCGGTAGCGGTTCGGAAACTGACGCCGACGACGGCGAGACCCTCTGTCGGCTCACGCTGTTGGCCCACGAGGACGACGAGGAAGCGATCGGCTCGATACTCGACGACGTGGCCGCAAACGAGGGCCTCGAGGTTCGGTTTACGGGACCGTGGCCGCCGTATACCTTCGCGCCGGAACTGGGCGGTGACGACGACGGGGACGCGTCCCCGACCGACCACGCGAACCCACAGCCATGAGACCGCGACGGGACGACGAGGCGCTCGTCGACGTCCTCGACGTGTTGCTCAGAGACGGTGCGATCCTCCGAGCGGACGTCATCGTCTCAGTTGCCGATATCCCGCTGCTGGGACTCAAACTCACGGCGGCGATCGCCGGCATGGAGACGATGAACGAGTACGGCCTCTTCGAGGAGTGGGACACCGATCGACGACTAGCGGGAATCAGCCGCCGTCAGAACGACGACCGCGAGCAGAACGGGGCATTCGACGACCCGACCGAGCTCGGTATCGGCAGTACTCACGACGGTGTCGAAGCGGGCGACGAATCGGAGAACTGACGGAGAACTCGAGCGGCGAGAATCACACCTGTCTTCGATTCGGGAGAGCGAACGGGTCGGCCACGCCCCCGAACGGGGGCCGACCGTCAGGCGTACTTCGGGCGTTCCGTCGTTTGTTCGACGTCGCCCGTGACGGTCTCCTCGTCGCTGTCGTCGTCGTAGACGTACTGACCGGTCGCCCCACAGAGGGTACACTCGTAGGTCTCGGAGATCTCGTTGATCATCTCGCCGTCCTCGAAGTAGACGCGACTCTGCGTGATCTGCAAGAACTGAGGGGTCTCGCAGTTAGTGCAGGTGATCATACCCGTTCGATAGCCGTCACCGGTTGTAGTTATCCGGCTTGTAACCGAAAGGAGCGGGAGACTATCACGTTCTTACCGGGACGTCGATCGCTTCGCTGGCGATCGGCGGGTCCGGAGACGATCCACGGCGGCTCGAGCCCGAAACCTCGCGAGTAATAACTACATAACCGCGTGACAGCGTCGGCATCGACGACGACGGTTCGACGTCGCGTTTCCCTAACGAAAACCGATTTTTCTCGATGAAATACGTTGTTAGATCCACGCACATACTGGCGGACACGACCACGGACCCTGCCAGTGGCGGCGTCAGGGGAGCGAGGGTCGGTGCGATCGCGCTGGGACGGTGGCGTCGATCGGCTCGTGGCCGGCACCCTCAGTCGCCGTCCGTGACCGACGAGTCTAGCGGATCGATGGTGATTCGCTTTCCCGTCCTCGCTGCCTCGTATGCCGCTTCGGTCAGTGCCGTCACCCGGAGGGCGTCGCGGACCGTCGCCGGCGGTTCGGTCCCCTGCCTGACGCTCTCGAGGAAGGCGTCGGCGCGGGACGGCTCGCCGTGGGGATCGATATACGGGGCGTACTCGCCGGCGTCGGAATCGATCTCGAGGACGGTTCGAGACCCCCACTGGATCCCCTCGAGATAGACCGCACCCTGCTGGTCCCACAGGTGGACGTGTTCACGCACCGACGGCACGTCACCGTGAAACGAGAACGTGCCGGTCGCGCCGTTCGCGAACTCGACGTCGAGGTGGGCACGACGGTCGATCCGCCCGTCGTCGTCGTGAAAGTCCATGCTCGCGGCGACGGACGCCGGCTCGAGACCGGTCGTCCAGAGGACACCGTCGAGGACGTGACTCCCCGTATCGTACAGGAACCCCCCGCCCGACAGCTCCGGCTCGAGCCGCCAGGTTCCCCGCGAGTCGTCGATCCAGTCCTGTGTGATCGACGCGGTCAGCCACCGTGGCTCGTGCTCGAGAAACCGCTCGCGGGCCGTCCGAAACGCGGCTTGTAGGTGTCGCTGATAGCCGACCATCACCGTCAGGTCGGTCCGGTCGGCTCGCCGGGCGAGATCACGGGCGCGCTCGAGGTCGGTCGTCAGCGGCTTGTCACAGTAGACGTGACAGCCCCGCTCGAGGGCGGCGACGACCTGGTCGTAATGCAGCGTGTGGGGTGTCCCCACGAGGACCGCGTCGACCGACGCGTCCTCGAGCATCGCCGTGTAGTCGGCGTACCGGCGGTCGTCGGGAACGTCGAGGGTCCGGCCGACCCCCTCGAGGCGGTCAGCATCGAGATCGCAAATCGCCTCGACGGTTGCGTTCGGGTGGCGGTGGAACTGGCTGCCGACGGTCGTCCCGATGTAGCCGAGTCCGACGATTCCGAGACGAGTCGGGGGGTGTGCTGTCCCGTGGCTCATGTCACGTACTACGGGCTCGAGTACCCTCCTTCTGGAGGCCGTCAGAGGCAAGCACGAACAACTTCGTCCGGTCTGGCCGAATCCGCCGCAATGGATTCGTTCAAGTGGGTCTCGTTCTACCTGTCAACCGATGACTGACTCGACCGACGAGGACTCACCAGCGTGTCGACAGTGTGGCACTCCCGTAGGACCGTCTTCCGAACAGCGCGTCATCACGACCGTCGAGGACGGAACGACCGTGTATCGACACTTCTGTACCGACGAGTGTCGCGAACAGTGGGAGTCCTCGAACACTGTCTGAGCGGCACGCGAGAGAGACGTGTGTCCCCGAGAGCGTCTCACGGAGGTGCTGGGGTCGGCCCGGCTGCACCCGCGGCGGCGATCGCTGGGGGTGCCCGCGAAAACGGATCGAGCCGACAGTTTCGGTGGCCCCGGCGACTCGAGGTCGACCGCGCTGGAACGGACGGAGAACCCGGCGTCACTCGACGGTGACGCTCTTGGCGAGGTTTCGCGGTTTGTCGATCGGACGATCGAGGAGGTCGGCGGCGTGGTAAGAGAGCAACTGGAGCTGGACGTTCGCGAACAGACCGGCGAGGTCGGAATCGGTCTCCGGGATCGCGAGGTGCTCGTCGGCGGCCTCGACGGCCGGATGGCCGTCGGGACAGACCGCGATGACGGGCGCGCCACGGGTCCGGGCTTCCTCCGCGTTCTTCAGCGTCTTCTCGTCTTCCTGGCCGGTAAAGATCGCGAACACCGGTGTCTCGGGGGTCACCAGCGCCAGCGGACCGTGTTTGAGCTCACCCGCGGCGAACCCTTCGGCGTGTTCGTAGGTAATCTCCTTGAACTTCAGCGCCCCCTCGAGCGCCACGGGGTAGCCCAGGCCCCGGCCGATGAAGAAGTACGATTGGCTGTCCCTGTACTGCTCGGCGATCGCTTCGGCGTTGGAGTGTTCGAGCAATTCGTGGATCCGACTCGGCATCGACTCCAGTGCCGGCAGCAACGACTCGAGGTCGGCCGACGGCTCCCCGCGGAGGTCGGTGGCGATGCGTTGACCGAGCAGGGTGAGTATGACCGCCTGTGAGGAGAACGTCTTCGTTGCAGCGACGCCGATCTCCGGTCCCGCGCGGATGAAGAGCGCGTCGTCGGCCTCACGGGCGGCCGTCGAGCCGACGACGTTGGTCACGGTGAGCGTGCGAGCACCCTCGGCAGTGGCCTGCCGGAGTGCGTTGAGGGTGTCGGCCGTCTCGCCGCTTTGCGTGACTGCGATCACCAGCGTCGTCTCGTCGACCGGGGGCGCGGCGACGCTGTACTCGTTCGCCAGCAAGGCCGTCGCCTGCACGCCCGCCTGGTTCAACGCGAGCGAGCCGTACAGCGCGGCGTGATAGGAGGTCCCGCAGGCGACGAACTGGACGCTGTCGATCGCCTCGAAGCTACCCGGTTCGAACGCGGACAGTCCGATCCGGCCGCTCGTGGCATCGATCCGACCCTCGATCGCCTGCGCCAGCGCGGTCGGCTGCTCGGTGATCTCCTTGAGCATGAAGTGGTCGTACTCGCCTTTCCCCGCCTGTTCGGGGTCCCAGTCGACCGTCTCCGTCGTGCGCGTGATCGGTTCCCCGTCGAGATCGGTGAACTCGACGCCGTCCTCGTCGACGATGACGACGTCCCCGTCCTCGAGATACACCACGTTGTCGGTGTACTCGAGGAAGGCCGGCACGTCGCTCGCGAGGAAGTACTCGCCGTCTTCGATCCCGACGACGAGCGGCGAGCCCTGACGGGCCGCATAGAGGACGTGCTCGCCGGAGACCATCGCGGTGACGGCGTAGCTACCCTCGAGTTCGTCGATCGCCTGTCGGAACGCCCGCTCGCTGTCGAAGCCCGCGTCGAGGTAGTACTGTACGAGATGCGGAATGACTTCGGTGTCGGTGTCGCTCGTGAACGCGTAGCCGTTGGCCGCCAGCCGCTCCCTGAGTTCGGCGTAGTTCTCGACGATCCCGTTGTGGACGACCGCCACGTCCTCGCTTTCGTCCGTGTGAGGATGGGCATTGGCGTCGGTCGGCGGGCCGTGGGTACTCCAGCGGGTATGCCCGATCCCGACGTCACCCTGGAGGGGCTCGCCGATCGACTCTTTCAGTTCCTCGACCTTCCCGGAGCGCTTTTCGACGTTGATGCCGCTCCCGTTCTGGACGGCGACGCCGGCCGAATCGTAGCCGCGATACTCGAGGTTTTCCAGCCCCCGCAACAGCGGCTCGAGGGCGTTGCCGTCGCCGACGCGGCCGATGATTCCACACATCGGCCACTCACCGACCGTCGGGCCGTTCGGTGTGGTCGTGTGGCCCGGACACGGTATCGATTCCAGTCGACGCTCCGTCGACGCGACGATGCCTGGACCGCGGTCGGAGGGACGGCGTGGTCGCCTGCCGACCCCCGGTGCTCGGTCGAAACGATGGGAAGTACGCAGCCATACACGGTGTTCAACCCTCCCGAACCCATTACTATAGACGGACTACTGAATCGCGTAGTCTCCGGGTACCCCGGCGCTGACTGACGGTATCGCCGCGGACGACCGTCGTGGCCGAACTCCGCGGCGATCCGTAATTTCCAACGACTGTTCGGTGAGATCCGTTCCCGCGGCGCTTTATCGTCGGTTGTTGTCATCAGTTGAAACGTATGCCAAACGAACAGCTGATTCCCGATCGGTACGAACGCGACTAGTCGGCACCGACTGGGACCGATACTGTCGGATACGAGCGGGTGATTGCCGGACACGAGTACGCAGTTGCCAGGCGTCGACTGCAGGCCCAACGTACCGCCCTCCCACGCGGACCGAGACGGGAACGAGAAGCCGCTCGGAACGGTTACCGGCGGTCCTCGAGTCGGCCGTGTCATGTCAGGTAATCGTCGCGTATCGACCGGGAACGAGCGACGGAGATGGACCAAACCGGCACACCTTTTGCGGTGGCGAGGGACCTAGGAGTATGGGTTTTGGTAGCTACGACGAATCCGAACAAAAAGAGCAGACGACCAACGACGAGGACGTCGATGCGGTTAACGTCCACGAAAACGATCACGACGGCGAAATGTCGTTCGAGTCCGACGTCTCGACGGACGAGCTGGTCGACCAGCTCGGGTCGATGAAAGACGACGACGAAGAGTAAGCCACCGCAGTCCGTCGCTGACCGGTAAATCCCGCCGATTTGCCTTTTCTCGCGCTCGACTCGACACGTATCGACCGATACGACTCCGGCGAACGCCACGGACTCACGAGATAGCACCCACCCGTAGGGCGGTCGCTGCTACACGGTCGAATCCGGCGGAGAACATCGGCTCACCCGGAGAACGTCGGGTCTATCGGAGCCACCGAAAGTCGATGGACACCCGATCGCATGACGGTGTTGCGATCAATGTGTGAATCGGTTCAGTGGCTCCGATGGGTGAGCTTTGCGGCACAGAGTTCGCCGATCGCCCGTCGGAGCCGCTGGGAGACGGCCGACTTCGAGACGTCGAGTCGATCCGCGAGTTCGTCCTGCGAAATACCCCGCGGGACGTCGAAATACCCTTCCTCGTGGGCGACCGCGAGCAGCTCCTGTTGTTTGTCGGTGAGGGCGACGACGCCGTCGTCCTCCTCGTCGGAGACGCGAAGGTGGTCGACAGTGACTGAGATATCGATGTCCCGACAGTAGTCGTTGAACGCGACGAGACGGTCCCGGTCGGGGAACCGAAGCTGGACGAGCCAGCCGTCTCGAGTGCTCGAGTACTCGAGCACTCGGCCGCCGACCGCGGCGGTTTTGGCGGTAAACGGGAGCGCACGGTCGGTGCGCTCGACGCGGTAGACCCGTCTGTCCGGGTAGCGATCCACGAGAACCGGATCGGCGACGGTCGGGTCCGTCCCGAGAGCGGTTTCGAACGCCTCGAACGTGGTGCCATACACGGTGACGAACACGAGCGTTCGGTCCGGTTCGACGGTCGTCCAGTAGTCGGGCTGGACGGTAACGGCCGGAGCGTTTCGGAGCGTCGGACCCAAGAACAGGTTCGGATGCTCGAGGCGAAGCTGGGCGACGATGCCGCCATCTGCCGTCGATGGGACTCCGGGCTGGTCGGTCTCGGCTGGCGCTGCAGCGTCGGTGGCGCTCTCGGCGGCCCCGGCGTCTTCGGTCACATCCCCGGTATCGGCGACGTCCTCGGTATCGGCGATATCGATACTCACGGGTCCATCCGCCATCCGGGGAGATGACCGCCGTAATCGTCACTTACCTCGAACGCACTCATTGAATGCCATATTAGGAGCCGAGGTTATGATTGTAGACGCTATACACCCAACCCGAGCCGGGATCGCCGTCAATACATATTCATCCGGCCGTTCGGCGTCGCCGGTCGCCGGCGCGGAAAGGCATTATTTCCTCCGGACGAGTCGAGGTAAATCCGTGCTACTGGCCGGTGCTAGCTGGTCGGATAGCCGATCGCCTCACTCCGCGAGTCGGTCGTCGAACAACGACTCGAATAGCTTTCGCTGGGCGACTCGGAGATGGCGGCTGAACGTCGGCTGTGAGATCCCGAGGGAGTCGGCGACCTCCTCGCCGGTGTGCTCGCGGGGCCACTCGAAGAAGCCGCTATAGTAGGCCGCCTCGAGCGTCCGCCGCTGTCGCTCCGACAGCGCCGCGATCGGGTCGGCGAACGAGCGCGCCGTTCGCGGCGGCCGGTCCCGGTCTCGTCGGGCGACCAGCTCGGTTTTCGAATGGACGGTCTCGAGTGTCCGGAGGAACGACCGGACGTCGATCGGATTCCCGAGGTCGATCTCGAGCCTGCTCCGATCGTCGACGGGGGTCAGCGATCGGAGGACGCCACCGTTGTCCGCGATCGTCCGCGCGATGGGCGGGTCGTCGGACTCGCGGAGCCCGATCTCGAGGACGGTTTCGCCGTTCCCGTGGCCGACGACCGAGACCGAATCGACTGCAGCCACCGACTCGATCGTCACCCGAACCGCGTCCGCATCGTCCGGAACCGAGCAAAACACCGTCGACCCACCGGACGAACGGGGGATCACGGCGCGAAACTCGATGGGATGACCGAGCCGATGGGCGATCGACGAAAGCGGCTCCGAGGCATCGCCCCGAACGACGACCTCGAGTTCCGTGACCCGATCGGCGAGGAGCGCGTCTCGCCGCTCGATCGCGCCGATCGACTCGCCGGCGATCGACGCGAGGCGTTCGCAGGCTCGTCGGGTCGTGTCGTCGAACGCGGCCGGCTCCTCCGCGTACGCAGTGAGCGTGCCGTAGCGGAACTCGCCCGCCTCGAGCGGGACGCTCAGTGCGGACCGAAATCCTCGATCCAGGAGGCGCTCCCGCCACGCATGCGCCTCGTCCGTGCCGTCGTTGCCGATGGCACCGTCCGTATCGAGACGGTCGAGAACGACCGACTCGCCGGTCGCAGCCGCGTTTCCGGCCGGGAAGTCGCTCCGCTCCAGCGACAGTGACACCGACTCGAGGACGTCCCCGTTACGGCCGGCCCACGTCTGGGGACGGATCCGCTCGCGCCCGTCTTCTACCCGACCGACCCAGGCGAGGTCGATTCCGGCGGCCGATTCTGACGGGGTCAACGAGACGATCCCCTCGCAAAGCCGTCTTTCGACCGCGTCACGCGTGGGCGCGTTCAGCAGCGATCGCGTCGTCTCCCAGGCTCGCTGGGTCCGCGCGACGGTCGTCCGAAGTCGATCGGCCTCCTGTCGACACGTTCTGCGAGCCACGGCGTGTTCGAGACTCTCGAGGGCCATCGCCGCCGCGTCCGACAGCGTCTCGACTGGCCCCAGATCGATCCCGTCGAACGCCATCGGGTCCCCGCTGGTCGCGAGGACGATGCCTCGGTCTGCGATCGGGACGGCCAGGACCCGTTCGGCACGGAGCCCCATCCGAGCGAGCACGTCCTCGAGGCTCGTCCACTCGTAAACGGTCGGCTCCTCGCTCTCGAGGGTGGTCGCCAGTGGGGTGTCGTCGATATCGATCGGGGGCGGATCGAACGATGTCCGGTCGCTGGCCGACCGTCCGTCCGTCGCCGCCGTCACTGTCGCGGGGCGAAGGCGGCCGTCGTCGACGAGAAACCAGATGGCGGCATCGGCATCGACACACTCGCGGATGGCGCTGGCGACGGTCTCCCGGACGGGGGTCGGCGTGTCCACACGGCGAAGCATCGCGACCGTTTCCTGCAGCGTCGACAGCGCGGCACCACGGGAGCCACGTCTGTCGCGGACGAGACAGAGCGTTCGATCGGGAGCCGACAACGGTGCGACGAACACGTCGACCGGTCGGCTCGCGTCGGTCGCGAGTTCGCCCGTCGCGGGTTCGACCCACCTGACGACCGGCGACCGTGCCCGTTCGCGAACCGCCGCCGCGAGATCCTCGTCGAACACCGACTCGAGGTCCCGACCGGCGAGTGCGTCCGTCTCGGTGAGTGCCAGCAAAGCGGGGTTCGCCAGTCGGATCGTCTCCCCCTCGAGGACGGCGATACCGTCGTCCAACGCGTCGACGATGGACCGGTAGAGCTCGAGGCGATCCCGGTCCGTCGAGCGATCGGTAGCCGTCGCATCGGTCGGTCGCTGTCTCGCAGTGAGGGTGACGCCGTCGTCGCCAGGATGGACGGAGACGGAGAGCGCTCCCTCGAGTGCGGGAACGGTCGTCTCGAACTCGACGACGGAGTCCGTCGCCCGCGCCTCGTGAATCCGGTCGGCGACCGTTTCGCCGAACTCCGCCGGGAAGCGATCCCAGACGATCGTCCCGCTCGAGCGGTCGCCATTCCCTCGGTCGTCGGAAAACAACCCTTCTGCCGCCTCGTTTGCGTACTGAACTTCCCCCCGCGGGCCGACCGCGATGAAGGCGTCTGCGAGCCGGTCGACCCCCGCTCGAGCGGGAGTATCCGACTCGGACCCTGAGACGCCGGTCCGGGTGACGACGATGCCCTCGACTGACGGGTCCGCGAGTCGATTGGTGTAGGTAAGCTCCGAGACGTGCCAGCTCCCGTCGCCGTGGCCCAGTCGGACGGTCACGCGCTCGGTCGTCCCGAGCGGGGCGGCGGCGACGGACGAACGCGTCTCGCGGGCCGTCTCGCGGTCGTCCGGGTGGACGAGACGGCTCATCGCCGTCCGCTCGAGTTCCGTCGGGGTATACCCCATCCGCGACTCGACCGCCGGGCTCGCGTACTCGATGTCGCCGTCGGTATCGAGGACCCAGACCACCGCCGTGGCGTGCTCGAGGATCGACCCGGGCTGTCGGTCCGCGTTCGCCGCGGCCAGCCGGTACCGTTCCCGCTGGGCGGCGTTTCTGACGCGGGCGGTCAGTACCGCCGCCGATGCGTCCCGATCGACGACGTCGGTCGCCCCGGCCTCGAGCGCTCGGTCGGCGTTCTCGTCGTCGACCACGGCGAGTATCGGCCGCTCATCGGTTCGGGCAGCGAGCGCCGCCAGTATCGAGTCGGGCGCTCCCGATCCGTCGGCGACTGGGAACGGACAGACGAGACAGTGAACCTCTCGGTCGTCGAGTCGCTCGAGCGCCCCCTCGAGCGTTCGCTCCCTGAGGAGCGAGACGCGGTCGAACCGTGTCGCGAGCGCCGCCATCGCGTCGTCGGCCGATTGGGAGTCGCCGACGACCAGCACGCACGAGACGTCCCCGAGAACGGTTGCGGTGCCGTCGCTCATCGGATCGGGACGCTAGGTATCGGTCTCGCCTTCGCGCCGACCGCAGGATTCGGCACTCGAGCCACCGATGTGGCGTCCTGGCGTGGACGAGCGCTCTGGCCCATCAGGTCCGTTCGCGAACGGTGAGGACGGGGACCGGCGCGTTCCGGACGATCTCCTCGGCGACGCTGCCCGAGATCAGATGGTCGAGGCCGGATCGGCCGGCCGTTCCGACGATGACCATGTCGATCGGGTTCGTCTCCGCGTAGTCGACGATCTGCTCCTGGGGGACGCCCTGACGGATATCCGTCGTCACGTCGACGCCTTCCTGATCCGCCGCCTCCCTGGCGCGTTCGGCTGCCGAGACGGCTTCGTCTTCGGGATCCGACCGGAGTCGGTCCTGTTTCTCGGTCGCCTGGGGGCCCGCTTCGGACACCGATAGCACGTGCAGAGTCGCCTCGAGTTTACTCGCGAGTTCGATGCCGTGATCGGTCGCTCGACGGGCGGCGTCGCTCCCGTCAGTCGCGAGCAGCAAATCCTGATACATCGTTTGCACGCCCGTTCGGGAGACGGCGGGATAGCTCCCGGACCTGCCGTTGCCTGCCGGGTGGCCCGGCCGACCCAATCAGAGGACCTCGAGAACGACGATCGCGAGATAGAGCTGTCCGATCCCCGCGAGTATCATGACTGCGCCCGCGAGGCGCTTGAGCTGTCCCGTGTAGGCCGAAAGCCGGCTGGCACCGGCGCTCAGTCCCATCCCCGTTGCGACGGTCAACGAGACCATGAGCACGACGAAGCTCCCGACGTACGTCGCGAGGAGGATCGCCGCCGCGGTCGTCGGCAAGGAGAGCGCGCGGGTGACGACGCCGAAGAAGACCGGTGCGACACAGCCCGCCGCTGCCAGGGCGTAGCCGACGCCGAACACGCCAAAGCCGAGCACGCTCGAACGGCGTTTGGGGAGCGCGATCGACGGCGACGGAGCCCGATCGAAGACGAGTAGCAGGCCGAAGGCGATCAGGACGAGCCCGGCGACCACCTCGAACCACGTGATGTTCGATAGCGTCGAGTAGCCGACCCAGAACGTCGCTCCGAGCAACACGGCGAGCGTGACGAGGCCGCCGATACCGGCGACGAGCCCCCGACTCAATGCTCCGCCGAGTGACGCCTGCTCGCCGTCGGTTTGACTGACGTAAAAGCCGACGTACCCCGGCAGGAGGGGATACGAACACGGGGAGAAAAACGTCCCAACCCCGGATATCAGTCCGAACGTGATCGTCGCCACGAGCGGAGCGTCGACCATTTTTACTCCGCCTCGGCCTGGCTCCCGATTCCGTCGGCCTCGAGGGCCCGTTCGATGCCGTCGACGAGTTCGTCGGCGGACTTCCGACCGCCTTCCGACCACTGGATGCGTCCGTCGGCGTCGATCGCGACCGCGTAGGGGACCCCGCCGATGGAGTACTCGGCGCTCAGTTCGGCGGTCGGATCGATGCCGACTGTCCAGTTCCCGTCGTGGTCGGCCCACCAGTCGGCGACCTCGGCTTCCGTCACCGATCCCCCGACGTTCTCGTTCGTGACCGACATGAACAACACGTCGTCGCCGAGACGGTCGTGGGCCTCGACGAGGGCGGGCATCTGCTTGGCACAGGGTGCACACCACGTCCCGAAGAAATCGACGAACGTCGGGCGGTCGGTCGCCGGGACGCGTACCTCGCCGGCCTCGCTGCCCCGTGCGTTGATCGTCTCGATGGTGTAGGGATCGGCAATTGGCTTCCCGTTGTCTCCCTCGAGAAACGACGGCATCCCCTGTATCGCCACCGCGCCTGCGCTCCCGATCACGGCCAGGCTGCCGACGCCAGCGAGGAGATCCCGCCTGCGCATCTACCCCGTCACCACCGTTTCGAAGTCGTCGACGAGCCGTGAGACGTCCACGGTGTGTCCTCTGACGTAGACCCGTTCGACGATCCCCTTTTCGTTCACGAGGAAAATGTAGGGGAGATGCGGGAACGTGTACTCGAGTTCGTATTCGTTGTCGTACTGCTTCTCGAGGCTCCCCTCCGGCAGTCCGTACGTGTCACTGATGATCGACTGTGCGTCCTCGTACCGTTCGGGCCGCAGGAAGTGCCAGTTCCCGGCGTCGAGATCGACGCCGCGTTCTTCGCCGAAGGTGCGCAGCGTCTCAGCGGTATCGCGCTCGGGATCGAACGTCATCGCGAGGAACGCGGCCTCGTCACCGTACCCGTTCTCGGCGGCGACCTCCTGTGCGCGTCGCAACCGGAGGGTCAGTGCGGGACACATTCCGTCGGGACAGTTGGTATAGAGAAAGGTCATCAACACCGTGCGGTCTCCCTCGAACTGATCGGTCGAGATCGTCTCACCCGACAGGGGATCCGGCACGCTGACTGCCGGGTATTCGTCACCGTAGCTCGGATGCGTCGCTTCGCTTAGGTCCGTCTCTGGCGGTCCGAGCACGGTGTCGTCGTCACCCCTGATGCTCTTGAGCGCTCCGCCGAGACAGCCGGCGACGCTTGTGAGTCCTGCAACACCAGCCGAGCCGAGGTATGTCCGCCGGTCCATGTATAAATCGTAGGAACCACCGATCAAAGGTTCGTTGGTTCGGTTCACGAAGACGGACGGTATACCGAAACCAACGGACTGCTGGCGGGCTGACGCTAACGACCGTCCGGATGGAGTCGACGACCGCTGGTCGAGCGGATCCCGCTGACTGCTGGCCGGATGGACACGGTGGAGCACACCGTGGCTGCCTCGGCCCGTTCGACCCGCGAACCAACAGGCGTTTCCTCGCTGCGTTCCAAGCGATGGCCAATGAATCGTCGGGGTTTCCTCCGTGGAACGACCGGGATCGGAACCGTCGGGATCGCCGGCATCGCCGGCTGTCTCGAGCAACTGGGGTTCGAGGAGGAGTCCGCCTGGGCGAATCCGCCGCTCGTCGAGAATCGGCCCGACGCCGTCTATCTCCCGTCCTCGAGAGAGGAGATGGCGATGTACGGCACGGCGACCGACGGCGACTACGCCGTGGCGCTCTCCTATACGTTTCCACACCGGTTCTGGATCGTCAGCGGCGGCAAGGAGCTAGTCGAAGTCAACACCGACGATAGCCTCCATCTCATGGTCACCCTCTGGGATCGCGAGACGCACACCGTCCTTCCGGTGGACATGCGCCTCGAGATCCGACAGGAGGGATCGCCGATCGACGACGGGGTCTTCTCGCCGTGGCCCATGATCTCCCAGCGGATGGGCTTTCACTACGGCGACAACGTCCGGCTCCCCGGCGAAGGCGAGTACACGGTCCGCGTTCGAGCAGACCCCCTCACGGGCACCGCTCGAACCGGCGCGTTCGAGGGGCGACTGGACGAACCGGCATCGCTCGAGGTCGACTTCGAGTACGCCCGATCCGACATCAACGGCCTCTCGTTCGAGACGATCGACGAGGATCGGTGGGGAAGCCGCGATGCGCTGTCACTGATGACTCACGGGGAGGAGGGGAGCGACGGTGAAGCAGGATCCGACGGTCAGGGCTCCGGTCCGCCGATGGGACAGGGGCCGTCGGTCGACGAACTCCCCGGCGAGCTACTCGGGACCGAGCGCACCGGTGACGCGAGCTTCCCCGTAGTCGTGACCGATGCCGATCGGTTTACCGACGACGGAGCGTACCTGGCCGTCTCTCCCAGAACGCCGTACAACGACGTTATACTCCCGTTTACGTCCCTGTCGGCAGCCATCGACCGCGAGGGAGAGCGCCGCGACGACGGCTCACTCACGGCGACGCTCGACGACGAGTTCGGGTATCACTACGGGCTCGCGGTCGACGACGTGCGCGAGGGGGATCGTGTGACGATCACCGTCGACTCTCCGCCACAGGTATCCCGCCACGACGGCTACGAGACGGCGTTTTTCGAGTTCGAAGCCGTCACTTACACCGTCTAACCGATTCGAGAGCCGATTCGAGAAGCCGGCTCGGGAGTCGGTTCGGTAGGGGGAGAGGGGGATCGAGTCGCCGGCATTCGGGCCGGGCGTTTCGCGGGTAAATCGGACTCTATCCGAACTGAACGATCAGATGGAACTGCCAGCGGTGCCGTATGGCTGGGATAACAATCACCGATCATCGAATACACATGGGTCCATGTCTCGGACAGGAAACACGGATATGGATATCGGCTGTCCGGAGTGTGATGCCACCGTCAGTGCGTCCCTCCCGCCAGGCCCTGGGATCCATCCGGAGCGCGACTCGAACCAACTGCTAGGCAGTGAGACCCAGTGTCGGAACTGCGGCCACGAACTCGAACTCTACTATTATTGACCTTCTGTACTCGGCGTCCGACCGGTTTTACTCCCCTCACAATTCACAGGCGGTCTCACGACGTCGAGCCGGCTTCCTGTCGGTCTAAACGCCGTCCGTGGTGAAGTTGGTAACGGACCGTCTCGAACCCTGCTGGACGCATCCAGGGACGGAAGCGAGTTGGACCCTCGAGACGAACGCGAGAGGCGAGTCCGGTTCCCACACCGGGTTTCCGGTGAAATCCGTCCGGCAGCATCCGGCTGGTGATCCGGTTTTCGTCGGACACACCGGGTTTCCGGTGAAGCGGCGTCGCCTTGCCGGCGGATTGCCGTGCGTTTTGCCGGTGGACCGCCGTACGGTTTGTCGATGGACCGCCGTACGGTTTGCCGGTGAATTCCCGTGCGTTCGGTCCGACCGGTCCGGGGGCACGGACACCGTGTTTCCGGTGAAGTAGGATCTCGTTCGGTCGTCCGATCGAACTCGAGCAGCGCTTGTCGAAGCGTTCACGGGAGAGGAGAAGACGTGACGTCAACTGTCCGGCCTATCCTGATCGTACTGCAGTGAGTCGTGCCATACCGGACCTGAGAACGGGCGTTTCGGATTCACACACCGTGTTTCCGGTGAATCGATACGGACCGCTGCGTGGGAGAGTACACGAACCACGAACTGTCGGTCTAACAATAATGCTAGGACTGCTCATCCCACACCGGGTTTCCAGTGAAACGCCAGTGTTCCCTGTGAAGGGTGTTAGTGGGCTCCGGTAAACCTCACGACCACGGTTGTGAAAGCAGTCAGGACGGACAACGACGTGTTCCCGTGATGGCAGGGGACGTATCCGGATCAGTGCTACAGGGACACACCGTGTTTCCGGTGAAGGTCTCGGACTACCGTTTGGGGTACTGTTTGAAGGGACTGTTTAGAGGGACTGTTTGGAAGGACGCCCTCTCAAAGTTGGTAATCTATAAGTAGTACTTATGACTATAGTCCATTGGCTGGATCAGCTCGCTGTTTGAATTCTGGTCAGTAATCGACCGCACTCGATTCAAGGGTTGCTTCCATTTCGATCGAGAGCGGTGGCTTCGGTCACAGGTGCGGTGATTTCGATGGGGGAGCCGTCCGATCTCCGATCTCGGCTGCGCTCAACGCGATCCCGACCACGTTTCCGGTGAACCCAACCCCCGTTTCAACTCCACCCGCCACGCCGTCTCACTTCATTTCACCGGAAACACGGTGTGTGTCCACCCCGATCCGATCTTCCAACGAACCACAGAGCGCGAACCGAGTTCTATCGACCGAACGCGCGAACCGACCGGTTCTACCGCCGCTCGAGCCCGTTCGGAGCGCAGTCCGTCTCGACGACGGACCAGGAGAGCAAACGGAACAGCTATTTCACCGGAAACACGGTGTTCGATTATGTCGAGTTCCGGCGACGATCTGTTTACCCGCGACGATCCGATCTTCGAGAACAAGGAACTGCTCGAGATCAACCATCTCCCCGCGGAGGGACGAATCGTCGGTCGGGACGACGAGATTTCGGAGCTCGCGAACGCGGTCAACCCGGCAATCTTCGGTCAGAGCCCGAGTAATCTCCTCATCTACGGCAAGACGGGGACGGGAAAGTCCCTCTGTGCGAAGTACATCTCGGAGCGGGCCGTCCGCGTCGCTGGCGACGAGGAGATCACCGCGGCGTTTGCGTACGTCGACTGTGCACAGGACAACACGGAGACACAGGCCGTCCAGACGATCGCACACACGCTCAACGAGCCGTCCGTCACCGACGTTCGCATCCCCGACAAGGGACTCAGCACCTCGACGTACTACAAGCGCCTCTGGACGGTGCTCGACTCCCAGTACGACGTCGTCCTCGTTATCTTAGACGAGGTCGACAAACTCGACGACGACGACATCCTCATGCAACTGTCGCGGGCGGGCGAAGCCGGCAAACTCGAGTCGTGCAAGATCGGCGTCATCGGGATCAGCAACAAGATCAAGTACAAGGATCGGTTGGACGAACGGGTCAAGTCCAGCCTCTGTGAACGGGAGTTCGTCTTTCCGCCCTACGACGCGAACCAGCTCCGGGACATCATGCAGGCTCGCAGCGACGCGTTCAAGGACGGCGTCCTCGAGCCGTCAGTGATACCCCGTGCCGCCGCACTCGCGGCCCGCGAACACGGCGACGCGCGGAAGGCGATCGATATCCTCCGGTACGCCGGGGAGATCGCCCAGTCGAAGGGGAGCGAGACGGTTCGAGAGGACTTCGTGGTCCAGGCCCGCGAGCGGGCCGAAACCGACCGGTTCCGGGAACTCATTCGTGGCTCGACGCCCCACTCTCGGTACGTCTTGCAGGCACTTGCCGTCCTTTCGCTCAACGCGGCCGAGGAGGACGGGTTCCGAACGACGAAGATCTACGACGTCTACGAGGAGATCTGCCGCCAGGAGAGCTCCGACCCGCTCTCCCTGCGACGGGTCCGGGACCTCTTGAAAGAACACGCGTTTCTCGACATCTTGGAGCAGACCCGCCGGAGCGGCGGGAGCGCGGAGGGAAGCTATACCGAACACCAACTGCTCGAGGACCCGGAGGTCGTCCGGACGGTCCTCGTGGAGACTGGTGATCCGTAGCCGTCACAGTCCCTCTCCTGGTGCGTCACGGTACTCGTCTCCTGGTGTCGTGTCAGCCAGTCCTCTCAGCCGCCAACACGCCGACATTTCATCGGAAATCCGGTGTCCCCTGTTCGACGGTGTCCCGCTTCACTGGGTCGGGTCGTTCACTCCGTCGTCCCGCTCGAGGTCGGTCTCCCAGCCACGTGGCGTCTCGTTCAGCCGCGTTGCTCCGTCCTCGGTCACCACGACGAGGTCCTCGATCCTGACCCCGAATTCGCCCTCGAAGTAGATCCCCGGTTCGACGCTGAAGACCATTCCGGGCTCGAGTTCACGATCGTTCCCCTCGACGATGTAGGGCGGTTCGTGGACCTCGAGACCGACGCCGTGGCCGGTCCGGTGGACGAACGCGTCGCCGTAGCCGGCCTCGGCGACGACCGAGCGCGCCGCGTGGTCGATCGAACCCGCGGTCGCGCCGGGCTCGACGGCATCGATCGCGGCCCGTTGTGCCTCCCTGACGATCTCGTGAATTCGTGCGTACTCGGCCGCTGGCTCCCCGACGACGATCGTCCGCGTCTGATCGCCCGGATACCGGCTCGTTCCGGCCTCGAGATCGGCGGGCACGAACGCGCCGAAATCCAGCACGATCGGATCGCCGGCCGCGATCTCCCGCGCGCCGCTGTGGTGGTGGGGCCGTGCGCTGTTCGGCCCGGCGGCGACGATCGTGTCGAACGCCGGCTCCTCCCCGCCCGCCGCTGCCAGCAGTCGGTCGATCTCGCTCGCGAGTTCCGATTCGGTCGTGCCGACCAGGTCGGTCCCACGCGCTCGAACCTCGAGCGAAACGCGATCCGCGATCTCGCCGGCCCGCCGGAGCGCCTCGCGTTCGACCTCGTCCTTTCGCAGTCGGAGCCCCTCGAGGACGGCACTCGCGAGGTCGAACTCGGCGTCGGGAAGCAGGTCCCGGAGGTCCTGCGTGAACGTCGCCCACATCCGGTCGTCGACGAGGACGGTCGCCGGCTCGGATCCGCCGACCGAATACTCCTCGAGGACGTCCACGACGTGTTCGAGTGGATCGTCCGCGTCGTCCCAGAGTCGCAGTTGCAGGGCCGCGATCGGAAGGGCCGACAGTTGTTCCGCGTACATCGCCGGCGCGACCAGTGCGGGATCGCCGCGTTCGGGGACGAACAACAGCAGGTGGCGTTCGGACGGCGACTCCTCGAAGCCGGTCAGATAGGTGAGGTTCGGGCCCGGGAAGCAGACCGCGAGGTCGGCTCCCGTCTCCGCGAGCCGTCGCTGACAGGCCGCGATCCGGCGCTCGAAGGGCGTTTGCATGGGAGATCGTTCACCCGAGCGAGAAATCAAGGTTTGGTTGCCCGTTGGTGAGTGACTCGGAGCCCTCGACAGTTTGCTCGGGGCCCTCACTATCGTTCGGTCGCTCGACAGATACGCCACCGCTCCGTCGATCGCTCGAGACGTCGAAGGGAGGTAACGGGTTCGGAGCGGTGACTGTCGCCGTGAACGGACAGTCCGCCGGCCGCGATTACTAGTGGGAACGTATTAACCCCCCGGCGGTCGCAGGCCGCGAAGCAACCAGGCGGGATGCTGTGCTATTTCAGCGAATGCGAGTTACCGAGCGGTTGTCGTCGACGACTGTACGTAATCGACAGCGACTGGCGGATGGGCGCGGACGGACGGACGAGGCGTTCGCGTCCGACGGTCCCAGCTGTCCCGGTTCGTTGATCGTTGTCTCGAACCGGCAACCGTATCGTCACGAGTACGAAGACGAGTCCGCGGAGCCAGCGGGCGGCTCCGCGAGTACTACCGGGGACGCCAGCCCACCGACGGGGACCGACGGCGGGGCTCGCTCGACGGCCGAGACGCGATCCATCACGGTCGACGAGCCGACTGGCGGCTTGACCGCCGGCCTCGATCCCGTGGTTCAGCGGACCGACGGGACCTGGATCGCCTGGGGAGACGGCGACGCCGACTTCGCGGTCACGGACGAGCGAAACTGTGTCGCCGTTCCACCCGACGACGAGGCCTACACGCTACACCGGCTCGACCTCTCCGAGGAGGCGATCGACTCCTACTACTACGGGTTCAGCAACCGCGTCCTCTGGCCGCTCTGTCACGGCTTTTCGGACTTGATCGAGAACCGACCGAACGACTTCGAGTGGTACCGGACGGTCAACGAGCGCTTCGCCGAGGCGGTCGCCGATCACGCCACGAACGACTCGGTGATCTGGCTGCAGGACTACCATCTCGCGCTCGCGCCGCGGCTGATTCGGGACGCGGTCCCCGCAGGCGCGACGGTCGCCCAGTTCTGGCATATCCCGTGGCCGACGCCGGCGAGGTTCCGGCAGTGTCCCGGCCGCAGGCAACTCCTCGAGGGACTGCTCGGAAACGATCTGCTCGGCTTTCACGTCACCCGGTACGCCGATCAGTTCCTGGCGTGTGTCGATCGATTCCTGCCGGAAGCGACCGTCGATCACGCGAGTCGAACGGTCCGGTACGATGGCCGGACGACTCGCGTCGTGGCGACACCGATGGGGGTCGACGCCGAATCGTACGCCCGTGAGGCCCGGTCGATCGATCCGGATCAACTCTCGACGTTGTTCGAAACGTATGGCATCCCCCGGGACGTGACGATCGGACTCGGCCTCGACCGCCTCGATTACACCAAGGGGATCCCCGAACGCCTGACCGCGCTCGAGCGGTTCTTCGAGCGCAATCCCGACTGGCGTGGCGAGTTCACGTTCGTCCAGAAGGCAACCCCCTCGCGGACGGAGATCGAGACCTACGAGCAGTACGGCGAACTCGTCCGCAGCGAGGTCCGGCGGATCAACCGTCGCTTCGGGACCGCCGAGTGGCGGCCGATCGTCTACACGGAGGACGTCCTCCCGAAGGAGCAACTCTGTGCCCTCTATCGGTGTGCGGACGTGATGGTCGTGAGTCCGCTGGCTGACGGCATGAACCTGGTCGCACAGGAGTACGTCGCCGCCAGCGTGGACGGCGACGCCACACTGTTGTTGAGCGATCGGATCGGCGCACACGAGCGTCTCGGCTCACACGCTCTGACGATCGATCCGACCGACGCGGTCGGCGTGGCGGCCCAACTCGAGACCGCGCTCTCGATGTCGCCGTACGAACGAAAGCGACGAATGAACACCCTTCGCCAGCGCGTCTGCAACGGGGACATCGAGTCCTGGATGGAGACGCAGTTCGACTGGATACGACGCGTCCACGACGACCGGCGGGACGAAACGGACCGTGATTCCGATTCCCGGGAATCGACCTCGATCGTGTAGCCGATCATGGAGAGCGAGTCACCGCCACTACGGCTTGCGGCGCGTCTCCCGGCGGTCCGGGCGAAACTCGAGGACGCTGCCCGGCTGCTCGTCTGTCTGGATTTCGACGGCACGCTCGCACCGATCGTCGAGGATCCGGACGCCGCAACAGCGACCGCGCGGAATCGGAACGCCGTGGCCAGGCTCGCGGAACGGCCCGACGTGACCACGGCGATCGTCAGTGGCCGTGCGTTGACCGATGTCCGCGAACGCGTCGACGGGCCATCGATTTACGCCGGCAACCACGGACTGGAACTCGCGCGCCACGGATCGATCGCCGTCCACCCTGTCGCACGAAAACGCGCTGCTCGAATCGAACGGATCTGTTCGCTCCTCGAGACGGCCCTCGCCTCCGTCCCGAACTGCCGGATCGAGAACAAGCGGCTGACCGGGACGGTCCATCTCAGAGCCGTTCCGGCGGCCGCCGAACCGATCGCACGACGGATCACCCGCCGGACCGTCGATCGGTTCGGCGGGGACGAACTCGAGATTTCGACCGGCAAGCGGATCCTCGAGATCGGGCCGGACTTCCGCTGGGGGAAGGGAAACGCGGTCGAGTTGATCGCCGCCGACGAGCCACCGGGGACACCGGTCGTCTATATCGGCGACGACGTGACCGACGAATCGGCGTTTCGAGTCGCCGAGTCCGACGGGATCGGGATTCGGGTCGGTGGCGACGAGCCCTCGAGTGCGTCCGCCCGGGTCGAGTCACCCGCCGGCGTCGCATCGGTTCTCTCGTGGCTCGACTCGCTCGCGAGCGACGCGGCTGCTCGATCGGAGTCCGCGCCGGGACATCGCCCCGAGAACCGGCCGCGGTAGCGTCTCCTCGTTCTTCAGGCGTTGACTGGTGTCGATCCGATAGCCGGACGGCTTCGACGCCACAGACGCGCCCGGGACTATCCAGGAGTGGTATCGACGCTGTCGGCTCCGTTCGCCGGTCGTCCGGAAAGGGGATGGGGGGATGGGGAGCGGGTGGGTGCCGAGTAGCGGCAGGAGACGACCGACCACGGGTCGGAGAGGGGGACTCCAGACCCGCGCTCGGTCGGCTGAGGCGGTGTAGGGGGAGTCCGTCTGGGGTCGCTCGGCCCACCCATTCGGGTCGTTTTGTCGCCTCCCACTTAACGACACCGATACAAATTACCACAACAAACATCGGGTCTCGAGCCGAAAGTATTAGTTACCACTGGAAATATAGTCCGGTACGAGAGTGAACGAGAGTGAAACTCCGACAACCAACTGATTTCCTGATCCTCGAGGCACTCGAGGATACGGGACGAAACGTCGCAACGAACCTAGCCGCACACACGGGAAAGAGCCGAAAGAACATCAACACCAGACTCCCGGTGCTCGAAGATTACGGTCTCGTCCACAAGATCGGGCCCGCCGAACGGTCCGGTCTCTACGAGATCTCTTCGACGGGAAAAGCAGCGCTGGTCTACCGTGACCAGTACGACGAGGTCGACGACTTCGAGGCGCTCATCGAAGGGCCAAACGCCGGCACGGACCAAGACGGGGACGCGCAGGCGAGTTTCGCCCGCGGCGAGAACGACGGCGAAGACGACGAGTAACACGCCTTACTCGAGTTCGCGACGGGCACAGGACGAAAACGCCAGGCTGAGTTTTCGTTCCAGACCGTCCGTGCTCGGACGTATCGTCCCACAGCGAGAGCGATCAGTATCGTAGGTCGGGTCCCACGCGTAGCTGCTGAGCATCGGCGTCGCGATCACGGCTCCACCATCGCGAAACGCAACCCCGTGGTCGTGTTCCAGTCCGAGCGCGTGGCCGATCTCGTGGGCGAGTACCTGTATCGTTCGTGCCGGTGTCGTGTTCGGAACGACCCAGTCGTCGTCGACCAGCTCGTCGAACGGCTCGAGAGCGGCGATCTGTCGCGCTCCGCCGACCGAGGCGATGTGGGGAATGCCGTACCCGGTGGGGGCCTCTTCCATTCCGCCATCGGTCACCAGCAGATTGACGTCCGACACTGGCTCGAGGTTCCGCTGGCCGAGTTCGCCCGCCGCGACGGCCATCGGCCATTCCCCACGAGTGGTGAGACGAGCGGCGTTTTCCGTCGAGACCGAGACCGTCCCGCCGACGGAGAGCTCCAGCGTCCAGTGGTCGAACCCGAGTACGTTCTCGAGATAGTCGAAGATACGGTCGATCACCCCCTCGTAGCTGGCGGCCTGCTCGGAGAGCCAGATCCGAACGGCGAGCGTCTCGAGGGAGTCACGTGTCGCGTATGCCAGCGTCCCAAGCGAGGCTATCGAGCCGACCGATCCCAGGAACACGCGACGATTCACGGTCGAAGTCGTGTGGGAGGGTCCCAGATTCTAGGGGTGAACATGGACGGCTATTACGACCCAGGCGTCGACGAACCCGACTTCCGGGCTCGATCGACCCGCCCGGTGGCGCTCCACGCCGCGTATCGACGACACGGGCGCGAGTATCGAAAACGCGGACGTGGATGCCGGCGGGCAACCCGGACGGGTCGATGGGTGTGAGCAGGAGAAGCGCTTCGTCCTCGGTTTCGACCAGCACCTTGTGGGGTTCTCGCTGTCGAATGCAGAGCGTCCAGACGCCCGCTCGAAGCCGGTTCCTGACTTGCCAGCCGGTGTAGTACCGGCCGTTTGCCCCTTCGAAGAGCGTTCCAAACGGTCGCCCGATCACGGGACATCCGCCCGCCATCGAGTGAGGGCCTGTCTTTTCCAACCGGGCATCGTCATTCGTACCCGACCGGTCGGCCGTCGTGACTATCCACACTGGGGTTCACATAGGCGACGTTTAAGAAAAGACGACTGTCAAGGGAGCGAACGGTTCTCTAATTGTGTCTGCTGTCCTCGAAGAACTCCTCGAGGATCGCCCTGAGCCCCTTTCGAAGGTGTTGGTGCATCGTCGGCGGCGAGATATCCATCGCCTCGGCGATTTCCTCGCCCGTGCTCTCCCGTGGCCAGTCGAAGAAGCCGCCGTAGTAGGCGAGCCGAAGCGTCGTGAGTTGACGGTCGGTGAGTTCGTCGAGGATTCGATTTCGCCGCTCGGCCGCCGTTCGAACCGGTCGATCGACCTCTCGTTTGGCGACGAGTTCGGTGTTCTCGTAGACGACGGTCAGTGCCTCCGCGATCTCTCGAACGTCGGCGTCCTGTGACACCTCGACCAGGCACGTCCCGACGCCGCATTCGACTGTCACGTCCCGGATCGTTGCGCCGTGATTCGCAAGCGTTCGGACGCCCGACCTCGTCAATCGCACCTCGAGCGTACAGCGCCGTTCGCCGTCGTGAATGAGTCGACACTCCTCGATGGAGTCGTGGTCCCTGGCCGCTTCGAGGACCGTCTCGCTGCCGATCCCGTCGATCGTCACGTACTGGAAGGTTCGTCCGTTCGCGGTCGTCCCAGCCCACTCGAGCGAGCAGGTACAGCCGTACTCCTCGGACAGGTCGAAGGAGAACGTATCGCCGCCGTCGATCCGAAACTCGAGTTCGACGACGGTGTCCGCAAAGAGCAGCTGGCGGTTCTTGACGGCCATGATGGTGAAGCCGATCGTCTCACCGAGCAGTCTGAATCCGGCTCGTTCGCGCTCGCTGAAGGCATCGGCTCGGCTCGCCAGAACGGTGAGGACGCCGTAGGTCGCGTCTTCGTGGGTGATCGGGACGGCGATCGCGGATCTGACGTCGTCTTCGTCGGCGGCTTCCCTGAGCGGCTCGGGGAGCGTTTCGTCCTCGAGAATGCGGTTGGTCGTCCGAATCTCGCCGGTTCGTGCTGCCTTCGTCACCGGTCGCTCGTGATCGCTCGAGCGGCCACGGACGCGCTCGAGATAGCGCTCGGCCTCCCCCGCGCCGGTTCGATAGGACAGCCGTCCGTCGCCGGTCCGTTCGGCGATCCACGAGCCACAGTACAGCTCCGAATCGACGAGCTGCGCACAGACTTCGCTCTCGATCGCATCCCGAGCCGGTGCCTCGACTAACGTCTCGATCACCTGTCGAACGACCGCATTGATCCGGTTGAGCGTCTCGAGTTGATCCTGTCTCGATCGGAGTTGTCGTTCGCGTCGGACCCGTTCCGTGATGTCTCGAGCCAGCCAGACGACGGCCCGTCGACCCTGGACTCGCTGGCCGATCGGAACGACGCGGGCCTCGAATCGCCGGCGGCCGTCGGTTGTCTCCGTATCGTACTCGACCGACTGGACGTCGTCAGTTCTGATCGCCCGATCGACGCAGTCCTGGAGTTTCGCCGCGACCTGGTCGGGGAACGCGTCCGCGACCGTCGTTCCGGGTAGTTCGTCGGCGTCCATCGAGTACAGGTTCGCCGAGTTGGGCCGGACCTTCGCCTCGAGATAGGTGCCGTCCTCGCCGATGACGAAGGCTTCGTCGGGCAGTTCGTTGGCGAGAATTCGGCTATGTCGTCCCCTGTCGCCGTCCGATGGTGGCTCGGGTATGGACCGAACTGTCGACACGATCCGGTCGACGGGGTTTTCCTCGCGCTCCGTCGGGACGTATTCGGTTGCATCCGCCCTGAGTGCAACGGTCGCGAGCCGTTCGCTGCCCTCGCGCGGTGCAACGATCGTCGGGATCTCCGGCCATCTGGCGTGGACGCGCTGGAGAACGGCTCGTATTTCACCCGGACAGTCGATTTCGAGGACCACAGCGCTCGGGGTCTTCGGTACGGACTCTCCGTCGGAGACCGGGTCGACGGCGTCCTCGAGACCTCCGGCTGTGGAAACCGTTCGAACGTCACGATCGATCGCGTCGTCGAGTCGCGTCCGAAGATCGCTCTCTTCCTCTCGACGGCCCGTTACGACGACGATCGGTTTCGATCGATGGACATCGGTCATTCCTTTTTATTCCACACAGCCATCCACGTTTTACTCACTACTCGGTACTGTTCTATCAAGGATAGTTCGGGAACAAAAGCTTGCTGGTCGGCTGCTGGTATCCCCTTCGACGCGAGATCGATTGGCACGACTAATCGGGTGCAAGCGGCTTACAACTCACCCTGTTCCTGTAACTCCTCGATGAGAGCGTCGACGAACGACTCGACGTCGTCGTACGGGAAGTCGCCGCCGGAGGTCTTCGCGTTAAGTTCCATCACGGTCATCGAGAACTCACCGGATTCGAACCTCGTTCCGGGGCCGTTCGGAAGTGCCGGGACGAGCTCCATCGGACCTGAGACCGGGTAGTCGGCGTCCTCGAACGCCTCGGTCAGTTGCTCTCGGAGGTGGGCTTCGTCCGTCATTACGTGCCGTCGTTCTCGGCCCGAAACAATAAATCCGAAGGGCAACTGCTCCCGTCCGTCATCCGCCGCCGGTTCCGCTCTCGTGGGGAGACACGAACGGCGGCCGGTCGATTCCCTCGAACAGTAGAAACAATAATTAGTCAGTAGTGAACAGTATCGGTACATGGCGAAAGATACCGTCAGGTATCCCGACGACGTGGTCGAGGAGATCGACGCGCTCGTCGAAGACGGTATGTTCGAGAGTAAATCCGAGTTCTATCGGTTCTCCGCGGAGTACGTGTTGACCTTGATCGACGACGAGCACGAGGTCAAGACGTTCAACTTCGACGAGATCAGGTCCGAACTCGATATCAGCGACCGCGACCACGCCGAAGCGCTCGGGGCCGACGGTGGAACCTTCTTCCTCGATGCCGTGATAAACGTCCGCAAACACGGGCTGCGCGGCAACTACGAGGCTGCCGAACGGTTCATCGACACCCACTACGAGGAGACCGACCAGGAGTGTATCATCCTCGAGGAGTTGCTCGGTACCTACCGCGACGGGTCAGCGTGATCGACCGGATGACGATCGGCCCAACCGTTTCTCCTGCGATCTCACTCGCCGAAGGGGTCGCCAAGCGCCGCTAGATCGACGTTTTCGCGGACGAGTCGCGCTGCCCGATCGTACGGCGTCCGGTCGGCCGCCGCCTCGGTCAACGACGACCCACCAGTGGCGACTGGCGTCGGCCGGTCGACACCTGCCGTCGCCGCGACGGCATCGAGAAACGCCGTTCGAACCGATTCGTTGTCGAACAGGCCGTGGAGGTAGGTTCCCAGTACCCGTCCGCGGGCCGCACTCGAGTCACCCAGCGGCCGCGTCACGTCCTCGAGCGCCCGCGTCCGGCCGGCGTGGATCTCGTAGCCCGACGCCGGGCCGTCGGCCCCCTCGAGGAGCGGTGATGCGCTCCCGTCGACCGGAACCGCCGTTTGCTCGAGGCGCTTGTCACCCTCGAAACGGGTCTCGACCGGGAGCAGACCCAGCCCTGTGACGACGTCGTCGCCCCCTGTCCCCTCGAGCGCGGCGTTGGTAATCCGCTCGCCGAGCATCTGATACCCACCGCAGACGCCGACGATCGGCCCGTCGAAGGCTGTGAGGGCCTCGGCGAAGCCGGCTTCCTGGAGCGCCAGCAGATCGTCGACCGTGTTCTTGGTCCCCGGAAGGACGACCGCGTCGGCGTCGACGCCCGCGAGGGGGCCAGCGGAACTGCCGTCGACTGGCACGTACACCACCGAGACGCCCGACTCGTCGGCCAGGGCCTCGAGATCCGTCGCGTTCGAGATCCGTGGAAGCCGCGGCACGGCGATCCGAATCCGGCGGCCGGCTGCAACGCCGTCGTCGTCGCCGACGACGCCTCGCTCCTCGCTTCCGGGCAGCCCGACGCTGTCCTCCTCGGGAAGGCCGGGGTCGTCGTACGGGAGGACGCCCAGGATCGGCACCCCCGTCCGCGATTCGATCTCCTCGATGCCGGGCTCGAGCAGGGACCGGTCGCCGCGAAACTTCGTGATGAGCGCGCCGACGATCCGATCGCGGAGCGCATCGGGGACGAGTTCGATCGTGCCGTAGAGACTGGCGAAGGCCCCACCGCGTTCGATGTCGACCAACAGGAGAACGTCGGCGTCCGCGAACCGCGCGGTTTCGACGTTTGCAAGGTCACGATCGTGCAGGTTGATCTCGCCGATGCTCCCCGCCCCCTCGGCGACGATCACGTCGTTGTCGGCGGCCAGCCTGCGATACGATGCTTCGGCGGCCTCGCACGCCCGTTCCCAGTACTCCTCGTAGTAGGTCCCGGCGGGCACGTGATCGTGGGCTGTCCCCTGCAACACGAGTTGGCTCTCCCCGTCGCCGCGAGGTTTGAGCAAGACCGGATTGCAGTCCGTGGTGGGGGTGGTTCGAGCCGCTCGAGCCTGGACGAACTGGGAGACGCCGATTTCGCCCCACCGGTCGGCGGTGCTGTCGTTGGAATCGCTGCCGTCCTGGTCGGCCACGTCCGGCCGCACGACGACGCGAGCGTTGTTGCTCATGTTCTGGCCCTTGAACGGCGCGACGTCGATCCCCCGATCGGCGAGCAGCCGACAGAGGCCGGCGGCGACCGTCGACTTGCCGACGTGACTCGCGGTTCCGGCGACGAGAAGGGTTCTGGTCATCCGCGTTGGGCGGTAGTCGTGGGGCCGGACGTATCGTCCTATCGGTTCCGGTCGTACGCGGGTTTCGGCGGAACTCGAGGCCGTTCGAGTCCGTCCGAACGAATGGAAAGGACCGACGAAATCGAGCGGTACGAGACCGCACCACGACCCGACCGAGAGAGTCGTGCCGGGATCGCAGCCCTTCCAGACCGGTTATTTTGCCCGATATCGAGCGTCCCAACGCGGCCCGGCCCGACTCGAGAGGACGAGCCCCACGATACCGAGTCCGATCCCCGCGAGCCCGAGGCCGACGGCGAGTTCGAGCGACGGCGGGACGACGACGAATCCGGCGACCAGCGTCGGCACGAGCGCGACGGCGACGCCGACGGTAAACGTCGTAAAGCGGACGGCGTCGAAGAGGAACTCGTTGGGATCGAAGCCGGCGATGTAGACGGTCAGGCCGTAGTAGTAGAGCGCGTAGCCCGCCAGCAGAACGGCTCCGACGGCGGCGTCGACGAGCGTCGCGTCGAACCAACGGACGGCCGCGAGATATGGTAGGGCAACCGTCGGTGCGCCGACCAGGACGAACGCGATCCGTTTGGCCCGGAAGACGTCCTCGACCGAGACAGGGTAGACGAGGTAGGCCTCGAGCGAATCGAACTGGGTCAGCCAGTTGTACGTCGTAAACGCCGAGAGGCCAAGCACGCCGCCGAAGAAGATCCCCGGTGCGGGTTCGATACCGGTGATCGAGTCGACGACGCCGACGAGCGCGGCCACGAGCGCGAGCAGGATGCTCGCGGAAACGAAGGGCTTCCAGACGCCTCCCGAGGAGCGCGCGAGATCGAGCAGCGACTTCGTGACCAGCGGCGCGTCGTCGATCGGAAGGGCGGAGCTGAGCCGAGCGAAGCGATCGGTCGCGGTCCGCGAGGGACGGCCGTACGTCGGATCGTAGATCGCGAGCGATCCCGTCGCCACGAGGAGGGTCGCGACGGCCAGTCCGCCAGCGGGGAGCACCGACCCGCCGATCGGCACGAGCACGCTTCGAAGCGCCCCGAGTCCGCCGGTCGTCCAGCCGCCGACGACGGCGAGTCCGAGCACCAGGCCGATCGCCCACGACGGCACGCCGCGAGTTCGAACGGCGATCACCGCGACGGTCACTGCCATCCCGGCCGCGAAGACGAGACAGAGGGAGAGCCAGAACAGGAGGATCGAAAGCGGCGTCGTCGCCGACACCCCGTCGACGGCGACGCTGCCCAGTGCCATCGGCAACACGAACGCGACGCCGTAGAACAGCCCGTCCTTCAGGAGGAACACCCCCAGTAATCGCCGCCGCGAGAGCGGAAGCGTCGTCGACGACGAGAGCAACAGCGACAGCTCTCCGAAGACGTTCTCGAGCATGTCCGAGCCCGCAAAGCCCGCGGTCCCGCTGTAGAGTCCGAACCCGACGGCGAGAACGTGGAGCCCGCCGACGACCGTCGCCGGCGCGGTACCGGTCTCGACGAGCGCGACCGTCGCGCTGACCGTGAGCAGTGCGATCACGAACGGGAACAGGGCGAAGCGCCAGCCGCCGAACAGCTGGGTGTGCAGTCGCCACTCCTCGCGGAAGAGGACGGCGAGCAACTGCGCGGTCGAGAGTCCCGATCCGGATCGGCTCGACTCCGTCGTGCTCGTCCGGTCAGTCGTATCGATCCCGCTCATCGGTCGATCCGCTCGAGCGTCGGGGTATCTCGTACGTCTTCACCGTCGACGCGCTCGAGGAACACCTCGAGTAGCGATTCGTCGCTGCCGTCTTCTACGGACCGCTCCGTGACGAGTTGGCCGTCGGCGACGATGCCGACGCGGGTGCAGATCTCCTCGGCGACGTCGATGTTGTGCGTCGAGACGAAGACGGCGTTGTCGCCGGCCGCATAGGAGACGAGAAAGCGCTTGACTTGCTCCTGGACGAGCGGGTCGAGGTTCGCCAGCGGCTCGTCGATGAAGACCACGTCGGGTTCGTGGAGAAACGCCTGCGAGATCATGACCTTCTGTTGTTGCCCCCGAGAGAGATCGGTATGGAGCGTATCGAGCTTGCTCTCGAAGCCGAGCCGTTCGGCCCAGACAGCGGTTCGGTCGGCGACCCGGTCGGGCTCGAGATCGCGCACCTGGCCGACGAACTCGAGGTACTCACGCGGCGTGAGAAAGCTCGGCGGCGATCCCTGTTCCGGCAGGATGCCGACCTGCCGACGCGTCTCGAGTGGCTCCGTGACCGGGTCCGTCTCGAGAACGCGTACCGAACCCGAATCCGGCCGTATCTGGCCGGTCAGTATTCGAATCGTCGTGGTCTTCCCGGCACCGTTTGGGCCCAGAAAGCCGTACAACTCCCCCCGTTCGACGGTGACGTTCATCCCGGCCACTGCCTCGACGGCTCCGTATGACTTCCGCAGTCCGTCTACGCGAATTGCACCCATCGAACGGGACTGTTCACGAGAATTGATAATAACACTACTGGTAGTATACTGGGACGATAGACGAAACGCCCGCAAACGCCGTCAGTGTGCGATGTCCGCCGGCTGGAGATCCGCGAGGACCTCGTCGGCGTGGCCGTCAGGAGAGACGCCTTCGTAAACTGCCTCGATCCGCCCGTCCGGACCGACGACGTAGGTGTTCCGGAAGACGCCATCGAACGTCTTCCCGAACATTCGCTTCTCACCGTAGGAGTCGTAGAGCGTCGCGACTTCGCCGAACTCGTCGGACAGGAGATCGAACTCGAGGGCGTAATCGGCCGCGAAGTCGGCGATATCGTCGACGGGATCGTCACTGATGCCGACGACTGCGACGTCGAGGTCGTCGAGGCGCGGGAGCGCGTCGTTGAACCCGCAGGCCTCGGTCGTACAGCCCTCCGTGTTAGCACGGGGATAGAAGTACACGACGAGTCGCTGCCCCTCGAAATCGGAGCGGGTGACGGTCTCGCCGTGTTGATTTGTCAGTTCGAACTCGGGTGCCTCGTCGCCGACATCGAGCATGCATGCGAGTTAGCGAGGGGTAATGTATGCGTTACGATTTCACACGACACCCGACTGCGATCCGGCCGGGGAGGGACCTGGCGCTCACTCGAGTCGTTCGGCGGCCTCTCGATCGACGAGGGGAGCGGCGTTCTGTTCGGGCAGTGTGACGACATCGTCGGTCGTCAGGGTGTATTCCCGGTCGTCGACGCCGAGAATCGCGCCGATATCGCTGGTGATGCGGACCGTCGTCCGGTCGACGGCAGCGTCGGTGGGACTCGAGTCGGCGGTGTCGTCGGTGGGGCTCGAGCCGGCCGTCCCGCTGGGAGCTGCCTCCGGATCCGACGGCGGCGGTGTCTCGTCGGGATCTGCAGGTCGGTCGTCCCGTGCGTGCTCCGACGGCCGTTCGGCCTGTCCGGTCGGCTCCCCGGCGGCGTCGGTCCGATCGCCGCCGCTCGCGTCCGCCTGATCGATCGAACGGCCGGTCCCGCCCATGACGTCCGCGGGGGAGACGCCGCTTGCCTCGTCCGCTTTCGGTCCGTCGGCGGCTGCAGCGCCGACGTCCGTCGGTGGTTCCTCGGGGGGAGCCGGCGGGACGTCGTCCGCGGTCGCGTCGCGTGGCGACTGCGTCTCGGATCGCGACTCGCCATCGTGGGGGGGAGCTGCCCCAGCGGGATCGGAGCCGCTCGCGGAGTCGGTGGCCGCGTCGGGGGCGACGGCCGGCTCCTCGGTGCCCTCGAGGACGTCCAGCACGCGGCTCTTGTTCGCGCCGATGCGGTCGACGAGGTCGTCGAAGAGAGCCGCTTCTTCGGCGGTCAATCCCTCGTCGTCGGCCGCCATTCCGGCCGCGGCGAGGCTGGCCTGCTTGACGAGTTTCCCCATCCGGCGCTCGTAGATCGCTTCGACGACGTCCTTGGCGGTCTCGATCTCGTCGGTGAGTCGACCGACTTCGGGCGAGGAGAAAGGGTCCTCGGCCCGCTCGGCGACGCGATCGCGTTCGTCCTCGAGGTCGGCGATGTACTCGCCGACCTCCTGGTAGAAGGAAGGGCGCAGGTTCTGGAGGCTGTCCTTCTGGCGCTCCTTGCTCTGGACCGAACGCAGTTCGTCTAGATTCATTCTTTCTCCTTCTCGGCGCGGCCACGTGCCATGAGGAACACGGCGACGTACTCGGGTAGTGACTGGTCACCCTCCGAGACCGTAAAGGTATCTCCTCCGAGTTCGACCTCGCCGCCATCGCTCACGTCGACGGTGATTTCGTGGCCGACGAACGTCTCCGGGACGGCGTCTACGAGGGGATCGAAGTCCGCGATCTCGTCGCGCTCGAGTCGGACCGTTTGCAGCCCGCTGCCGCCGTGCAGGCTGCCCGGCAGCCGGATCAGCCGGTTCGTGTCCGTCGTAACCGGTTCGTCGATCGGAGCGTTGTCCTGCTCGACGGCCTCGCTCGCGAACCGCTCGGCCAACTGCGCGACGGCGGTGTGGACGGTGACGTTGCCCGCCTCGAGTTGCTCCCGGTTGTTGCGGGCCGCGTTCAGCGTGGCCTGGGCCTTTCCCTCGCCGATGCCGTCGAACGACTGGAGCCGCTCGAGTGCGGCATCCTCCTCGAGTTCGAGCAACTCGTCGACGAAGCCCATGAAGTGGTCGTGGGTCCGAGCGCCCCACCCCCCCTCGATCTGGAGGGTGCGCCGTTCCGTCGGCGTCTTCCGTCCCAGTCCGGCGACGGTCTCGGTCTCGATCAGTTCCTCGAACTCGAGGCCGATGCCCCGAACGTAGTCGACGATTTCTCGGCGGTGTTCCCGTTCGAGGTGCAGGACGTTCTCGTCGCGGACGTGGACGTGGTAGCCCCGGCCGCCCGAGAAGACGATCTCGAGGTCCTCGAACGCGAAGTCGTCCTCGAGAAACTCGAGCAGCCGACGCAGGGCGTCCTGACACTTCGCGAGCATCTCCCCGTAGCTGTCCTCGCCCAGCGTCACGCTGGGCAGGTGGTCGGCGTCGAGATCGAAGACGAGATCGGCGGACTGCCAGTCTTTCTCGTGCATCGAACTCGCGCCGGGGTCGCGAAAGCGTCCCGCGGAGAAGTAGACGTGTCGCGGGCGCTTTCGGACGAGAAACTCGGAGAGATCGCCCAACTCGAGCAGCGAACGGTGGCGGACCATCGTCGTGTCCGGCCCCTCGGTCCAGGGGATGTACCCCCACTCGCGTTCGTTGGCCGCGGGCGGCGGCGTGATCTCCGTCCGTCGATAGTGGTCGCGGAATCGCCCCCGCAGATAGGCCCTCGTTCGCTCCTCCATACGACTCGAGTAGTCGTGGATGGGGGCGTATAATCTTGCCGAATGTTCGACCTCGTGGGGGGACGACACAGGGGAACCGATCGAGAGCGGCTCGTGTCCCGTGTTGCTTCGCGCCGCGCTCGCTTAGTCACTGGACGGCGAATCGACGGTCACGTACCGATCACCATCGAGGACCGCGTCGACGCGACCGTGCCAGTCCTCGGCGAAGGCCTCGCGTTCGGCGTCGGTCGCGGTGCCGTCGATCAGTTTCGGCAGGTTGTCGACGGCCGGGCCGCCGGATGGGACGTCCGCGACGTGGTAGATTACCCGAACCGTCTCGTCCGTGTCCGTGCGCGTGAATTCGAAGGCGATGCCGTCGGTGCCGATGGCACCGTAGTGAAGCAGGTTCTTCCGGCCGCCGTGGCCGCCGGCCAGTCCGGCGAATCCGTCCTCGCCCGCGGCACCCGTCACGTACGAGATCAGGCGCGCGGTGACGCCGTAGGCGGGGTCGTCCCGCGGTCCGCCGGCGAGTACTTCGACGTCGCCGCGGACCGGGAGTTCGTCGCCGGGGTAGAGGGCCTCGAGGCCCGCCTTGGCGATCCGGTACGCGCCAGCCGCCGTGGGACAGGAGTGGCCCGCCGCTTTCACCACGTCCGCGTACGTGATGACGATCGGATCGCCGGGCTCGAGGACGGCCAGGGCCTCGGCGGCGGGGTCTCGCAGTCGGATCGGATCGATATCGTAGTCGACGTTCCAGTCGGTTCGGTCTCGGTTCGTGGGGTCGGATTCGTTGGTGGAGTTGCTCATGGATGGATCGATGTGCTGTGTGGATCGTTCGTGTGGTTCGATTCGCGACGGCATCGGGGAGCTGTCAGTACCGCAACAGCCGCATCCCGTTGAGGATGACCAGCAGGACGCTGCCGATGTGGACGAGCATGCCGCTGGCCATGTGGACGTAGCCGGCGAAGACGCCGGCCAACAGTAGACCGACCGTCGCGACCGCGATGGCGACGTTCTCCGTGACGTTCCACCGGGTCGCCTTGCTGAGTCCGACGGCGTAGGGAATGCGTGCCAACTCGTCGGCCATCAGCGCCATGTCTGCAGTCTCGATGGCGGTGTCGGTCCCCGCCGCGCCCATCGCGATCCCGACGTCGGCGGTCGCCAGCGACGGCGCGTCGTTGATCCCGTCGCCGACCATCGCGACGACGTGGCCCTCCCGCTGGAACGACTCGATCGCCGCCTGTTTCTCCTCGGGGAGCAGCGTCGCGCGGTAGTCGTCTATTCCGACCGTCTCGGCGACGGCGCGAGCGGTCCGCTCGTTGTCGCCGGTCAGCATCACCGTTCGGACGCCGGCGTCCTGTGCGAACGTAGTGAGCGCAGGGCTCGATGGACGAGGCGTATCGAGTCTCCCGGCGTTCTGCAGCGCCGCGACGACGTCCGCTGCGGCGGGCCGGAGTTCGTCCCTGATCGAGATGACGCCGACGATATCGCCGCCGAGGGCGACTGAGACGGCCGTCTCGCCGCGCTCCTCGTACTCGCGGACCTGGGCGGCGATCCGGTCCGCAACGTCGATCTCGCGTTCGGCGAGGAGCGCGCGGTTGCCGACCACGATCCGCCGCCCGTCGTGGCTCGCGACGACGCCCTTGCCCGCGACGACCTCGAACTCGTCGGGATCGGGAATCGGCGGCGCGTCCCGCTCGAGGTCGACGCCACCGGCAGTGGATTCGACGGCACCGCCGTCGGTGGCGAGACCAGAGCCATCACGGTCCCGGGCAGCCGCGAGGATCGCGTCCGCGAGGTGGTGTTCGCTCTTCTTCTCGGCGATGGCCCCGGTGCGGAGCACGGCGTCCTCGTCGAGGCCAAAGCCCGTGACGCTCGAGACGGTCGGCTCGCCCTCGGTCAGCGTTCCGGTCTTGTCGAACGCGACGAGGTCGATCTTGCCGGCGGTCTCGAGGTGTTCGCCGCCTTTCATCAGGACGCCCGAGCGCGCCGCCGACCCGATGGCGCTGACGATGCTGACCGGCGGCCCAATGACAAGCGCGCCGGGACAGCCGATGACGAGCAGCGTCAACGCCGTGACGGCGTTGCCGGTGATCGCGTAGGACCCGACCGCCAGCACGACGATCGCGGGCGTGTAGTAGGCCGCGAACCGCTCGATGATCGTCTCCGCCGGCGCTTTCGCCTCCTGGGCCTCCTCGACGCGGCGGATGATCCGCTCGAGGGTCGTATCCTGGCCGGTGCCGGTCGCGACGACCTCGAGGGCTCCCTCCTGGTTGATCGTCCCCGCGTACACCTCGTCGCCCGCGGCCTTGGGGACGGGCGCGCTCTCGCCGGTGACGGGAGCCTGATCGACCGTGCTCACGGGGTCCCCGTTCGCTCGAAGGGCCTCCGACCCGTCGCTGCGCTCGCCGTCGACGACCTCGCCGTCGACGGGGATCTTCGCGCCCGGCTTGACGATGACGGTCTCACCGGGTTCGACCTCGTGAGCGGGGACTTCCTCGGTTGCGCCATCGCGGCGGACGATCGCCGTGTCCGGGGTCATCTCGAGCAACTCCTCGAGTGCCGACCGGGTCTTGTTCATCGTCCGTGCCTCGAGGTAGTTGCCCAGCGAGAACAGGAAGACGACGGCGGCGGCCTCCCAGTACTCGCCGATGACGATCGCCCCGAGCGCGGCAAGCGTGACGAGGGTGTTGATCCCGACGGTTCCGGTACGCAGCGTGTAGTAGGCCGTTTTGGCGACGTCGTATCCGCCGACGATTGCCGCGATGAGCAACAGCGCCGCGCTCACTCGGGGCAGGTCGTGGGCGGTGCCGACGCTCCAGCCGACGGCGAGCAGCAGGCCGCTGGCCGCGACGACGATCGGCGTTCGGTGGGTCCGGACGTATCGCTCGACGTTCACGGTCGGTCACCGGGGACGGGGCGTGTACCCCTGGTTCGTGATGGCTCGCTCGAGGCGATCGGCGTCGACGGCCGTCTCGTCGAACTCGATTTCGACGCGACCGGTCGTGTAGTGGACCTCGACGCGCTCGACGCCGTCCGCTTTCGACAGGGCTCGTTCGACGTTGCTCGCACACGTCGGACAATCGAAGTCGGTGACGCGGTATTCGGTGATCTGGGTCATCGGTGCTCGAATGCTCGTACGAACCCCGTCCGTAAATATATAGCTCAAATGACTTGTTTGACTTCTATCACGGTCGTTTCCACCGGTGAAACGACTCGTCTAGACGGTCGCGCGGCCTGAGCGACTTATACGGATCGCCACCCAACGACCGTGTAACCGATGCCCGAATTCACGTCGGACGTGACGATCGACGACATCGCGGTCCGGGATACGAACGTCTCGAGCGCCGTCGACGAACCGGTCCGTGCGATGATCCTCGACATGCTCGCCGACACGACACGCTCCGTGACGGAGATCGACGAGGCACTCGCGGGACGGGGGTACGACCGGACGCTCAATACGGTTCGCCACCACGTCAACGAACTCCGCGATGCCGGCCTCGTCGAGGTCGCCCGCCTCGAGGAGCGAAACGGCGGCACGACGAAGTACTACCGCGCGAATACGATCGTCCTCTCGTACGCGCTGCCCGAGGACGCACGGGCGGACGTCGACTCGATGGCCCAGGAGCTCGCACCCGATATCGCAGCGCTCGTCGCGGACCTCGAGGCGACCCACGGCGACACGTTGGATCGGATCGCCGACGAGATGGCTCCCTGTGAGCACTGTCGAAGCCAGAAGTACGAGACGTACCTGCTGTTGACGATCCTTCGACGGGCGTTCGTGGCGGGAACCCTTCGAGACGACCCCGTACGGTAGTTCCGTCCGGCCGATGGTCGTCTCGCCGATCAGTAGCGTCCCGTTTTAACGCCGTATCAGATCGGAAATCCGGTCGGCGATACCGACGTCGGCCCCGAGTTTCAGGTAGTAGGCGTCGCCGCCGTCCTCGTAGTAGCCGTCGATCCGGCGTTTGATCTCGAAGCCGAGATGTTCGTAGAACTGGAGGGCGTTCTCGTTGCTCGTCCGAGCGTGACACGTGATCGTATCGTGGTCGTCCGCGACGTGGGCGACGAGGCGTTTCCCGACGCCTTCGCTGCGGAATTCGGGGTCGACCGCGAGAAAGAGAATGTAGCCGTCGCGTCGAACGGCGGCGAAGCCGATGAGGTCCCCCTTCTGGACGTAACAGTGTACTTTCGACCGGCGATACGCGTCAGTAAAGAAGTCGTGTCGCTGCTTGAGCACACCTTCCTGACGGTTGATCTCCTCCTTTAGCTGCCAGGCTTGGTCGACGAAGTCGTCGCTCCCCGGCGCGACGACCCGACTGTCGATGTTGACGCTCACTACCATACACTACCAGCGTCGTCAATATAATTCCACCGGCAGCCGATGTCGTCGACCGTCGGAGGCGACCTGTTCGCCGCGCTGTCCGTTCGATCGGAGCGAACCGACGGCCGAAACAACGAGCATAGGTTACCGGCCGTCGAAGGGACGCTACGATGGGATTCGACCTGTGTGACCACACGGCCGACATCGCGGTGTCGGCGACCGGCGACTCGCTCGAGGCGGTCTTCGCGGCGGTAGCCGACGGCCTCGCGGCCGCATCGTGTGACGGGATTCCGGCGGACGCCGGCGACCGGTTTCCCCTCACCGTCACAGCCGAGAGCCGCGAGGCGCTGCTGTTCGACTACCTCGACGAACTGATCTACCTGCGGGACGTCCGGGCGGAACTCCCCGTCGACCACCGCGTCGAGTCGATCGCGCCGCCGTCGACACCCGATCGCTCGGCCGACGGTGGTGGGGCGGCGGGCGACGGATCCGACGAGTGGCAACTCGACGCCAGCGCCCGCGGCGTCGGACTCGTCGAGATCGACGCCCGCGAGATCAAGGCCGTGACGTATTCCGAGATGCGACTCGAGCCCGTCGAGACCGACGGGAACGAAACCGGCGGCTGGGAGGCGTACGTCGTCTTCGACGTGTGACCGCGCCCCGGATGCCGGAACCGGATTCGCGGTCCGACGGTGACAGTGACAGTGACTATCGGAGAGACCGAAGAGACGAACATCTTTCATCGCTGCCACCCGAGTTCCGCGTATGACAACCTTCGACGCCAACGGCATCACGCTCGAGCGGGTGCGCGAGTACGTCTGGGAGATCCCACAGGAAGGCGATATGCGCGTCCCTGCGCGGGTACTGGCGAGTGAAGCACTGCTCGAGGAAATCAAAGACGACAAGACGCTCGAGCAGATCACGAACACGACCCACCTGCCGGGGATCACGAACCACGCGATCTGCATGCCCGACGGGCATCAGGGCTACGGCTTCCCGGTCGGCGGGGTCGGGGCGCTCGACGCCGAGAACGGCTGTATTTCGCCGGGCGCGGTCGGCTACGACATCAACTGTCTCTCGGGGGAGACGGAGGTTCTCCTCGAGCACGGCCGCCGGGTTCCGATCGAACAGCTCGAGAATCGCTTCGAGGAGGAAAAGGTAATGGTTGCTGATGACGAACTCACGCCATCGTCGATCCGTCTATTCACCGAGCGTGACGGTGCGACAGTATACGAAGTCGAGACGGAAACAGGCGATCGAATCGAGGCGACGGCGGATCATCCCTTCCGAACCCCGGATGGAATGCGGCCGCTCGGAGAACTCACTGAAGGTGATCAGGTAGCTATCCAGCCGTTTCAGGGCTTGCCGGACGAGGAACCGACGGAATTTACGGTGCTTAGCAAAGACGATTTCGCCGACGAGAATTCACAGCTCCTGCGCGCGCTTACGGAGCGTGATCTCCTTCCGCTGAAATCGACGGATGACGCCTTCAATCGATTCCTCAAACTCGTCGGATTTCACACTGGTGACGGTGCGATCGGAAACGACGGTCAGACGTGGTTCTATGGGGATTCCGAGGATCTCGAGGCGATCCAAGACGATATCGAAGCGATCGGCTTTACCGCGTCGAAGATTTACGAACGCGATCGATCTCACGATATCGACGGGAACGCGTTCGAGACGACGGAGTACAGCGTTCGTGCGACGTCGAAGGCGTTCCAAAAGATGCTGCTGGAACTCGGCGCACCTGACGGACGGAAGATCGAGTCCGACTTCACGACACCGTGGTATTTCAACAGGCTAGCCGACTGGCAAAAAGCGTTGTACGCGTCCGCCTACTTCGGTGCCGAGATGAACACGCCCGCTGCCCAGCACGACAAGAACCTGTACTGTCCAAAGGTGTCGCAGACGCGGACCGCTGATGTGGCTGACGCCGGTCGGGAATTCATGACGGAGCTGGCGTCGTTCCTCGGCGACATCGACATCGAAACGAACGAAATCGAACGCTTCGAAACTGATTCGAACGGCGACCACGAGACGGTTCGGATCCGTCTCGGGATCAAGAACGACTCCGAAAACCTGATCCGGTTCTTCTCGACCGTCGGCTACCGGTACAACGCCGAAAAGCAGCGCAAATCGATCGCGGCACTGCAGTACCTCAAGCGAAAGGAAGCGGTAATCGACCGCCGACTGTCGATCTCCGAACGAGCGAAAGCGATGGCCGACGGCGGAACGGCTCCAGCCGAGATCAAAGCCGAGTTCGATATCAACGAGCGATTCATCGAACGCAGTATCTGGAGTGGACGGTCGGGCCGGCCGCGGCCACCCGCCGATTTCCCCGGGTTCGAGGAGTACTGTGAGTCAGTCTCCGTGCGTGATGACTGCAGCGTTCGAACCCGGATCAGATCGATCGAACCTCTCGGCGAGCAGCCAGTGTACGATATCGGTGTCACACACGACGCTCACAACTTCGTCGCCGACGGATTCGTGGTTTCGAACTGTGGCGTCCGGATGATGCGGACCAACCTGACCTACGACGACGTGCGGGGCCACGAGGAGGAACTCGTCGATTCGCTCTTCGCCAACATCCCATCGGGCCTCGGCGGCGGCGGGATCGTCGAAGCCGGCGTCGATACCATCGACGAGATCCTCGCGCGCGGGGTCGACTGGGCCCTCGAGAACGGCCACGCCGTCGAAGACGACCTGCGCCACTGCGAGGACGAAGGGAGGCGCGAGGGCGCGGAGCCGGACAACGTGAGCCAGAAAGCCAAAGACCGCGGGAAGAACCAGATCGGCTCGCTGGGGTCGGGCAACCACTTCCTCGAGGTCCAGCGCGTGACCGACGTCTTCGATTCGGGCGTGGGCGAGGCCTACGGGCTCGAGGAAGACCAGATCGTCGTGTTGATCCACTGTGGCTCCCGCGGACTGGGCCACCAGACCTGTAACGACTACCTGCGGAAGATCGAGCAACAACACAAGGGACTGCTGGACCGGCTGCCCGACAGGGAACTCGCGGCCGCGCCCGCGGGGTCACAACTCGCCGAGGACTACTACGGCGCGATGAACGCGGCGATCAACTTCGCGTGGGTCAACCGACAGCTGATCATGCACCGCACGCGGCAGGTCTTCGAGCGCGTGTTCGATCGCTCCTGGGAGGCCATGGAGATGGAGTTACTCTACGACGTGGCTCACAACATCGCGAAGAAGGAAACGCACACGGTGAGCGCGGAGCCGCACTCCGCGGACGGAGCGAGCGGCGTCGAGCCGCGAGTCGACGGCGAGGAGCGCGAACTCTACGTCCACCGCAAGGGTGCCACGCGGGCCTTCCCCGCCGGCCACCCCGAGGTGCCCGACGCCTACCGCGACGTCGGTCAGCCGGTGATCATCCCCGGCAGTATGGGCGCGGGCAGCTACGTCCTCCGCGGGGGGGAGAATTCGATGGACCTCACCTTCGGGTCGACCGCACACGGCGCGGGGCGGCTGATGAGCCGCACCCAGGCGAAAAACGAGTTCTGGGGCGGCGACGTCCAGCAGGACCTCGAGGACCAGCAGGCGATCTACGTCAAGGCCCAGTCCGGAGCCACGATCGCCGAGGAAGCGCCGGGCGTCTACAAGGACGTCGACGAGGTCGTCCGCGTCTCGGACGAACTCGGCATCGGCGACAAGGTCGCGCGGACGTTCCCGGTGTGTAACATCAAGGGCTAAGTTGGGAAGACAGCACTATTCCGAACGGATCGAAGGAGAAGAACTGGACCGATCGTCGGTGCGTTTGCTCCTCACTTCAGCCGATACGGACTTTCGTCGTCTTCGTCAGTCCCGTCGTCGTCGCCCTCGTACGGTTTCCGAGCAGTGATCGTCACGGTCGCTTCCGGGTCGTCCTCGTCGGCCCACGGGCTGTCGTAGGCCGAAATCTCGAGGTCGGTGACGTCCCAGCCCTCCGCTTCGATGAGTTCCACGAGGCGACGCTGGTCGGCGAGCATGTCCTCGTCCATGGGCGCTCGTTCGGTCGGAATTGGGGTAGTTCTTCCGCCGATCGAAACCGCCGAAGACCGTGTCCGTCTCGACCACCGTCCCGTCGACGAGCAGCAGACTGGGCGAGACACCGATCCAGCCAACGGGCTGACACCATTTGTGAACCGAAACCGGTTACGAGACGTCGAAATCCCCGGCGCGTTTAAGCGGATCCGGATGCAACTCGGTGGCATGCTCGCCGACGAATTCGGTCGGGAGGTTACTGGGGTTCGCGTCTCCCTCACCGATCGGTGTAATTTCGACTGTGTCTACTGTCACAACGAAGGGCTGGGGGATACCCGGGGACCGATGGATCCACAGGACGACGAGATGTCGACCGACGACGTCGTTCGGTTCCTCGAGGTCGCCGCGGAGTTCGACGTCGACGCGGTCAAGTTCACGGGTGGAGAGCCGATGCTCCGACAGGATCTCGAGGAGATCATCGAACGCACGCCCGACGAGATGGAGGTCTCGCTGACGACCAACGGGACGTTCCTCCCCGGTCGCGCCGCGGATCTCGTCGACGCCGGCCTCGAGCGGGTCAACGTCTCCCAGGACGCGCTCGATCCGGAGGACTTCGCCGCCGTGACGAAAAGCGGGGCCTACGAAAAGGTCCTCGAGGGAGTCGAAGCGGCGCTGGACGCGGGGCTGGACCCGGTCAAGCTCAACATGGTCGTCTTCGAGCACACGGCGGGGTACGTGCCGGAGATGGTCGATCACGTCGCGGCAAACGACGGGCTCCAGCTCCAGTTGATCGAGTACATGCCCGAGCTGACGGGGAAGCCGGAGTGGAACATCGACATCGGGCGGGTCCACGACTGGCTGGCCGAGCAGGCCGACGAGATCGAACACCGGGAGATGCACGACCGAAAGCGGTACTGGGTCGATGGCGGGATGGTGGAGATCGTCGATCCCGTCGAGAACCCGACTTTCTGTGCGAACTGTCACAGGGTCCGCGTGACCCACGAGGGGCACCTGAAGGGGTGTCTCAACCGCAACGACGACCTCAAGTCGATGGGCGAGATGACGAAGCCGGAAATCCGCGAGGCCTTCCGCGACGTCGTCGCGAACCGGGTCCCATACTACGGCGAGTACATGGTCCAGAACGCCGACGGCGAGTGGGAGCTCAACGAAAAGTACCTCGAGGAGTACGCCGGCGTTTGAGACGGGCTGCTGTCACCGGGTCCCGGCATACTTCCAGGGCGGGTCGCGGCTGGGTCGGCACTGATCGACCGGAGTCCGTCTGCGGTCGTTCGGAGACCGGTTCTCTGTTCCTGTTTTCGAAACGCGAGCGCGATTACCGCGAGTATGTGACTCACACCCGTCTGGCCACCTTTCGTTGCCCTTAAGTAGTCGACGGGGGTAGGTTCGGGTGCAATACGTGTAGGGGAGCGATCCCCGAGTCCGCGAGGGCGACGATAGACCGACGGTGTTGTGGTAGCCAAGCGGCCCAAGGCGCATGGTTGCTAACCATGTGGCGTCAAGCCTCCGGGGTTCGAATCCCCGCCACAACGTCGGACACTTCACTGGCGCTTTCCCGCCAGTCGATTTGCAACGCAGGCAGACCAGATACAGATACACGACATATGAGCGCCGAAGAACCTCAAGAACAAGAAGACGACGAAGATCTTCGATACTTCGTCCGCATCGGGCAAACCGACCTCGATGGGACGAAGTCCGTCGAGCGCTCGCTTTCGGAGATGAACGGGATCGGTCGCCGAACCGCCCGGCTCATCGCCGATGAAGCGGGTGTCGACCGAACGGCGACGTTCGGTCGACTCGACGACGACGTCATCGAGACCGTCGTCGAGGTCGTCGAAAACTACGCTGCGGAAGTTCCGGACTGGCTCAACAACCGCCAGGACGACTTCTACAGCGGCGAAACGACCCACGAGATCGGTAACGATCTCCAGTTGACTCGACAGCACGACATCAACCGGATGAAGATGATCGACTCCTACAAGGGAACTCGCCACAAGCGCGGCCAGAAGGTCCGTGGCCAGCGAACCAAGTCCACCGGCCGGACGGAGGGCACCATCGGAGTCAACGTCGAAGAGATCCGCGAAGAACAGGCCGAAGAGGCCGCCGCCGAAGAAGAGGACGAGGGTGAATAATGCCACTCGGCACTGACACCAAACAATACGAGACGCCGAACCACCCCTACCAGGGTGAACGCATCGCCAGCGAGCACTCCCTCGTCGACCGCTACGGTCTCAAGAACAAAGAAGAGCTCTGGCGAGCCCAGTCCGAGCTTCGCTCCTACCGGCGCGAGGCCCGCGAACTGCTCGGCCAGGCCCAGGACGACGACGTCGTCATCCGCCGCTCCGAGGAGTTCCTCGGACGGCTCAAACGCGTCGGCATCCTCGACGAAACCGACGAACTCGGCGACATCCTGTCGCTCGAGGTCGAGGACATCCTCGAGCGTCGACTGCAGACGGTCGTCTATCGAAGCGGACTGGCCAACACGGCCCAGCAGGCCCGCCAGTTCATCACCCACGGCCACATCGTGGTCGACGGACAGCGCCACCTCGTCCCCTCTTACGTCGTCGACATCGACGAAGAGGATCTGGTGGCCTTCGACGAGAACAGTCCGCTCGCGGACGAACTGCATCCGGAACGCGCGGAGGGTCAGTAACATGAGCCAGAACGACGAAAAGTGGGGCATCGCCCACGTGCACGCATCGTTCAACAACACCGTCATGACCGTGACCGACCTCACGGGCGCGGAGACGATCGCCAAGTCCTCCGGTGGGACGGCGGTCAAGCAGAACCGCGACGAAGCGTCGCCGTACGCGGCCATGCAGATGGCCGAATCCGTCGCCGAAGAGGTCAAATCGGCCGGCATCACGGGCCTGCACGTTCACGTGCGTGGCCCCGGCGGAAACCTCCAGAAGTCCCCCGGTCCCGGCGCGCAGGCGACGATCCGCGCGCTCGCCCGCTCGGGCATCGAGATCGGGCGCATCGAGGACGTCACGCCGATCCCACACGACGGATCGCGCGCTCCGAAAGGTAAGGGCGGCTACTAGATCATGACTGAAGCGTACGACGTCGAGTTCGTCGAACGCGAGGATCGTGAGGCACGATTCCTCGTTCGCGGCGTGACACCCGGGTTCGCAAACGGCATCCGTCGGGCGATGGTCGCCGACGTGCCGACGATGGCCGTCGATACCGTTCGGTTCGTCGAGAACTCGTCGGTCATGTTCGACGAGCAACTCGCCCTCCGTCTCGGGCTCGTCCCGCTGACGACGCCGCCGGTCGGCGAGTTCACCGAGGACGATACGGTCACGCTCTCGATCGACGTCGAAGGGCCGGCAACCGCCTACTCCGGCGATCTCGTCAGCAGCGACGAGCTCGTCCAACCCGCGGACGAGAACGTTCCCATCATCGAACTCAAGGACGGCCAGCGCCTCGAGGCCGAGGCCGACGCCGTGATCGACCGCGGCAAAGACCACGCCAAGCATCAGGGCGGGGTCGCGGTCGGCTACCGACACCTCCAGCGCGTGGCGGTCGACGGTGACCTGCCGGAGTTCGAGGACCAAGAGAGTCAGATCATCCGTGGCGTCATCGAGGACGACGGCGAACTCGTTCCGACGAGCGAGTTCGACCACGACCTCTCGAATCGCTATCCGGGCAAAGAGGTCCGGGTCGAGGACGTGCCAAACGCGTTCGTCTTCCACGTGGAGACGGACGGCTCGTTCCCCGTCGAGGAGCTCGTGACGCGGGCCGCGGAGACGCTCGAGGCGCGTGCGACCGAACTCGAAGACGCAGTACAGCTATAGATATGAACCGACGCCCCCAACCCACTCAGGAGACGCTTCTCGCCGGCGCCGTGAGCGACGAGACCGGCGATCGCGTTTCCACTGGAATCGAAAGGGGTTTGAAGGGGCGACGGGTAGACGGAAGTGCGAGCAGGGATAGCCAAGTTAGGCCAACGGCGCAGCGTTCAGGGCGCTGTCTCGTAGGAGTCCGCAGGTTCAAATCCTGCTCCCTGCATCACTTCTCTACGACCGACCGACACTCGAAGGGCAGTCGATCGTGTTTCGATCACGATCGCTCCTCGAGTGTCGGTCGGCAGTACAACGATTTCGATTCCACAGTCGACGACGTGGTTCCTCGCGTCGTCGATCAGTTAGCAGTTGGAGGATACCAATGAGTAGCAAGACTAATCCGAGGCTCAACGATCTCATCGCCGAGCTAAAGTCGACGTCCCGCGAAGCGGACGCCGACGTCTGGCGAGACGTTGCGGATCGACTCGAGAAGCCCCGACGCACCCACGCTGAGGTGAACCTGGGCCGCATCGAGCGATACGCACGCGAAGAAGAGACTGTCGTCGTCCCCGGCAAAGTGCTGGGATCCGGCGCACTACAGAAGAACGTCACCGTCGCCGCCGTCAACTTCTCTTCGTCCGCGGAGACGAAGATCGACCAGGTCGGCGACCCAGTACCGCTCGAGCAAGCGCTCGAAGAGAACCCCGACGGCTCCGATGTCCGGGTGATTCGATGAGTCTCGCAGAGTTCGACGCGGATCTCGTCGTCGACGCACAGGACTGTATTCTCGGTCGAGTCGCGAGCGAGGTCGCCCAGCGCGCGCTGGACGGCGAACGCGTCGCGATCGTCAACGCCGAGGACGCGGTCATCACCGGCGACAAGGAAGACGTCTTCGAGACGTACCGTACGCGGCGACAGCTCGGCTCGGACCGCGGGCCGTACTATCCCAAACGACCGGACACGATCTTCAAGCGGTCCGTTCGCGGGATGTTGCCGTACAAGAAACCTCGCGGCCGCGAGGCACTCGACAGCGTCCGGGTCTACGTCGGCAACCCCTACGAGAACGACGACACCGAGTCGGAGGTCCTCGAGGGAACGTCGCTGGATCGCCTGTCGAACATCCGCTTCGTCCACCTACACGAAGTGTCCGAACAGTTAGGTGCTAACGTCACATGGTAACCAACACGAGTGGCAAGAAAAAGACGGCCGTCGCTCGCGCCACGGTGCGCGAAGGCGAGGGTCGCGTTCGAATCAATTCCCAACCGGTCGAGCTGGTCGAACCGGAGACCTCTCGCCTCAAGATGCTCGAGCCGTTCCGCATCGTCGGCGAGGACCTGCGCGGCGAGATGGATATCGACGTTCGCGTCGAAGGCGGCGGCATCAGCGGCCAGGCAGACGCCGTCCGAACCGCTATCGCACGCGGGATCGTCCAGCAGACGAACGACGCGGAACTCCGCGACGCGTTCATGGAGTTCGACCGCTCGCTGCTGGTCAACGACGTTCGCCAGTCCGAACCGAAGAAGTGGGGCGGCCCGGGCGCTCGGGCGCGCTACCAGAAGTCCTACCGCTAAGGTGATTCAAGCATGATGGTACCGGTCCGGTGTTTCACCTGTGGCAACGTCGTCGCCGAACACTGGGAGGAGTTCGACGAGCGGGCCAACGAGGGCGACGAGGACCCCGAGAAGGTCCTCGACGAACTCGGCGTCGACCGCTACTGCTGTCGGCGCATGCTCGTCAGTCACACCGATCTCGTCGATATCGTCTCCCCGTACCAGTAAGCCAATGCAACAGCAAGAGCACAACCGCTACGAGAAGGCACGCATCCTCGGCGCTCGAGCGCTGCAGATCTCCTACGGTGCGCCGGTGTTGATCGAGACCGAGCAGACGGAACCGATCCTCATCGCCGCCGAGGAGTACGACGCCGACGTGCTTCCCTTTACCGTCAAGCGGGGGTACGACCGGAAATGACGCGTATTACCGACGTTCGGCTGCGCCGGATTCTCGACTCGCGAGGGAACCCGACGGTCGAAGCGGACGTCCTGACGGAAAGTGGCGGCTTCGGCCGCGCTGCAGCACCAAGCGGTGCCAGCACCGGCGAGTACGAGGCCGTCGAGCGGCCGCCAAACGAGGCGATCGCCGCGGCCCGGGAACACGCCGTTCCCCGACTCGTCGGCGAGGTCTACGCGGGCAACCAGCGTGACGTCGACGCGGCGCTCCACGCCGCCGACGGGACCGACGACTTCTCCGAGATCGGGGCCAACAGCGCGGTCGCGATCTCCATGGCCGCCGCGAAGGCCGGTGCCGACGTGCTCGGTGCACCGCTCTTTCAGCACCTCGGTGGCACGTTCCGCGGCGAGAACTCCCCGATTCCGCTCGGGAACGTCGTCGGTGGCGGCGAACACGCCGCCGACGCGACCGACATTCAGGAGTTCCTGGCTGCACCCGTCGGCGCACCCAGCGTCGCGGATGCCGTCTTCGCCAACGCGGCCGTCCACGCCGCCGTCGCCGACCTGCTCGAGGAACGCGACGTTCCGTGCGGGAAAGGCGACGAGGGCGCGTGGGCACCGTCGATCGACGACAGCGAGGCCTTCGAGGTCGTCGACGAAGCGGTCTCGATGGTCGCCGACGAGGTCGGCTTCAACATCGGCTTCGGGCTGGACGTGGCCGGCGCTGAACTGTACGATTCCGACTCCGGGACGTACGAGTACAGCGACCGCAGCCGTGACACCGACGAGCAGATCGCCTACATCGCCGAACTCGTCGAGGAGTACGATCTGGTCTACGTCGAGGATCCTCTCGACGAGGACGATTACGACGCCTTCGCCGACCTCACCGACGAGGTCGGCGATCAGACGCTGGTCTGTGGTGACGACCTGTTCGTCACCAACACCGAGCGTCTCGTCGAGGGAATCGATCGCGGCGCGGCAAACAGCATCCTGATCAAGCCAAACCAGATCGGGACGCTGACGGACGCCTTCGACGCGATCGAACTCGCGACGCGGAACGGTTACGATTCGGTCGTCTCCCATCGGTCGGGCGAGACCGAAGACGCGACGATCGCACACCTCGCTGTTGCGACCGACGCCCCCTTCATCAAGACGGGTGCCGTCGGCGGCGAGCGAACTGCAAAGCTCAACGAGCTCATTCGAATCGCAGACGACGCGACATGACAGAGAACGATGCAACCCAGGAAGGGCTCGACGCCGCCGAGGAGGCGATCGACGAGGAGCCAGCCGAAGGGGCTGGCCCCGCCGCCGACGCCGACGACGTCGAGCCAGTAGACGAACAGTCCGCCGACGCCGAGGGAGCACCCACGGCCGACGCAGAACAAGCCGACGACGCCGAAAGCGAGGATGCCGGGCCGACCCTCGACGACGACGTGATGTCCGACGAGGAGGCCGACCTCCTCATCCCCGTCGAGGACTACCTCGGCGCTGGCGTCCACATCGGGACCCAGCAAAAGACTCAGGACATGGAGCGGTTCATCCACCGCGTCCGAACCGACGGGCTCTACGTGCTCGACGTCTCGAAGACCGACGGCCGTATCCGTACGGCCGCGGACTTCCTCGCGAACTACGACCCCGAGCAGATCCTCGTCACCTCGAGTCGCCAGTACGGTCGGTTCCCGGCGGAGAAGTTCGCCGAAGCCGTCGGCGCTCGCGCCCGGACCGGTCGCTTCATCCCGGGGACGCTGACGAACCCTAAGTACGACGGCTACATCGAGCCGGACGTACTGGTCGTCACCGACCCGATCGGCGACGCCCAGGCCGTCAAGGAGGCCATCACGGTCGGCATCCCGGTCATCGCGATGTGTGACTCGAACAACCAGGTCAGTAACGTCGACCTCGTCGTCCCGACGAACAACAAGGGTCGCAAGGCCCTCTCGGTCGTCTACTGGCTGCTCGCCAACGAGGTCCTCGACCGACGCGGTGCCGAGCCGTCCTACTCGCTCGAGGACTTCGAAAGTACCGTATAACCGTTCGATTTCGGCACTGTTCGTTTTCTCGTCGTTCGATAGCCGGGTAGCGGCCGGATCGTGGCCGAGTTGCGAGCCGGCGACTCGAATGCGCTCGGGCGGGTATCGGTCGCTATAGTAGCCACTGGAACGATTGCCACACTGACCGCAACGCCGGTATTCGGTCAGGTGTGCATTGACCTTCAGTAGCGACGGAGAGGGTGATCCAGTATGGATCAATAGGCATGTTACCATGCCCCAATATTTACTGTGTTGGACGTTATCGTTCGATTTACTATGCAGAGCGTTCCCACCGAGGTCATCCGTCGATGGAATCGAATATTCGAGGTTCTCTCGGCCGAACCGCGGCGACAGATAATCGGTGCCCTGATCGACGTCTCGCCCGGTGAATCCGTCCCCTTGCCGGACGTTGCACTGAATCCGAACGTGGTGACCCCGATCGGTTGCGGCTCGAATTGCGCCATCACCACCTCCCGCTGTTAGCAGAGAGCCACATTGTACAGTGGGATCGTGAGCCGTTACGAGCATATCGCGGCCGCAATTTCGAGGACGCGAGCGTCGTCCTCGAGAGTCTGTACGCGAACACCGAAGCGATCCCGGATCGGCTGGTCGTCGGCTGTCAGACGCTCGAGCAGGAACGCGAGAACGAGCGGTCGGAGTATGGACTTCGTAGGTGAACGGTGACTGGGCGGTTGGTTCCACGATGAACCGCCAGGGAGTACTGACGCAAGCCTCACGGCGAAATCGTCTCGAGCAGCGCCTCGAGCAGTTCGGCGGCCTCGACTGCCGTCGTTCCGAAGACGTAGCTCACGGGTTCGATCCCGAACGCGCCCTGGTGGTAGGCGACGGCGGGGACGGTGCCGCGGGCGGCGAACCGCTCGCGGAGGTGTTCGCCGCGGTCCTCGTAGTCGGCGTCGAACTCGAGTGGCTCGAGTCCTCGCTCGCGAGCGGCCTCGAGCAGGCCGTCGTCGGTGGCGACGTTGATCGCCGCCCGGATCTCGGAGTCGGTATCGTTCGCGGCGAGGACGGCCGTCGCGACGTGTTTCGACGCGCCGAACTCGGGATTCGCGGGGATTTCGATCCGGCCGCCCATGGCGTAGATCCGGCCGGGGACCGCGGCGACGTCGGTTTCGTCACCTGGTTCGGGAAGCGACATTCCGACGTTGGTTCCGACGTTCGGGACGACGTCGTCCATTCCGGGAATCGAGGCGAGCGTGCGTGTGGCGGTCCGGACGTTCGCGAGGACGTCCCGTTCGGCGCGGACGTCGGGATCGAGGCCGCGAACGCACAGATCGCAGCCGAGCCCCCGCAGTTCGGGCATCTCCTCCTCGTGGAGTTCACAGATCGGGCCCCGATCCTCGAGGCTGTGGACGAGCGAGAGGAGTTCGGCCAGCGCGTCGTAGCCGTCCATCTCGCCGCCGGCCAGTCCGTCAGCGATGCGTTCGACGGTGGCGACGGTTTCGGGGTCGTTCCGAAACCAGTCGTCACCGCCGCTCTCGCCCCCGACGTACTTGCTGACCGCGGCCTGGGTCACGCCGAGTTCGGCGGCGATCTCCCGTTGGGTCAGTCCGCGGTCGGCGAGGCGCGCGGCCAGCATCGCCCGGACCGTCGGCAGGAACCGATCGACGACGAGTTCGCTGGGCAAGACGAGCGACATACGACCGACGTTCGACTGTACGATCATAAGTCCGCCCCCGATTCGATCACGGCCGCCCGATGACTACCGGGCGGCGACAAAGATAGCTATTAATCATCGTCGGACGAACGGCCGGGCATGACACTTTCGAGCGCTCCCGGCAAGGTGTATCTACTCGGGGAGCACGCGGTGGTCTACGGCGAGCCGACTGTCCTGTGTGCGATCGAGCAGCGGGCGCGGGTCGGCGTACAGCGACGCGACGACGGGAAACTCCGAGTCAACGCCGAAGATCTCAGTCTGGACGGATTCACGGTCGAGTACGACGGAACGGCCGACGAGGGGCCGGACATCGATGTCTCGGAATCGCTGCTCGACGCCGCGATGGGGTACGTCGACGGCGCGATCGAGCAGGTCCGGGACGTCACCGGGAACGACGAGGTCGGGTTCGACGTGACCATCGAGAGCGACATCCCCCTGGGCGCGGGACTCGGGTCGTCGGCCGCAGTCGTCGTGGCGGCTATCGACGCCGCCACCCGCGAGCTCGGTGTCACCCTCGAGACCGACGAACTCGCCGAGCGGGCCTATCGGACGGAGTACCAGGTCCAGGACGGCCAGGCCTCGCGGGCCGATACGTTCTGTTCGGCGACCGGCGGCGCGGTCCGCGTCGAGGGTGACGACTGCCGCTCGCTCGAGGCACCCGAGGTACCGATCGTGATCGGGTTCGACGGCGGCGCGGGGGACACCGGCAAGCTGGTTGCAGGCGTCCGCGACCTGCGCGAGGAGTACGGGTTCGCTGCCGACACGATCGCGGCGATCGGCGACGTCGTGCGCAACGGCGAGGCGGCGCTTGCCGACGGTGATCTCGAGGAACTCGGCCGACTGATGAACTTCAATCACGGCCTGCTTTCGGCGCTGGGCGTCTCCTCGCGCTCCCTGGACACGATGGTCTGGGCGGCCCGCGACGCGGGCGCGTACGGCGCGAAGCTCATCGGGGCTGGCGGGGGTGGCTGTATCGCCGCGTTGGATCCGACGCCGGAGACCGAGACGGCCCTCTCCTTTACCCCGGGCTGTGAAGATGCCTTCCGCGCGGAACTCGCCGAAACGGGTGTGGAGCGACTCGAATGATCGTTCTGAAACTCGGCGGCAGCGTCATCACCGAGAAGGACCGGCCGGAAACCCTCGACGGCGACGCCCTCGAGCGCGCGGCCGACGCGATCGCGGCGACACGAGAGAGCGGTCCCGAGGACCTCGTGATCGTCCACGGCGGCGGGAGCTTCGGCCACCACAACGCAAGCGAGCACGGCGTCACCACGACCGAGGGGACCCACGACGCGTCGGCAGCGCTGGACATCCACGGCGCGATGACGACGTTGAATCAGTTCGTCCTGCGTCGACTACTCGAGCGCGACGTCGAGGCGGTGCCGGTCCATCCCTTTTCGGCAGCCGCCCGCGATAGCAAGGGGGAGCTCGACTTGCCGACCGGGCAGGTCGAAACGATGCTCGCGGAGGGGTTCGTCCCCGTCCTCCACGGCGACGTGATCGCCCACGCCGGCGCGGGTGCGACCGTCGTCAGCGGCGACGAACTCGTGGCGGAACTCGCTCGAGCGCTCTCGGCCGATCGGGTGGGGCTGTGCTCGACGGTCCCTGGGGTGTTAGACGACGGGGACGCCGTGATCGACCGGATCGACGACTTCGAGACCGTCGCCGACGTGCTCGGGACCAGCGAGGCGACCGACGTGACCGGCGGGATGGCCGGCAAAGTGCGGACGCTGCTCGGTCTCGAGGCTGCGGCGTCGATCTTCGGCCTCGAGTCGCTCGCGTCGTTCCTCGAGGGCGAGAATCCGGGGACGACGATCGACTGAGAACGAGCGCGGGAGACGAGGGAAGAAGCGGCGAGACCGTCTCAACGCGTCCAGAACCCGCCGGTGAAGAGGACCAGAACGGGGATGATCTCCAGACGGCCGATCCACATCAGGAAGACCATCAGGAGTTTCGAACTGTACGGGAACTCGAGGTAGCTCCCGAAGGGGCCCAGCGAACCGAACCCGGGGCCGATGTTCCCGATCGTCGCGAGGCTCGCGCTGAACGCCTCGAGTGGCTCGAGGGAGTAACCGATTCGGCTGGCGTCGAGCATGATGACCAGCGTGGCGAGAGCGAAGATGAAGAGGTACATGAACGTGAATCCGAGGACGCCGCGAATGGCGTCCTCGTCGACGACGTTGCCGCCGAGTCGAATCGGGCGGACGACCTCGGGATGGGACGCCGTGAACAGCTCTCGGCGCAGTACCTTGAAGACGATCAACCATCGAACGACCTTGACGCCGCCACCGGTCGAGCCCGCACAGCCGCCGACGAGCATCGCGAACAGGAGTACGACCTTGCCGGTCCCGGACCACGCCGCGAAGTCGCTGGTCGCGTAACCGGTCGAAGTCAACAGTGACGCGATCTGGAAGGCGCTCTGTCGCAGCGAGTTCTCGACCACGCCTTCCGTCACGCCGCCGAGATCCCCGAGTGCCGGCGCGGTACCGACGTAGAGCATCCCGGCGAGGAGGACCGTCAGCCCGGCGATCGCGCTCACGTAGGCGCGGAACTCGGAGTTACGGACGAATCGATGACCGTCGCCGCTGAAGACGTGCCAGAACAGGGCGAAGTTGGTCCCGGCGACGATCATGAACGGGATGGCGGTCCACTGGACGATCGCGGAGAACGCCGCGACGCTGTCGGCCTCCGGTGAGAACCCGCCCGTCGGGAGCGTCGTGAACCCGTGGGCGATGGCGTTGTAGAGGGTCATGTTGTCGGCCATCCCCGCCAAATTGAATCCGTAGAGGATAGCAATGTAGACGACGGTAAAGGCGAAGTAGACGAGCCAGAGGATACGCGCCGTCTCGGCGATGCGCGGCGTGAGTTTCTGTAACTGCGGTCCCGGCGCTTCCGACTCGACGAGTTGTGCCCCGCTGACCGCCAGCTCGGGGAGGATCGCGACCATCAACACGATGATCCCCATCCCGCCGAGCCACTGGGTGAGCTGTCGCCACATCATGATCGCGTGGGAGTGATCCTCGAGCGAGATGCTCCCGAGGACCGTCGCCCCGGTCGTCGTAAAGCCCGACATCGACTCGAACAGGGCGTTGACGGGATGAGCGAGCGTCGATTCGGTTCCCCAGCCCGCGATCACGTAGGGGACTGCACCGATCATCGCGACGGCCAACCACGAGATCGCCACGAAGAGCATGGCCTCCCGGACCTGTAGATCCGGCTCGGGACTGAGTTGCTCGAGGCCGTGGCCGATGGCGATCGTAAGGACGATCGTCGCGACGAACGGGAACACGGGGTCGCTATAGATCAGCGCAACGACGATCGGAATCACCAGTGGGACGGAGAGATACTTGAGCACGGTTCCGACGAGCGCGACACTGGCGCGCCAGTCAGTACGGATCCGCATCGTACACCCCACTCGCGCAGTCACGTCTGGACACGGTATGTAACGGCATTTTGGTTCGGTCTCATTAATCCATCGTAAGTCGCCGTCCGTCGCGACCGATCCCTCGTACGGATCACTACTGGTGGAACGCGGGCAGTTCCGGGCAACGAGTACCGTTCCCCGGGTGTGGGACGGGGATCTATATACGAACTGTGCGTATACTATAGTCGCAACTGGAAGTCATTGCACACCTGATCGCACGACAGCGTTGCGATCAGTGTGTAACTCGTTTCAGTTGTTACTACAGACCATGAGCGTTCGATTACCAAGCGTTCGTCACCCACGTTCGTTTTACGACGTGTTCGGCGTCGTCGCCGCCGCGGTGACGATCATGGCCCTCGTGCTCGCCGTTCGATACGGGTCGGTCGTTCGGCTCGAGATGGCCGCCTTCATGACGGTCGTCTTCCTGTGGGCCGGCTGGGCGATCGAGCGGATTCTGGCGGAATCCAAAGACCGAGCGAGAACACAACGGCGGGATCCGCCCTGGAACTGATGCCGTCGCGTCAGTAGTTTCCGTTGGAATCCGTGCCGACGGGACGAGGTGGAGAACCGTTCGGGTCTCACGCGATGTCGACGCCGCCGATCGAGGTCTCCAAAACGATATATTTTCAATGGTCTCGCAAGAAATCCGATGCAATGTATATCGTCATCGTCGGCGCGGGCGATATCGGGATGCCGCTCATCGATATCGCAACTCGGTCGGGAAACGAGGTCGTCGTCATCGAGAACGACCCCGAGCGAGCGGACCGAGTCGCCGGTCAATACGACTGTCTGATCCTCAACGACGATGCGACGGCTCACGATACGCTTCAGGACGCCGGGATCGAGAAGACGGACGCGCTGATCAGTACGACCGATCGAGATCCGACCAACATTATGGTCTGTTTGCTCGCGCAGGAACACGAGGTTCCCAATATCGTCTCGGTCGTTCACGACCCCGAACACATGAACGTGTTCCGCCAGATCGGCGTCAATACGATGGAGAACCCACAGGAACTCATCGCCGAATACCTCTACCGGGCGGTCGCCCGCCCGGCGATCGTCGACTACATGCGAATCGGCGAGAAGGCGGAGGTATTCGAGATCACCGTCACTGAAAACGCGCCGATCGACGGGAAGACGCTCATCGAGGCAGCGGACGACGACCTCCTCCCCGAGGACGTCCTGATCGTTGCGATCGAACGCGAAGGGGAGGATCCACCGATCACGCCGCGAGGGAACACGAGAATCGAGGCCGACGATTTGCTCACCGTCTATTCGGCGTTCGGAGCGGAACCCACCCTCACGGACGTGTTCGGCCACCCAGAAGACCGGGCAGAATGATGGTCGCACACAACGGATCGCAGCCCCACGTCGGGCAGCCACGATGGTCGTCCTCTACCGACTGGCCGCGAGCGTCTCGTCACGATTCCGTCGTGTATTTGAGCCCGGACTGGACAGGGGCTAACAGATGAATGGGGCAACGGAAACGATCGGCCGGGACCTCGGGCGCATACTCGAGGCGCTGGCCGGCCTCATGTTCGTCTCGATTCTCGTTCCGCTCGTCTGGGGCGAATACTACGCGATTCCGGCGCTGATCGTCTCCGGAGTGATCCCGTTCGCTATCGGCTACTCCTTCAGAACGAGGTTCCGGAAAGCGGCCAGACCCGGAAAGTTACACGGGATGATCATCGCCGCAGTGGGGTGGTTCTGCGTCGCGATCTTCGGCTCGCTGCCCTTCTACCTCATCGCGTGGACGGTCGAGTTCGCGCCGCCGGTCCTCGGGGAAGCGTCACGCGCGTCGACGCCGACGCTCGCGGCGTTTACGCAGCCGCTCAACGCGCTGTTCGAGAGCATGAGCGGCTTTACCGGGACCGGGCTAACGATGACCGACAACGAGGAGGTCTTACCGCGGACGCTCCAGTGGTGGCGCTCGTTCATCGAGTGGATCGGCGGTGTCGGCGTGATCGTCCTCACGACGGCGATCCTCGCCCGGCCGGGGAGCGGCTCGCTGACCCTCTACGAGAGCGAGGCCCGCTCCGAGCGGATCCATCCGAGCATCGTCTCGACGGTACAGACGATCTGGTGGATCTTCATCCTGTTTACGTTCGTTTCGATCCTGCTGCTGTGGGTCGTCGGGATGCCGATCTGGGGGGCGATCAATCACGCGATGACGGGGCTGGCGACCGGCGGGTTCTCGATTACCGACAACTCGATCGCCACCTACGACAGCGTGGCCATCGACTTCGCGCTCCTCCCGATCATGCTGCTTGGCAGCATCGCGTTCCCCGTCCACTATCTCATCCTCCAGGGCGACTTGCGGAACCTCTATACCGACCTGCAGACCCGGTGGGTGTTCATCTACATGGGGATCGGGACGGCCCTGCTCACCGTGTTGGTGTACGTCGGTGACACGTACGACTCCCTGTTTACGGCGTTCCGGTATGGCTCGTTCCAGTTCGTCTCCGCCGCGACCTGTGCTGGCTTCCAGACCGCTGCCGACACGACGAACGTCGCGCTGGGTCGCTGGCCAGCACAGGCCCAACTCACCGTCGTGTTCGGAATGGTGGTCGGCGGCGCGGCCGGGTCGACGGTCGGCGGGATCAAGCTGATCCGAGCGCTGACCCTGTTGAAGGGAATTCGATTCCGTATTGGGGACGTCTTCTATCCCGAGACGGCCGTTCGCCGGCTGAAGATCAACGGTCGCCGCCTCGACGAACGGGAGGTCCGCCAGGAGTTCGAGGAGGCGGCGATTATCGCGGCTCTCTGGTTCTTCTTCCTCGGTATCGGGATCTTCGTGCTCCTCCTGATACTCCCGCAAGGCGAGTACACGCTCGAGAACGTCATCTTCGAAGTCGCGAGCGCACAGGGTAACGTCGGCCTCTCTGCGGGGATCACTGGCCCCGAGTCGCTGCCGACGGTCGGCAAGATCATGTTCCTGTTCAATATGTGGATCGGCCGCCTCGAGATCATTCCCGTCCTGGTGACGCTGCGAGCGGTCTTCGACCGCGGAGGGCTGTACCGATGAACGTCGGCGATGTTCCGATCGTGGGCGAACTCCTCGAGGCGGGTGCCGAAGATCGGGTCTTCGATTCGCTCTTGCTGATCGGTCCCCTCCTGATCCTCGTCATTGCTCTCGTCGGTCGGTCGCGTCTCACGACCGGACTCGCGGCCGCCTACGTCGGTTTCTTCGCCGCGTACGTCCTCTTCCGCGGTGTTCGAACCTGAAGCGGGTTCGATCGCGTTCGGGAGCGATGTTCGATCGGTGTCTACGAGCCACGGATACCGAGTCGGAACCGACCGCGTCGCTCACTGAGACGACTCGGTACGACAACGGTGCGCAGAGTGCGAAACGGGCGGAGTCGGCTAGATCAGTTCGATGACCTCGTCGAGGACGGCCGCGTCGACGAAGACGATCACGTGATCGCCGGACTGAACGACCGTCGAGCCACGCGGCGTGATATGTTCACCGCTTCGTGAGATCGCGCCGATGACGACGCCCTCGGGGAGGTCGTCGGTCGCCTCGGCGATCTCCCGACCGACGAGGACGCTCTCCTCGCCGACCTCGATCTCGATGACTTCCGCGAGGTCGTGTTCGAGCATGGCCACCTTCTCGGTGTGGTCGGTTCGGGTAAAGCGGATGATCTCCTCGGCGGTCTCCTCGCGGGGATTGATCGCGACATCGACACCGACGGTCTCGAAGAGGTCGGCGTACTCGGGGTTCTCGATGATCGCGACGGTGCGGTCGACGCCGAGCCGGTCGGCCAGTAGGGAGACGAGCAGGTTCTTCTCGTCGCTGTCGAGGGCGGCGACGACGACGTCGGCCTCGCCGACGTGCTCGCGGGCGAGGAACTCGGAATTGGTCGCGTCGCTTTCCATGACCATCGTGTTCGGGAGCGACTCGGCGACCTCGCGGGCCCGGTCGTGGTCGCGTTCGATCATTCGCGGTCGAAAGCCGTGGTCCTCGAACTCGCGGGCGGTCTGGTAGCCGATTTCGCTCGCGCCGACGATGACGACTTCTTCCGCCTCCTCGGGCATCGTGGCGACCTCGTCGGCGAACTCGTTGATCGAGGCAGGGCTGCCGATGACGACGACGCGGTCGCCCGCCCGGATGACCGTGTCACCCCTCGTGACGACCATCTCGTTGTCCCGAAAGATCGCGGCGAAGGTGAGCGAATCGTAGCAGTCGGCGTCGCTTACGGTCCGGTCGGCGATCGGACTCTCCGGGGGGATGTCGAACTCGGCCATACGGATGAGGCCGCCGGCGAACGTATCGACGTCGTGTGCGCTCGGCAGTCCGGAGATCCGAAAGATCGCCTGCGCAGTCAGCAGGTCGGTACAGACCATGAAGTCGACGCCGAAGGCACCCTGTGAACCCTGCCAGGTTTCCAGCAGCGTCCGTCGTCGAACCCGGGCGATGGTAAACACCTCGGCCGTCGCCTTCGCCGCCCCACAGACGACGGCGTTCGTCTCGTCGTTGTCCGTACAGGCGATGACGAGCCCCGCTTGCTCGAGCCCGGCCTCACGCAGGACCTCGAGGTCCGTCCCGTCGCCCCGGATCGTCAGCACGTCCAGCGAGTAGGTGAGTTCATCGACGACGTCGGCATCCTGATCGACAACGACCACGTCGTGGGTCTCTTCCAGGTTTGCGGCAATCGAGCGGCCGACCTCGCCGGCACCGACGATGATTACGTACATGACGATCCCTCCGAAAGCATAGTTAGTGAGAGCCGCTTTTGGTGCGACCGTCAAATGGATTGCGGTGTCCCGAAGCGACCAGACCTGCCGGCGAGATGCGATAATCGGCCGGTAGGCGGTGCCACCGGCGGCGAGTGAACCCACTGCGTTTTTAACACCTGGGCGTGTACGATGCCATAGCGAAACCCGCGGGCAAGTGCGTTCGGGCTTGCGATGTCGCGAGCTACCGACGACGGAACCGCCGTCACCGAGCGCATAGCGGGATGGCCGACGTGCTGTAAGACGCCGGGGCCGGACACGACTAGGCGTCCGCGGACCGTTTCGATGAGAGTCCAGACAGCGGCTTTCAGTGCTACGAACCATGGAAATCGAAATCGCAACCATCGGCGGCTACGAAGAAGTCGGTCGGCAGATGACTGCCGTCCGCGCCGGCGACGACGTCGTCATCTTCGATATGGGTCTGAACCTCTCGCAGGTCCTGATCCACGACAACGTCGAAACCGAACAGATGCACAGTCTCGATCTGATCGACATGGGCGCTATTCCCGACGATCGGGTCATGAGCGACCTCGAGGGCGACGTCAAAGCGATCGTGCCGACCCACGGCCACCTCGACCACATCGGCGCGATTAGCAAGCTGGCCCACCGGTACGATGCCCCCGTCGTCGCGACGCCGTTTACGATCGAGCTGGTCAAACAGCAGATCGAGGGCGAACAGAAGTTCGGCGTCGAGAACGACCTCGTCAAGATGGAGGCCGGCGAGACGATGTCGATCGGTGACCGCAACGAACTCGAGTTCGTCAACGTCACCCACTCGATCATCGACGCGATCAACCCCGTCCTCCACACGCCCGAAGGGGCGATCGTCTACGGGCTGGACAAGCGGATGGATCATACACCCGTCATCGGCGACCCGATCGATATGGAGCGCTTCCGCGAGATTGGCCGCGAGGGAGAGGGCGTCCTCTGTTACATCGAGGACTGTACCAACGCCAACAAGAAGGGGCGGACGCCCTCCGAGAGCGTCGCCCGCGAACACCTCCGGGACGTCCTCTACAGCATGGAGGACTACGACGGCGGCATCGTCGCCACCACCTTCTCGAGTCACATCGCCCGCGTGAAATCGCTGGTCGAGTTCGCGGACGACATCGGCCGCCAGCCCGTCTTGCTCGGGCGCTCGATGGAGAAGTACTCCGGCACCGCGGAACGACTGGACTTCATCGACTTCCCCGCGGATCTCGGGATGTTCGGCCACCGCAAGTCCGTCGACCGCACCTTCAAGCGCATCATGAACGAGGGGAAAGAGAAGTACCTGCCCGTCGTCACCGGTCACCAGGGCGAGCCCCGCGCGATGCTCACCCGGATGGCCCGCGGCGAGACCCCCTACGAACTCGACGACGGCGACAAGGTCGTCTTCTCGGCTCGCGTCATTCCGGAACCGACCAACGAGGGCCAGCGCTATCAGGCCGAGAAACTACTCGGCATGCAGGGCGCACGGGTCTACGACGACATCCACGTCTCGGGGCACCTCAACCAGGAAGGCCACTACGAGATGCTCGACGCCCTCCAGCCCCAGCACGTCATCCCGGCACACCAGGACATGAGCGGCTACTCGAGCTACGTCAACCTCTGTGAGAGCGAGGGGTACAAGATGGGCCGAGACCTCCACGTCACGCGCAACGGGAACCTCATTCAGCTGGTCGACTGATATGACGAGCCCCGAGGCACGCGAAGAGGCGGTACTCGAGGCGGTCCGACAGCGCCGCGAGCAGGTCAACGAGGCGATTCCCGACGAGCTGCCGATCAAGCGACCGGAACGGCTCTACGAGGCCTCACGATACCTGCTGGACGCGGGTGGCAAACGACTGCGGCCGACCGTTCTGTTGACGACTGCGGAGGCGCTCGCCGACACCGAGCCGCTGTCGACGGAGTACCGCTCGTTTCCCGCGCTCGACGAGAGCGGACCGATCGACATGATGGCAGCCGCCGTCAGCGTCGAGGTCATCCAGTCGTTTACGCTGATCCACGACGACATCATGGACGACGACGATCTCCGGCGTGGGGTCCCCGCCGTCCACAAGGAGTACGACCTCGAGACGGCGATTCTGGCCGGCGACACGCTCTACTCGAAGGCCTTCGAGATCATGCTCGAGACGGGAGCGAAGCCGGATCGCATCGTCGAGGCCCTGGGCGTGCTCGCGACGACCTGTACGAAGATCTGCGAGGGCCAATCGCTTGACGTCACCTTCGAGGAACGGACCGATGTCTCGCCCGACGAGTATCTGGAGATGGTCGAACAGAAGACGGCCGTGCTGTACGCCGCCTCGGCGTGTCTCCCGGCGATCCTGCTCGGAGCCGACGACGAAACGATCGACGCACTCTACGGCTACGGTCTCGATATCGGCCGGGCCTTCCAGATTCAGGACGACGTCCTCGATCTGACGGTGCCAAGCGAGCAACTCGGGAAACAGCGGGGGAGCGATCTCGTCGAGAACAAACAGACGCTGATCACCGTCCACGCCCGCGAGCGCGGTGTCGACGTCGACGACCTGGTCGACACCGACGACGTCGACGCGGTCACCGAAGCCGAGATCGACGACGCGGTCGCCGAACTCGAGTCGGCCGGCTCGATCTCCTACGCCAACGAGACCGCTCGTGACCTCGTCGCGCAGGGCAAGGACCGACTCGAGGTTCTGCCGGACAACGAAGCACGCGCGCTGCTCTGTGACCTCGCGGATTACCTGATCGAACGCGGCTACTGAGATGGGCCGCTGTCCCGAGTGACCGCGACCCCACGAACGGGCCGTGGGTTCGCCGACACTGACTGACAACTCACCGTATGAGTCACCTCGAGCGTCGCTTTCGAATCGGACGACGCTCGGGCCGGTGACCGGCCGTCTCTCCGGACGGCGAACACGGTGCTGGTCGAGACGCCGAATCGCGAGGAACCGCGAGGGTTTTGGGATGGGCACGACTAGTCCGTCGTAATGAACGACGAGTTACGCGAGCGCGTCGAGCGCGAAGCCGAGAAGCACGCGCTGTTGAACGCCGTCAAACACGAGAGCGACGCCGCCGTCGGTGCCGTCATGGGGCCGCTGATGGGTGACAACCCCGATTTCCGCGAGCACTCCGACGCCGTCCCCGGCGTCGTCGGCGGCGTCGTGAGTCGCGTCAACGACCTCGACTACGAGGCAAAGCGGGCCCGGCTCGAGGACCTCGCACCCGAGGCACTCGCCGAGATCGAGGCCGAAGAGGAGGAGGACGAACACGACCTCCCCGATCTGCCCAACGCCGAGGAGTACGACGAGATCCGGATGCGGTGTGCGCCGAACCCGAACGGGCCCTGGCACGTCGGCCACGCCCGGATGCCCGCCGTCATCGGTACCTATCGCGAGCGCTACGACGGCTGGTTCTGTGTCCGATTCGACGACACCGATCCCGAGACCAAGCGGCCGGATCTCGACGCCTACGACGCGATCCTCGAGGATCTCGACTATCTCGGCTTCGAACCCGACGCGACCTACAGAGCCAGCGACCGCCTCGAGACCTACTACGATCACGCCCGCGAGCTGATCGAGATGGGCGGAGCCTACACCTGCTCGTGCTCGGGCGAGGCGTTCTCGGAGCTGAAAAACTCCGGTGAGCCCTGCCCGCATCGCCACAAGGACGAGGAAACCGTCCGCGAGGAGTTCGAGGCCATGGTCGACGGCGAGTACAGCAGCGGCGAACTGGTCCTGCGGGTCAAGACCGACATTGAACACAAGAACCCGGCGCTGCGCGACTGGGTCGCCTTCCGGATGATCGACACGCCCCATCCCCGCGAGGAGGCGAGCGAGTACCGCTGCTGGCCGATGCTCGACTTCCAGTCGGGGGTCGACGACCACCTGCTCGAGGTCACACACATCATCCGCGGGATCGACCTGCAGGACTCCGCGAAGCGCCAGCAGTTCGTCTACGATTACTTCGGGTGGGACTACCCTGAGGTCATCCACTGGGGACACGTCCAGCTCGACGACTACGACGTCAAGATGAGTACGTCGACCATCGCCGAACTGATCGAGGACGGCGCGCTCGACGGCTGGGACGACCCGCGAGCGCCGACGCTCAAGAGTCTGCGCCGGCGCGGTATCCGCGGTGAGGCCATCGTCGAGGCGATGACCGGCCTCGGCACCTCGACGACCGACGTCGACCTCGCGATGAGTTCGATCTACGCGAACAACCGGGACCTGATCGACGAGGAGACCGACCGCCGCTTTTTCGTCCGCGACGGCAACCAGCTCCCTCTCGCCGGGGACCCGCCCGCCGAAGCGAACCCGCCGCTGCATCCCAACCACGAGGAGCGTGGGGCCCGCGAGATCCCCGTCGGCGATTCGGTCATGCTCGAGGTCGGAGATATTCCCGACGATGGAGACGAGGAAGACGATCAGCGAATCTGGCTGAAGGGGCTGGGCTGTTTCCGGTTCGACGACGGCGTCCTGCGATACACGGGCGACGACATCGACGTGGTCCGCGAGGGTGGCGTCGACGTGATCCACTGGGTGCCCGCAGACGGGAGCGTCCCGGTCCGTCTGCGAACGATGGACGGCGACGTGATCGGCCACGCGGAACCGGGGGTCGGCGACCTCGAGCCCGACGAGCTGGTCCAGTTCGAGCGGGTCGGGTTCGCGAGAATCGACCGGCAGGAAACCGACGAGGAAGACGGAGAGACGGTCGCATACTACGCGCATCCATAAGTCACGTCCGCCAACGCGGCGACGCTGGCTCGCTCGCCGTGCGATCTCACTCGAGTAGGTCGTCACTCAGTTCCGGATCCGGATCGGCGACGACGCCGTCCTGCCGACCGAGGACGCGGGCGTGAGCGGCACAGACGAAGCGGTTGTCCGCCCAGGGAATGTGTAACTCGACCGCAGCGGGCCGATCACAGTCCGACTCGGAACACTCCATTCACGAATGATAACGACACCCACGGCTTCAGTGTTTCCCAGGTCACAGCACGAAGACGGCCACGAGGAATCCCAGCAGGATCGACGTCGTCAGCAGGACCTGGACCGCCGTCGACGCGAGCGTCCCGATAGTCGTGTAGACCGCCGAGCGCGCGCTTCCCTCGAGTTCCTCGCCGCGGACGAACTCGAGGACGAAGACGGTCCCGAAGAGGCCGACGAGCAGTCCCAGCGGCCCGGTGACGACCATCAGGAGGAGACCGACGACGGCGGCGACGGCGGTAGTCAGCCACGACGCCCCGCCGGCCCGTGCGGCGATCGAGCCGCCGAAGAACTCGACGAGCGCGGTGATGACGGCGATGAGGGCAAGGACGGTGAAGGTGAGCGCGCTCAGTTCCGCGGATCCGGCTCCGACCCAGTAGACGACGAGGCCGGCCAGCGAGAGCAGGCCGCTGGGGACCATCGGGACGGCCGCGCCGACGATTGCACCCACGAGCAACGCGATCGCGAGGACCAGCACTGCGTCGACCATATTTCCTCGAGGGCCGCGAGCGACAAAGCCGTACCGCCGGCGCTCTCGAGCCGATCCACGGACTTAGAGTCCCCAGAAGGCGACGATTCCGGCGGTGGTGACGATCGCGAGTAGCAGTTGGAGCGGGCCGCCCACACGGATGAAGTCCCGGAACTGGTACTTTCCCGGCCCGTAGACGAAGAGGTTGGTCTGGTAGCCGACGGGCGTCATAAAGGCCGTGCTGGCGGCGAAGGTCACCGCGAGGACGAACGCGAAGGCGTTCGCGTCCAGCCTCGAGGCCACGTCGACTGCCACCGGAACGAGTAACACGACGCTGGCCTGGTTGCTGACGACGTTGGTCATCAGGGCCGTCAACAGGTAGAATACGCCGAGGACGGCGACGGCGGGTAGGAAATCCGCGCTCGAGACGACGAGCGCGCCGAGGGCGTCCGCGCCGCCGGTCTCGGCCATCGCGTTTCCAAGCGGGATGACGCCCGCGAGCAGAAAGATGATGTCCCACTGGACGGCCTCGTAGGCTTCGGCGGGTTTGAGGACGCCCGCGGCCAGCATGACGACGACGCCGGCCAGCGCCGAGACCATGATCGGTACCAGCCCGAGCGCGGCCAGTCCCACGACGGCGAGGACCACGCCGACAGCGAGCGGGAGTTTCGATCCCCGGAACTGCTGGAGCGCGAGGTCGCCGGCGACGATGACGTTCGGATTGTCGGCCAGCCGGTCGACCGTTTCGGCCTCGGACTCGACGAGGAGCGCGTCGCCCGGTCGGAACGTGAACTCGGTCAACCGTTCGTGCGTGATCTTGCCGCCGCGTCGAACGGCGAGCACTCGCGCCTGATAGGTATCCGAAAAGCCCGCCGAGTCGATCGTCTCGCCGATCAGGTCCGAGCCCGCCGTGAGGACGATCTCGACGAGCGTCTGGTCCGGAGCGAGCGTCTCGAGGTCCGTTTCGGCCGTCACGCCTGGAACGAGATCGATCCCGTCGACGTCGAGTAGCGTCTGGAGCGCGTCGTCCGTCAGCCGAACCGTGTAGACGTCGTCGGGCTCGACGGTGGTCGATGGCGATGGGTTGAACGTATACCGATCGCCCCGAACGAGCTGGGTGACGTCGGCTTCGAAATTGACCTCCTCGAGGGCGTCCCGAAGCGTGATGCCGACCACCGGTGAGTGCTTTCGGACGACGAGTTCCGTGAGGTACTCCTCTTTCGTCGCCGTCTCTCGCTCGCTTCGTGCCGTCACGTGTGCCGGGGTGAGCCAGTAGCCGACGGTAAGCAGGTACGCCGAGCCGACGGCGAACACGACGACGCCGAGGTGGGTAAACTCGAACATCGAGAAGGGGCGGCCGAGGTACTCCGCGGAGAGGCTGCTCGCGACGAGGTTCGTCGACGTGCCGATGAGGGTGAGCATCCCGCCGAACATCGAGGCGTACGACAGGGGCAAGAGGAGCTTCGAGGGAGAGGTGCCGTTCTCGTGAGCGAGGTCGTTTACCATCGGCATCAACACGGCGACTGCCGCCGTGTTGTTGATCAGTCCCGACAGCGGCCCGACGATGCCGATCGTCGCGCCGAGTTGCTTGTGTTCGTCCGTCCCGGTGTACGACGCGACGGTCTGCTGGAGACGCTGAATGACCCCGGTTCGGCGAACGCCCTCGCTCAGGATCATCATCGCGAGGATCGTGATCGTCGCGGGGTTCGAGAACCCGGCGACGCCGTCCCTCGGCGAGACGCCGGTCCACGGGCCGAGCAACATCAGGCTCACCATAATCCCGAGTGCCGTGACATCGATCGGGACCGGCTCGGTAACGAACAACACGAGTGCGGCGGCGATGATCAGAAAGACCAGCAACGCACCAGTCGTCAACGGTGCCATCCAGTTGTCCGACCTTCCAGTGTGAACGGTAAATAACGGTGTCTCCCGTCCCATACACTGATACTGACCGACGGGACGGGTCGAAGTCGAGCACTCATACTGACCCGATACCATTACGGGCCAGTGATAGAACGTTCACGCATGACTGACGGTGCGATCATCGTCGGCGCGTCCTCGGGTATCGGCGAAGCACTGGCTCGGCGACTCGCGGCGGAGGGGTACGAAATCGGTCTGGCGGCCCGTCGAACGGAGCGGCTCCAATCGATCGGAGCCGAACTGCCGACCAAATCGTACGTCGCGACGATGGACGTTACCGACGTCGACGACGCTCGAGACGGCTTCTTCGAACTGGCCGAGGCGATGACGGCAGTCGATCTCGTCGTCATCAGCGCCGGGATCGCGACCGTCAATCGGGACCTCGAGTGGGAGCCCGAACGACGGACGATCGACGTCAACGTCCGCGGCTTCACCGCGATCGCGACGGCCGCAATGGAGTACTTCGAGGACACTCCGGAACACGCGAGCGACGGCCACCTCGTGGGGATCTCGTCCGTGGCGGCTCACATCGGTAACGGCGACGCGCCGGCCTATAGCGCCTCGAAGGCCTACGTCTCGACGTATCTCGAGGGGCTTCGCTATCGAGGGGACGATCGCGACGCCGACGTGACGATCACGACCATCGAACCGGGATTCGTCGATACCAAGCTTTCGCTGGGCGGCTTCTGGGAGTGTTCACCCGAGACGGCGGCCGAACAGATCGCTCGAGCGATCCGCAAAGAGCGGGACCACGCCTACGTGACGCGGCGATGGCGGGCCATCGCGTGGCTCGTGAATCTCGCTCCGGAGTGGTTGCTCCGACGGCTTTTCTGAGTCGCCTCTCGATATGGAGCCACCGGCTCACCACGGCCCAGCGTACGCCACCGCCTGCCGTGTTCCAGTTCGGACGGCCATGGTGATCACTCGTCGACGAATCGCGCTCGCACCTCGAGTGCGGCGTCCGTTCCGTAGTGGTCGACCAGCGGACAGAACGCGTCGCCGAGCGCCCGCATACACTGTCCCGTGGAGTGGTACTCGAGGCGGTCCGCGACCGTCTCCCAGCCGTGGCCCTGGAGGGCACGCAGGACCAGCAACCGCTCCTCGCGGTCCGTCAGGGCGACGGTGTCGGGATCGTCGACGAGGTATCGGACGACGAGGTCCCTGAACGGCCCGGGATCGACGTCGAACAGCCCCGGACCGTAGGCGGCACCGGCGACGACTCGCCACTCGTGGTCCGTCACCGCCAGCGGCGGGCCGGCGTCGGCGTCGACGGTTCGGAGGAGTGCTCGAGCGACGTCGGGCGCGAGGTCGTCGAGCGCGTCCGAACTGAGTGCGGCGACCCGGCGGACGAACCAGTCGGCGTGGCGGTCGTGGAGCGCACGGCCGTCGTCGCCGGTTGGCGCGAGCATGAGCGCGGAGTACTCGCCGCTGGCGTCGTTTCGCGTCGTCGAGACGTGAACCGTTCGATAGCCGTTCTCGCGCCAGAACTCGAGGAGGCCGGGCGTCGCGCCGAAACCGGTTCCGAGCCAGTCGACCGCGGACTCGTACTCCGCGCGGATGCGCTCGAGCAGGTGCGAGCCGAGCCCGCGCGAACGGGCCGCGTGGTGGGTCGCGATCCGGACGACGCGGCGGCCGACGGGCTCGCTCGCCGCCTCGTCGCGCAACTGGCTCGTCAACACGTCCGGCAGCATGTTGCCGCGGACGCGGCCGCCCTCGTACATCATCGCCCGCGTCTCTGCTGGGAGCCCCCCCTCGCGAGCGAGCAGGGCGACGCTGACGACGTGGCCGTCGTGGAGTAACGCGCGAGCCGCGAGGTTCGGGGCGTCGAGTAGTCGCGCGAGGTCGTTTGGCTCGGTTCGGTAGTGGGCGAGGACGAGTAGGCCGAAGGCCTCCCGGAGCAGTCGGTCGTCCGCGAGGAGGTCCTCGGGCTCGAGTCGTCGGTACTCGACCGTTCCGGGCGTGGCGTCGGTCACGAGCTGGTCGACCGGCGGCCGGGCGTCGAGCAACAGTGCGCGGAAGGCCCACACCTCTACGGGATCGCCGGCCGCGTACCGGATCGGTTCGACCAGCGTACAGTCGGTCACCTCGTGGTCGCTCTCGGCGAGTCGATCCCGAAAGCGGACCGAGAAACCCCGCCCCGCGCCCTCGTAGCCGTGGATCGTCGTCGCGAACGCGACCCTGTCGGCTCCGAGCAGCGACTCGAGCGTCGCGACCGGAAGCGCGGCAGCCTCGTCGACGATAACGACGTCCGCCGATTCGAGGTCCTCGATGGCGTCCGACGGCTCGAGGTATCGGACCGAGCCACCGGCAGCCGTCTCGATTCGGCGGGTGTCGACGGTGGCGTCGCCCCCCTCGAGTCGCTCGCAGAGCTCCCCCGCCCGCTCGAACAGTTCCGCCACGTTCCGGGCGGCGGGGGCGGTCACCAGCACGGTTCTTCCGTCAGCGGCGAACGCTCCTGCGGCCAGGCCTGCGGCGCTCGACTTGCCCCGGCCGCGGTCGGAATCGACGACGACGGCCCGATCGTCCGCGAACAACGATTCGAAGGCGGCAACGGCGTCGACCTGATCGGCCGTCAGGCAGGCCTCGTAGGCAGCGGCCGGAAACCGATGGTCCGTGGGTGGTGTCGGCGCGGCCGCTGCAAGCCGCGGAGCCGGGTCCGTCAGGCCGTCGGCCTCGATGCGATCGGCCTCGAGGTCCACGATCGCGATACCGCGGTGTGCCCGTAGCGTCTCGACCAGACGGCGTTTGAATCGGCCGGTGACGTCGTCCGGTTCGAACGGCGGGACCGCGAGCGATTCGTCGAACGCACCGCGGCGGTCGGGCCACGTCTCGAGGGAAGGCGTCAGAAGAACGAGGAGGCCACCCCCGTCGACCGCGCCGGTGACTGTGCCGAGCGCGTTCGGCTGGAGCCCCTCGTGGACGTCGACGGCGATGACAGCCCGTGTGGTTCCGAGGAGGTCGCTCGCGTTGACCTGCCGGCGGTGTTCACACCGGAGCCGATCCTCGGGACCGACGAGCGTCGTGCCGGTGATCGGGACCGAGAGGGCGTCGAGGATCGACTCGAGACGGTCGTACCCACGGTTCCGGCCTCCTGCAAGAACCAGCACCCGTCGCTCGTTAGCTCGCGTGGCTTCCGTGCGGAGCGTTCGTGCGAGTGTAACGACATCCGCGTCCGCGTTCATACGGCCGCTTTGTGGGCTCGAATATGAATAATCTCGCATGCGCGTCCCGTCGAGACAGCGACGTCCGTTCTTCCGAACGCTGAGCGTGTACAGTGGCTCCCACAGTCGCTTCTGATTGCTGTGGGCGATATCTAAAAACATATAACTAGTTTATTATTTTCGAGCCACGAGAATTACTCTATACTTTCAATACCGTTCGTATCAAAAATCTGAACGTGATCGGAAATGGACATCGACACGGAGCTGCACCGGCCACACCGGAGCAACGAGACGACGTTCGAGAGTACGGAGCGTGAGTCATATGAGTAACGAGAGTACCCCACGACAGGACGGTTCGGAACGGGACGCGTACTTCGTCGGCGGCGGCATCGCGTCCCTCGCCGGGGCTGCGTTCCTCGTTCGTGACAGCGAACTGCCCGGCGAGAACGTTCACGTACTGGAGAAACTGGACGTGATGGGCGGGGCACTCGACGGGGCCGGCTCGCCCGAAGAGGGGTACGTTATCCGTGGCGGCCGGATGATGAATTTCCCGACGTACGAGTGTACCTGGGACCTGCTCGAGACGATCCCCTCGCTCGAAGACCGCGACAAGTCGATCAAGGACGTGATGGACGAGTTCAACGAAGCACACCAGACGTACGCGATCGCACGGCTGCTGGGCGACGATCAGGACGTGCTGGACGTTTCGTCGTACGACTTCGAGATGGAGCATCGGCTCTCGTTATTACAACTGGTCTTGACGCCCGAGGAGCAACTCGGCGACACGCGGATCGAAGAGTGGTTCTCGGAGTCGTTCTTCGAGACGCCGTTCTGGCACATCTGGGCCACGACGTTTGCCTTCCAGCCCTGGCACAGCGTCGCGGAGATGCGCCGATACATGCACCGCTTCATGCACGAGTTCCCCCGGTTGAACACCATGGAGGGCATCCACCGGACCAAGTACAACCAGTACGACTCGATGGTGCGACCCATTCGACGGTGGCTAGAAGACCACGGCGTCGAGTTCCGGGGCGGCTGTGAAGTGACTGATATGGATATCGTGCCCGGCCGAGACGGCAAGACCGTCGAAACGATCCACTACGAGGCCGACGGAACGGCCGAGACGATCGACGTCGAGCCGACGGATCTCGTCTTCGTGACCAACGGGTCGATGACCGATGGCTCGGATCTCGGATCGATGACCGAAGCGCCCGAACTGAACACGACGGGGGCGTCCTTCGAACTGTGGAAGAACATCGTCGAGGACAACCCCGAGTTCGGGACGCCGTCGGCCTTCGCCGACCACGTTCAGGAGACGAAGTGGCCGTCCTACACCGTCACGCTGGACGAACCGGACCTGCTCGAGCACATCGTCGAGGTCACCGGCGAAGCGCCCGGAAACGGATTGATCACCTTCACCGAGTCGAACTGGTTGATGTCCATCGTCGTCGCCGCCCAGCCCCACTTCGCGAACCAGCCCGACGACGTGAAGGTCTTCTGGGGATACGGACTGTTCCCCGAGGAGGAGGGGAACCACGTCGAGAAGAAGATGGAGAACTGTACCGGCGAAGAGATCCTCGAGGAACTCTGCTACCACCTCGGCTACCTCGACGAACTCCCGGCGGTTCTCGAGGACGCGAACTGTATCCCCTGCAACATGCCGTTTATCACGAGCCACTTCATGCCCCGAACCCCCGGCGATCGACCGGACGTCGTTCCGCCGGGATCGAACAACCTGGCGTTTATCGGACAGTTCGCCGAGGTACCACGGGACGTGGTCTTCACAGTCGAGTATTCGGTGCGATCCGCGATGATGGCAGTCTACGACCTCATGGACGTGGATCGTGAGGTTCCGGCCGTGAGTACGCATCAGTACGAACCCGAGGTCCTCGTGGACGCCGCGAAAGCCGCGTTCAGGTAGGTCTCGGTTGGCTCGGGGCGGGCCGGCTCTCGTCGCCACCGCACACTCGATCGGACGACGGTTGTCCGATCGGTGTGTAAACGGCCCCTCTCGAGTCAGTCCGCGATGTCCCGACCGACGGTCAGTCTCGTAACCCCTGCAAGTCGCTGCACACTGGTCACAACGCAGCCGTGCGAGCAGGTGTGCACTGACTTTCAGTGACTACTATAGCTGGACGCGAACGGGAGACCGGCCCGCCGTGCGGTGCCATCCCACGGCGTCACGCGTTTGAACACGCTTTTAAGGGGGGCAACGCTATTCAGGTGTACACCCTACGCGGGGTTGATGATGCTCCTAGCTTCACAGGACTTTCGCCGGGATCGACCCGGTACGGGTACCCAGTGCCCGGACGGCAGGGGAGCGCGAGCCCACGTGTAGGAGAGGTGAACAACCAATGTCAGTTTACGTAACCACCGACATCCCAGCAGACCTCGCCGACGACGCCCTCGAGGCGCTCGAGGTCGCACGAGACACCGGACGAGTAAAGAAAGGAACGAACGAAACCACGAAGGCGATCGAGCGCGGCAACGCCGATCTCGTTTACGTCGCCGAAGACGTCTCCCCCGAAGAGATCGTCATGCATCTCCCGGAGCTCGCCGACGAGAAGGGCATTCCCGTCGTCTTTATCGAGACCCAGGACGACGTCGGCCACGCAGCCGGTCTCGAGGTCGGCTCGGCCGCTGCGGCGATCGTCGACGCTGGCGAAGCCGAAGACGACGTCGAGGACATCGCCGACAAGGTCGAGGACCTCGACTGAGGTGATCAGAGATGAGTGCTGAAGAGGAAGAAAGCGGCTCCACGCCCGCCGAGGTCATCGAGATCGTCGGCAAGACCGGCATGCACGGCGAAGCCATGCAGGTCAAATGCCGAATCAAGGAGGGCGAGAATCAGGGACGCATCATCACCCGTAACTGCCTCGGGCCGGTCCGCGAAGGGGACGTACTCCAACTTCGCGAGACCGCCCGCGAGGCCGACTCCATCGGAGGACAATAATGGTCGAGAAACGAACCTGCGACTACACGGGCGAAGAGATCGAACCCGGCACGGGCATCATGTACGTCCAGACGGACGGCACCGTGCTCCACTTCGTCGACTCCAAGGCGGAGAAAAACTTCAAGCTCGGGCGCGAACCCCGCGATCTCGAGTGGACCGAAGAAGGTCGTCGCGGCAAGGGTCCCGCACAGGCTGACACGCCTGCCGACGAGGAAGCCGACCAGACCGAGGCGGTCGAGGCCGGCGACGACGAGGACGACGTGTCCGCCGGGGACGAACCCGTCGACGAGACGGAAGAGGCCGAAGCGGCTGAGGAAGCCGAAGAAGCCGATGAAGCCGAGGAAGCCGAGGAAGCCGAGGAAGCCGAACAATGAGCGATCACGAGCGCACCTTCGTGATGGTCAAGCCCGACGCCTTCGCACGCGGGCTCGTGGGCGAAGTCGTCTCTCGACTCGAGGACCGCGGGCTCAAACTCGTCGGTATCAAGGTCGAGAACATGCCCCGCGAACGGGCAGAAGAACACTACAGCGAACACGAGGACAAGCCGTTCTACGACGACCTCGTGGACTTCATCACCTCGGGACCGGTCGTCCCGATGGTCTGGGAAGGCCAGGACGCGACCCGTCAGGTCCGCCAGATGATCGGCGAGACCGATCCCCTCGAGGCTGCACCCGGAACGATCCGGGGCGACTACGCGCTCGATCTCGGTCGGAACGTCGTTCACGCCGCCGACCACGAGGACGACGGCGCGAACGAACGCGAAATCGCGATCCACTTCGACGACGACGAGTTGATCGACTACGATCAACACGACGCCGAGTGGCTCTACGAGTAAGGAGACACGACGTCGGGTATCGGTTTCCTCGCGTCGTTTCACACGGTTCCCTGTCCCGAGTGACCGGCGGCCCCACGATCCGTCTCGGGGTCGCCGGCACTGACAGCGGTCCGTCTCAGTCGTCGTATCGCCACGAGGTGCCGATTGCGGTGATCGGCTGTGACGGCGATAGTACCCGTCTCGCCACCGACAATTCGTATTCTATCACATATATGTACTTTTCTAGGGATACGTAAAGTCTAATGTGGCGGCTGTAGTAGAGGTGGTTGGTGGTTTGGAATGGTAATACACGGTAGGTGGTTCGTGAATGCGTGATACGGAGGGCGTGACGATAGGGAGGGCGGAGGGGACGCCATCACTCGATCTCGTTTTCGATCTCCTTTCGAACCGCCGACGGCGGTACGTGCTCTACGCTCTCGCCGATCAGTCGGATGGCGTCGCAACGATCGAACGACTCACGGAGGCCGTCATCGCGTTTGAGCGGACGGCAGCAGACGACGACGTGGGAGCGGAGCCAAACGGGGGTTCGGAGTTCGACGACACTCACGACTCGTCGGACGACGGGACGACGGTACGGATGGAACTCCAGCACACTCACCTTCCGAAACTCGAGAACGCGGGGATCCTCGAACACGACCGGCGAAGCGAGACGGTCCGGTACTGGGGCCAGCCCTCCCTCGAGGAGTGGCTCGAACACGCACGGTACAAGGAAATCGGATAGCTCGACGCGAACGGTGCCCTACTCGTGGCCGTACTGAACGGCGATCGGAACCGCCGAAAGGTTTACTACTCAGTTCGTGGTGGAACAAGCGGAGTGTCGGTAAATCGCCGGACGGGGCGGTCGAGACTTATGTGGTGTGATATCGTCCCACTCCTCAAAACTTAACAGGCGAGATACCGATACAGAACGTGAGGTGCATACTATGACTGATCACGAACTTCCACCACTCCCGTACGATTACGACGCGCTCGAACCATCACTGTCCGAACAGGTACTAACCTGGCATCACGACACCCACCATCAAGGGTACGTCAACGGCCTCAACGCCGCCGAGGAGACCCTCGCCGAGAACCGCGAGGAGGGCGACTTCGGCTCGACGCCCGGAGCCCTCAGCAACGTCACTCACAACGGCTGTGGCCACTATCTCCACACGCTGTTCTGGGAGAACATGTCGCCAGACGGTGGCGGCGAGCCGGAGGGCGACCTCGCCGATCGCATCGAAGCGGACTTCGGCTCCTACGAGGGCTGGAAGGGCGAGTTCGAGGCCGCTGCCGGTGCTGCCGGTGGTTGGGCACTGCTGGTATACGACCCGGTTGCGAAACAGCTTCGCAACGTCGCGGTCGACAAGCACGACCAGGGCGCACTCTGGGGCTCCCACCCCATCCTCGCGCTGGACGTCTGGGAACACTCCTACTACTACGACTACGGTCCGGACCGCGGGGACTTCATCGATGCCTTCTTCGACGTCGTCAACTGGGAGAAGGCCACGGAAGAGTACGAGAAGTGCCTCGACCACTTCGAGTAGACGACTCAGTCGAACCCTGATTTTTTGGCGGCTCAATGCGCGTCGAATCGACGCCGCTTGTGCCGTGAGCGTCTCCTATAGCGTCTCTCCCGTCCGGTTTCACGACTCACCGTTCGGATTCGCGTCCGCTGGCTGCCGGGGTGTGGAACCGGTCGCGTCGTCTCCCGTCTCGATCCGGCGGAACTCGAATCGGGCACCGCCGTGCTCGCTCTCGCCGGCTTCGACGGTCCAGCCATGGGCGGTGGCGATCCCGGAGACGATACTCAGCCCGAATCCCGTCCCGTCCGGATTGGTCGTGTAGCCGTCCTCGAAGACGTCTCCATCGTCCGGCAGTCCACGGCCGTCGTCGGCGACGTAGAACCCCGCCGGACCGTCGGCCCCATCCGTCCCGATGGTCCCCACTTCGACAGTGAGCGACGACCGGCCCGAGGCCTCGGTCTCCGTCGTGTCCTCCGGGCCGTCGGCCGGACCGTGTTCTACAGCGTGGTGACTCGCCTGCGAAGTGGGTTCTTTCGCGCCGTGTTCGATGGCGTTCCGAAACAGGTTCTCGAGCAGGCGCGTTACCCGATCGGCATCCGCGAGGATCGTCGTCTCCGATGCGATCACGAGGGCGGCGTCGCCGGTGTCGACGTTCTCCCATGCACGCTCGGCGAGAGCGGCCAGTGAGACCGGTTCCGGATCGGTGATCGTCGTCCCATCGCGAGCCAACGCGAGGACGTCCTCGATGATCGCAGCCATTCGGTCGTGTGACTGTTCGATCTCGTCGAGAGACGGCTCGGGGTCGTCGGCTTCGCGGGCAAGATCCAGGTATCCCTCGGCGACGTTCAGCGGGTTCCGCAGGTCGTGAGAGACCACGCTGGCGAAGCGCTCGAGGCGTTCGTTTTGCCGTTCTACCTGTGCTTCCTGGCGCTTTCGGTCGGTGATATCGCGGATGAGACACAACCAGCCGATGTGGCGATCACGGCCGTCCTCGAGCGGTGTCGTCCGGAGGTGATAGTGGCCGCCAGCGACCGCGACCTCGCTGTCTCCGTCGGTCCGAGTCGCGGTCAGCGCTCGATACTCGTCCCGTAACTCGGGGTAGTCGGCCAGCAGTGACTCGAGACGCTTGCCGATCGGTGCGGAATCGATGTCCTCGAGGAGGGCCCGTCCAGCGGGGTTCAGGTCGATCAACCGATCCTGTTCGTCGACGACGAAGATCCCGTCGGAGACGTTATCGAGGACGCGATCTCGAGCGATCGGGACGAGATCGGTCAGTCGGTAGTGAACGATTCCGATCGCGTACAGAATCCCGGTTACGAGGAAGCCAACCGGGGAGACTTCCACGTCGACCAGATCGAAGACGTACACACTGTTGGCGGTCCAGGCCGCGATCGTTCCGACGAGCATGACGGCGATCTGTCCCCGGTAGACTGCCTGGGACCGATAGAGCAGTCCGAAGATCAACATCGTGACGACGGCCAGAATCGTGTAGGCGTAGGCCGTGTGGATCCAGAACCCGATTCCCCACTCGACGGTGCCATCGACGACGGTGAAAAAGAGCCCATCGGGATTGACGGCGACGAAGATGATCACCAGAATCGGCTCGATCGAGAGCGCAGCGACTATCGACGGTCTGATAAAGCGCTCCCGACCGGTATACTCGAGCGTGAACACGAGTAGCGTCAGCAAATACAGCCCGATACTGAGAAACACGATCACTAGAAACACGCGAGCCACGAGGCCACGGTCGACGACGGTTCGAGCGAGCAACGACCCGGCCCACAGTCCGGTCGACAGGACGTTCACGAGCAACGGCACCGCACCGGGTCGGTCGCGATGTCGCCAGAGGACCCCAGCGAGGGCAACGCTGTTGAAGACGACGATCAGGTAAACCAGTTGAATGGGTGCGATACCCGTCCCGAAAGCCATTACCCCTACTCGAGTAGCAACGCTGTAAAATTCACTGGCCGTTTCCGCCACGGATCGCTCGGTCCGTCCTGCAGGCGAACGCGAACGAACCATTTACGCGTCGGCCGCTGATACGTGAGCGTATGCCCGTCCCGAAATCCGAGTTCGAGACCCTTCCGCCGTGTGATTTCTACACGCCGGCGGAACTGTTCGAGGACGACCAGATGTATACCGTCTACGAGATCGCCCGCATGCTACAGGGGGTCGAACCCGACGCGGATATCGACCGCGAGACCGAGGACATCCTGCTCGACTGGGCGATCCCGTGGATCATGACCAACGCCGACGACCTCGTGGTCGCCGAACCACGAGACGAGGACGAACCCGGCTACTACGGTCTGAAAGAATGATCTTCCTGGTGGTCGGGGCGGATCGCGTCGACGCCGGCAAGACCACGTTCTCGGCCGGTCTGCTCGAGCGAACCGGCGCGGTCGGCTACAAACCCCGCGCCGGGAACGACTTCTGGTTCGACCACGACGATTGTCGACGCGCGCTCGCCGACGGACGGCTCTACGGAAAGGATGCGGCGCGTCTCTCGGCTGCCGACGGTCGCGAGCGTCCGCCCGAGCGCCTCAATCCCGTCCACCGGCTGTGGCAGCCGGCACCCGGCGGTGGGACCGGCCTGCTCGGCCGGGCGGACAGGGAGTTCGTCGTCGACCGTGTCGGTCGTGACGCCGACGACCCGCTGTTCGTTCGCAACGCGACCGCCACGGTCCCGGACGCGGTCGCCGACGCGCTTTCACTCGCCGAGGCCGTCCCCGTCGAGACCGTCGACGAGTTCAACGACCTCGCGAGAGCGCGGTACGTTCCCGCGTTCGAGGGAGTTGCCGCGGAGATCGAGGCGACCGACATCGCCGTCGTCGAATCCTACAGCGACATCGCACAGCCACTCGAGACCCTGGATCCGGCGTCGATCGCCGCCGTCGCGGCCGTCGAGCCGGGACGCGTACGGATCTATCGGGGCGATCGCTACTGCCGCGCATGCGAGGTCGCCAGCTCGAGCCCCAGAGACGGGGCCATCGAAAAACGCGTCCCCGACGTCATCGAGTATCTCGACCCGCTCGAGCGGGTATCACTTCCGGCGCTTTCCGGTCCCGAACGGGACGACCCCGCTCGGATCGCCCGTGCGTACGCGGACGCCTACGAGGCGGTTCTCGACGCCGCCGGAGGGGTGTAGCCTCGCCTCGTCCGGCGCGATTGGAACCCGAACGAGATCACGCCTGCCGGGCCATCCGCGCCGAGAGTTCGACGTGGTCGTAGGGGTCGGTCGTCACGCTCGGTCCGTGTCCGGTATGCATCTCCTCGAGCCCCGGATCGATCCACTCGAGCACGCGGTCGATGCTTTCGATCAGTGCCTCGCGGTCGCCTTCCTCGAGGTCGGTTCGCCCGAAGCTCCCGTTCTGGAAGACGAGATCGCCCGCGAACAGTACGCTGGCCGCCTCGGAGTGGAAGCAGAGGTGATCGTTCTTGTGGCCGGGCGTGTGGAGCGCAACGTACTCGTGGTCGCCCAGCTGGACCCGTTCCTCGTCCGCGATAGCGTGATCGACGCCGTCGATCGACGTATCGTACCCCCACGCGTCGACGTCGAAGGCGTCCGTGACCGCCGCGAGATTGCCCACGTGGTCGCGGTGTGTGTGCGTGAGGATCACGGCGTCGAGGTCGTCGACGCGGGAGCGGACGGCATCGACGACGTCGAAGTTCGCTCCCGTATCGACGAGGACCGGCCGATCGCCGGAGACGAGGAAGACGTTGCTCGTGAACGCCTGCACGCCCTGTGCGAGATTGCTTATCACGAGAATCGATACGCCGTCGATCGATTTGTACGTGTCGACACGGAAGGGTATCCGGTCCCGTCGACTCGTGTATTCACAACCATTTTTAGCTCCGGCACGTAGTGGTAGACGAATGAATCGGTCGGCCCCTGTCGGAATCGTCGCTCTCGTCTTCCTCGTGTCGGTCGCGAGTGTCAGCGGGCCGATCGTTCTCGCGACGGACGGGCCGGCCGATCCGTCAGCACCGGAGCCCGCTGCCGTCGAGCCCCGGGCCGAACAGGTGACCGACGCTGCGGGTACCAGCCCGTTCGTCTCACAGGAGACACAGCGGTTCGACAATCGGACCTTCGAGATTACGATTCACGAAAACGGAAGCGCGACGTGGACGTTCCGATACGAACGGCAGTTCGCGAACGAGGACAACGAAACGGAGGCGAAAGCGAACTTCAGAGCGTTCAAAGAGGAGTTCGAAGCGAACGAAACCGGCCTGTACGACCGATTCATCAATCAGTCCCGGTTACTGGTCGAGGCTGGATCGCAGGAGACCGGCCGTGAGATGGAAGCGACGGACTTCGACCGGTCGGCGCGGATCGACGGGTGGCCAAACGAGCGAGGGGTAGTCGAAATGTCGTTCCTGTGGGACGGCTTCGCCAACGTTACCGACGAGACTATCGTCGCGGGTGACGTCTTTCAGGACATCTATCTGGCCGCCGATCAGGCGATCGTCTTCGAGGCAGGTGGCGATCTCACGTTCCGTACGATCGAACCCGAGGGAGAGTACGCCGGCTCCTCGCTCGAGGACGCGGATTCGGTCCAGTGGAACGGCCAACAGGAGTTCGTCGACGGCCGGCCACGTGCGGTTCTCGAGCGTCCCGACAGTGCTGCAGTCGGAAGCGGTGATACCGGAGGGGTTGGACCGACGGACACCGCCGATACGACTCGGTATCTTGCCGGGGCCGCCCTGCTAACCGGACTCGGTATCGCAGCCGTGATCTGGTACCGGCGGTACGGTCCCGGCGCTGACGATACTGCTGTACGCGGAGTGACTGATTCCGCAGCTCCGTCGGCACAACCGGCAGCTGGAGCCGATAGCGACGGCGAACCCGGAACCGTCGCGGAGACGGCCGACTCGAGCGATGGGGCGACCGCCGTCGCCGACGAGGAACTCATGTCCGACGAGGATCGCGTCGTCGCTCTCATCCAGGAGAACGGCGGCCGCATGAAGCAGGTCAACATCGTCGACGCGACCGGCTGGTCGAAATCCAAGGTCAGCATGTTGCTCTCGGAGATGGAAGACGACGGAACCATCAGCAAACTCCGCGTCGGCCGCGAAAACATCATCAGTCTCGAGGGGTTCGAACCCGAAGCGACGAAGTCGCCGTTCGACGAGTGACGATCCCGATAGCCACGCGTCGGTGACTGATTCTCACGTGGGAAGGGACACCACTCCCGGGACGAAACGGAATGCTTAAACATCGTACGCTGCTACGATTGAGTGCGAAGCACCGCGCTCCGATGGTGTAGTCCGGCCAATCATATTGCCCTCTCACGGCAATGACCAGGGTTCGAATCCCTGTCGGAGCATCCCACTTTTCCAAGCGTCGTTTCCTCCTGTCCCCGCCGGTGGGTTTCTCATCGATACACTCGGTGTGGAGCTGTCGTGTTCGTCCTCTATTTTCTGTGGCGGATCGCTCGCGGCCGTTGAGCATCTCGCTTTCGAAACGTGAGCACACTGCCCTGGGTCGACTGCAGCGGACCTGTATTGTGGTGACGGTGGTGAACGATACGGCCCGTCGGAAATCGTTTCGGTGACAGCCCGGATTCGAGTGTCCCACGAGCGACGGACGGGGTTCGGAGGGGACGCTCATCGCCCGACGTTCAGTCCGCGATCAGCAGATACGTTCGGCCGCCGCGGTGCTCGAGCGAGACGGCGTCGGTTTCGACGTTCGTGCGGACGAACTCGTCGAGTCCCGCCGCGTCCAGGTCGGTGACGTCGATCCGTCGGCGCTGGCCGTGGTCCGTCGCCGTCGGTTCGACGGTCGATCGAGCGTCGGAACGCTCGCGTTCGTTGCGATCGGTCCGTTCGTCGGCGGCTTCGACGATCAGAGGCATACGTCTCAGTTGGACTGACAGTACGTCAAACCGATCCGCCCGGAGTGAAAGTGAAAGTGCGGGAACGCGTCCGGTTCGACCGAACGTGGCCGATGGGGCTCGGTGATCGGGAGTCCGTTCGGTCGACACCGGCCTAACCGAGCGGTTTGAGTTCGACCCGATGTGTCCCGTCGTCGGTCTCGAGCGCGACCGAGTCGACGATCCCGTCACGAGCGCGCGCTCGCCAGTCGTCGACGGCGTCGGCGTGGCGCTCGCGGATCCGATCGGCCTCGGTCGAGTTCTCGGCGTCGAGGGTCGACTCGAGGTCGGGGTACGCGTCGATGAGGTCGGTCGCGATGATCGCCGACGGCGAGAGGTGGACCGCACCGGTCAGTTCGGTGTCGTCGACGTGGTAGACGTGAAGGCGGGCCCGCATTCGACCGTGGAACGGCGGGGTAACTCGAAGCACGGCCTCTCCGGGGTTTTCCCGGCTGTAGATGAACGCGTCGACGGCGTCGTCCGGCGACAGCGCGATCGAGCGGATCGCCGCTGGGTCGTCCTCGGATGCGGAATCGTCGTGCTCGGCCATCGCCCGACCGTAGGACGTGTGACGGGTTAATTGTCGGGTTCGAGTCGCCGATCCCCGTACACGCCGTCTTCTCAACCCTTTTTACTCCCCTGTGACTATCCATCGACGATGAAATACGTCCGCTTTCGCGATCCGGCCGGTGCAGTCCGCCGCGGCGAGTACGAGAACGGGCACGTCCACTTCGGAAACGAGAGCTACGCGCTCGACGATGACATCGACGTGCTTCCGCCAGCCGACCCCTCGAAAATCGTCTGTATTGGCCGCAATTACGCCGACCACGCTGCGGAACTGAACTCCGACGTCCCCGACCGACCGCTGCTCTTCTTGAAGCCACCGAACGCGCTCGCGGCCCACGGCGATACCGTAACTCTCCCGGCAGGCAAAGAACGAATCGACCACGAGGCCGAACTCGGTGTCGTTATCGGCGAGCAGTGTCGCCACGTCTCCGAAGGGGACGCGATGGACGTCGTCGAGGGCTTTACCTGCGTCAACGACCTCTCGAACCGCGACGACCAGCGTCAGGAACAAAACTGGGTGCGCGGGAAGGCCTTCGATGGCGCTGCGCCGATGGGTCCCGTGCTCGCGACGCCCGAGGAAGTCCCCGCCGATGCCGCGGTCCGGACCCGCGTCAACGGCGAGACGAGACAGGACGGCTCCCGGGACCAACTCGTGTTCTCGGTTCCGGAACTCATCGCCGAGATCACCACCTACCTCACTCTCGAGCCCGGTGACGTGATCGCGACTGGCACGCCCGAGGGTGTCGGCCCCCTCTCCGACGGTGACGAAGTCGAGATCGAAATCGAGGGCGTGGGCACGCTCGAGCACTCGGTCCGGATCCCCTGAGCCGGACTCGCGTCCCAGGCGACCGAGCGTCAACACTTTTCGGCCCGCTCGAGGAATAGGCCAGCCATGACTGTTCGATTCGATGCAGTGACCGTCGACTGGTTCGGCCTCGGAACCGTTCGACTCGAGGGACAGACCGGCGCGGTCGTCTATACCGATCCGGGTCCGGAACGGTACGGCGTTCTGGACGGCTTCGAGGCCCGCGACGGTGACCTCGTTCTCGTCAGTCACGGCCATCACTACGACCCCGCGTCGATTCGACGGGTCGCACACGAGGACGCGCTGGTCGTCGTCCACGAATCGGTCGACGCGACCGAGATCGATCACGCCGACGAGGAGCCGGAAGACCTGCCGTTCGACGTCGAACGCGTCCGTGCGGACGAATCGTTCGTTCTCGGGCCGCTCGATCTCGTTACGACGCCGGCGTACAACGATCCCGACGGCCCCCACACGGACGAGGACGATACTCCCTATCATTTCGACGGAGAGGGCTGTGGATTCGGTGTCACTATCGACGGTATCACCGCGTTCTGGCCCGGCGATACCGACGCCCTCCCGTTCCACGAGCGCATGGACGTCGATCTCTTCCTCCCGCCGATCGGGGGCACGTTCACGATGGATCGCCACGAGGCGGCGTCGCT